>JAWKYX010000001.1:0-2435 GCA_041396265.1 Rhodocyclaceae bacterium
ATGGCCTGGCTGCCGAGCTTCCTCAACCGCTACTACGGCCTGGCGACCGGCAGCGCCGGCGTGGTGTCGGCCGTCTTCGTGCTGATCGGCGCGGTCGGCATGATCGTCTGCGGCAACCTGACCGACCGCCTCAGCCGAAACGACCCGGAACGCAAGTGGCTGGTCGCGATCAGCTACTGCGTGGTGACCTTCGTGCTGATCGGCATCGCGCTGAGCCTGCCGGTGGGCACGCCGCAGCTGGTGGTGCTGGGCTTCGGGCTGTTCCTGTCGGCCGGCACCACCGGACCGGCCGGAGCCATCGTCACCAACCTCACGCCCAGCCCCATCCACGCCACCGCCTTCGCCACGCTCACCCTGTTCAACAACTTCCTCGGGCTGGCCGCCGGGCCCTACCTCACCGGCGTGATCGCCGACTCGCAGGACCTGATGACCGCCCTGCGCCTGGCCGGCGCCATTCCCGTGCTGGCGATCGCCGCCTTTCTCGTCGGCCGCCTGAGCTACCGCAAGGACGTCCAGGCCTACCGGGTGCGCCACCCCGCCAACTCGGCGCCCTCGGCCGCCTGAGTACGCTGACCCCATCGAGGACACATTCCATGAATCAAACCCTGCCCCCCACCGTCCTGTTCGTCCCCGGCCTGCGTGACCATGTCGCGGACCACTGGCAGACACTGTGTGCCAACAAGCTGCCCACCTCACGCACCGTGCCGCCGCTGGAAGCGGACAAGCTCTCCTGCGCCGCGCGCGTCGAGGCGCTGCAGGCCGCCCTGCAGGCCATCGATGGGCCGGTGCTGCTCGCCGCCCACAGCGCGGGGGTGATGATCACCGTGCATTGGGCGCGCAAGTACGGCCACACCCGGCGCATCCACGGCGCGCTACTGGCTGCCCCGGCCGATCTGGAGCGCCCGCTGCCCGAGGGCTACCCCGCCCTGTCGGCCATCGAGGCCAACGGCTGGCTGCCGATCCCGCGTGCCGCACTGCCCTTCCCGTCGATCCTCGCCGCCAGCACCAATGACCCGCTGGCCCGCTTCGAACGCGTCGAAGCCATGGCCCGCGACTGGGGCAGCCGGCTGGAGAACATCGGCGCGGTCGGGCACCTCAACCCCGCCGCTGGTTTCGGCGAATGGCCGCAGGCGCTGGCGCTCCTGCGCCAGCTGAGCACCGCCCCGGCCACCGAGGCAACGCCATGACGCCCCGGCTCGACATCGCGGTGCATTTCGACCTGATCTGCCCCTGGTGCTTCATCGGCAAGCGCCACCTCGACACGGCGCTCGCCCGCTTCCGCCGGGCGCGGCCCGAGGTGGCGATCGACCTGCGCTGGGTCGCCCACGAACTGCTGCCCGACACGCCGCCCGAGGGCCTGCCCTACCAGGCCTTCTACGAGCGGCGTCTGGGCGGGCCGGCCGCCGTTGCCGCACGGCGCGCACAGGTGCAGGCGGCCGCGCACAGTGCCGGCATCTCGTTCGCGTTCGACCGGATCACGTCCATGCCCAACACCCGGCTGGCCCATCGCCTGCTCACCGAGTCCGCATCGACGGGCACCACCGGTGCGCTGATCGAGCGGCTGTTCACGGCCTGGTTCATCGAGGGGCAGGACATCGGCGACCCCGCGGTCCTCGCCCGTCTGGCCACCGCTCCGGTAGACGGCCGGACCGGTGACAACCTCCGCCAGCATGTGGTGCTGGCGGCGCGCCCGACCATGACCGGCGTGCCGCATTTCGTCTTCAACGACCATGTGGCGGTGTCCGGCGCCCAGCCACCCGAGGTATTGCTGGACCGCATGCACTGGAGCACACGCACCCAGTCGGTGGCATCGGCCGCCCGCTGACCCCGCACTGACCCCACCGTACCGACGGCCATCCCCCAGCACGCGGGGAGGCCCCTGCTCGACCCGACACAAGGAGACTCGCATGGAACACACCGCCCCCGTCTGGCAACCCACCGCCGAGACCATCCGCAAGGCCCAGGTCACCGCCTTCATGCACTGGCTGGCGCGCGAGCGCGGCCTGTCCTTTGCCGACTACGACGCCCTGTGGCAGTGGTCGGTGACCGACATCGACGCCTTCTGGCGCGCGCTCTGGGACTACTTCGACCTCCGCGCCACCGGCACGCCCGAGTGCGCCCTGGCCGACGCGCGCATGCCCGGCGCAACCTGGTTCCCCGGCGTGCGCCTGAACTATGTGGAACAGGTGTTCCGCCATGCCACCGACGCGCATCCGGCCATCGTCTTCCGCAACGAAGCGGGCGAGCAGCGCGAGCTGTCCTGGGCCGAGCTGCAACGCCAGGTCGGCGCCCTGGCCGCCACCCTGCGCGGTTTCGGCGTGCAGCCCGGCGACCGGGTGTGCGCCTTCATGCCCAACCTGCCCGAGACGGTGGTGGCCTTCCTCGCCGTCGCCAGCCTCGGCGCGGTGTGGTCGGTGTGCTCGCCGGACATGGGC
>JAWKYX010000002.1:0-117764 GCA_041396265.1 Rhodocyclaceae bacterium
GCTTTGCCGCCGACGCCTCGGCGCGCATCCGCAGCACGCTGTCGGTGGCCGCCGTCACCTACGGCGCTGGTGCGCTCAACATGGTCAACCCGGTGGCCGGCGCCTATGCCGAGAAGTCGCCGGTGGTGGGCATCTCCGGCGCGCCGGGTAAGGGCGAGGCGAGCACCGGACTGCTGCTCCACCACCAGGCCAAGACGCTGGATTCGCAGTTTGCCATCTATCAGGAAATCACCTGTGACCAGGCGCGCCTGACCGACGCGCGCACCGCGCCGGCCGAGATCGCCCGCGTGCTGGCCAGCTGTCTGCGTGAATCGCGGCCGGTGTACATCGAACTGCCGCGCGACATGGTGGCCGAGCCCTGCGAGCCGGTGGTGGCGCAGGCCGCGCCGGCGATCGACCCGGCGGCGCTGGATGCGTGTGCCGACGAGATCCTGGCGCGTCTGGCCACGGCCGAGCGGCCGGTGCTGATGGTCGGCGTCGAGGTGCGGCGCTTCGACCTGGAGGCGCAGGTGGCAGCCCTGTCGCGCCAACTGGGGATTCCGGTGGTCACCAGCATTCTCGGTCGCGGTCTGCTGGCCGGGCATGATGCCCCCTTGGCCGGCACCTATCTGGGCGTGGCCGGCGACGAGGCGGTGACCGCGCTGGTCGAGGATTCGGACGCACTGCTGATGCTCGGCGTGCTGGTGTCCGACACCAACTTCGGCGTGTCGGCGCGACAGATCGACCTGCGCAAGGCCATCCATGCCTGCGACGGCGAGGTCACGCTGGGTTATCACACTTACGCCCACCTGCCGCTCGGTGCGGTGGTGCGTCGCTTGCTCGAGCGCGCGCCCGCGGCGCGGCATGTCCCGACCCTGCCGCCGCCGAGCTATCCGCACGGCATGGTGGCCGATGATGCGCCGATCGTGCCGGGCGACATCGCCCGCGGTATCAATGACTTGATGGCCCGCCACGGCGTGATGCCGATCGCCGCCGACATGGGCGACTGCATGTTCACCGCCATGGAAATCGCCCACCAGGCGCTGGTGGCGCCGGGCTACTACGCCACCATGGGCTTCGGCGTGCCGGCTGGCCTGGGTCTGCAGGCGGCGACCGGCGAGCGTCCGCTGATCCTGGTGGGCGACGGCGCCTTCCAGATGACCGGCTGGGAGCTCGGCAACTGCTGCCGCTTCGGCTGGGATCCGATCGTGCTGGTGTTCAACAACCGCTCCTGGGAGATGCTGCGCACCTTCCAGCCCGAGTCATCCTTCAACGACCTGAGTGCCTGGGATTTTGCCGGTATGGCCGCCGGCCTGGGCGGTGACGGCGTGCGGGTCGACACCCGGGCCGAACTGGCCGCTGCGCTGGAGCAGGCGGTGGCTACGCGCGGGCGTTTCCAGTTGATCGACGTGACGATCCCGCGTGGCGAGCTGTCGCCGACGCTGAAGCGCTTCGTGGCGGGCGTCAAGCGCCTGTCGGCGCCCGGCGCGCGCTGAGCGCATGAAAAAGGGCGACCCGCGGGTCGCCCTTGTCTTTGCCTGACTGGCGTCGAATCAGGCCAGCGCCGCCATCTCGCCGCGCATCTGCTTGAGCGCCTTGGCCTCGATCTGGCGAATGCGCTCGGCCGAGACGCCGTATTCGTCGGCCAGCTCGTGCAGCGTGGCGGCCTTGCCGTCGTCGCCGGTCAGCCAGCGTGCCGCGATGATGCGGCGGCTGCGTTCGTCCAGCGCGGCCATGGCGTTGACCAGGCCATCGCTCTGCAACTGGGCCTGCTCGGCGTTGGCCAGCAGTTCGCTCGGCTCGGCCGACGGGTCGCGCAGGTAGGCGATGGGGGCAAAGTGCTCGTCATCGTCGTCGCGGCCGCCTTCGAGGGGCACGTCCTGCCCGCCGAGACGGGTTTCCATCTCGATCACTTCCTCGGGCTTGACGCCGAGCTGGGCGGCGACCACCGAGACGTCGTCGGGGCTCAGGGCGCTGCGGTCCTTCTTCAGGCTGCGCAGGTTGAAGAACAGCTTGCGCTGGGCCTTGGTGGTGGCCACCTTGACCAGACGGGCGTTCTTCAGGATGTACTCATGGATCTCGGCCTTGATCCAGTGGATGGCGAACGACACCAGGCGCACGCCGCGGCGCGGGTCGAAGCGCTTGACGGCCTTCATCAGGCCGATATTGCCTTCCTGGATCAGGTCGGCGTGCGGCAGGCCGTAGCCCAGATAGCCGCGGGCAATGGCCACCACCAGACGCAGGTGCGACAGCACCAGCTCGCGGGCCGCATCCAGGTCGCCTTCGTCATGGAAGCGATGGGCATAGGTTTTTTCCTCCTGCTCGGTGAGCAGGGGAATGCGGTTGGCAAACTGAATGTACTGATCGATGCTGCCGACCGTGGTCGGGACCGGTAGCGACAAAGTGTGCGTCATCGACAATGTCCTCCCAAGAAATTGCGTCCATTTTAGCACTCGCATGCTTCGAGTGCTAACAACGGGATGGGTTCCTGAATCTTGAAAGAATTGTTTCGCCCCCGCGCCGGGCGGGGTGATGTCACCTGATGTGACGCGACCCTGTGCCAATATTGGCTTTTGGCATCAAGTCACCGCTGTTGTTGCCGTTACAGCACTGCGAGACTCGCCTTCCGCCCCGACGCTCGGGAACTGCGACAGGATGACATGACTGACACCGACACTTCTCAAGTCGACGCCGCGCCCCAGGCCGCACCCGCCGTTGAGCCGGCGCGTGCCGATGCGCATCGGCCCGATGCCTTGCTTGAATGTCTGCTGGCGGTGGCGCGCACGCACGGTTGCACGCTGACGCGCGATGCTGCAACGGCGGGCCTGCCCTTGGTCGAGCACCGACTCACGCCCTCGTTGTTCGATCGCGCTGCCCGACGCGCAGGCCTGGCGTCGAATCTGGCCCGTCGGCCGCTCGATCGCCTCAACGCCGCCTTGTTCCCGGTGGTGTTGATCCTGGCGGACGAGCAGGCTTGCGTGTTGCTGGGTTGGAGCGACGACGGCGCTGCGGCGCGGGTGATCTTCCCCGACCTGGGCGAGGCCGAAGCCCTGGTGCCGCTGGACGAGTTGGCTGCTCGCTATGCCGGCTATGTCATCTTCGTGCGGCCGCGCTTCCGCTTCGACGCCCGCACCCCCGAGGTTGGCGCGGTGCGCCACCGCCACTGGTTCTGGGGGGCGATCAACGACAACCGCCCGTTGTACCGCGACGTGATGCTGGCGGCGCTGATGATCAACCTGTTCGCCATCGCGCTGCCCATGTTTACCATGAACGTGTACGACCGCGTGGTGCCCAACAACGCGGTCGAAACCTTGTGGATGCTGGCGATCGGGGTGTCGATCGTGATGCTCGCCGACCTGGTGATGCGCACCATGCGCGGCTACTTCATCGATCTGGCCGGCAACCGGGTGGACGTCAAGCTGTCGGCCTACATCATGGAGCGGGTACTCGGCTTGCGGATGGAGCAGCGGCCGGTGTCGGCGGGTTCGTTCGCCGCCAACCTGCGCTCCTTCGAGACGGTGCGCGACTTCATCACCTCAGCCACGGTCAGCGCTTTCGTCGATCTGCCTTTTGCGTTGATTTTCCTGGTGGTGATCGGCTGGATCGCCTGGCCGATGATCATTCCCATCGTGATCGGGGTGGTGCTGGTGTTGATCTACGCAATGACGGTGCAAGGCCGGATGCATGAATTGTCCGAAACCACCTATCGCGCCGGCGCGCTGCGCAACGCGACACTGGTCGAGTCGCTGGTGGGGCTGGAGTCGGTCAAGGCGCTCGGCTGCGAAGGCTACATGCAGCGCAAGTGGGAGCAGAGCGCGGTCTTCCTGGCGCGCACCAGCGCGCAGCTGCGTCTGCTCTCGGCCTCGACCATGAACGGCGCTTTGTGGGTACAGCAGACCACCAATGTGGCGATCATCGTGCTCGGCGTGTATCTGATCTCTGAGGGCGAGCTGAGCATGGGCGGGCTGATCGCCTGTTCGATGTTGTCCTCGCGCGCGCTGGCGCCGATCGGTCAGGTGGCCGGCTTGCTGACCCAGTACCACAATGCGGCCACGGCACTGAGCTCGCTGGACGAGATCCTCTCCCGCCCGATCGAGCGGCCGGAGGATTCGAGTTTTGTCAGCCGCCAGAATTTTGTCGGTCGTATCGAGTTCAAGGATGTGCATTTTTCCTACCCGGGCCAGGAGGTCGAGGCGCTGCGCCATGTCTCGCTGCGCATCGAGCCGGGTGAGCGGGTGGCCATTCTCGGCCGGGTCGGCTCCGGCAAGACCACGCTGCACAAGCTGATCCTCGGCCTCTACCGGCCCACCGAAGGCGCCGTGCTGATCGACGGCATCGACCTGCGCCAGCTCGATCCGGCCGAACTGCGCCGCCATGTGGGCTACGTACCGCAGGACGTGACGCTGTTCTACGGCAGCCTGCGCGACAACCTCACCATCGCCTCGCGCGACGCCGACGATGCCGACGTGGTGCGCGCCGCCGAGCTGGCCGGCATTGCCGAATTCGTCAACAGCCATCCGCAAGGCTTCGACATGCTGGTCGGTGAGCGCGGCGAATCGCTCTCCGGCGGTCAGCGTCAGGGCGTGGCGATTGCCCGTGCGCTGATCAACGATCCGCCGATCCTGCTGATGGACGAGCCAACCGGCTCGATGGATCACTCCAGCGAGGAGTATGTCAAGCAGCAGCTGCGTAGCTGCGCGGCGGGCAAGACGATGATCGTCATCACCCACCGCACCTCGCTGCTCGAGCTGGTCGACCGGATCATCGTCGTCGATGGCGGCAAGATCGTCGCCGACGGACCCAAGGCGCAGGTCGTCGAGGCCTTGCGCCAGGGGCGTATCGGGAGGGCCGCATGAGCGAGTTCGCACGGTTGCCCCGCCCATGGGGAGCGCATCGGGCCGGCGGCAGAAGGGAGGGGCAATGAGCCATCTCGACGCAGAGCAATTCAAGCGTATCGGCAAGGCCTCCAGCGCGGTCGGCCGGCGCACCCGCCCGCTGTTCGACCGGCTGTTCGGCGGGTTCCTGCAGGGGCAGGACGGCGACCAGCTCGACTGGGGCGGCGATGCCGATCGCGCGGTGCTGGCGCAGGAGCCGCTGCGCGCACGGGCCTTGTTGCGCAGCGCGCTGGTGGTGTTCGTGCTGCTGCTGGCGTGGGCCGGGTTTGCCGAAATCGATGAGGTGACCCGGGGCGAGGGGCGGGTGATTCCGTCCAGCCAGTTGCAGGTGTTGCAGTCCTTCGACGGCGGCGTGGTCGAAGAGATTCTGGTCAAGGAGGGCGATGTGGTCGACGTTGGCCAGACGCTGGTGCGCATCGACCCGACGCGCTTTGTGTCCTCGCTGCGCGAGAACCGGGTGCAGTATTTCGCACTCGTCGCCAAGGCCGCCCGGCTCGAAGCCCTGTCATCCGGCACCCCCTTCGTGCCGCCCGCGGATGTGGCCAAGGCGGCACCGGAGCTGATCGAACAGGAGCGCGCGCTGTACGAATCCAGCCAGGCCAAGCTGGACGGCGAGCTGGCCATTGCCCGTCAACAGATGGCGCAACGCAGCCAGGAGCTGGTCGAGCTGCAGGCGCGCCTGGCGCAAGCCACCCAGACCTTCAAGCTGGTGTCGCAAGAGCTGAGCGTGACCAAGCCGCTGCTGGCCTCCGGCGCGGTGTCCGAGGTCGAGTTGCTGCGCCTGGAGCGCGATGTCGCCCGCCTGCGCGGCGAGCGCGATCAGGCCTCGGCGCAGATCGCGCGCATCCAGTCGGCCATTGCCGAAGCCAATCGCAACATCCAGGACGTCGAGCTGGCCTTCCGCAATGCGGCGCGCAACGAGCTGTCGGACACTCGCGCCAAGCTCAACGGCCTGTCCGAAGGCAGCCTCGCGCTGGCAGACCGGGTCAAGCACGCCGAGGTCAAGTCGCCCATGCGCGGCACGGTCAAGCGGCTGCTGGTCAACACCGTCGGCGGGGTGGTTCAGCCAGGCAAGGAAGTGGCCGAGGTGGTGCCGCTGGACGAAGCCTTGTTGCTGGAGGCCAAGATCAATCCCAAGGACATTGCCTTCCTGCGCCCCGGCCAGAGCGCCGAGGTGAAATTCACCGCCTACGATTTTGCGATCTATGGTGGCCTGAAGGCGACGGTCGAACAGATCGGTGCAGATACGGTCATGGATGACCGCGGCAATGCCTTCTACATCGTGCGTGTGCGCACAACGGAATCAAGTTTGGGTGAGAACTTGCCGATCATTCCAGGCATGGTGGCACAGGTTGACGTGATGACGGGCAAGAAGACGATCTTGTCCTACCTGCTCAAGCCGGTGCTGCGCGCCAAGGCCAATGCGTTGACGGAACGATGACAAGACACCTATTCATTTCTTCGCAGGCAAGACCCAACCCGCGCTGGCTGGCGGCGTTCCCCGACGCCGAAGTGCGTGCCGAGGTCGACGCCGAGCGCCCGGAGGTGCTGTGGTGGGCTGTTGTGCCGCTGCAGGCTGCCGCCTTGTCGTCGGCCATTGCGGCCTTGCCCGGCGTGCCCGTGGTCGTGCTGTCGCCGACGCCCGTGCAGGAAGACGCCATGCATGCCATCGCGCTCGGTGCGCGGGGTTACTGCCATAGCCATGCCAGTCCCGGCATGTTGCAACAGGTGGCCGTTGCCGTGACACACGGCGGCTTGTGGCTCGGCCCCGAACTGATGAGCCGGGTGATGGGCGCGGCCAGCGAGCGCCTGCTCGGCGAGTCGGCCGCTGAACCTGCGCAGGGCCTCGAACTGCTGACCCCCCGCGAGCGGGCCGTGGCGCTTGAGGTCGCGCGCGGTGCCACCAACAAGGAAGCGGCGCGCCGCCTCGACATTACCGAGCGCACCGTCAAGGCCCACCTTGGCGCTGCATTTGAAAAGCTCGGCGTGCGCGATCGCCTCCAGCTGGTGCTGGCGCTCAAGTATGTCCCGCTCGATGTCGACGACGCGGCCTGAGCGCGCCGCCGGGCGCCGCCGCCCCGGCCCACCCTGTCCACCGGTCCAATAGGCCTCGCCGGGTTGCGGCCGTAGTCTTTCAGTATCGAATCAATGTCGGCCGGCATTGCGCCGGCCCCATGGAGAACTCAAATGGCGATCAATCAACCCGTTGCTACCGTTGTGGCAGTCACTGGCGAAGCCTATGCCCGCAATGCCGAGGGCGTGCTGCGTGCCCTCAAGGCCGGCGATGCCTTGTACGAAGGTGAGGTGCTCATCACCCGCAACGGCGGCCGCGTCGAACTGGCCACCAGCGACGGCCAGTTGCTCGAGGTGCAGCCGAACGAGTCGGTTGCGATCACCGCCGAGCTCTCCGACACCACCCGCCCAACGCCGCAAGAAGCCGCCGTGGGCGACGCCACCATCGACCGCGTTGTACAGGCGCTGGAGCAGGGAGGGGACATTGACGATGCCCTCGAGGCGCCCGCAGCCGGCCTGGCCGGCGGGGCGGGCGGCGAAGGCAACAGCTTCGTCCGCCTGCTGCGCATTACCGAGGGCGTGGATCCGCTGTCGTTCGAGTTCGGCACGGCCCAGCCCGCGGTGCCCTTCGATTTTGACGGCGGTGTAGGCGATGACAGCAATGTCGTTGCGCCTGAGGTGGTGGGGACGCTGTCGATCAGCGGCCCCGCCAATGTGGTCGAGGGCGAAAGCGCCACCTACACCATCAGCGTCGACCGGGCGCCGACCAGCGCCCTGACGGTCAACGTCGTCACCGGCCACGTCACCACCGACAACGGCGACCTCGTTCCGGTGACCCAGGCGGTGACCATCGCCGCCGGCGCCACCAGCGCCACCTTCACCGTCACGACGCTCGACGACGCCTACGCCGACAGCGGCGAGACCTTCACCGCCAGCATCGCCAGCACCTCGGGCGGTGGCTACGAGAACCTGGTCGTTGGCACCAGCAGCGTGACCACCACCATCCTCGACCAGACCGGCTCTGACAACCCGCCGGGAGCGGAGGACACCGCGACCATCAACCTCAGCGGTCCGGACGTTGTCGCTGAAGGGGCGAGCGCGACCTACACGGTGACTTTGGACAAGGCGCCGACGGCGGCGGTGATCTTGAACGTGACGCTCACCCACGTCGACACGGTGTCGGGCGACATCACCAGCGTGCCGGCGACGGTGACGATCGCCGCAGGGGCGACCACAGCGACCTTCGATGTGAGCACCTTTGACGACGCGATTCAGGAGCCGGGTGAAAGGTACAGTGTTTCAATCGCGCTGCCTGGCGTGCCGGGTGGTGGTTTCGAGAACCTGGTGATCGGCACCGGCAGCAAGGTGACGCAGATCGTCGATAACGACCCCGATGCAGTCAATGATGTGATCAACACCAATGAAGATGTGCCGGTGGTGATCGCGGTTCGAGGGAACGACACCGACCCCGATGGCGATCCGCTGACCGTCACTGCGGTGACGCAAGGAACCAACGGGACGGTGGTGATCGATGGTGCTACGGGTAATCCGATTTACACGCCGAACCCCAATTTTTTCGGCTCCGACTCCTTTACCTACACCATCACTGACGGCAACGGAGGTTTTGATACGGCGACCGTGACGGTCAATGTGGTCTCGGTTAACGACGGTCCGATCGCCGTGGCGGATACCAATACGGTCAGCGAAGATGCGGTGAGTGTGTCGGGTGATGTTACGCCGGGGACGCCGACGCAAGACCGCGACGTCGATGGTGACGTGTTGACGGTGGTTGGTGTGGCGGCCGGTACGCCGGGCACGCCGCCGTCGGGCAGCGTGGGGGTGTCGGTCGCAGGTACCTACGGTGCGGTCACCATCAATGGCGACGGCAGCTATACCTATGTGCCAGGCGCGGGTGCGCAGGCCTTGTCAGCCGGTCAGACGGCGAACGACGTCTTTACCTATCGCATCAGCGATGGCAACGGTGGTTTCGCTCAGACAACGCTGACCATCACCATTACGGGTGCCGAGGATGTGCCGCTGGGTCGTGACGAGACGGTGACAACGGCCGAGGATGTGGCTTACGTGTTCTCGCTGGCCAACTTCCAGATGAACGATGCCGAGGACGGCAATCCGAGCAACCCGACGGCGGTGCGGATCGATTCGCTGCCGGCCGACGGCACGCTGACGCTCAATGGCGTCGCGGTGGCCGTCGGGCAGGTGCTGAGCGGCGCAAACATCAGCGCCGGCCAACTGGTCTTTACGCCGGCACCGCAGGCCAACGGCAACAACTACGCCAATTTCGACTTCAGCGTGCGTGATAGCTCCGGGCTGTTCGATCCCGCACCTAACAAGGTGACGGTCAACGTGACGCCGGTCGATGACGGTGCGCCGCTGGCGGCCAACGATGCCTTCATGACCAGCGCGAATACGCCGATCATCATCACCACGGGTCAGCTACTGGCAAACGACGTGTTGCGTGACCATGCGACCATCACCAGCGTGAGCCCGGTGAGCAGCGGTACGCTGACCGACAACGGCAACGGCACCTGGACCTATGTGTCGCCGACCGCCGGTCCGGCCACGTTCACCTACACGCTCACTGACGACGACGGTCAGACCAGCACGGCCACGGTGAATCTGACCGTGGTGAGCGGACGCGATGATCTGGCGACCGTGTATGAAAGCGGTTTGGCGGCGGGCTCGGGCGGCGGTGCCACCATCGTGTCGGGCAACCTGTTTGCCAACGACGGCGGCGGCACGACGCTGTTCAGCATTGGTGGTGTGACGGATGGCGGTGCGGGCGATATGGACTCGCGCGCCGGCTATATTTCCATCGATACGGCGATCGGCAATCTGATCGTCGATACGGCGGGAGCAAATGCGGGTGACTACACCTACACCTTGCTCGACCGCGCCGACAACAGTGCGCCGGCCAATGACCTGAGCGTGAGCGAGGTGTTCAACTACACCTCCAACGCCACCTCGGCCGCACTGCGCATCAACGTGATTGACGATGCGCCGCTGTCCTTCGACCGTACGGTACAGGTGTCCGAAGACCAGGTGCCCAGCTACAACCTGGTGCTGGTGCTCGACGTGTCCGGTTCGATGGACATTGCGTCGGCTGCCGGTGAAGTTCGCCAGATCAATCCTGACGGAACCATCACCATCACCACCCGTCTGCAGATGGCCAAGGACGCCATGAAGGAACTGGTGGCGGAGTACTACAACCAGGCGCAGAGCGTCTCGGTAACGCTGATTACCTTTGATAGCTCGGCGACCATCGTCAACCCGGGTGCGCCGCTGACTGACAAGAACGCGACGCTGGCGGCAATTGACGGTCTGGATGGCTCCGGCGGTACCAACTACGAAAGCGCGCTGGGTGCGGTGCAGACCGCCTTTGGCACGATTGATCCGAGCCTGAAGAACACGCTGTACTTCATTTCGGATGGCGAGCCCTCCGTGGGCAACCTCACCGATCCGGCCGGTGCGTCGGGCTATACCACCTGGATTGCCAACAACTCGGTGGATGCCTACGCGGTCGGTATCGGTACCGGCATCGCCAACACCGGCCCGCTGAACTCGATCCACAACGTCGACGCCGATGGCGACGGCGTGGTCGACCCCGCGATCATCGTGCCCGACCTCAACGATCTGGACTCCGCGCTGTTGTCCACCGTGCCGACCGCTTACGGCGGCAACGTGGTGAGCAACGCCAACGTGGGCAACGTGCTGGGTGCCGACGGTGGCTACGTGCAGACCATCGAGATCATGCTCGACAGCAACAATGACGGCACGCCGGACCAGCTGGTCACCTTTACCTACAACGCGGTGTCGAACCAGGTCACGCAAAACAGCAGCTTCCTGACCGGCTTCCCGGTCTCGGGCGATCTGGTCACCCTGGCCGCAGGCCAAGGCTTTGGCATGGGGACGCTGACCTTCAACTTCAAGACCGGCGATTACACCTTCTTCACGAATGGTTCCGCAACTGAAGGCGACAGCTTCGAGCTGCGCTTTGTCGCGCGTGACAACGACGGCGATGTTTCGCCATCGACGCTGCTACGCGTTGAGGTGGCCGATGGTCAGCCGATCGCCCGGCCAGACTCCGATACGCTGCTGGCTAACCAGACGCACTTCGAAGGCAACGTGATCTCCGGGCTTGGCACCGACGGTGGTCTGCCGCAAGGACAGCAAGTGGCCAGCTTCTCGGCCGCGGGCGGCGGGGTGGACAAGGCCGTCGATGGCGCGGAAGTTACCTCCGTAACCTTCAAGGGCGTAACCTACGACCTGACCACCAACGCCTCCGGCAGCGGTGCTGGCTTTACCTGGACGGTCAACAACGGACAGCTGACCTGGTCTGCGACCAGTGGCGGTTCGTCCCTGGTGTTCAGCAAGACCGGCTTCTACGATTACACGCCGCCGACGGCTGATGTGCCCGTGACGCCGACCAGCGCACCGGTGACGACCTTGTTCAACACGTCGAGCAATGCCACGGCCAACGGTGTGTTGTTGTCGGGAGTGAGCCGCACGGGCGCAGCACAAACGCTGAGCTACAACAACGCGAGCGGGACTTCCAACGACGGCGTTGGTGTCAGTGGCGGCAGTTCCAGTAGCCGTCTCGACAACCTCGAGACACTGGTGGTGCGCTTCAATCAGAGTATCCATACGCAAGGTGTTCAGGATGTGAGCTTTGTGGTGGCAACCAATGCCAGCAACCTGGGCTCGACGAGCGGCACGGTGCGCGCGCTGACCTACAGTGTGTTCGATGTGGCCGGCAACCTGCTGGGCCGCTTCTACAGCACCGACGAAGGCGTTGTGACGCTGCCGTCCGAGTACAGCAATATCGGGTGGGTCGAGATCGAGGCCAACAGTGCAGCCGAAGCCCGGATCACCAGCGTGAGCTTCGAATCCGTGCTACCCAACGTGGCCCCGGCGGTCGCGCCGGTGGAGATCGGCTATACGCTGACCGATTCGGACGGTGACACCAGTAGCGCCGTGCTGACGACCCGCATCGTCTCCAACAGCATCTTCGGGGATGACACCAATGACATCCTGACGGGCACGACGGGCAACGATCGGATCGCCGCCGGAGCGGGGAACGATACGCTCAACGGAGGGGCAGGTCATGACATCCTGGAAGGGGGGGCGGGGAATGACACGCTCAACGGTGGAGATGGCAATGACGTGCTGCGCGGGGGCACCGGCAGCGATACGCTGGTCGGCGGCGCAGGCAATGATGTGTTGTCGGGGGGCGAAGGCAATGATGTGCTGACCGGCGGCCTCGGCGCGGATGTGTTCGAGTGGACGCTGGCGGCCCGGGGTGTTTCGGGCACGCCATCGGTGGATCGGGTCACCGATTTCGATACGGCACCGGTGGCAGCCGGCGGCGATTCGCTGGATCTGCGTGACCTGCTGCAGGGAGAGCAACACGTAGGCAACGATGTCGGTTCGCTGCTCAATTACCTGCATTTCTCGCAAAGCGGCGGCAATACCGTTGTGCATGTGAGCAGCAACGGCGGCTTCACCGGTGGCTATAGCGCCGGTAAGGAAGACGTGACGATCACGCTCGACGGGGTCAACCTGTTCAGTGGCGGCTTGACGTCCGACCAGCAGGTCATTCAGGACCTGTTGTCGAAGGGCAAGCTGATCACTGACTGAGGATGGGGCCCGGCGTATGCCGGGCCGCCGCAATCGAGGAGCCAAGCATGGTCTTTGTCAAACGGGATGCGCAGGGGCAGATCGTGTCGGTGAGTCTCGAAGCCGACGGTGAGCATGTCGAAGCGGCGACGGCGGGTGACCCGGCCGTGGCCGGCTTTGCCCGCACGGTGATGGGCGAGGATCCGCTTGCGGATTCCGACCTGCGCCTGGTGCGGGTGTTGGAAGACGTGATCGATCTCTTGATCCATCGCGATGTGATCCGCTTTACCGATCTGCCGCAGGCTGCCCAGGCCAAGCTGATGGAGCGGCGCTCGATGCGTCAGTCGCGCGGTGCGCTGAATCTGCTCGGGGGCGACGACTTCGTCTGAGGCGGTGCCGTGGGCTGACACAAAAAGACCTCGCCGCGGCGAGGTCTTTTCTTTGCTGTGGCGGTCTCAGCGGCGAATGCCCGGGCCGGTCAGACCGTCGAAGCCCAGCGCGTCGAGCTGCTCGGCCTCGGTGGGCGTTGTCACGCCCTCGGCAATGACCTGCATGCCCATGGTATGGGCAATGGTGGCCAGCCCACGCAGGAAGGTCTGGTTGCCCGGGTTGCGGTCGATGCCGCGGATGACTGCGGCGCTGATCTTGAGATAGTCGAGCCCCACGTCGTGCAGTTCGCCGATGCGGCAGACCTGGGCGCTGACATGCTCCAGACCAATGCGGACCCCCAGTGGCTTGAGCCGTTTGCACAGCGCGCGAAACTCCACCGCGTGGCGGAAGGCGGCTCCCTCGGGCAGATCGATCCATAGCTGTCGCGCGGCGGCGGGCTGGGTTGTCAGCAACTCGGCGATGCGGGAGATCGTCGACGCATGGCACATCGACTCGGTCGACAGGTTGATGCACACCGCTTCGCCTTGCGTGGCGATCAGTGCCAGCGCCTGCGCCACCACGGTTTCGTCGATCCGTGGCAGCAGGCCGCAGCGTGTTGCCCAGGGGATGACGTCGCCGGCGGTCAGCTCGACGCCCTCGGTCGGGTGCTGCATGCGCACCGGCGTCTCCAGGTGGAGCAGGCGGCGGTGTCGGTCGAGCACCGCAAACTGTGCCAGATGGAAGCTGCCGGCCTCCAGCGCCGCATCGATCAGGCGCCGCCAGCCCGCCAGATCGGTGGCGGGACGTGCCGCCGGATTGACATGTTCGATCTGCGGGCGGCAGTCGGGCTGCTGTTCGCTGCGGTCGAGGGCGACGTCGGCATGGGCCAGCAACTGGGGGAGCGCGTTGCCGCGCTGGTAGCAGGCAATGCCGACCGGCAGTGCCTGGTAATCATCGGGGAGGCTGTTGCGCACCGCCAGCTCCAGCCGCTCGGTGAGTGTGGTGGCGAGCGTGTCCGGGGTGTCGAGCGCCGGGGCGAGGACGGCAAAATCGGTGCCATTGAGCCGGCCGAGCAACCAGGACGCGTCGGCCGGGAGCAGCGAGGCCAGACTCTCGGCAAGCTTGCGCAGCAGCGCGTCGGCGGTAGCGCGGCCCAGCGATTCGTTGAGCTCGATCAGGTGGCTCAGGCGGACGATGACCAGCGCACCATGCGCCGGTGCGGTGTCGCTTTCCAGCGTGTCGGACACCTGGGCCAGGAAGTGCTCGCGGTTGAGCAGGCCGCTGACCGGGTCGTGCTGCACGGCCTGGCGCAGGCTCTCGAGGCGCGCGGATTCTTCCTCCAGCATGCTGCGCACGCGGGTGCTGAGCGTGTTCATGGCCGTCACCACGGTGGCGAACTCCGGCGTGGCCGGCACGTCGGTGGACACGAAGCGCCGTTCGCCGATGGCGCGGGCCTGGTCCACCACCGCGTTCAGCGGGCGCAGCACGGTGCGCAGCACCAGCGTGCCGAGCACGCCGATGGCCGCTGCCCCGGCAACAAACCAGCCCAGCAGCTGCAGCGTGCCGTGCCACAGGCTGCCGTAGGCGAAGGCCGGGTCGCTTTTGAGCGTCAATGTGGCAAAAGGGGTCCAGCCGTCGCTGACCTGACTGCTCGCCGGTGCGGATCGGATCGGCACCAGCGCGCGGAACCAGGCCGGCGCCTGTTGATCGGCCGTGCCCGGCGCCGTGCTGGCAATGGCCGCGGTGTCGATGTTCCGCTCCATCATGATCTTGCCCTCCGGGCGCGGCTCGGTCAGGCGGATGTATTCGTAGTGGCTGTTGTCGAACTGCGCGGCGAGCAGCAGTTCGAGCGTGGTCGGGTCCTTGGGGAGCTGGGTCATGGCCAGCGCCAGGGCGTTGGCGTTGTCGATATTCTTGCGCTGCAGCTCCTGCTGGATGTAGTCGCGCGCCGATAGCGTGCTGACCACGAAGCTGATGCCGAAGGCGGCGAGCGTGACCACCACGATGGCGAGCCAGAGTTGTTTGATCAGTGACATGGCCGGGTCCTTCCGCGAAATGCATGCGTCATTGTTCGAATCCTTCGTCGCGCAGACGGGCGATCAGGTCGCGCCAGCGCGACAAGCGTTCGCCCGGACGGGCGGCGGCGGTTGTTGCGCCGGCCACCCACAGTCCGCTGCTGTTGAAACTGAAAACCGGGAACAGGTCCGTGCGGCGTGAGGCCGGCTGGATGTCACCCACCAGATTGTCGAGGACCAGCGGCTCGCTGGTTGGCGTCTCGAAGTAGCCGAGCACCATGTGTGCCTGGGTCAGCGAGCTGCGTTCGCCGCCGATTCTGGCGCGGACATAGATCAGGCGCAATTTTTCGTCGGCGATGCCGAGCTGGCGCAGCGACAGGTACTTGGCGATCACAAAGTCTTCGCAGTCGCCGGCGCGCTTGGCGAGGGTTTCGAGCGGGGTGGCCCAATAATCTTTCTGCTGCCACACCACGCTGTCGTCCAGGAACTGCACCTGGCGGTTAAAGAAGTCGTTGGCCTCGCGCAGCTGTTCCGCTTCCGGCTTGTCCTGCATCTGCGACAGCGCCGCGCGCCACTGATGGACACGCGCGACAACCGTCGTGTCGTAGCGCAGGCGCGCCGTCTGCTCAACCCTGTCGAGCTGTGAATCGGCCATCGCTGCCAGGCACCCCGCGACGGCCAGCGCACACAGCACACCCTGCCACCAACGACGGGCATGCGAAGTCGAGCCGGTACCGGGGGGATGGTCGCTCACTGCTGCGAGAAGACGCCGAAACGTTGCATGAGAGATGACAACTGAAAACTTTGGTGACTTGACGCGAACAAGCGCGCATTAGTGTCTGTGGAATCGCAACTTTTTTACGGTCGTGGGCGAAGTGATGGGCTACCATCGCCCGCTAGCGTGTGCTAAGCACTGATTTGAATAACGGACCGATCGAAACATATTTGAGACCATGAAGAAAATTTCCCGGCTGCCACTGGCGTTGGCCATCGCCTTGCTTCCGTTGTCACTGCATGCCGCGCCCGCAGAGTCACTGCGTGAAGCCGTCCAGCGCGCCGTGGTGAGCAACCCGGAAGTCCAGGCGCGCTGGCATGCCTATCTGGCCGCCGAGGAGGAGCAGGACGTGGCGCGAGGCGGCTACTACCCGCGGGTCGACCTGACCGCCGGCATTGGTCGTGAGCGGCAGACGGATCCGGGCGTGGCTGATCGCAACTACACGCGCCGCGGCGCCACATTGTCGCTCAACCAGATGGTCTATGACGGCTTTGCCACGCAGAGTGAAGTCGCCCGCCTGGGCCATGCCAAGCTCACCCGCTATTTCGAGGTCATCGATGCCTCGGAGTCGGTTGCCGGCGAGACCGTGCGCGCCTACGCCGACGTGTTGCGCTACCGCGATCTGGTGCAACTTGCGCAGGAGAACTTCCTGCGTCACAAAGAGGTGTTCGACCAGATCGAAGAGCGTGCCCGTGCCGGTGTCGGCCGTCGGGTCGACCTCGAGCAGGCCGGCGGTCGCCTGGCCCTGGCCGAATCCAATCTGCTCACCGAGGCGTCCAATCTGCATGACGTCAGCGCCCGCTACCACCGCCTGGTGGGCGAGCTGCCCGCCGACACGCTGGCGCCGATCGGGCGTATTGCCGAGCAGTTGCCGCCGTCGGTGGCCGACGCCCTGCGCCTGGCCTACGAAGGGCATCCGGCGTTTCATGCGGCGGTCGAGAACGTGCGTGCCGCCACCGAGGAGGCCAAGGGCAAGGAGTCGGCCTATCAGCCGCGGGTCGATCTGCGCGCCCGCCAGAGCGTCGACTACAACACTGATGGTGTCGATGGCCGCCATGGCGACAGCGTGGTCGAACTGGTGATGAACTTCAACCTGTTCAAGGGTGGCTCGGATCGCGCCACGGTGCGCCAGTTTGCCCAGCGCCTCAACCAGGCCAAGGACCTGCGCGACAAGTCCTGCCGCGACATCCGCCAGACCCTGTCGATCGCCTACAACGACGTGCAGCGCCTGGCCGAGCAGCTCAAATACCTCAATCAGCACCAGCTGGCGATCTCCAAGGCGCGCGAGGCCTACCGCAAGCAGTTCGACATCGGCCAGCGGACCCTGCTCGACCTGCTCGACACCGAGAACGAATACTTCCAGGCGCGCCGCGCCTATGTGAACGGTGACTACGACCACAAGGTCGCCGAAGCCCGCACCCTCGGCGGTATGGGCAAGCTGCTGCCCAGCCTGCAGGTGGCGCGTGAAGACCTGCCCGCGCTGAGCGAGCTGGCGGCCGACCGCGAGGCGGTGTCGCCGTCGGCGGCCTGCCCGGCCGAGGCGCCCGAACCCAGTTCGGTGCTCAAGCTGCTGGGGCAGCGCAGTGCCGCGCCGGTGGTCGCCGCTGCGCCGGCCGAAGCGCCGCAGCCGGCCAGCGCCGCGACCGAGCTGGCCGATGCGACCGCCAAGTGGGCCGCGGCCTGGTCGGCCAAGGACTACGACAGCTATCGCGCTTTCTACGGCAAGGGCTTCGTGCCTGCCGACGGCATGTCGATGGCCGCCTGGGAGAAGCAGCGCCGGGCGCGTCTGGCCAAGCCGGGCAGCATCGCGGTCGGTGTGGCCGAACTGCGGGTCGAGAAGCTCGGCCCGGACGTGGCCGCCACGGTGTTCCGCCAGACCTATCGGGCCAATGACTACCAGGACGTGGTGACCAAGCGTCTGGAGTGGGCGCGGGTCGACGGCCGCTGGAGTATCCAGCGCGAAAGCGCCGAGTAAGCGTCGGCGCTGCATGTGACAACGGGCCCTGCGGGGCCCGTTGTGTTTTCGGACGCCGCCCGAACGATGGCGGCCGTCGGCCCTCCAAGCTTCAAGAACATTTGCGGAGGAGACGAACATGGCACGCATCGAACACGACAGTCTCGGCCCGGTCGAGGTTGCCGACGAGGTCTTGTGGGGCGCGCAGACCGAGCGGGCGCGCCAGCACTTTCGCATCGGTCAGGGGCGCATGCCGCTGGCCCTGATCCATGCGCTGGCGCAGGTCAAGGCCGCCGCCGCCGGTGCCAACGCATCGCTCGGCCGGCTCGAGGCGCCACTGGCCGCGGCCATCGTCGAGGCCGCGCGCGAGGTGGTCGAGGGCCGTCATGATGCGCAGTTTCCGCTGCCGGTATGGCAGACCGGCTCGGGTACCCAGACCCATATGAACATGAACGAGGTGCTGGCGAACCGCGCCTCGGAACTGCTCGGCGGCGAGCGCGGCGCACACCGTCGGGTGCATCCCAACGACGAGGTAAACCTCGGCCAGTCGTCCAACGACGTGTTTCCCACCGCGATGCATGTGGCGGTGGCGGTGCGGGTGGCCGATGCGCTGCTGCCGGCGCTGGCGCAGCTGCGTGCGGCGCTGGCGGCCAAGTCGGCGGACTTCGCCGATATCGTCAAGATCGGCCGCACCCATTTGCAGGACGCCACGCCGCTGACGCTCGGCCAGGCGCTGTCGAGCCATGTGGCGCAGCTCGACCTGGCCGCGGCGGCGATCGAGCAGGCGCGCCCGGCGGTGCATGCGCTGGCGATTGGCGGTACAGCGGTGGGCACCGGGCTGAACACGCCGCCCGAGTTCGGTCCGGCGGTGGCCAGCCGGCTGGCCGAGGCCACCGGGCTGCCCTTCGTCTGTGCCGACAACCGCTTTGCCGCGCTGGCCGGGCACGAAGCCCTGGTGACGCTGCATGGCGCGCTCAAGACGCTGGCCGCGGCGCTCTACAAGATCGGCAACGACATCCGCTGGCTGGCCAGCGGGCCGCGCTGCGGCATCGGCGAGATCAGCCTGCCGGCCAACGAGCCGGGCAGCTCGATCATGCCGGGCAAGGTCAACCCCACCCAGTGCGAGGCGCTGACCATGCTGTGCACCCGCGTCTTCGGCAACGATGTGACGGTGGGCATGGCCGGCGCGGCCGGCAACTTCGAGCTCAACGTGTTCAAGCCGGTGATCGCTCACGCGGTGCTCGAGAGCATCGACCTGCTGGCCGACGGCATGCGCAGCTTCGACGAACACTGCGTGGCCGGCATCGAGGCCAACCGCGCGCGCATCGACGAGCTACTGTCGCGCTCGCTGATGCTGGTGACGGCGCTGACGCCGCACATCGGCTACGACGCGGCGGCGGCGATTGCCAAGCAGGCGCATGCCGAGGGGCTGACGCTGCGCGAGGCGGCGCTGCGCTCGGGGCAAGTCAGCGCCGAGGATTTCGACCGCTGGGTGCGGCCGGAAGACATGGTGTAGGGGCGGTGATTGGTAATTGGTAATTTGTGATGGGGGATGCGGGGCGGCGGCGATCTCAGACGTAGCGCGCGACGAAGGCGCCGACGGCCTCCGGTGGCAGCGGCAGCCACACGCGGTAGCCGCTGCCCGGCGCGACCTCGACCGGCTCGCCGGCGGCGTTTTCCATGCGCGTGACGGCGATCTCGCGGTTGCCGGCCGGCAGGATCAGCTCCAGCCGGTCGCCCACGCCGAATTTGTTCTTGACGGTGATCTCGGTCAGGCCGCGCGCCGCGTCCCAGGCCACCACGTCGCCCACATACTGGCTGCGGTCCGACTCGGAATGGCCGCGCAGGTAGTTCTGCGTCTCGGCCGGGGTGTGGCGCTGGTAGAAACCGTCGGTGTAGCCGCGGTTGGCCAGGCCGTCGAGCTGGCCGAGCAGGGCCGGGTCGAGGCCGCGGCCGGCGACTGCGTCGTCGATCGCCTGGCGGTAGGTCTGGCAGGTGCGCGCGACGTAGTAGGGACTCTTGGTGCGCCCCTCGATCTTGAGCGAGTCGATACCGATCTCGACCAGCCGCTGCACATGCTCGATGGCGCGCAGGTCCTTGGAGTTGAGGATGTAGGTGCCGTGCTCGTCTTCCTCGATCGGCATGTAGCTGCCCTGGCGCTTCTCGCGCTCCTCGATCACGTACACATCGCCGCTGGCGTCCTCGGCCGCCGGCTTGACGTTGAAGTCCCAGCGGCAGGAGTTGGTGCAGGAGCCCTGGTTGGGGTCGCGGTGGTTGAAGTAGCCCGACAGCAGGCAGCGGCCGGAGTAAGCGATGCACAGCGCGCCGTGCACGAACACCTCCAGCTCGGTGTCCGGACAGGCCTGGCGGATCTCGGCGATCTGGTCGAGCGACAGCTCGCGCGAGAGGATCACGCGGCTCACCCCGGCCTGTTTCCAGAAGCGCACGGCGGCCGCGTTGACGGTGTTGGCCTGCACCGAGAGGTGGATCTCCACCTCCGGCCAGGTCTCACGCACCATCAGGATCAGGCCAGGGTCGGACATGATCAGCGCGTCCGGTTTCAGCGCGATCACCGGCGCCATGTCGTCCAGGTAAGTCTTGAGCTTGGCGCCGTGCGGATAGATGTTCGACACCAGAAAGAAGCGGTGGCCCAGCGCATGGGTGCGGCGGATGCCCTCGGCCAGCACCTCGATGTCGCCGAAATCGTTGTTGCGCACGCGCAGCGAGTAGCGCGGCTGGCCGGCGTAGATGGCGGTGGCGCCATAGGCGAAGGCGGTCTCCAGCATGGTCAGGGAGCCGGCGGGGGCCAGCAGTTCGGGAGTGCGCAGGGTCATCGGTCGGCCCGGGGATGTCAGACAGGGGGGCGATTATACGGGCGCGGGCGGGGCCGGCGCGGGCGATCCGTCGGACGGGCGGTGCGCGGGGGCACCATCGCCGGCATGGCCGGATGCGGTCGTCGGTTGTACGATGCCGAGCTTCATCACGTGTTGCGCCGACAGGAACCCATCGATGGAACTGAAGTGGCTGGAAGACTTCCTGAGCCTCGCCGACAGCGGCAGCTTCTCGCGTTCGGCCGACCTGCGGCACATCACCCAGTCGGCCTTCTCGCGTCGCATCCGCGCGCTGGAAGCCTGGCTCGGCGTGGCGCTGGTCGACCGCAGCACCTATCCGACCCGGCTCACGCCGGCGGGGGAGACCTTCAAGTCGGCCGCCACCGATCTGGTGGCCCGCCTGCATGCGGCACGGGCCCAGGCGCGCGGGCAGGTGGCCGACCGGCCCGAAACCATCCGCTTCGCCGTACCGCACACCCTGGCCTTCGCCTTCCTGCCGGTCTGGCTGGCGCAGGTGCGGCGCGAGTTCGGCCCGCTCAACTCGCGCCTGGTGGCCGGCAATGTGCATGACGCGGTGATGGCGCTGGTCGAGGGCGGCTGCGATCTGCTGGTGTGCTACCACCATGCGGCGCATCCGATCTCGCTCGATCCGGCGCGCTTCGAAGGCATCCGCCTCGGTGTCGAGACGGTGCGCCCCTACGCGCCGCGCACCGCCGACGGCCGGCCGCGCTGGCAGTTGCCGGGTACCTCCGGCGTGCCGCTGCCCTTTCTCGGCTATGGCGCCAATGCCTACCTGCGCCGGGTGGTCGACACCCTGATCGAGCGCAACGCCGAAGCGCCGCATCTGGCGCTGAGCTACGAGACCGACATGGCCGAGAGCCTCAAGGCGATGATGCTGGCCGGCCACGGCCTGGCCTTCCTGCCGGCCAGTTCGGTGGCGCGCGAACTGGAGCGCGGCGAAGTGGTGGTGGCCGGCGACGAACGCTGGTCGATCGACATGGACGTGTGCCTGTATCGCGACCGCAATAACACACGGGCGCCGCTCGACCGGTTGTGGCGCCATCTCACCCAGGCGGGTTGATGGGTGGTGCTTTCTCAATGTATGCACAAAACGCATGATTTGATGTGTGGAATGCATGCCTTGCCACCGGGCGCTCGCGCACAATACGCGCTCCTCCCACGAGGATACTGGCATGGGAAGTCGCCTGCGCAAGGAGCAGGACCTGCTCGGCGGTTGCGAGGTACGCCCCATGGCGTGCCGGGGTGACGACACACTACGGGCGGTAGAAGAACACCCCGTCTCATGCCAGTCGACCGGTGCCGCTGCGGCCCGGTCAGCGCTCTAGCGCTGGTCAAGCAGGCCGCTACGAGAAGCAACCGTACGACGGGATTCCTCGACCCCCGTCGTGCCGAGGCTGATCGTGGCGGCCTGTGTTGCCATAGGCCCGGTGTGCCGACAGGCAAGGTTCAGCGCCGGCGCCGCCGGTGGCGCGGGCGGGCATGGCGATCTAAGCTGAATCAGGTGCGGCACACGCGCCGTGCCGGGAATGCATCATGCGATGGCCTGCTGTTCTGATTCTTGCCGGTTTCTTGGCCGCGTCGCTGCCGGCCGCTGCGCAGCAGCGTTATGTCGTGGTCAACGGTCAACGACTCGATACCGCGGCGATGGCCCGGCTCGACCGCGCATCCTGCCTGCGCGTGCCCGACGGACGCTACTGGATCGACATGCGATCGGGCGTGTGGGGGTATGAGGGCGGCGCCCCGCAGGGGCGGGTGGGCGACAACTGCCGCCGCCAACGACCCAAGAGCCTGTCTGAACGCGGCCTGCTCTACAGCCCGGGCGAGCTGCTGCGCTGAGCGGGCGGGTCGGCCGCGCGGCAGCGATCAGCCGCTACAACCCCGAAAATTCTTTTCACCCCGCGACTTGAAATCGCTTGGGGGCGTCCCTATTATTAGCACTCGTTGGCAGGGAGTGCTAACAACCGGTGGTGTGACCGGCCGGTTTTTTTGTTTTCCCTATGCGCGGCACCGAGCCGCAAGCAATCGAATTTGTTCCAAGGAGAGAACTCGATGAAAATTCGTCCTTTGCATGATCGCGTCATCGTCAAGCGTGTTGAAGCCGAGCGCACCACGGCCAGTGGCATCGTGATTCCGGATTCCGCCGGCGAGAAGCCCGATCAGGGCGAAGTTCTGGCGGTCGGCAACGGCAAGATCCAGGACAACGGCGAAGTGCGCCCGATGGCCGTCAAGGTCGGCGACCGCGTGCTGTTCGGCAAGTATGCCGGCCAGGGCGTCAAGGTCGAAGGCGAGGAAGTCCTCGTCATGCGCGAAGAAGACATCATGGGCGTGATCGAGGCCTGAGGCCTGTCCGCTGCACGTTCCACGCATTTCACAGTATTCAGCTAGGAGTAAAACATGCCTGCTAAGGAAGTTAAGTTCGGTGATTCCGCCCGTGCCCGTATGGTCGAAGGCGTCAACATTCTGGCCAACGCGGTCAAGGTGACCCTCGGCCCGAAAGGCCGCAACGTCGTGCTCGAGCGCTCGTATGGCGCCCCGACCGTGACCAAGGACGGTGTGTCGGTGGCCAAGGAAATCGAACTGAAGGACAAGTTCGAGAACATGGGCGCCCAGATGGTCAAGGAAGTCGCTTCCAAGACCTCCGATGTGGCCGGTGACGGTACCACCACCGCCACCGTGCTGGCCCAGGCCATCGTGCGCGAAGGCATGAAGTTCGTGGCCGCCGGCATGAACCCGATGGATCTGAAGCGCGGTATCGACAAGGCCGTGATGGCCACGCTCGACGAGCTGAAGAACCTGTCCAAGCCCTGCTCGACGACCAAGGAAATCGCCCAGGTCGGTTCGATCTCCGCCAACTCCGACGGCGACATCGGCGAGATCATCGCCAACGCCATGGAGAAGGTTGGCAAGGAAGGCGTGATCACCGTTGAAGACGGCAAGAGCCTGCAGAACGAGCTGGACGTGGTCGAAGGCATGCAGTTCGACCGCGGCTACCTGAGCCCGTACTTCATCAACAACCCGGACAAGCAGGTCGCCGTGCTGGAAGACCCGTTCGTCCTGCTCTTCGACAAGAAGATCTCCAACATCCGCGATCTGCTGCCGGTGCTCGAGCAAGTGGCCAAGTCCAGCCGTCCGCTGCTGATCATCGCCGAAGACGTCGAGGGCGAAGCGCTGGCCACCCTGGTGGTGAACAACATGCGCGGCATCCTCAAGACCTGCGCCGTCAAGGCCCCGGGCTTCGGTGACCGTCGCAAGGCCATGCTCGAAGACATCGCCATCCTGACCGGTGGCCAGGTGATCGCCGAGGAAGTCGGCCTGTCGCTCGAAAAAGCCACCCTGGACGACCTCGGCCAGGCCAAGCGCATCGAGATCGGCAAGGAAAACACCATCATCATCGACGGCGCCGGCAATACCGAAGCCATCGAAGCGCGCGTCAAGCAGATCCGTGTCCAGATCGAGGAAGCTACCTCGGACTACGACCGCGAGAAGCTGCAGGAGCGTGTGGCCAAGCTGGCCGGCGGCGTGGCCGTCATCAAGGTCGGCGCTGCGACCGAAGTCGAGATGAAAGAGAAGAAGGCCCGCGTGGAAGACGCGCTGCACGCCACCCGCGCTGCCGTGGAAGAAGGTATCGTGGCCGGCGGTGGCGTGGCCCTGCTGCGTGCCCGCGCCAACCTGGCCGGCATGAAAGGCGACAACCACGATCAGGACGCCGGTATCACCATCGTGCTGCGCGCCATGGAAGAGCCGCTGCGCCAGATCGTCTCCAACGCCGGTGACGAGCCGTCGGTGGTGGTGAACAAGGTTGCCGAGGGTAAGGGCAACTTCGGCTACAACGCCGGTACCGGCGAGTACGGCGATCTGGTCGAGATGGGCGTGCTGGACCCGACCAAGGTGACCCGCACCGCACTGCAGAACGCCGCTTCGGTGGCCGGTCTGATGCTGACCACCGACTGCATGGTCGGCGAGCTGCCGGAAGACAAGCCCAGCATGCCCGATATGGGTGGCATGGGTGGCATGGGCGGTATGGGCGGCATGGGCATGTAATCGCCCCGGCGCCAATCGCCTCGAAAGGCCCCGCTTCGGCGGGGCTTTTCTTTTGTGGCGCGCACTTTGCCAGCGAGCGCGATGCGCCCAGCCTCGGCGCATGCGAAGACGATCCGCCCAGGGGCGGACAAGCGTGGGATAATCAGGCGGAAAAAAAGCGGCAGGGAGCACGCAGCGAGTGTTCGCGTCAGCTCCCTGGAGCAAGAAATCCGATGGATTTCTGACTCCCGAAGACCGAGTAAAGGAGAACAGCGGAATTGAAGTTATCGATATCCGCTTACGTCAAACTTACAGTCTGTCCAGCATGCGAATACTTCTAGCGGAGGACGATCCGGTCATCGCCGATGGCCTGATCAGGGCGCTCAAGCGCGCGGGCTATGCCGTCGATCATGTGGCGACGGGCACGGAGGCCGATACGGCGCTGCTTGGGCAGCCCTACGATCTGGTCATTCTCGACCTCGGCCTGCCGAAGCTGCCGGGCATCGATGTGCTCAAGCGCCTGCGGGGCCGGAAATCGGCCACGCCGGTACTGATTCTCACCGCCCAGGACGGCGTTGACGACCGCGTGCGAGGCCTTGATGCGGGAGCGGACGATTACCTCACCAAACCGTTCGCGCTGCCAGAGCTGGAAGCGCGTGTGCGGGCGCTGACCCGCCGCGGGACCGGACAACCACGCTGTATCGAACTCGGCTCGCTCAGTTACGATCAGGCCGACCGGGTGGTCAAGATCGGTGGTCAGGTGGTCGAGTTCTCGGCGCGTGAAATGGGCCTGCTCGAAATCTTCATCCTGCGGGCCGGGCGCCTGGTGAGCAAGGACCAGTTGGTCGACCAGCTCTGCGGCTGGGGCGAGGAGGTGTCGAACAACGCCATCGAGGTGTACGTCCACCGCCTGCGCAAGAAGCTCGAGGCCAGCGGCGTGCGCATCGTCACGGTGCGCGGCCTGGGCTACTGCCTCGAAAAGCCCGAGGACGAGGCATGATCGACTTGCCTGGCGGCCAGGCCCGGCGATGATCAGCAAGGCCATCCGTGCTGGCAAGGGAGCCAAGGATGAGCGCAAGGGCGGGCAATTCAACTCGCTGTTTGGCGAGATCCTCGACTGGATGCTCGCGCCGCTGCTATTCCTGTGGCCGATCTCCATCATCGTCACGCACAACGTTGCCGACAACATTGCCAACGAACCCTACGACCGGGCCATGGCCGAGAGCGTTCGCACGCTGGCGCGGCTGGTGGTGCTGGACGACAAGAATGTGCGGGTCGACTTCCCGGCGCCGCCGCGCACGCTGTTCCGCGCCGACCGCGACGACACCGTCTACTATCAGGTAGCCGACCACCAGGGCGAGGTAGTTGCCGGCGATTGGGAGATCCCGTGGGCGCCACCGCCGATCCGCCTGCTGCCCGACGATGTGCTCTACCGTGACGCCGTGATCCACGGCGAAGAGGTGCGCGTCGCCTACCTGTTCATGCGCGCCTATCCGGAACCGAGCAGCCCGCTGGTGCTGGTGCAGATTGCCGAGACGCGCAACAAGCGTGCCGATCTCGCCTCACGCGTGGTCACCGGCGTGCTGCTGCCGCAGTTCGCCATCATCCCGCTGGCCGTGATCCTCGTGTGGGTCGGGTTGTCGCGCGGCATCTCGCCGCTCAACCGGCTGCAGTCGGTGATTCGCCGCCGCCGGCCGACCGATCTGGCGCCCATCTCCACTGCCGGCGTGCCCGAAGAGTTGCGCCCGCTGATTGTGGCGTTCAACGAAATGATGGCGCGGCTCGAAGAGAACCTGCAGGCCCAGCAACGCTTCATCGCCGACGCCGCCCACCAGATGCGCACCCCGCTGACCGGCCTGCGCATGCAGACAGAACTGGCGCTCAACGAAACCGACCCGGACATGCTCCACGAGGCGCTGACCCGTATCGCGCTAAGCACCCAGCGTGCCAGCCACCTGATCAACCAGCTGCTGACGCTGGCGCGGGCCGAGTCCAGCTCGGAGAAGATCTACGCGGTCGACCGGGTCGATCTGGAAATGCTGGTGCGCGAAGTGGCGCTCGACCTCTATCCGCGCGCCCAGGCCAAGGACATCGACCTCGGCGTGGAAGACACCGGCTGGCCGCTGCTGATCGACGGCAACCCCGTGCTGCTGCGCGAGATGATCATGAACCTGATGGACAACGCCATCAAATATACGCCAGTGGGCGGCCGGGTCACGGCGCGCACCCAGGCCACCGAATTCGCCATCCTCGAGATCGAGGACACCGGCGCCGGCATTCCCGAAGAAGATCGCGAGCGCGTGTTCGAGCGCTTCTACCGCGTGCTGGGCAGCGGCGAGGATGGCTCCGGCCTGGGCTTGCCGATCGTGCGCGAAATCGCCGAACTGCACCGCGCCACCGTCACCCTCAAACCCAGCCCGACCGGCCCCGGCACCATCGCCCAGGTCGTCTTCCCGCGCAGCTACACCCGGCGTTCACCGGCCGATGCGCCGTGATGGCGGCGACGCCAGAAAAAACATGGGGCGGGTGTTTGACGCGCCGGATTATTCGGCTATAATGCGCGCTCTTTTGGGCCAGTTAGCTCAGTTGGTAGAGCAGCGGATTGAAAATCCGCGTGTCCTTGGTTCGATTCCGAGACTGGCCACCAAAACACAAAAACGCCGATCCGATGGGTCGGCGTTTTTCTTTTTTGTTTCTCCGGGTGCTGTCCGGTCCAGAGGCTCGGGCTGACAATGCTCAAGCTTTAGGGTCGGGGCCGGGTGATATAATTCGCGCTCTGTTCGCCCCAGACCAACCGCTGCATGCCTCTTTTCGCCCTTGGCTTGAACCACCACACGGCACCGCTCGCCATTCGAGAGCGCGTGTCGTTTCAGCCTGAGCGTCTACTGGGGGCGCTGAAGGATCTGACTGCGGCGCAGGTGAAGGAGGCGGCCATCTTGTCGACCTGCAACCGCACCGAGGTCTACTTCTCGACCGAGGCGCCGGAGTTTGCGGCCGACTGGTTGGCGCGCTATCACAATCTGCCCCTGGCGGACGTGGCGCCGTATCTCTACACCTTCCCGGCACAAGACGCCGTCCGCCATGTGTTCCGTGTGGCCAGCGGGCTCGATTCGATGGTGCTGGGCGAGCCGCAGATTCTCGGGCAGGTGAAGGACGCCGTGCGTCACGCCGAAGCGGCGGGTACGCTGGGCACGACCTTGCACCAGCTGTTCCAGCGCACCTTCTCGGTTGCCAAGGAAGTGCGTTCCTCGACTGCGATTGGCGCCAACGTGGTGTCGATGGCCGCCGCCTCGGTGCATCTGGCCGAGCGCATTTTCGAGCGCATGTCGGATCAGCGGGTGCTGTTCATTGGCGCCGGCGAGATGATCGAGCTGTGCGCAGCGCACTTCGCCGGCACCAAACCACGCCGGCTGACCATTGCCAACCGTACCGAGGCCCGCGCGCAGGGCCTCGCTGAGCGCTTTGGCGGCGACACCCTGCGCCTCGATCTGATCGGCGATGTGATGTCGCAGTACGACGTGATCGTCTCCTGTACGGCGGCACCGCTGCCGATCATCGGCCTGGGTATGGTCGAGCGCGCGCTCAAGGCGCGCCGCCACCGCCCGATGGTGATGGTCGACCTCGCCGTGCCGCGCGACATCGAGCGCGAGATCGGCGATCTGGACGACGTCTTCCTGTACACCGTGGATGATCTCGCCCAACTGGTTGCCTCGGGCAAGGAGACGCGGCAGTCGGCGGTGGTCGAGGCCGAGTCGATCATCGAAGAGCGGGTGCGTGGCTTCTTCGCCTGGATGGAAGGGCGCGAGGCCGTGCCGGTGATTCGTGCATTGCGCGAGGAGGCCGAGCGGGTGCGTCAGCAGGAACTGATGCGTGCCGCCAAGCGGCTGGCCAAGGGCGAGGACCCGCAGAAGGTGCTCGAGGCCTTGAGTCAGGGCATTACCAACAAACTCATTCACGGGCCCTCGCGCTACCTCAATCAGGCTGAAGGCGAGGCGCTGGTCGAGGCCGGACGTGTGGTCAGCACTCTGTTCCAGCTCGATCGCAGCGACCGCCACTAGCCCGATGCCCTGGCGCCGCATCGCCATACGTGCGGCGGACCTCTCATGAAACCATCCATCCGCGAAAAACTTGAACAGCTTGCCGTCCGTCTCGAAGAGATCGACCGGCAGATGTCGGACGGCGCCACGCCGCTCGACGGCGCGACGCTGCGCCGCCTCGGCCAGGAACGCGCCGAGCTTGAGCCGGCGGTGCTGGCCTATGCCGACTACCGCCAGGCCGAGGACGACGCCAAGGCCGCCCGCGAGATGCTGGGCGATCCGGAGATGGCGGCGCTGGCGCGCGAAGAGATCGAGGATTGCGACCAGCGGCTGATCGCGCTCGAAAAGACGCTGCAGACCGCCTTGCTGCCGAAGGATCCGGACGACCGGCGCAACCTCTTCCTCGAAGTGCGCGCCGGCACCGGGGGGGACGAGGCGGCACTGTTCGCCAACGACTTGCTGCGCATGTACCTGCGCTATGCCGAATCCCGCCGCTGGAAAACCGAGACGGTGTCGCTGTCCGAATCCGAGCTCGGTGGCGTCAAGGAAGCCGTGGTGCGCATCGTCGGCGACGGCGCCTATGCCCGGCTCAAGTTCGAGTCCGGCGGCCACCGGGTGCAGCGCGTGCCGGTGACCGAAACCCAGGGCCGCATCCACACCTCGGCCTGCACCGTGGCGGTGATGCCCGAGGCCGACGAGTTGGAGGCAGTGTCGCTCAACCCGGCCGATTTGCGCATCGACACCTATCGGGCCAGTGGCGCCGGTGGCCAGCACATCAACAAGGACCGATTCGGCGGTGCGCCGTCACCATCTGCCGACCGGCATCGTGGTCGAATACCGAGGACGACCGCTCGCAGCACCGCAACAAGGCCCAAGCCATGTCGGTGCTGGCGGCGCGCATCCGCGACGTGCAACAACGTGCCCAGCGCGACGCCGAGGCGGCCACGCGCAAGAGCCTGGTGGGTAGCGGTGACCGTTCCGAGCGCATCCGCACCTACAACTTTCCGCAGGGGCGGGTGACCGACCACCGCATCAACCTCACCCTGTACAAGCTCGACGCAATACTCGAGGGCGCGCTGGACGAGATCATCGACGCGCTGACCGCCGAGCATCAGGCCGACCAGCTCGCCGCCTTGGCCGATGACGCCCATTGACACGGTGGGCGCCGCGCTGGCGGCCTGCCGTGGCCGCATCGACCGTGTCGATGCCCGCATCCTGCTCGCCGAAGCGATTGGCCGCCCGGCCAGTTTCCTCATCGCCCATCCTGAAGCGCCACTGACCACCGCCGAGCAACAGCGCTTTTCCGATTGGCTCACGCGCCGCGAGGCGGGTGAGCCGGTGGCCTACCTGGTTGGCACCCGCGAGTTCTATGGCCGCCGATTCATGGTGTCGCCGGCAGTGCTGATCCCGCGTCCGGAAACCGAGGGCATCGTCGAGATTGCGCGCGAGGCTTTTCCTCAGCCTCCGGCCGCCGTCCTGGATCTCGGTACGGGCAGTGGCGCGCTGGCGGTCACCCTGGCCTTGTGCTGGCCACAGGCGGCGGTGACGGCGGTCGACCGTTCGCCAGCGGCGCTGGCGGTCGCCACGCACAATGCGCAGCAGCTTGGCGCCAGGGTGGCGTTCATCGAGAGCGACTGGTTCTCGGCCGTACCGGCTTCGGCCCGGTTCGACCTGATCGTGTCGAACCCGCCCTATGTGGCCGAGGCCGATCCGCATCTGGCCGAGGGCGATGTGCGCTTCGAGCCCGCGACGGCGCTCGCCGCCGGTGCCGATGGCCTCGACGACATTCGCCGGATTGCCCGCGACGCGGTGCGTTACCTGCGCCGCGGCGCTTGCCTCCTGATCGAGCATGGCTATGATCAAGCTGAGGCGGTGCGGGCCGAACTGTCTCGGGCCGGCCTGCAGCGGGTGCAAAGCTGGCCGGACCTGGCCGGCATCGCTCGCGTGTCGGGTGGCTGGCTTGACGCTGCCGCGGACGAGGCCTAGAATTTCCCGACTTATTAACTCAACTATTCGAGCTGTCACCATGAGCGTCCAAGATCTGATCCGCGAGCAAGTTACCTCCAACCCCGTCGTGCTTTACATGAAGGGCACGCCGCAGTTCCCGCAGTGCGGTTTCTCCGCGACGGTCGCGCAGATCCTCAAGCTCTGTGGCCTGCAGAACTACGCCTCGGTCAACGTGCTGGCCGACGAGCAGATCCGCCAGGGCATCAAGGAATACGCCAACTGGCCGACCATCCCGCAGCTCTACATCAACGGCGAGTTCGTCGGTGGTTGCGACATCCTGCGCGAGATGTATGAAAACGGCGAACTGCAGGAGATGCTGAAGGGCGTACAGCAAGGCTGAAGCCGCGCTGCTGCCGTGATGCCTCGGGCCGCGCTATGCGGCCCGATTGTTTTCGCCGGCCTGATCCGGCGCCGGCTTTTCCTCAGGCGTCAGTGCCTTGCGTGCCAGATGCAAGGCGAGCAGGTGCGGGGGCATGCGTAACCAGTGCCCGCGGATGTAGAGCATCTTCTGGGCGAGCGTACTGACGGCGTTGGTGCACGATGCGTGCTGAGGGCGCAGGATGTGCGAGTACATCATGTCGAGCGCCAGGAGCGGACCGCGCCCGGGTGCGAACCCTTGGAGCGTGGTGATCGCCCCGGCCGGGATGGGGGTGCCGAAAAACCTCTGGGTATAACGCAGCGCCAGCCACAAAGGGTAGCCAAGGTGTTGTGCTATTGCGCGGTCGACCAGTCGCGGCCAGAACCCGTCCGTGCCCGCCTGGCTGAAATGGCGCAGCAGGAGATCCAGATCCGAGAGATCGCGCAAGGCGTTGTCCGCCTCCCCCTCGTGGAACAGATGGGTGGCCGAGTGCAGCACCATGTCGCAGGGTGAGAGCACCCGTACGCCGGGCCAGCCATCGACGGCAACGCTGTCGGTGACCAGCGACGCGGGGTCGGGATGGTAGCGTGCGGTGGGCGGCAGGATGGTGTGGTGCACATCCAGCGCGCTGCCGCGGAACATGTGAGCCATCGGTGGCAGTTCATGCATCCAGCGCCGGTAGTAGCGCTGATCGTATTCGGTCAGCTTGGCGCCCATCCAGCCGTGGCGCATCAGGGCCGATTCGGCCTTTGCCAGTTGCGGCTTCGGGACCAGGATGTCGATGTCAGAAAAGACGCGACCTGCCGCGGCCGGCAACTCGGCGACAACATAAGCCGCGCCCTTCAGCAAGATGACGTCGATGCCCTCGGGCTGAAGCGCACGACGCAGCTCATCGGTCTCATGGCGAACCGCCTGATGCTGGCGGCGGGCCAGATGGTGGGCGGCGATGAGGTGGCGGCGGGGTGCGATGGGTACGGAGGACAGCGTGCCATGTGTTGCGATCCGGTCGTGCAGTCGCGCAAGCAGGTTAGCATGGCGGGCATGGCGGATAAGCAGATCCCATGTTGCGGCGGAGTGCGCGCTCAGGTGTTGTGGTGCCGCCAGGGCGTCCATCAGGAGCGAAGCGGTTTCAGTCGGCATCGGCGAGGGCGTCGAAGGTGGCAATCGCGTCGTCGAGCGCGCTGTATTCGAAGCGGTAGCTCGCGCAATCGTCGATCAGGCGGCCAATGGCCTGAAAGCCGAGTTCGCCCAGAATGTGATAGTTCATCGCGTTATCGGCCAGTGACAGAAATGCTTCGCCCTGCGTCATGGGCGTGAGGTGGGCGGCCGCGTTTGGCGAATACTTCGGCAGCACAATCCAGGTGGGGCGGGCCGGGTCGGTCGCCTTGTCGACACTGGATGCCGGGGCCTGCATGAGGGCAACAGTTCCCTTGCTGGTGTCGTGGATGGTGGGACCAAAGCTTGCATCGGCCGCGAAGTCGCGCATGATCTGAATCGAGGCATTCTTGAGATTGACCGGTCGCGCCAGCGCCTGGATCTCGCCGGTTTCGAGGCTCACCAGTGCCAGCTCGTCCGACAGCAGCCGCCAGCCTCGATTGACCAGGGCTGCGCAGAGCGTGCTCTTGCCTGAACCAGGCGGAGCCGGAAGTATGGCGGCACGGTCCCCGTGCGCAACCGCGGCGGCGTGGATCACCAGCTGGTGGTGGCCGTAGGCCGTGATGCACCAGTTCATGCCCCATTCGAGCATTGCCAGCGCCTGAGCGCGTGGCAAGGGCTTGAATGGCTCTACTCCGTCGACCTCGAATCGCGCCTGCGGGCGAAGCCATCGTCGCACATGGTGGCCGGCATTGATGGCGACGTAGAAGTCGACGAATTCATTGTCGTCAGCCAGCGGTGTGCGGCCGTGCAGCTGGCGCAGGCCCGCGTGGATTTCCGGTAGTGAACTTCTGACCGAAAAGACGAAATCGCCTGTCCGCAAGCGAAGACCCGACCCGTTGAGTCGTTTCGCAAGTTCTACGTTACTGAGGCGAGAGAGGTTCAATGCGGGAGGTCTCGATTAGCTGAGCGCCAATCAGTATACCGACCGCCATGGATATGCGTTGTGAGAGATCGGACCCGATCGTGGTGTCTGACACATCGGCCAACTGCGCGGACAGTTCGGTCAGCAGCAGTCCTTGCGGGGCGGAGGTGATGCAGTCAAAAACAAACCGACTGAGCGGATCGATGACGAAGGTGCTGCCGGCTCGCTCAGCATAGCCGACCCAGCCTTCTGGCAGTTCTTTCCAATGAATCAGGCCGACTGGCCGCGATACGTATCGCAGCGAATCGGCCTGCTCAGGCGTGGCTGCCGGCAAGACTCAGAGCTCGCCCATGGTGTACTTGATGTAGGACAAGATTTCGAGCTTCCCCCAATAGACCGCCGGATAGCTGATCGCTTGGTAGTTGCCCGAGTGGCCCTTCTTCCACATGTCGCACACGGTTGCCGTATCAACAGGATAGCCCGAGCCGCTGCAGGCGTTAGCCCAGGCGGCTGCGCAGTAGCGCAGGAATTCGTCTCCGTCGGCGAGCGCATCCTTCAGCCGCTTGTCGTCGTGGTCGCTGTTGTAGCTACATGTACCGAGGGCCTGCCTGACCCGCGTGTTCTTCCAGCTTGGTGCTGAAGAACTCTGGCAGGTCGAGTGCCAGTCGGAGGGCTTCTTGTAATGGTTCTGGCAGGGCTCACCGTGCTGGCTGAGATGGCCGGACACCGAAAAGCCCGAAGGTTGCTTGCAACTGTAGGTGGCCAGCGCTGGTGTGCTCTTGAGCATCAACAGCAACGGCGCCCCCGATAGCCCGCCCTGGACGAGGCGGCGCCGGCTTTCCGATGTCGGCTTTTCAGGGGTTTGGTGGTCTTGGCTCATAATTTTTCTCTGGCGCGGTCATATCCACACGAACTTTAGTCCTAGTATAGGACAGGGCTGACGTGGAAGTCGTGAAAAATGCCATGGCTCCATTGGCTGTCATGGGTTCTTAAGCAACAATGATGCCTTGTTTTGATGCTTTTCTAAGTGATTGAAAACAATGCAGATTGATGTGGCGCTCGTTCTCGACGCACAGTGAGTGTCAAGTTGGTCGACAGTCTCGGAGGTATGGCTGTGACAAGGTCGAGAGGAGGTTGCCCCGACGTGTCCGCACGGTGTGCTTTGCAGAAATCGATGTCGCCGGGGCGCCTCAGATGTTGACCACCCGCGCGCTGGTCATCGACAGCCGGCCGGCGAGCACCTCGAGAAAGGCTTTGTAGAAGTGCATGCGGCAGGTGTCGGAGGCGCGCTGGAGGGCGCGGGCGCGGATGGTGATGATTTCCACCTCCGAGGTGGCCTCGACCGAGGCGGTGCGCAGGCCGTTGCCGGGGGCGAAGACGGCCATCTCCCCAAAGCAGTCGCCGGGGGTGAGCAGATGGAGCAGGCGGTCCTGCTTCTTGACGCGGGCTTCGCCATTGGCCAGGAAGCAGAAGTGGTCGCCGGGTTCGCCTTCCTTGAGCAAGGTGGTGCCGGGCTCGGCGAAGCGCCATTCGGAGAAGCGCACGATCTCCCAGATCTCGATGTCGGTGAAGTCGCGGAAGAACGACAGCCGGCGCAGGGTCTCGAACTTCTGGGTGTCGGAGACGGCGCGCTTGCGGTTGCCGAGGCTGAGGTTGCGGAAGGCGTGGGCCAGATCATGCGAGAACTCGACCCAATTCTGGTAGCGGTCGTCGAGCGATTTTTGCATGGCACGCCGGACAATCGCGTCGAGCTCGGCGGGAATGTCGGGGCGCAGAGCGGTCGGGGCCGGCGGGGTCTCGTGCGCGATGCGGTAGAGCAGGCTGTAGTTGTTGGAGGCTTCGAAGGGCAGGCGGCCAGTGAGCAGCTGGTACATGACCACGCCGAGCGAGTAGATGTCGGTCTGGTGGTTGAGGGGCATCTCGCGCACTTGCTGGGGCGACATGTAGGCCGGCGAGCCGACGCCGGAGATCTGGGTGGTGTCGGCGGCGTTGAACAGCGCGGCGCCGAAATCGGACAGCTTGATGTCCTGGCCGTCGGGGTGTTCAAGCAGGATGTTGGCCGGCTTGATGTCGCGGTGGGTGATGCCCTGGTGGTAGGCGTAGTCGAGCGCGCGGGTGGCCTTGAAGACGATTTCGATGACCCGGTCGAAGGGCAGCAGGCGGTCGGGGCGGCAGAAGGGTTCGAGCGTGCCGCCTGGGACGTACTCCATGACCACGTAGCCTTGCGCCTCGTCGACGGTGGCGTCGTAGATCTGCGCGATGTGGGGGTGCGACAGCCGGCCGGCGAGCGAGGCTTCGTTGATCAGCAGGTGGCGATACAGGCGGCCGCGCTCGGGGTCCTTGAGGACTTCCGGGTAGAGCTGCTTGATGGCGACATCGCGCTGGGTGAAGGCGTCGTAGGCCAGGTAGACCGCACTGGTGGCGCCTTCTCCGAGCAGCTGCCGGAGTTCGTACTTGCCAATGCGGTCCATGGGGGGCGGTCAGCCCAGGCTGGCGCGCGCCCGGGCGATGGCGGCGCGGACCTGGGCCGGGGCGGTGCCGCCGATGTGGTCGCGGCTGTCGAGCGCGCCTTCGACGGTGAGCACTTGGTACACGTCTTCCTCGATGAGTTCGGAGAAGGCGCGCAGATCGCCCAGCGGCAGGTCGGGCAGGTCGCAGCCGCGCTCCTCGGCGGCGCGCACGGCACGGGCGACCACCTCGTGCGCGTCGCGGAAAGGCAGGCCCTTCTTGACCAGGTAGTCGGCCAGATCGGTGGCGGTGGCGAAGCCCTGGTTGAGCGCCTCGCGCATGGCATCGGCCTTGACGCGGATGCCGCCGATCATGTCGGCATAGATGCGCAGCGTGTCGATGATGGTGTCCGCGGTGTCGAACAGCGGCTCCTTGTCTTCCTGGTTGTCCTTGTTGTAGGCCAGCGGCTGGCCTTTCATCAGCGTCAGCAGGCTGATCAGGCTGCCATTGACGCGGCCGGTCTTGCCGCGCACCAGCTCGGGCACGTCGGGATTTTTCTTCTGCGGCATGATCGAGCTGCCGGTGCAGAAGCGGTCGGCCAGGTCGATGAAGCCCACGCGCGGGCTCATCCACAGGATCAGCTCTTCGGAGAATCGCGACAGGTGGGTCATGGTCAGCGCCGCGGCGGCGCAGAATTCGATGCCGAAGTCGCGATCGGAGACGGCATCGAGCGAGTTCTCGCAGATGCCGTCGAATTCCAGCTCGCGGGCGACGAACTCGCGGTCGATCGGGTAGGAGGTGCCGGCCAGCGCGGCGGCGCCCAGCGGCAAGCGGTTGACCCGCTTGCGGCAGTCGGCGAAGCGCTCGGCGTCGCGGCGGCTCATTTCGTAATAGGCCATCAGGTGGTGGCCGAAGGTGACCGGCTGCGCCACCTGCAGATGCGTGAAGCCGGGCAGCGGCGTGGCGGCGTGGATTTCGGCCAGGTCGATCAGAGCGCGCTGGTAGTCGGCCAGCAGGGCGAGGATCTGGTCGATCGCGTCGCGCAGCCACAGGCGGATGTCGGTGGCCACCTGGTCATTGCGGCTGCGTCCGGTGTGCAGGCGCTTGCCGGCATCGCCGATCAGGGCGGTGAGGCGTTTTTCGATATTGAGGTGGACGTCCTCGTCCTGCAGCGACCAGGCGAACTCGCCGCGTTCGATCTCGTCGCGGACCTGGGCCAGGCCGCGCTCGATGTCGGCGAGGTCGTCGTTGCCGATGATGCCCTGGCGGGCCAGCATTTTTGCGTGCGCCAGCGAACCGCGGATGTCCTGCGCCGCCATGCGCTGATCAAAGAAGACCGATGCGGTGTAGCGCATCACCAGTGCCGACACGGGTTCGGAAAAACGGCCGGACCACGCCTTGCTGGCGTCATCCCGATTGGATTGCTGATCTGCCATAATGCTCGGAATACTTTATGAAAAGTGGTTCGATGGGATGTTGCCCGCCGGCTCGGCGGCGACCCTGCCGGCCGCTGATCTCACGTGAGAGCGCATGGCCGTGGTGTCCCCCGGAAAGACGCAAAGTATAAGTCAAAAGCCCAAGGCGCTCGCCATCGACGGCGCCTTGCCGGACTTTCGCAACATTGGCGTCATCCTGCGCGTGATTGTGCTCGTCAATGTCCTGGCCGTCGGCGCGGTGGTGCTGCGCAGCCGTTCGACCGACGAGATCGTGCCGGCCATGGTGGCCTGGGCCGGTTGGCTGGAGTTGCCGTTGTTCATCACCGTCTTGCTGCTGTATCTGGCGCAGCCGGTGCTGCAGCGTTTGGCGGCGGGGCGGTTCTGGCCGGTGGTGGGCGTGCTCGCCATGGTCGTGGCTCTGTTCGCCTACCCGCCGCTGGGGGCGCCCTCGGATGTGGCGCTGTGGCGCTGGCTGGGGTGGAGCGTTTTGGCGTCGTGCGCAGTGATGGGCTACTTTGATTACCGGGGGCGCCTGTATTCGCCGGCCCTGACCGAAGCCCGCCTGCATGCGCTGACGGCGCGGATCCGTCCGCACTTCCTGTTCAACAGCCTGAACGCGGTGCTCGGCGTGATGCGCGAGGATCCGCGACGGGCCGAGCGGGCGCTCGAAGAACTGGCGGACATGTTTCGGGTGCTGATGAAGGAGCACAAGGAGCTGGTCTCGCTCGACAGCGAGATCGGCCTGTGCGAGCGTTATCTCGATCTGGAACGGTTGCGACTGGGAGACCGACTGGTGGTGAACTGGGACTTGACCTGCAAGCCGGCGCAGGCGCTGGTGCCGCCGCTGTTGCTTCAGCCTTTGCTTGAGAACGCCGTCTACCACGGCATCGAGCCGTCGCTGCAGCCTGGCGATATCGCGGTGCGCGTGGCGCGGCGCAGCAGCGAGGTGCTGATCGAGGTCAGCAATCCGATGGTCGACACGCCACGGGCGCACAAGGGCAACCAGATTGCCCAGGCCAATATCCGTGAGCGACTGTCGCTGTTTTTTGACCTTGAAGCCGATATGCGCATCGACCGCAGCGAGGGCCGCTACAGTGTGCGTATCCGTCTGCCCTACCGGAGGCTAAAGACATGACCCAAGCCGAACTCCGAGTCCTGATCGTTGATGACGAAGCGCCGGCGCGGGCACGCCTGAGAGACCTGCTCGGCGATGTCCGCCGCGAACAGCCCAACCGGGTGGTGGGCTTTGCTGCCAACGGCGAAGAAGCCCTGCGACTGATCGATGCCGAGGTGGTCGATGTGGTGCTGGCCGATATCCGCATGCCCGGCATGGATGGGGTGTCGCTGGCGCAACACCTCAACGGGCGCGGCGATCCGCCGGTGCTGATCTTTACCACGGCCTATGATCAGTACGCGGTGCAGGCCTTCGACCTGTCGGTGGCCGACTACCTGCTCAAGCCGGTGCGTGCCTCGCGGCTGGTCGAGGCGCTCGACAAGGCACGCAAGCTCTGCCAGGCCGGCGAGGCGCCGGCCGGGGAGGATAAACCTCTGAGCGTGACCGAGCGCGGGCGCATCCTGTTGGTCGATATCGCCAAGGTGCTGTTCCTGCGTGCCGAGCAGAAGTACGTCACCGCGCGCACCGCCGAGCGTGAGTACCTGCTCGACGAATCGTTGGTCCACCTCGAAGAGACCTATCCCGGGCGTTTCTTGCGCATTCACCGCAACTGCCTGGTCGCCCGGCAGGCGATTTCGGGCATCGAGCGCGAAGCCGGGGAGGGTGAGGGGCGCTGGCTGGTCGTGCTGGAGGGGCTTGACGAGCACCTGCCGATCAGTCGTCGGCAGTGGCCCCAGGTCAAGGCGATCCTCGATCTCTGAGGCAGGCCGCCGCGCGACGGCGGCTCAGATGTCCGCCAGATGCATGCCGTCGGTGCTGCGCCGTCCGCGTCGCCCGCGGCGGTCTTCAAGGCCTTGCGAGACGTGCATGTGGCTCTCGGGCCGGTAGGGGTTGCGCCGGTCGCCGCGGCGCCGGTCCTTGTAGTGGGAGAAGGTGCACCGGCAGCGCGTGGCATCGCAACTGACCAGGGGCAGCAGCGGCGCTTCCGCTGAAAGAAATCGGATGCCCTTGAGTGTCTGGGCGGTGCGGCAGGCGCCCTCGCCCGGGTTGATGGTGACGCAATGATAGGGGTGGGTGGCGCTGTCGTTCTCGTCCTCTTCATCGGCAGGGCGGCGACGCATTACCCACCATGCGCCAAGCGCCAGCAACGCTAGGATGACTGCAAACCATTCGATCGACATAAGTCTCGCTCTCTACGGGTTTGGCCTCTTTTCAGTATGGCTGTTGCGACGCCGCAGCGCAGGGCCGGGCCGCGAAAAGCCCAATGGGATTTTGTATCAAAAGGTTAGTTGTGGTGCGGCATGGATGGAAATGACCGCAGGGCGCGGGTTTGTGCGAGGTGGTGGGCACTGTGCTGCAAGGCGCCCGACCGACCTTCGACATAGGTGCTGCGAGGGTCGATCGGGCGTTTTGGGGGCTTAGCCGCTATTGCGCAGGCCTGCCGCAATGCCGTTGATGGCGATGTGGATGCCGCGGCGGATGCGCTCGTCCTCGGCGCCGCTGCGATGTCGGCGCAGCAGCTCGACCTGCACATGGTTGAGCGGGTCGAGATAGGGGAAACGGTTGCGGATCGAGCGCGCCAGTAGCGGATTGCCTTCGAGCAGGGCGCGCTGGCCGGTGATCAGCAGCAGCGCTTCGACGGTGGCGGTATGCTCGGCGCAGATGCGCGGGAAGATCGCCTCGCGCAGCGCCGCATCGGACACCAGCGCGGCATAGCGGCTGGCGATGGCGGTGTCGGACTTGGCCAGCACCATGTCCATGTTGGACAGCGTGGTCGAGAAGAAGGCCCAGTCGCGCGCCATGGCCTGCAGCAGCGCCAGCCCGTCATCCGGGCGTTCGGCCAGGAAGCGCTTGACCGCCGAGCCGAAGCCGTACCAGCCCGGCAGCATCAACCGGCATTGCGCCCAGCTGAACACCCAGGGGATGGCGCGCAGGTCTTCGATGGCGGTGCTCTTCTTGCGCGAGGCGGGGCGCGAGCCGATGTTCAGCGCGGCGATCTCGGTGATGACGGTCGACTCCCAGAAGTACTGCTCGAAGCCCGGCGTGTCGTACACCAACCCGCGATAGGCGGCGAAGGCGTGGTCGGACAGCGCCTGCATGGCGTCCATGTACTCCGGCCGCGGCGCCGGTGCAGCGTCGGCCTGCAGGCTGGCCTGCAAGGTGGCGGCCACCAGCACTTCGAGGTTGCGCCGGCCGACCTCGGCATTGCCGTACTTGGCGCCGATCACTTCGCCCTGTTCGGTGAGCCGGATCTGCCCCTGCACGGCGCCGCCGGGCTGGGCCAGGATGGCCTCGTAGCTCGGCCCGCCGCCGCGGCCGACCGAGCCGCCGCGGCCATGGAACAGGCGCAGGCGAACGCCATGCCGGCCGAACACCTCGACCAGCGTGACCTCGGCCTTGTACAGCTCCCAGCCCGAGGTGAGAAAGCCGCCGTCCTTGTTGCTGTCCGAATAGCCGAGCATCACCTCCTGCGTGCGGCCGCGGCTGTCGAGCAGGCGCAGGTAGGGGGCCAGGGCGAACAGCCGGTCCATGGTGGCGCCGCTGGCGCGCAGGTCGTCGATGGTCTCGAACAGCGGGATGATGTTCATGTCCAGCGTCTGTTCATGCGGGCGCAGGATGCCGGCCTCCTTGAGCAGCAGCGCAACCTCCAGCAGGTCGGAGACGCCGTCGGTCTTGGAGATGATGTAGTTGGGCAGCGCGGCGGTGCCGTAGCGCGCATGGACGGCGCGCGCCGTGCGCAGGATCGCCAGCTCGCTCTCGGCCAGTTCGCTGTAGACGATGTGCGGCGAGCGCAGCGGGCGGTTGGAGACGATCTCGGTCAGCAGCAGCGTGATGCGGGCGTCTTCGTCCAGCGCCAGGTAATCGACGGCGGGGTCGGCGGCGTGCAGCAGTTCGGCCACCACCTGTTCGTGGACATCCGAATTCTGGCGCAGGTCGATCGGTGCCAGGTGGAAGCCGAAGACCTTCACCGCGCGGCGCAACTGGCGCAGCCGGCCGCGGGTGAGCGGGGCGGAGCCATGCGCCATCAGCGAGTCATGGAGGATGTCGAGATCCGCCGTCAGCGCCGCCGCATTGGCATAGGCCGGGGCGTTGCCGGCCGGCGGTGGCGTGGCGGGCTTGCCGAGCAGGGTCAGGTGCGTGGCGGCCAGCCGCGCGTACATGCCGGCGATGGCGCGGCGATAGGGCTCGTCGGCGCGGTGGGGCGAGCGGTCGACGCTGGACTCGGCGAGCGCCAGCAGGGCGTCGGAGGGGGTGACCAGGCCGTCGGCCAGTGACAGCTGCGAGCCGAGCGTGTGCAGCTCTTCCAGATAGAAGGACAGGGCCACCGTCGATTGCATGAGCAGCGCCTGGTCGAGCACCTCGGCGGTGACGAAGGGGTTGCCGTCGCGGTCGCCGCCGATCCAGTTGCCGATCTGCAGGAAGGCCGGCCAGTCCTGGTCAGCAAACGGCGCATGCAGGCCGGCGAGGGTGTCCTCGACCTTGGCGTAGAGTCGCGGTACTTCGCGCAGGAAGGTGGCATCGAAATACGACAGGCCATTGGCCACCTCGTCGATCACCGACAGCTTGGCCGGGCGCAGCATGCGGGTCTGCCACAGCGTGAGCACCGCGCGGCGCAGCGCGGCGTCGGAGGCCTCGGCCTCTTCGGGCGTCAGCGTCATGCGGTCGCGCTCGTCGAGCAGGCGGGCGATGGCGGTCTGGCAGTTGAGGATGCTCTTGCGCTGCACCTCGGTCGGGTGGGCGGTCAGTACCGGGCTGACCAGCGCGTTGCCGAAGAAGGCGCCGAGGTCGTCCGCGCTGGCGCCATCGCTGAAGACGCGCTCGATGGCATGGGCCAGGCTGCCGGCGCGCGGTGCCGAGCCGCCGATCAGGTGGGCGCGGGTGCGGCGGATGTGGTGCTGGTCTTCGGCGATGTTGGCCAGGTGCGAGAAGTAGCTGAAGGCGCGCACCACGTCGATGGTCTCCTCGCGCGAGAGGGCGTCGAGGGTCGACTCCAGTCCGACGCGGGCCTCTTCGTCGTCGTCGCGGTGGAAGCGCACCGACAGCTGGCGGATGCGCTCGACCAGCGCGAAGCTGGCCTCGCCGCGTTGTTCGCGCACCGTGTCGCCGAGCAGCCGGCCGAGCTGGCGGATGTCTTCGCGGAGGGGGCCGTCTTTGTCCTGATCCATGCGTGCTTCCATCGAGTGGGGTTTGGGTAAGTCACTTAAGGTGCCACAAAAAGCGGCCCCGGTGCTCATGCTAGAATCGCCTCCGGCGCAGGCGCCATCGGGGGCTTCCCGCATGCTGCCATGCAACACGCGCCGCCGCCACCCGTCCGTTTTTCCGCTTCAGCTTGAGTGAGTCGCCCATCGTGAGTTCGTCCCAGCCCGCCGTCGCCGCCCCCGAGCGTATCGTCATTGCCACCCGCGAAAGCCGCCTCGCCCTGTGGCAGGCCGAGCATGTCAAGGCGCGGCTCGAAGCCCTGTATCCGGAATGCGAGGTCGTGCTGCTCGGCATGACCACCCGCGGCGACCAGATCCTCGACCGCCCGCTGGCCAAGGTCGGTGGCAAGGGTCTGTTCGTCAAGGAGCTGGAAACCGCCTTGCTCGACCGCCGCGCCGACATCGCCGTGCATTCGATGAAGGACGTGCCGATGGAGATGGGCGAGGAGTTTGCCCTGGTCACCATCTCCGAGCGCGAAGTGCCGCTCGACGCCTTTGTCTCCAACAAATACGACAGCCTCGACGACATGCCGCCGGGCGCCGTGGTGGGCACTTCCAGCCTGCGCCGCGAGTCGCAGCTGCATGCCAACTACCTGATGCTGGCGGTCACCAGCCTGCGCGGCAACCTCGACACCCGCCTGCGCAAGCTCGATGAAGGCCAGTACGACGCCATCATCCTCGCCGCCGCCGGCCTGACCCGTCTCGGCCTGGGCGAGCGCATCCGCGGCGTGCTGCCGTCGGAGGTGTCGCTGCCGGCCGCCGGGCAGGGCGCTTGGGCATCGAGGCGCTGTCCGACCGGCCTGAAGTGGCCGCCTGGATGGCCCCGCTCAACGACACCGAGACCTCCGCTTGCGTGCGCGCCGAGCGCGCCGTGGCGCGTGCCCTGGCCGGTAGCTGCGAGGTGCCGCTGGGCGCCTACGCCGAGGCCGATAACGGCAACTTGTGGCTGCGTGGTTTCGTGGCCCGCCCCGACGGCAGCGAGATCGTGCGCGCCGAGCGCCGCGGCCCGCTGGCCGAGGCCGAGTCGCTGGGCAAGGCCCTGGCCGACGAGCTGCGTGCAGGCGGGGCGGCCGAGATCCTCGCCAGTCTCTGAGCGCCGCCTCATGACTCCGTCACAGGGCCTGCCACTGGCTGGACGGCGCATCGTCGTCACCCGGCCGCAGGCCCAGGCCGACGGTCTGTGCCAGGCTATTGCCGCGGCCGGTGGCGAGGCGCTGTGCATCCCGGTGATGGCGATCGAGGCGGTGCCGGTCGGCGCCGAGTTCGCCGCCCTGATCGACTCGCTCGATCAGTTTCACCTGGCCTTCTTCGTCAGCCCGAACGCGGCCGAGCATGGCCTGGCAGCCGTGCGTGCGCGTCGCCAATGGCCGCCCACGCTGGCGGTGGCTACGGTCGGCAAGGGCAGCGAGCGGGCGCTGCATGCGCTGGGTTTTGAGCGGGTGATCGCGCCCGATGCCGGTTTTGACAGCGAAGCCGTGCTGGCGCTGCCCGAGTTTTCGGCCGCCGCGGTGGCCGGCAAGCGAATCATCATTTTTCGTGGCAACGGCGGACGCGATCTTCTGGGTGATACACTGGCACAGCGAGGCGCGGCGGTCAGCTATGCCGCATGCTACGCACGACGGGTACCGACCGAGGGTGCCGCCAGCTTGCTGGCCGAGGCCGACCGGACCGATGCCCTGATACTGACCAGTAGCGAAGGCGTCTCCAACCTGATGACCATGTTGGGAGCACAGATGAGCCAACTGGCCCGCATTCCGGTGTTTGCACCGCACCCGCGCATCTGCGCCCGGGCAACGGCCGCGGGTTTTGCCCGGGTCGTCGAAACTGCGCCCGGCGACGCCGGGGTGGTCACAGGCCTCGCAAGCTACTTTCTCGGCGGTTGCCGCAACGCTTGATCCAGACAAGACGATATGAGCGAAGACACTCCTGCCCTCACCCGCGCCCAGCCGGACGCGGAGACTCCTGAGCCCACCGACGCGACGCGTGCCGACGCGCCGGCCACCGAAGACCGCCCCGCCGAGGCGGCTCCGGCCAAGCGCGGCATCGTCGTGCCGGTCTTGCTGGTGCTGTGCCTGCTGGCCATTGCCGGCCTCGGCTGGCAGTGGTGGGTCATGCGCGGCGACCTGGTGAAGACCCAGGAAGAACTCACCCGCCGGCTCGGCCAGGGCGACGACGTGGCCCGTGAGGCCCGCGCCAGCGCCCGCCAGGCCATCGACACGCTGACCGCCCTGCAGGGCAAGGTCGGCCTGCTCGAAGCCAAGGCCGAAGAGGCCGGCGGTCAGGCGGCGGCGCTCGATGCGCTGTACCAGGAGTTCTCGCGCACCCGTGACGAGCGCACCATGGCCGAGATCGAACAGGCCGTGACCATTGCCGGCCAGCAGTTGCAGCTCGCCGGCAACGTCGAGGCCGCGCTGATCGCCCTGCAGGCCGCCGATGCGCGCCTGTCTGGCATGGACGAATCACGGCTGGCCACGCTGCGCCGCAGCCTCAAGCGCGACATCGAGCGCCTGCGCGCCGCGCCGCGGGTGGATATCCCCGGCATCACGCTGCGCCTCGAGGCCCTGCTCGAGTCGGTCGATCGCCTGCCGCTGGCCTTTACCGGCGAAGCGATGGCCAGCGAAGCGCCGGAAAAAACCGCCACCGGCGCGCTGATGGACGACCCTGTCGGCTTTGCGACTGCCGTGCTCGCCGACTGGTGGGCCGAGATGCGCTCGCTGGTGCGGGTTGAGCGTCTCGACCGCTCCTCGGAGCCGGTGTTGCTGTCGCCCTCGCAGGCGACCTATCTGCGCGAGAACCTCAAGATCCGCCTGCTCACCGCACGGCTGGCCCTGCTCGGCCGTGATCACCGCACCTTCGAAGCCGACATGCGCCAGGCCAGCGAGTGGCTGAGCAAGTACTTCGACCTGCGTGACGAGGCCGTGACCGAGACCCTCACCACGCTCAACACGCTGGCCGAAACCCAGATCGCGCCGACCCAGCCGGCCCTGACCGAAACCCTGGCCGTGCTCAAGACCCTGCAGGGCAAGCCCGGCGTCAGTGGCGGCGAGGCCGCGCCGGCCGGCAAGAAGGCCGATGTGCCGGCGCCCGCTTCTGCCAAAGCTCCGGAGTAAGACGTCATGCGAGGACTACTCTGGCTGATCGCCCTTTTCGCCGCGGCCGTCGGGGTCGCCATGCTGGCCCGTGTCAATGACGGCTACGCCTTGCTGGTGTTGTCGCCCTATCGGGTACAGGTATCGCTCAACCTGCTGGTGCTCGGGCTGATCGCCCTGTTTCTCGCCAGCTACTTCGTGCTTCGCGTGGTGACCCGTGCGGTGCGCCTGCCGGGGCAGGTGGTGGCCTACCGCGGCCGCCGCCGCAAGGAAAAGTCGGCGCTGGCGCTGCGCGAAGCCTTCCGCCTGCACCTGGAGGGGCGTTACGCCCATGCGCTCAAGCAGGCCAAGAAGGCTTACGATCTGGCCGATGAAGACGGCGTCGCGGCGCTGATGGCCGCCCGCGCAGCGCATGCCCTGCGGGATGACACCCGCTACCGCGATTGGCTGGGCAAGGCCGCCGGCGACGAGCGCCTGCGCGCCGCCCGCCTGATGACCGAGGCCGAGATGGCGGTCGAAGGCCGTCGCTTTGACGAAGCCGCCGAGCGCATCCGCACGCTCAAGGGCAGCGACAACCGCCCGGTGGCCACCTTGCGCCTGGCGCTCAAGACGGCCCATGCGCTCGAGAACTGGGAAGAACTGATCCGCATTGCCCGGCAGCTGCGCAAGCACAAGGCCCTGAGCAAGGAGCAGGCGGAGCCGCTGCTGCGCCGCGCGCACTTGGCGGCCCTGCGTGAGCGCGACGGCCAGCACGAGGCGATTGCGCGTTACTGGGAGGGGATTCCCTCTGACGAGCAACAGGACCGCCGCCTGGTCGAGAAAGCCGCGCCGCTGCTGGTGGCCAACGGCCAGGGGGCGACGGTGCGCAAGATGCTCGAGAAGCTGCTCGACGAGCAGTGGGAGAGCGATCTGGCCCGCTTGTATGGCTACTGCGGTGAAAACGACGCCGTCGCCTGCCTGAACCGCGGCGAGAAGTGGCTCAAGGCCCACCCGGACGACGGCGGCCTGCTCTACGCGCTGGGGCGGCTGTGCCTGTCGGCCCAGCTATGGGGCAAGGCGCAGAGCTACCTCGAAGCCTCAGCCTCGGTGGCGCCGACGGTCGACGCCCATCTGGCGCTGGCGCAGTTGTCGGAGCGCTTCGAGCGGCCGGAAGAGGCGCAGACCCATTTCCGCCGGGCCGCCCAGCTCACCGGGGCGGCGCAGCAGGTTCCGACCCTGGCGCAGCTGCCCGCGCCGGAGTAAATCCGCCTTGCAGACGAAAAAAACGCACCTGGCACGGTGCGTTTTTTTTCGTCAGACCCAGTCGCGCGGCGGAAGAAAATCGTCGTAGAGCCGGGCTTCGGGGCTGCCTGGTTCCGGGTGCCAGTCGTAGCGCCATTGCACACGCGGCGGCATCGACATGAGGATGGACTCGGTGCGCCCGCCCGACTGCAGCCCGAACAGCGTGCCGCGGTCGAAGACCAGGTTGAACTCCACATAGCGCCCGCGGCGGTAAGCTTGGAAGTCGCGCTCGCGCTCACCGTAAGGCACATCCCGGCGGCGTTCGATGAGCGGCACATAGGCGTCGATGAAGGCGTCGCCAACGGCGCGGGTCAGCGCAAAGCAGCGGTCGAAGCCGCCGGCATTGAGGTCGTCGAAGAACACGCCGCCGACGCCGCGTGCTTCGTTGCGGTGCTTGAGATGGAAGTAGCGATCGCACCAGGCCTTGTACTCGGCATGCACGTCGGGGCCGAAGGGCGTCAGGGCGTGCTTGCAGGTGGCGTGGAAGTGGCGCACGTCTTCTTCGAACGGGTAGTAGGGCGTCAGGTCCATGCCGCCACCGAACCACCACACCGGCTCGGCGCCGGGCTTGCTGGCGATGAAACAGCGCACGTTCATGTGGGCGGTGGGGCAGTAGGGGTTGCGCGGGTGCATGACCAGCGACACGCCCATGGCCTCGAAGCTGCGCCCGGTCAGCTCGGGCCGGCTGGCGGTGGCCGAGGCGGGCAGGCCCTCGCCCATCACATGCGAGAAATTGACGCCTCCGCGTTCGAACACCGTGCCCTCTTCGAGCACCCGGGTACGGCCGCCGCCGCCGTGCTCTCGCGTCCAGCAGTCTTCGCGGAACGGGGTGCCGTCGAGTTTCTCGAGACGGCCGGCGATGCGGTCTTGCAGGCCGGTGAAATAGGCCTGGATGGCGGCGGTGTCGATCATCGCTTGATGGCGCGGTGGCCGATGTCGCGGCGGTACTGCTTGCCCGCGAAGTCGATGCGGTCGGCGATGTCGTAGGCGCGGGTCTGCGCGGTGCGCACGTTGTCGCTCAGTGCGGTGACGCACAGCACGCGGCCGCCGCTGGTGAGCAGCTTGTCGCCATCGAGCACGGTGCCGGCATGGAACACATGCGCGTCTTCACTCTCTTCGGGCAGGCCGGTGATGACATCGCCCTTGCGCGGGTTGGCCGGGTAGCCTTCGGCGGCCAGCACCACGCCCAGCGCGATGCGGCGGTCCCACTCGGCTTCGGCGGTGTCGAGCTTGCCCTTGACGGCGGCCTCGAACAGCTCGACCAGGTCAGACTTGAGACGCATCAGGATGGGCTGGGTTTCCGGGTCGCCCATGCGGCAGTTGAACTCGACCACGCGCGGGTTGCCCTCGGCGTCGATCATCAGGCCGGCGTAGAGAAAGCCGGTGTAGGGCGTGCCTTCGGCGGTCATGCCGGCGAGGGTCGGGTGGATGATCTCGCGCATCACCTTGGCGTGGATCTGCGGGGTGACCACCGGGGCCGGCGAGTAGGCGCCCATGCCGCCGGTGTTGGGGCCTTCATCGTTATCCTTGAGGCGCTTGTGGTCCTGGCTGGTGGCCAGGGCCAGGGCATGCTTGCCGTCGGCCATGACGATGAAACTGGCCTCTTCGCCCTGCATGAATTCTTCGATCACCACCCGGGCGCCGGCCTGACCCATGCCGGCGTCGCGCAGCATCATGTCGATGGCGGCGTGCGCTTCGTCGAGCGTCATCGCCACCACCACGCCCTTGCCGGCGGCCAGGCCGTCGGCCTTGATGACGATCGGCGCGCCTTCGGCGGCGACATAGGCGTGTGCCGCGTCGGCGTCGGTGAAGGTCTGGTACTTGGCCGTGGGGATTTTGTGGCGGATCAGGAACTGCTTGCAGAAATCCTTGGACGCTTCGAGCTGTGCGGCCTGGCGGGTGGGGCCGAAGATGGGCAGCCCGGCAGCGCGGAAGGCGTCGACCACGCCGGCGGCGAGCGGGGCCTCGGGGCCGACCACGGTCAGGCCGATGTCCTCGTCGCGGGCGAAGGCGACGAGGTCGTCAATGGCGGAAATGGCCACGTTGTCGACCATCGGCTCGTTGGCCGTGCCGGGGTTGCCCGGCGCGACAAAGACCTTGGTGATGCGCGGTGACTGGGCGATTTTCCAGGCCAGCGCGTGTTCGCGACCGCCGGATCCGATGACGAGTACTTTCATGTGTGTTGCCGTTACCTCGGTGTCGGCGCGGTGTGTGCGCGCCGGCGGGAAGAAAAATGAATCAGTGGCGGAAATGACGGAAGCCGGTCAGCACCATGGCAATGCCGTGCTCGTTGGCGGCTGCGATCACCTCTTCGTCACGCATCGAGCCGCCCGGCTGGATGACCGCCGTGGCGCCGGCTTCGGCCAGCACGTCGAGGCCGTCGCGGAACGGGAAGAAGGCGTCCGAGGCGACCACGCTGCCGGTGATCGACAGACCGGCGTTTTCGGCCTTGATCTTGGCAATGCGTGCCGAATCGACACGGCTCATCTGCCCGGCGCCGACGCCGACCGTCATGCCGCCCTTGCAGTAGACGATGGCATTGGACTTGACGTACTTGGCCACGCGCCAGGCGAAGAGCAGGTCGCCCATCTCTTCGGGGGTCGGCGCGCGGGCGGTGACCAGCTTGAGGTCGGCTTCGGTGATGCGCGCCACGTCGGCTGTCTGCACCAGCAGACCGCCACCGACGCGTTTGTAATCGAGTGCGCCTTCGCCGGCGCCGAGCGGGCAGGTCAGCACGCGCACGTTCTTCTTGGCGGCCAGCAGGGTAAGCGCTTCGTCGGTGTAGGCCGGGGCAATCAGCACTTCGAGGAACTGCGCGCTGACCGCTTCGGCGGCAGCGGCATCGACCACGCTATTGAAGGCGATGATGCCGCCAAAGGCCGACGTGGGGTCGGTGGAGAAGGCCTTTTTGTAGGCTTCGAGCGGCGACAGGCCGAGGGCCACGCCACAGGGGTTGGCATGCTTGACGATGACGCAGGCGGTGGTGTCGAAGGCCTTGACGCATTCCCAGGCCGCGTCGGCATCGGCGATGTTGTTGTAGGACAGCGCCTTGCCCTGCAGCTGGGTGTAGCCGGCCACGCCGCCCTCGGGGGCGTTGGGTTCGCGGTAGAAGGCCGCGCTCTGGTGCGGGTTCTCGCCGTAGCGCAGGTCTTGCACCTTGTCGAAGGCCAGTTGCAGGCGCTCGGGGTAGGCCATGCGGCTGCCGTCCTCGGCCAGCGCGGTCAGGTAGTTGGAAATGGCGCTGTCGTAGCGGGCGGTGTGGGTGAAGGCCTTCACCGCCAGGGCGAAGCGGGTCTTGGCCGACAGCGCGCCATTGGCCTTGATCTCGGCCAGCACCGGGGCGTAGTCGTCAGCGTCGGTCAGCACGCCGACACCGCCGGCTTCGTTGCCGTGGTTCTTGGCCGCCGCGCGCACCATGGTCGGGCCGCCGATGTCGATGTTTTCGATGGCGTCTTCGAGCGAGCAACCGGGCTTGGCGATGGTCTGGGCGAAGGGGTAGAGATTGACCACCACCAGATCGATGCGCTCAATGCCGGCGCCGGCGATGGTGTCCATGTGCTCGGCCAGGTCGCGGCGGGCGAGGATGCCGCCGTGCACCGTCGGATGCAGCGTCTTGACCCGGCCGTCGAGCATCTCGGGGAAGCCGGTGTGGTCCGACACGTCGGTGACCGGCAGGCCGGCCTCGCGCAGCAGCTTGGCGGTGCCGCCGGTCGACAGCAGCTTGACGCCGAGCTGGTGCAGCTCACGGGCGAAGGCTTCGATGCCGGTCTTGTCGGAAACGCTGATCAGGGCAGTGGAAATTTGCATGGTTGGGGAAGGCCTCTCGGCCGTTGGTTTAGAGAAGATCGTATTCGGTCAGCTTGCGCCGCAAGGTGTTGCGGTTGATGCCGAGCAACTGGGCGGCGACGGTCTGGTTGCCGTCGGTCTGGCGCAGGACGAACTCCAGCATCGGCCGTTCGGCGCTGCGGATGACCAGGTCGTGCAGGGCGACCGGGGCTTCGCCGTCGAGATCCTTGAAGTATTGGTCGAGCGTGCGCATGACGGCGCTGGCAATTTCGTTCTGTTGGCTCATGCGGCCAGTTCCTCGAAACAGGATGCCTGGTAATGCACCGTGACACCCTGATGACTGAGCTGTGTAAAGAAATGATCGACGGCGGCCAGTTGCCCGGCGACGCTGTCTTCGGTGTTCATGGCCTGGCGGAACACATGGGCGCCGGCCAGGCCCTTGGTGTACCAGGCGATATGCTTGCGCGCGATGCGCACGCCCGACCACTCGCCATAGAATGCGTACAAGTCGTCCAGATGGCTGCGGCAAATGTCGCGGATCTCGTCAACCGGCGGCGGGGGCAGGATCTGCCCGGTGGCGAGGTAGTGCGCGATCTCGCGGAAGATCCACGGCCGGCCCTGCGCCGCGCGGCCGATCATCACCCCGTCGGCGCCGGTGTGGCGCAGCACGGCCGCGGCTTTTTCGGGCGAGTCGATGTCGCCGTTGGCGATCACCGGGATGCTCACCGCCGCCTTGACCGTGGCGATGGTGTCGTACTCGGCGTTGCCCATGTACTTGTCGGCGCGGGTGCGGCCATGGATGGCCAGCGCGCGGATGCCGCAGTCTTCGGCGATGCGGGCCAGATGCGGCGCGTTGCGATTGTCGCGGTCCCAGCCGGTACGCATCTTGAGCGTGACCGGGGTGTCGGGCACCGCAGCGACCACGGCCGCGAGGATCTGCGCCACCAGCGCCTCGTCGCGCATCAGCGCCGAGCCGGCGGCCTTGTTGCACACCTTCTTGGCCGGGCAGCCCATGTTGATGTCGATGATCTGCGCGCCGTTGTCGGCGTTGAAGCGGGCCGCCTGTGCCATCTGCTCGGGGTCCGCACCGGCGATCTGCACCGAAATCGGCTCGGTCTCGCCGGCGTGGTCGGTGCGCCGCCGGGTCTTGTCGGTGGCGTAGAGCAGGGTGTTCGACGACACCATCTCCGACACCGCGAGCCCCGCCCCCAGCCGCTTGCACAGCTGGCGGAATGGCCTGTCCGTCACCCCCGCCATGGGTGCGACAAACAGGTTGTTCGGCAGGGAAAAACCGGCGAACTGCATGGGGATCGGAGCGCGAGCGACAAAGCCGCCATTCTAACCGATGGGGGGGTGTCGGCGAAGCCTAAAAACGTAACGCCCGTCGGAGGGGAGGCGGGGCGGTTTCGGCACCGCGGGGCCGGTTTTTTGGTGCCCGTCGGGGAGGTGCGTTGGCCGGGTCTCGCCCCGGCGGGCGCCTGACTTCTTTGTCACGCGACAAAGAAATCAGCAAGAAAACGCGCCCCGCTGTGCCGCCGGCTTTGCCGGTGCCCTCTCTGCGCCCGGCGCCGGCGGGTCGTGTCGCGAACTCGCCCTGCGGGCTCAAACAGCGACACGACAATTCCCGCCGTCCCCGTTCTCCGTTCGGCGGCACAGAAGGGGAGGGTACGCGGGCTCGGCTTCGCCGTTGCCCGCTTGGGCGGCGCAGCGTAGGGCGGGTTTCAACCCGCCATCGGTATTCGTTCGCAGATCATTGGCGGATTGAAATCCGCCCTACGAAACCCTCAATCTCCTTTGGCGTGGCCGACTGGCACCTCATTCCCCTCTGTCGTGCCGAGCGCAGCAAGTGCGGGGCGGAAACAGCGGCTTCGCTGTTTGAGCCCGAAGGGCGAGTTTGCGAAGTCGCCCGCCCCGTGCTTGCGGAGGGAGGGAAGCCCGTAGGGCCACGACAGTGGGGTGTGCTTCTCTGCCTATCTTTTTTGCACAAGCAAGAAAACAGGTCGCCCGCCGGGGCGAGACCCGGCGAACGATCCTGTCAGCCTGGGGAAAGCCGCCCGAAAACGCGACTCAACCGATCCGCGAACGCGCGACCCGTTCCTATGGCCAGGCCCGCGCCCCAAACATCATCCGCTTGGCCACGAAGTGTCGCAGCGGCGGCGCCAGGTCGAGGGCCAGCAGGCCGAGGCCGCGCAGGCCGCGCAGCGGCGGCAGGTCGTTGCTGAAGAGGCGCACCAGGGTGTCGGTGAAGCCGACCGTGCTGGCGCGGTCGAGGCGGCGGTCGCGCAGGTAGGCGGCGAGCACCTGTGCATCGCCGGGATCTTTTGCCGTATCGAGGCGGCGGGCCAGCGCCCAGACGTCGCGCAGCGCCAGGTTGAAGCCCTGGCCAGCCACCGGGTGCAGCGTTTGCGCGGCATTGCCGAGCCAGACCTGGCGCGCGGCAACGGGGGTGTGGCGTACGCGCAGTTGCAGCGGAAAGCGTTCGCGGGCACTGGTGGCGACCAGTTCCAGGCGCTGGCCGAAGGCGCGTTGCAGTTCGGCGAGGTAGGCGGAGTCGTCGAGCGCCAGCCAGGCGTCGGCCTGTTCGGGGGCGGCGGTGTGCACCACCGCGAAGTCGGTGCCGCAGGGCAGCAGGGCGACCGGGCCGTGGGGGGTGAAGCGTTCGTAGGCGGTGTTGTTGTGGGGGGCGGCGGGCGTGGCCATGCAGATGACGGCATGTTGGCCGTAGTCGCGCACGCGGATGGCGGGGTCGTCGGCGCGCATGCCGCCTTCGGCGCAGACCACGAGCCGGCAGTCGAGCGCTTCGGTGAGGTCGGGGCGGTGTAGCTGAATACGGCCGTGCAGGTCGGGGTCGACGTCGGCCTGGCAGTGATCGATGACCGGGATGTTAGCGGCGATGAGGGCGTCGTCGAGTGCGGCGGCGAGGTCGCCGGCGCGAACCACATGGCCAAGGCCGTCGATGCCGTAGTCTTGCTCGTCGAGCGTGGTGCGGCCGAAGCCGCCTTGCTGCGAGATGTGAATGTGGCGGATCGGGGTCGTGGGCAGGTGCGCCCACACGCCGAGGCGCTCCAGCGTGAGCCGGGTGCCGTGGGCGAGGGCAAGCACGCGCGGATCCTGGCGTGCGGCGCCGCGACCGCGGGCGTCAATGAGGGTGACGCGGTGGGGGCCGCCTTGCAGCGCGAGCGCCAGGGCCATGCCGACCGGGCCGGCACCGATGATGGCGATGTCGGGTGTTTTCATGGCCGGGCGTCCCGCATCAGCGCTTCGATGTCGTCGATGGCTTTGGGCGTGGCGGCGGTGAGGATGTCGCAGCCGTCGGCGGTGATCAGGGCATCGTCTTCGATGCGGATGCCGATGTTCCAGAAGGCTTCGGGCACGTCGTCGGCCGGGCGGATGTAGCAGCCGGGTTCGACGGTGAGCGTCATGCCTTCGCGCAGTGGCCGCCAGTCGCCGTCGCGCTTGTAGTCGCCGGCATCGTGGACGTCGAGGCCCAGCCAGTGGCCGGTGCGGTGCATGTAGAAGCGGCGATAGTCGCCGGCTTCGAGCACGCCGTCCAGCGTGCCTTTGAGCAGGCCGAGGTCGAGCATGCCTTGGGCGAGCACGGCGACGGCGGTGTCGTGCGGGATGTTCCAGCCCACGCCGGGCGCGGTGGCGTCGATGGCGGCCTGCTGGGCAGCGAGCACCAGTTGATAGACATCGCGCTGCGGCCCGCTGAAGCGGCCGTTGACCGGAAACGTGCGGGTGATGTCGGAGGCGTAGCCGTCGAGTTCGCAGCCGGCGTCGATCAGCAGCAGGTCGCCGTCGGCCAGGGGGGCGGCGTTGCTGACATAGTGCAGCACGCAGGCGTTGGCGCCACCAGCGACGATGGAGGGGTAGGCGGGCGACTGCGCGCCGCCCTGGCGAAAGGCGTGCAGCAGCTCGGCTTCGATCTCGTATTCGTGCCGGCCCGGGCGGGTGGCCTGCATGGCGCGGCGGTGGCCGATGTCGGAGATGGCGGCGGCGCGGCGCATGGTCAGCACTTCGTGGCTGTCCTTGATCAGGCGCATCTCGTCGAGCTCGGCGTGCAGGTCCTGGATGCTGGCCGGGGCAGTGATGCCGGTGCGCACTTGTTCGCGAACGCGGTTGAGGGTGTCGACCAGGCGCTTGTCCCAGGCGGGGTCGTGGCCGAGGGCGAAGTAGACCGCCGGCTGGTTGGCGAGCAGCTCGGTCAGCTGGGCGTCGAGCCCGGCAACGGGGTGGGCGGCATCGAAGCCGAATTCGTCGGCGGCGGCCTCGGGGCCGTAGCGGAAGCCGTCCCAGATCTCGCGTTCGATGTCCTTGTTGCGGCAGAACAGCAGGCTGCGCGGGGTGTCGCCGGCGATTAGGACGATCACCGCCTCGGGCTCGGGGAAGCCGCTCAGGTAGTGGAAGTAGCTGTCGGGCCGGAAGGGGTAGTGGGTGTCGCGGTTGCGCGTCACTTCGGCCGCCGTGGGGATGATGGCGACCCCGCCGCCGCGGCGGGCGAGCGTCTCGAGCAGGCGTTGGCGGCGGTTGTGAAAGGGCGCGAAGTTCGGGTTCAAGGCGACGTTCCTCTGGGGCGGTGTCGTTAAGACTGTGCGTTGGCTGGATTGTTCGGGCGCAGTCGGGCGTCCAGTTCGGCCAGGCGCTCGGGGGTGCCGATGTCCATCCACAGGCCGTCGAAGCGCTCGGCGCCGACCTGCCCGGCGCCAATCGCCTGGCGCAGCAGCGGGCCGAGCGGAGCGGCCAGGCCGGGGGGCAATGACGTGAACATGTCGGGATGATAGAGCCCAATGCCCGAGAATGTCAGCCGCTCGCCGTCGCTCAGTCTGGCGCGGCCGTCGTGCAGGTGAAAGTCGCCGGCCGGGTGGTGCGGTGGGTTGGACACCAGCACGAGATGCGCCAGGTCGCCCGGCGCCAGCGCGCGGGTGGTCAGCGCCGCCAGGTCGACATCGCAGAAGATGTCGCCGTTGATGACCAGAAAGGGCGCCTCGCCGAGCAGCGGCAGGGCCTGGCGGATGCCGCCAGCGGTCTCCAGCGCGGTGGCTTCGGGCGAGTAGCGGATGCGCAGGCCGAAGGCGCTGCCATCGCCGAGCGCCGCTTCGATCATCTGGCCGAGGTGGGCGTGGTTGATGACGACCTCGTCGATGCCCGCCGCGGCCAGCCGGCGCAGATGATGAACGATCAGCGGTGCGCCGCCGGCGGCCAGCAGCGGCTTGGGGCAGGTGTCGGTGAGCGGGCGCATGCGTTCGCCGCGCCCGGCGGCCAGGATCATGGCGCGCATGGCGACGCTCAGAAGGTGTAGCCGACGGTTTCGTCGACCGGATCGCAGCGGTTGAGGATGCGGATCAGCGGGCGCAGCTCGCTGTAGCGCTGGCAGGCCTTGCGCAGATAGCTGGATACCCGAGGCATGTCGTCGACATAGCCGGCCTTGCCGTCGCGATGGCACAGGCGGGCGAAGATGCCGAGCACCTTGAGGTGGCGCTGCACGCCCATCCATTCGAAGTCGCGGTGGAACTCGGCAAAGTCGGCATGGACCGGCAGGCCGACCTGGCGGGCGGCATCCCAGTAGCGGGCCAGCATGTCGAGGACGAAGGCTTCGTCCCAGTCGATATAGGCGTCCTTGAACAGCGAGGCCAGGTCGTAGGTGATCGGGCCGTAAACCGCGTCCTGGAAGTCGAGCACGCCGGCGCCGTGCTCGGTGACCATCAGGTTGCGGCTGTGGAAGTCGCGATGGACGAAGACTTTCGGCTCGGCCAGATTCGCCTCGAGCAGCCGCTCGAAGACCGTATCGAGGATCTTCTGCTCACTGTCGTCGAGCGTGATGTGCTTGTGGCGCGCCAGATACCAGTCGGGAAAGAGCTGCATCTCGGCGCGCAGACGCTCGCGATCGTAGTCGGGCAGCACGCCGGGGGCGCTGGCCTTCTGGATGCAGATCAGCGCACCGAGGGCGTCGGCGTAGAGCGCGTGGGCGTTGTCGGCGTCGAGGGCGTTCAGGTAGGTGGTGTCGCCCAGGTCGGTGAGCAGCAAAAAGCCGTCGGCCGTGTTGGCCTCGAGCACCGTCGGCACCTGCGCGCCGCTGTCGCCGAAGAGCTTGGCAATGCGGATGAAGGGAGTGGTGTCTTCCTTGTCCGGCGGCGCATCCATGGCGATGAAGGAGGCCGGTTCACCCTCGACGTGCACCCGGAAGTAGCGGCGGAAGCTGGCGTCGGCCGAAGCGGGCGCGAGGTCGATCTGGCGGTCCGGATACAGGGAGCCCAGCCAGTGCTTGAGTTGCGCGAGTCTTTCCACGGATGCCGTCCGATGTTCGTGTAAAATCGCGAATTTTATCAAAGACCGCAGCCGGAACGCTGTTTGCCGGTGTGCAGCCGATCCGCCGCTTTCAAACGGAGACACGCATTGCCGACTGCCACGCGTTGGACCTTGCGGGCCATCCCCTTGCTGCTGGCCACTTTGCCCGCGACCGGCGCCGCTGCCGGCCTGCCGGCGCTGGTCATTCCCGCCGATTTGCTGGGCGCCCCCGCGCCCGCGCCAAAACCCAAACCCAAGCCTGTGGCGCCCGCAGCGACCGAGCCGGTGCGGCGGCCGACCCCGCCGTCGAGCCGCGGCGCCGAGCGCACGCCACAGGTGGTGTCGCCGGCAAAGGGCAAACCGGCCACCCCGCGCGCCGTGGGCCCGCTGGCCACCGAGGCGGCGCCGTCGCCCGTGCCGGGCGTGACCACCATCGACGCCGAGCGCATCGTCGGCCAGCAGGATGTCGAGCTGGTCGCCGAGGGCGGCGCCGTATTGCGTCGCGACGGTGCCGTGCTGACGGCCGATCGCATCACCTACCGCGAGGCGCTCGATGAGGTCGAGGCCGAGGGGAACGTCGAGCTGCGCCGGGGCGAGGATCGCCTGTCCGGCCCCAAAGTGCAGATGCGCATGGACGAGCAGACCGGCGAGCTTCAGACGCCGTCATATGAAATCCACCGCATGTCGCGCAAGGGCGGGATCGAGCGACCGGTCACCGGCAGTGGCCAGGCCAGCGTGATCCGCTTCGAGGGCGAAAATCAGTACCGGCTTGAAGATGCCACCTGGAGCACCTGCAAGCCGCAGGATCCGGACTGGTACATCAAGGCCGGCGAGCTGGAACTGGACTACGACCGCGAAGCGGGTGTGGCGCGCGACAGCACGGTGGTGTTCAAGGACACGCCGATCTTCTACATGCCGTGGGTCGAATTCCCGCTCGTGGCGCAGCGCAAGTCGGGCTTTCTGCCGCCAACCTTCGGTACCTCGAACAAGAGTGGTGTCGAGCTGACGGTGCCCTACTACTGGAACATCGCGCCCAATTACGATGCTACGCTGGTGCCACGCTATATCAGCCGCCGCGGCCTGCAGCTGGGCGGCCAGTACCGCTACCTCACCGACACCATGCAGGGCGAGACCTCGCTCGAGTGGCTCAGCAGCGACAGCGTGACCGGCCAGTCCAACCGGGCGGCCGGCTCGATCCGCCATCAGCAGAACTTTGGCTACGGTTTCAGCGGTGCGCTGGACCTGAACGGGGTGTCGGACAAGGAATACTTCGAAGACCTCAGCTCCCGCTTGGCGGTGGCGGCGCAGACCAACCTGCTGCGCCAGGCGGTGTTGAGCTACGGCTCCGGCGACTGGTGGTCGGCCTCGGCAATGGTGCAGAGCTTCCAGACCCTGTCCGGCGACAAACCTTACCGCCGCCTGCCACGGCTGTGGCTGGGGGGCGAGCGAACAGTCTGGGGCGGTGGTGAGTTCAACCTCAATACCGAGTACGTGCGTTTCGCCCACCCTGATGCAGCCAAGCCCGAAGGCAGCCGGACCACCCTCCATCCGACCATCCAGTGGCCGCTGGGCACATCGGCCTACACGCTGACGCCCAAGTTCGGAGTGCACTACACCCGCTACGACCTGAGCAGGCCGTTGACGGTGGGTGAAGAGAGCATCACCCGTGCGGTGCCGACCTTCTCGCTCGACAGCTCGGTGATCTTCGAGCGCGACACCGTGTGGGACGGTCGCGACATGATCCAGACGCTGGAGCCGCGGCTGTACTATGCCTACGTGCCGTATCGCGACCAGTCCGACATCCCCAACTTCGACTCCGGCCTGTTCGACTTCAACTTCGCGCAGATCTTCTCGGAGAACATCTTCAGCGGTGGCGACCGGATCGCCAACGCCAACCAGCTGACGGCAGCGGTCACCTCGCGCTTCATCGACGCCGAAACCGGCGCCGAGCGACTGCGGGTGGCGCTCGGCCAGCGCTTCTACTTCGAGGACCAGCGCGTCGCCCTGAATACCACCACCGACTCGGGCGAGCGCACCAGCCGGCGCTCTGACTTCCTTGCCGCGCTGGGCGGTCGGATCGGCGAGATCACCACCCTCGACACCGCCTGGCAATACAACCCGGAAGACAGCCAGACCGAGCGCTTCAATGCCGACCTGCGTTTCCAGCCCGGCTTTGCCAAGGTCGTCAACCTCGGTTACCGCTATACCCGCGATGTGCTGCGCGATGTCGACATCGCCGCCCAGTGGCCGCTCGGCGGGCGCTGGTACGGCGTGGCCCGCTACAATCGTTCGTTGCGCGATCACCGTGTCACCGAAGCCCTCGGCGGCCTCGAATACGATGCGGACTGCTGGGTGTTCCGGGTGGTGGTGCACCGCTATGCGACCAACGATGAAGACGTGACCCAGGCCATCTACCTGCAGCTCGAGCTCGACGGCCTGGCCAGTGTCGGCTCCAGCCCGCTGGATCTGCTGCGGCGGACCGTGGGCGGTTATGGCACCATCAACCAACCCATGGCAGATCCGGTTTTTGGCCGTGAATGATGCTGCGGCAGCCTCTTATAGCAACAGGATATCTATGAAAACGGCGCTTCCCCGACTCCTCTCCACGCTGCTGCTGGCCGCACTGGCGGCCGTGCCGGCGGTGTCCTCGGCGGCCCGCACGGTGCTGGTCGATCGCATCGTCGCGGTGGTCAACAACGACGTCATCACCGAATCGAGCCTGGCCGAGCGGACGGCGCAGATCAAGCGCCAGTTCGGCCGCCAGGGTGGGCAGTTGCCGCCCGACGACGTGCTGCGCAAGCAGGTGCTCGAACGCCTGGTGATCGAGCGGGCGCAGGTGCAGCTGGCGGGTGAAACCGGCCTGCGCATCGACGACACCGCGCTCGGCGGCGCGATCGATCGCATCGCCGCGTCCAACAAGCTCAGCACGACGCAGTTTCGCGCCGCGCTCGAGAAGGACGGTATCGACTGGAACGAGTTTCGCGAGAACATCCGCCAGGAAATGCTCATCGCCCGCCTGCGCGAGCGCGAGGTCGATGCCCGCGTGGTGGTGACCGACGCCGAGATCGACAACCTCCTCAAGAACTCGCCGGATACGGCCGACAGCCGCGAGTACGACCTGTCGCACATCCTGCTGCGGGCGCCCGAAGGCCCCAGCCCGGAACAACTCAACGCGCTGGGCCAGAAGGCCGAGAGCATTCGTGCGCGGCTGGTGGCCGGCGAGGATTTTGCCAAGCTGGCGGCCGAGTTCTCCGATGCCCCCGACGCGCTGCAAGGCGGCGCGCTCGGCTGGCGGCCGGCCAACTCGGTGCCGGCGCTGTTTCTCGAATCGATCAAGTCGCTGCAGCCGGGCGAGGTGTCGCCCGTCATGCGCAGCCCCGCCGGCTTCCACCTGGTCAAGGTCAATGACGTGCGCGGCGCCAAGCCCACCGAGGCGGTTTCGGTGCAGCAGACGCGTGTCAGCCATATCCTGGTCAAGACCTCCGAGGTGGTGTCCGATACCGACGCGCGCCTGCGTCTCGAAACCCTGCGTACCCGCATTCTCAACGGTGAGGACTTCGCCGCGCTGGCACGGGCCAACAGTGCCGATCTGTCGGCCACCAAGGGGGGCGAGATCGGCTGGGTGTATCCGGGCGATACCGTGCCGGAATTCGAGCGGGCCATGGACGCGCTCCAGCCCGGCGAGCTGAGCGAGCCGGTCAAGTCACCGTTTGGCTGGCACCTGATCCGCGTCGAAGAGCGTCGCACCCAGGATGTGTCCGAAGAGCGCAAGCGCGCGGTGGCGCGCAACACCCTGCGCCAGCGCAAGGCCGATGAAGCCTATGAAGACTGGCTGCGCCAGCTGCGCGACAGCACCTTTGTCGACTACCGCCTCGACGACCTGAACTGACCCGCGCTGCCATGACCATCAACTCCGTGCCGGTGCTGGCCGTCACCAGTGGCGAACCGGCTGGCGTCGGCCCCGAGCTGTGCCTGCAACTGGCCACCCGCACCTGGCCCGGCCGCGTGGTGGTGCTCGCCGACACCGATCTGCTCGAAGCGCGCCTCGCATCGCTGGGCCAGACGACCCTCCTGCAGGCTTACCAGCGTGAGGTGGCGCCCCCACCGGGTGTGCTCGAAGTGATCGATGTGCCATTGGCCGCACCGGTCGTGGCCGGGCAACTCGATACCGCCAATGCCCGGCCGGTGCTGAGCATGCTCGACCGCGCCATCGAGGGGTGTGTGAGCGGCGAGTTCGCCGGCATGGTCACCGCGCCGGTGCACAAGGGCGTCATCTGCGATGCTGGCGTCCCGTTCTCCGGCCATACCGAATATCTCGCCGAGGCCACGGCCACCAGCCGGGTGGTGATGATGCTCGTCGGTGCTGGCCTGCGTGTGGCGCTGGTGACCACGCATCTGCCCTTGTCGGCGGTGCCGGGGGCAGTCACGCCAGCCACATTGGCCGAAACCCTGGCCATCCTCGACACCGACCTGCGCCAGCGTTTCGGCCTGGCGGCGCCGCGTATCCTGGTCGCCGGCCTGAACCCGCATGCGGGCGAGGGCGGGCACATGGGGCGGGAAGAAATCGACGTCATCATTCCGGTGCTCGACCGCCTGCGCGCGGCCGGCATGCAGCTGATCGGCCCGCTGCCGGCCGACACCCTGTTCGTGCCGCACACGCTCGCCCAGGGCGATGCGGTGCTCGCCATGTATCACGACCAGGGCCTGCCGGTGCTCAAGCACGCCAGCTTTGGCGGCGGGGTCAATGTCACGCTCGGCCTGCCGATCATCCGCAGCTCGGTCGATCACGGCACGGCACTCGACCTGGCCGGCACCGGCCGCGCCGATCCGGGCAGCCTGTTCGCCGCCGTGAAACTGGCCTTCGACATGGCGGCCGGAGGGCCATCGGCATGATTCACCAGGCGCGCAAACGCTTCGGGCAGAACTTCCTGTCCGACCCCAACATCATCCGCAAGATCGTGGACGCCATCGCCCCGCAGGCCGGGCAGCGCATGGTCGAGATCGGGCCGGGGCTGGCCGCCATGACCGATCCGCTGCTGGCGCGCCTTGGCAAGCTGGATGTGGTCGAGATCGACCGCGACCTCATCGCCCTGCTCAAGGAACGCTACAGCCCCGAGGTGCTCACCATCCATGAGGGGGATGCGCTCAAGTTCGACTTCGGCATCCTGGGGCCGGATTTGCGCATCGTCGGCAACCTGCCCTACAACATCTCGACGCCCATCCTCTTCCACCTGGCCGCGTTTGCCGACCAGGTGCGTGACATGACCTTCATGCTGCAAAAGGAAGTGGTGATGCGCATGGTGGCCGAGCCGGGGTCGGGCGACTACGGACGCCTGTCGGTGATGCTGCAATACCGCTTCCGCATGGGGCGGATGTTCGATGTGCCGCCGGGCGCCTTCCGCCCGGCGCCCAAGGTGATGTCCAGCATCGTGCGCCTGGTGCCGCGTCCGGCCGATACGCTCGCGGCGCACGACGAGGTGTTGTTGGGCAAGATCGTTACCGCCGCCTTCGGCCAGCGTCGCAAGACCTTGCGCAACACGCTGCGCGAGTTCATCGACGAGACCGGGCTGAGCGCCCTGGGCATCGACCCGGGGCAGCGCGCGGAGCGGCTGTCGGTGGCCGACTATGTCGCCATCACCAACGCCTGCAGTCCATCGCGCGGCGCCTGAATGACACAGGCCGGGCATGCCCGGCCTGATGTGCCCGTCGAACGGTGGCGTGTGTTACGACTTTTTCATCGGGCAGGTGTTCATGCCCAGCAGCGAGTAGGCCGGGCACCAGCCCAGTGCGCCGGTGGCCAGCGGCACAATGCCGATCCACGCCCACACCGGCCCGCCCATCAGGGCCCAGGCAATCAGTGCGATACCGGCCACGATGCGCAACACCTTGTCGATTCCACCCACGTTCATTTTCATGATCAGCTCCTTGCTCCGAGATGCGAAAGTGGGCCTATTAGACTCGCCACGGCCCCGGCGCGTCTGTAACCTTGGTTACACAGGCCGGGGCGATGGTGAAAATGTCTAAAGCATGCTGCTTGCGTGACCGCTAAGACAGTGTACTGAAGGCTGTAGCCGTTGGCTGCAATGAGCGAGGGAGAATGGACGTTATGGCCCGTCTGCGCTGGGTTGGGCTGTTGCTGTGGCTGCTCTTGCCAGTCGGTCAGCCAGTCGCCCATGCCGGCGATGCCAGCCCTCTGTCGCGTGCCGCGCTGAGCCTGAGCGCCAACGAACAACGCTGGCTGGACGCGCACCCGGTGATCCGTGTGGGGGTGGATCCGGCCTACGCGCCTTACTCCTTTGTCGGCGCGGACGGCCGGTTCGAAGGTGTGGCGGCGGCGTTCCTGGCGCATGTGTCGGCCTCGCTCGGTGTGCGCTTCGAGCCTGTCGTGCACCTGAGCTGGCCCGAGCTGGTCGAGGCGCTCAAGGCGCGTCGTATCGATGCAATCGCCACCATGGTGCACCTGCCCGAGCGCGAGGCCTTTGCCGCGTTTTCGGAGATCTATCTGCCGACCCCGCTGGTCGTCATGACACGCCGCGACGCGCCGCAGCTGGCCTCGGTCAATGACCTGGCCGACCTGCGTCTGGCGCTGGTGGAGGGGTATTCTTCAAGCAAGCAGGTGATGGCCCGCTACCCGGCCCTGAAGCCGGCCTTTGTGCCTACGCCGCTCGACGGCTTGCGTGCCCTGGCCGCTGGCGAAGTGGATGCCTATGTGGGCGTGCTGGGGATCAATACTTACCTGGCGCAGCAGCAGGGGATGGCCAACCTCAAGGTCAATGCGGCCTTCGACATGCAGGGCAATGGTCAGCGATTTGCCGTGCGGAGCGACTGGCCCGAACTGGCACGGCTGGTGGACAAGGCCTTGGCCACGATACCGGAGCAGGCGCGCGAGGCGTTTGTCCGGCCCTGGATCTCCGTCGCTGCCGATCGGGTGCTGGTCATCGACTACACGCCGATGCTCAAGCGCTACTGGCCGTGGCTTGCCGCTGCAGGTGCCGTGGTCCTGCTCGCGGCGCTGGTGATGGTGCTGGTCAATCGCCGGCTCAAGCGCGAGGTGGCACGGCGAGAAAAGGCATGGGCGGAGAGCGAGGTGCGCTTTCGCGCCACCTTCGACCAGGCGGCGGTCGGCATCGCGCATGTGGCGCCCGATGGCCGCTGGATCCGGGTCAACCAGCGCTTGAGCGAGATCGTGGGCTATACCCACGACGAACTGCTCTCCAGGACCTTTCAGGACATCACCCACCCCGACGACCTGGACGCCGACGTGCAACAGCTTACCCGGACGCTCGCCGGCGAGCTGTCGGGCTATACGTTGGAGAAGCGCTACTTCCATCGGGACGGGCACACCGTCTGGGTCAACCTCACCGTGTCGCTGGTACGGCGGGACGACGGGGCGCCGGACTACTTCATTTCCGTGGTCGAGGACATCTCCGCCCGCCGCGAAGCCTTCGAGGCCAACCGCCAGGCCGCGGCGGTGTTCCAGTGCACCCGCGAGGGCATCATCATCACCGACCTCGAGCAGCGTATCCTGGCGGTCAACCCGGCCTTCTCCGACATCACCGGCTATCGCGCCGACGAGGTGATTGGCCAGACGCCGGCCATGCTCCAGTCCGGCGTCCATGGCGACGACATCTTCCGGAGCATGTGGTCCAGCATTCATGCCACAGGGCACTGGCAGGGCGAGGTGACGAGCCGGCGCAAGAGCGGCGAGGTCTTTCCCGAACTGCTCACGGTCAGTACCGTCCGCGACCTGGACGGCCAGCCGGTGCGCTATGTGGCCTTGCTGACCGACCTGAGCCGCCTGCGTCAGTCCGAGGCCGAGCTGGCCCATCTGGCGCACTATGATCCGCTCACTGACCTGCCCAACCGCCTGCTGGTGCAGTCCCGGCTCGACCATGCGCTCGACAGCGCGCAGCGGAACGGCGATCACCTGGCCGTCATGTTCATCGATCTCGATCGTTTCAAGGATGTCAACGACAGCCTGGGCCACCCGGTGGGGGATGAACTGCTGGTGGCCATCGCCCATCGCATGCGCACGCGTCTGCGCGAATCGGACACCCTGGCACGCCTTGGCGGCGATGAATTCCTGGTGGTGCTCGAAGACATCCAGCGGCCCGAAGATGCCGCCGAGGTGGCTCAGGCGCTGGTCCGGATGCAGGATGCGCCGATTTGTCTGCCCAGCGGGCACGAGGTCTACGTGGGGGTCAGCATCGGGATCAGCCTCTTTCCCAACGATGGGGCGTCCACCACGGAGCTGATCCGTCAGGCCGATGCCGCGATGTACCAGGCGAAGGGCCAGGGGCGCAATACCTTCCGTTTTTACACCGCGGCGCTGACCGAGGCCGCCGACCAACGGCTGGCCATGGAGGGACGGCTGCGACGGGCGCTGGTTGCTGGGGAGTTTGTCGTCCATTATCAACCGCAATTCCGGGCGGCCACGGGGGATCTGGTCGGGTGCGAGGCGCTGGTGCGCTGGCAAGAGCCCAATGGTGCGCTGGTGCCGCCGGCGCAGTTCATTCCGTTGGCTGAAGACACCGGCTTGATCGTGCCGCTTGGCCTGTGGGTGCTGGAGACGGCCTGCGCGCAGGCGCAGGCGTGGCGCGCGGCCGGGATGAGCGATCTGGTGATGGCGGTCAACCTGTCGGGACGCCAGTTGCAGCAGCGGGATCTGGTGTGGCGGGTGGCGGCCGTGCTCGAGCGCACGGGCTTGCCGGCCGACCGGCTGACGCTGGAGCTGACTGAAAGCATGATCATGGACCGGGGGGAAGAGGCCGTCGCCTTGCTGCACGCGCTCAAGGGGCTTGGCGTGGGGCTGTCGATCGACGACTTCGGCACCGGCTATTCCTCGCTGGCCTATCTCAACCGGTTTCCCATCGACGAGATGAAGATCGACCGTAGCTTTGTGCATGACACGCCCGACGATGCGGGCGATGCCGAGATCGTGGCGACCATCGTCGCCATGGCCCGCAACCTCAACCTGCGCGTCGTGGCCGAGGGGGTGGAAACTCAGCCGCAGCTCGATTTTCTGGTCAGCCTCGGCTGCGATGTCTGCCAGGGGTATCTGGTCAGCCCCGGGCTGCCGGCCGAGGCGTTTGCAGAGTTTGCCGAGCGCGCGCAGCAACACCCCTTGTCCGTGCATGGGGTTCGGGCGAAGGCGCCGGCGGCCTGGTGATGCCGTGTCGTGCGTGTTGCCGGATCGCTTGCCGTTCTTCGACGGTAGGATTTTGCGCTGCATCAGAGGTTGGCGAGACGATCGCGAGCATGACCCGTGCATCACATGAAAAATAATGTGCGTTCGCAATAAAGGGCGGGGCCAGGATGCCGTTGACTACGGCTGAATCCAATGACCCGGGAGCCGTCATGCGCAAGTTCTCCGACACCCCGATCTGGCTGCGGCTGACCGTCGTGATCTGGATCATGTTGATGTTTGCTTTTGGCGGCCTGATCGCCTGGGAAACGCAAGTAAATCGCGAGACCGCCATTGACCAGGCGCGCGCTTTTGCCCTGTCGGTCCACGACATGACCATGGCGAGCCTGACCGGCATGATGATTACCGGGACGGTCGGCCAGCGCGACGTGTTTCTCGACCAGGTCAAGGAGCTGTCATCGGTGCGCGGCTTGCGGGTGATCCGCAGCGAGGCGGTCAGTGCCCAGTTCGGTCCCGGCTCGGCCGGTGAATCGACGGGGCTGGACGCCCTGGAGCAAGCGGCGATGCGCGGCGGCAAAGCCCAGTTCGAGGTGCAGCATGCCGGCGAGGCCGGGCAGGCACTGCATGTCGTGGTGCCGGCGCTGGCCTCGACCAACTATCTGGGCAAGAACTGTCTGACCTGTCACATGGTGCCCGAGGGCACGCCGCTGGGGGCGGTGAGCATGAGCATCTCGCTCGATGAGGTCGATGCCGCAGTGAGCAGTTTCCGCAACAAGAGCATTCTGTTTGCTGCCCTGGTGTCGGTGCCCTTGATGCTCTGTGTGTTCCTCTTCATCCGCCGTTTTGTCACCACCCCGCTGGCGCACATGAGCGCCGGGCTGGAAGAGATTGCCGCCGGTGGCGGCGACTTGACGCGCCGCCTGGCGGTCGAGCACCAGGACGAGATCGGGCGCGCGGCGAGCAGCTTCAATCGCATGTTGAGCACGGTGGGCGACCTGGTTCGCCAGGTCAGCACCTCGGCCGGGGAGGTCGCGCGATCGGCCCGCGAGGTGTCGGCGAGCGCCCGCCAGGTGGCCGGCGGCTCGCATCAGCAGCGCGTGCAGACCGACGCCGCCGCCGCCGCGGTCGAAGGCATGATGGAGAACATCGCCCATATCGCCGGCAGTGCCGAGGCGGTGCGTGAGCGCTCGCACGAGAGCCTTGAGCGTTCGCTGGCGGGGCAGAAGAACCTGACCCGCCTGATCGGTGAAGTGACCGAGGTCGAAGCGGCGGTGGGCGAGATGTCGGACACGGTCGAGGCCTTCGTCGCATCGACCGCGTCGATTACCCACATGACGCAGGAGGTGCGGGAGATTGCCGATCAGACCAATCTGCTCGCGCTCAATGCGGCCATCGAGGCGGCGCGGGCGGGCGAGCAGGGGCGTGGCTTTGCGGTAGTGGCCGACGAGGTGCGCAAGCTGGCCGAGAAGTCGGCCCGCTCGGCGGGCGAGATCGACGCCATCACGCGAACCTTGTCGACGCAGTCGGGCTCGGTCAAGCGCTCCTTGAGCAGCGGCATGGATCGTCTGGCCACCAGCCGGGCGGTCGCGCAGGATGTGGCCAGCGGGCTGGAGGCGGCGAACGCCTCGGTGGCCGAAGTGCGTGGCGGACTGGATCAGATCGCCCAGGCCACCGACGGCCAGCGCACGGCCAGCCAGAGCGTCACTGACAGCATCGAGGCCATCGCCGAGATGGCGCGCAAGAACGATGGTGCGGTGAGTCAGACGGTGAGTTCGGCCGAGCAAATGGAAACGCTCGCCGGCGAGCTGCAGGGCGCGGTGTCGCGCTTTACCGTCTGAGCTCGCGGGCCGGCCGACGCCGGCCCGGCTGGCCTGGCAGGGGGGTGGTCGCTCCACTAGAGTGAAGGTGAGCGACCAACCCTTCGGACCGCGATGAGCCAGATCTTCATCTCCTATCGCCGCGAAGACAGCGCCGGCCATGCGGGCCGGCTTGAAGACGCGCTTGAGCGGCACTTCGGTGCGCGCAATGTGTTTCGCGATGTCGAAGACCTGCCACCCGGCCAGCCCTTCCCGGCCGCCCTGCAAGCCCGCCTGCGCAGCGCTGATCTGGTGCTGGTGCTGATCGGGCCGCGTTGGCTCGACGCCGAGCGCGACGGCGTCCGCCGCCTGAGCCTGCCCGACGACTATGTCCGCATGGAGGTGGCGCGGGCGCTAGACATGGGTATTCCGGTGGTGCCGGTACTGCTCGACGAGGCGGCGATGCCGAGAGCCGACGCCTTGCCGGCCGATCTGCGACCGCTGGTGCAGCGCCATGCGGTGCGTGTCTCTGATGCCGGCTGGACGGACGATGTGGCGCGTCTGGTCAATGCGCTGCATGCCGAGCTCGGCGGAGCCCGGCGACTGTCGATGGCGCGCCGTCGCGTGCTCGGCGCGCTGGTCGTGCTGGCGCTGGCCGGCGGCGCATGGTGGGCGTTCGCCCCCACACCGGTGCCGTTTCCGGCCGGCGCCTGGCAGGCCGAAGTGCGTTACGCCTGGGGCGACACTTACCTTGAGCGTTTCGACTTTGCGCGCACCGGCGACACCATCGTCGGCAGCGCCAGCTTTCTGGGACGCCCCCGCGACATCGAGGCCGCCCGCTGGGCCGATGGGCTGCTCAGCTTCGAGACCCACTCTGAATCGGTCATGGGCAGCGAGAGCCGGGTGAGCACGCACCGCTACCTTGTCTCGCGCGAGGGGGATGCCCTGCGGGTGCGCTACAGCACCGCCGGCGGCTTTGGTGCGCCGCCGCCGATGGTGTTCATGGCAACGCCGCGCAACTAGGGCGTGTCGCGCTGGCGTTCAGCCGCCCGCCACCCGGCGCAGGCCGGCGGCGTCGACGATCTCGATCTGCTCGCGCGACAGCTTCACCAGACCCTGGGCGGCAAAACCCTTGAGCAGCCGGCTGACGATCTCGCGCACGCTGCCCAGCTCGTCGGCCAGGTGCTGGTGGGTGGTGTGCAGCAGCCGGCCCTTGCCCAGCAGCAGCGCGGCCAGACGCTGGTCGAGCTTGTGGAAGGCGACTTCCTCGATGAGCTGCATCAGGTCGGCGATGCGATCGGCGAAGAGGTGGAAAACAAAGCTGCGAAAGGCCGGTTCGGCGAGCAGCTCGTCGAACACCGCCTTGGGCAGCAGCACCAGCTCGGTGTCGGTCTCGGCAATGCCGCGGGCGTTGTAGTCCTCATGGCCGAGCAGGCAGGACGACGAGATGACGCAGGTCTCGCCCGGCGCGACCCGGTACAGCGGCAATTCGCGACCACTGGCGGAGGCCTTGATCACCCGGATCGAGCCGCGCACCACGAAGGGAAAGCCCTCGCAGGCCTGGTGGTCGTCGAACAGCACCGTGCCGGCCGGCACCTTCATTGCCTGCAGTCGGGGGATGATGGCGTCGCGCACCGCGGGCGGCAGTTCGGTGAGGACGGGGTAGCGGTCGACGAGTTCGGTGGGCGCGGTCATGAGGCGAATCACCAGTCCAGTGAGTGCAGCCAGTCGAGCACGATGTCGGTCGATCTGGCAGGGGTGTCGTGATGCGTGGCGGCGACGCGGCGCCATTGGCTGGCGGGGTGGGGCGGTGCCTGCCGGAAAGCATAATCGATTCCGGGCACGACGGCGCCGGGCGCGTCCTCGACCAGCCACAGCATCGGCAGCGGCACGGCCAGGCGCCGGCAGTTGTCGGGCCAGACGGCGGCGCCATCTGGTGCGAAGTAGCTCAGGTAGTGGTCGGGCCGGATGCGCAGGCGGCGCGGCTGGCCCTGATGCACGTCGACGAGCGCGATGCGCGCCTGGCCCTGTCCGCCGGCCACTGCGCGCGCGGCGTTGGCGAGGGATGCCGCGGTGTGGCCCTCGGCGGCGAGGCGTTCGGGAAAGTGGCCGGGGGCGAGCAGAATCAGGCCGTCGATGCCGCTACGACGGGCCGCCACGGCCAGTGCCGCACCGGCGCCGAGGCTGTGCCCGCACAGCAGCACGCGGGTGCATCCGGCCGCGCGCAGGGCCGCCGCCTCGTCGGTGATCTGGTCGAGCGCGCGCGCGAGGGGCGTGTCATACAGGCGGCGCAGCGCCCACGGCAGGGTTGGCAGGCGCCAGCGGTAGCCGGCGTCGGTGAGTGCGTCGGTCAGTGCCGCAATGGCAAAGGGCGGTTGATCCCACTTGCCATGGAGCAGAACGACGCCGGTGCTCACCGGGCCAGTTCGATCAATACCGGGGCGTGGTCGGACGGGCGTTCGAGTTGGCGCGGTGCGGTGTCGACCCAGCAGCGCCGGCACTCGGCAACCAGCGGATCGGAGATGAGCAGGTGGTCGATGCGCAGGCCGAAATTGCGCTCGAAAGCGTTCATGCGGTAGTCCCACCACGAGAACGCCTTGTCGGCCTGGTCGAACAGGCGGAAGGCGTCGGAGAGGCCAAGCAGCTCGAGGGCGACGAAGGCCGCGCGCTCGGGCGCCGAGACATGGATTTCGTCCTTCCAGGCGGGGTGGGCGTCGCGGTCTTCCGGCGCGATGTTGAAGTCGCCGGTGAGCACCAGCCGCGGGTGCTGGCGCAGTTCACCACGCACCCACTCGGTGAGGGCGGCGAGCCAGTCGAGCTTGTAGGTGAACTTGTCGGAGCCGACGGCCTGGCCATTGGGGAAGTAGCCGCAGATGACGCGAACGTCGCCGATCGTGGCGGCGATGATGCGTTTTTGCGGGTCGTCGAAACCGGGGATGCCCTTGATTACCGCCGCCGGCGCCTGGCGGCTGACGATCGCCACGCCGTTGTAGGTCTTCTGGCCGTTGAACACCGCCTGGTAGCCGGCCGCTTCGATCTCGGCGCGCGGAAACGCGGCATCCTCCATTTTCAGTTCCTGCAGGCACAGCACATCAGGCTGTTCACTGGTCAGCCAGTCGAGCACATGCGGCAGGCGGACCTTGAGGGAGTTGACGTTCCAGGTGGCAATTTTCATGGCGGCGCGGCAGGACGGTGGGCCGGTTATTGTGCCAGCGACGCGCGAACGGGGCCAGGCGGTGCGTTCAGGCGGGTCGCCTGGGGGCCGTCGGGGCGGCGTCGTCGGCGAACACGACGCAGTTCCGGCCTTGGGCCTTGGCGCGATAGAGGGCGGCGTCGGCGCGGGCAAAGAGGGCTCGGCCGGTGTCGCCCGGTCGGCGGCGGGCGACGCCGAAGCTGGCGGTGATGCGGCCGAGCGGGGGCAGGTCGAGCGCTGCCACCAGCTTGCGCAGGCGCTCGGCGTAGACCGCTACGGCCTGGCGGCTCAGGGCGGGGGCAAGAATGACGAACTCTTCGCCGCCGAAGCGTGCGACGAAATCGCCATCGCGGCAGTGGCTGTCCAGGGCGGTGGCGACGGCGGTGAGGGCCATGTCGCCGGCGTCGTGCCCCCAGCGGTCGTTGAGCTGCTTGAAGTGGTCGATATTGACGAGGATCAGCCACACCGGGGTGTCGGTCTCCTCGCAGTGGGTCAGGGTTTCGATGGTGTGGGTGTCGAGCGCCCGGCGATTGGCGACGCCGGTGAGCGGGTCGGTGAGCGACAGGCGCCGGACGGTCGCCTCGCTGCGGGCCAGCTCACGCTGGGTGGCGACCAGCGCGGCGTTCAGCGCCATCAGGGTGTCGGTGGCGCTCAGGATGTCGTCGAGTTCGTAGCCGGCAATCACCCGCAGACGATGCGCGTCGGCGTCGATGCGCCCGCGCAGCGAGCTCACGCGGTTGCCGGGGCCGTTGACCGTGATCAGACCCTCGAAGCAGATGCAGGTGCCCGTGGCCGGCAGGGTGACGAGGTCGAGCATCGGTGCGGCGAACAGCTGCCATGCGCCGGTGTCCTGGTCGCTGAGGAGGCGGCGCAGGCCGGCGTTGCCATAACGCAGTACCGCGTATGCGTCGAATTCGGCGATGACCAGGGATTCGAGCGTGTCCAGGGCGTCGGGGAGCGATGGCAGCGACATGGTTCAGCGGGGCAGCAACTGGCGCGCGCCGATCGCGGCGTCTTCAGTGGTGGGGCCGAGCCACTGGGCGTCCAGTGTGTTGGCGAGCGCTGGGAACTGGTTGAACACCAGCCCACCGACCACCACCCGGGGGCAGGCGTCGCCGAGCTGCCGGCGCAGGGCGGCGAGGGTCTCCTTGAGCATACGTAGGTGCTGCGGCAGCGAGGCCGACAGGCACAGCACATGCGGGGCATAGGCGGTGCATTGGCTCAGCAGGGCGGGCAGCGGCGTGTTGCCACCGAGAAACTGGGTCTGCCAGCCATCCATTTCGAAGGCGTCGGAGACCATGCGCAGGCCGACGTCATGGTGATTGCCGGTCATGCAGGCAAAGATCGCCCGACCGCCGTTGTCGTCGGCAGGCAAGACAAGGCCGAAGGCGCGGGCCATCAGCGACTGGGAGATGGCGGTGGCCAGATGCTCCTGCGCCACCGTGACGCGGTTCTCCTGCCAGGCGCGACCGATACCGTACAAGGCGGGTTGAATGACATGGACCTCGCTGCCGACCAGGGTGGCGCTGCGGCCGAGGGCGTCTTCGAAGCAGCGCTGGGCGGCGCGCCGGTCGCCTTTGAGAACGGCATCGCGGAAGGGGTCGGATTCTGCCCACGGGGTGGGGCCGGGGGCGTCGTAGGCCGGCGGTGCCGCGTCGCTGGCGAGGTGGGCCTGGCCGGCGGTGAGCACCTGGCTGATGGCGTCGGCGATGCCCGTTGGCAGGTCGCGGTGATAGAAGTCGTCAAGGTGGCGTAGCGAGTCCGGGTGCGAGCCGGTCGGCATGCCCCGACTGCGCAGCACCTGGGCGAGCCAGGCGAGATAGTTGAGAAAGGCTTCGGCTTGACCGCTCTCCAGCGTTGGGGCGAGAAAGTCGAGGTGGTAGGCGAGGTCGTCGGCGCAGGCCGCCCGGCCACGGGGGGCGACGCGGGCGAACACCTCGGGGTGAGCCGCTTCACTGGCCTTGAGCGTGTGGGCGATCGCCGCTTCCCGCAGGGCGGCAAAGGTGTTCAGTTGCTCGGTGTCGAGCGGCGAGAAGGGCGTCATGGCCGGCTAGTCCGCCACGCGCTCAAGGTGCGTGATTGGGGGGGCTCCCCGGGCTTGAGCGGCAAGCCGGGCCGGGCGATCGGTCGGAGCTCGTCCGCGCGTCGGACACCGTGAGCGGTGTCGACCTGATGTGGGTGTCGACTGAACGCGTCGCACACGGCCGCCTCCATGCCGTTGGCGATCACGAATCGGCTGGCAGCAATGAACATGCATCTCATCCCGGCTGCGTCGTTAGCGCCTCTCTATGACCAACGGCGCAGACGGTGGTTTCCTTGAGCTGTCGGTGCCGAGGGTGTCACGAAATCTTCATTCAAGATGGTGCCGATGTTGACGATCATTCGGGCGAAAGTAATAGCTGCAGTGCACAAGGAGCGTCATGAACCCGGCCCGTTTCAACCCGATCCATGCCACCCGAATCCAGCCCCTCATCGAGGGCGAGGGGCTGCGTTTTGTCTTTCAGCCGATTGCCGGCCTCAAGGCGGGGGAGCTGCATGGTTACGAAGCCTTGGTCAGAGGTCCGGAAGGATCGGCGCTGGCGAACCCGGACGCGCTGCTCCATGCCGCCCGCCAGGCGGGCATGACCACCATCTTCGAGCAGCGCTGCTGCGAGCTGGCGATCGAGGCCTTTGCGCGCCTGCGGCTCGGCGGCAAGCTGTTCCTCAATGTCAGCGCACCGACCCTGCAGCGAATTGCCGTTGGTGCCGGAGGGCATGTCCTCCAGCTCGCCCGTGAGGTGGGCGTGGCGCCGGGGCGCTTGGTGTTCGAGCTGACCGAGCATGAGCGGGTCGAGGACATCACCGCGCTGGAGGCCGCCGTCGCCACGCTGCGCGCCGACGGGCCGCAGCTGGCCATCGACGACTTTGGCGACGGGCGCTCCAGCCTGCGTCTGTGGTCTCAGCTCAACCCCGAAGTGGTCAAGATCGATCGCTATTTCGTGAGCGGGGTGCACCGCGACAGCCGAAAGCTGGAGGTGTTGCGCACGGTGATGGGGCTGGCCAAGGCCTTTGGCACGCCGCTGGTGGTCGAGGGGGTCGAGACGGCAGAGGAACTGGCCGTGGTGCGAGACCTGGGCTGCCGCTTCGCGCAGGGCTTCTTTCTCGCCCGGCCGCAGGCCGAGCCGCCGCGTGTGCTGGGCGAGGCGGTGATGACGGTGTTGCGTTCGTCAAAACTGGCCGTGTTGCCCAGCGCGCCGCAGCACGCCGATCCCTTGTTGACGGTCGATGCCCTGTGTATTGCTGCACCGACCGTCACCGTGGCGCAGACCTGCCAAAGCGTACTGCGTCTGTTCGCGGCGCATCCGGCGCTGCATGCGGTGGCGGTGGTCGAGGGCGAGACGCCGATCGGCCTGATTCACCGCCGGGTGTTTATCGACCAGCTGGCGCGACCGTTTCATGCCGATTTGTTTGGCCGGCGATCATGCACCCTGTTCATGAATGCGGAGCCCCTGCGGGTGGATCGTTCGAGCACCATCGATTCGCTGGTGAGCATCCTGATGGGCGAGAACCAGGGCTACCTGAGCGAGGGTTTCATCATCACCGATGGCGGGCGCTACGCCGGGCTGGCCACCGGCGACGGCCTGGTGCGGGCGGTGACCGAGCGGCGTATCGAGGCGGCGCGCCTGGCCAATCCGCTGACCTGTCTGCCCGGCAACCTGCCGATCACCGCGCATATCCGCCGGCTGCTCGACGCGCGGGTCGATTTTGCCGCGGCGTACTTCGACCTCAACAACTTCAAACCCTATAACGACCGCTACGGTTACTGGCGCGGTGACGAGATGATCAAGCTGGCGGCCAGTGCGATCTCGGCGCAGTGCGACAAGACCTGCGATTTCCTCGGCCATGTCGGCGGCGATGACTTCGTGGTGCTGTTCCAGAGCGAGGACTGGGCGGCGCGTTGCCGGGCGGTGATCAGCAGTTTTGCCGACAAGGCGCCGTCGCTTTACGACGATGTGGAGCGCGCCCAGGGCGGGCTCGACGCCGAAGACCGGCGCGGCTTCAAGGCCTTCTTTCCGATCACGTCCTTGTCGGTTGGCGTGGTGGTCATCCCGCGCGATTGCCAGCGCGACCCCGAGGCGATTGCCTCTGCGGCCGCGGCGGCAAAGAAGGTGGCCAAGAGCCGGCCGGACTACTTCCATGTCCTGCCGGCCGAGGTGTGCTGCCCCGAGGCGGCCTGAGCCACCCCGGCGAGATAGGCCTCAGGCGGCTTCGAGCATGCCGCTGTGGCGCAGCAGGGCGTCGACCTGCGGCTCGCGGCCGCGGAAGGCGATGAAGGAGTCGAGCGCCGGGCGGCTGCCGCCGACGGCCAGGATCTCGCGCCAGAAGCGTTTGCCGGTTTCCGGATCGAGCAGGCTGCCGCGACCGGCGCCGGCCTCCTCGAAGGCGGCGAAGGCATCGGCGGAGAGCACCTCGGCCCACTTGTAGCTGTAGTAGCCGGCCGAGTAGCCGCCGGCAAAGATGTGCGAGAAGCTCAGCGGGAAGCGGTGCCAGGCCGGCGGGAAGGTGACGGCCACCTCCTGGCGCACCGCGTCGAGCAGGGCCAGCACGGTGGCGACCGGCACCGGCTGCCCGGCATCGACCTCGTGGTAGAGGCGCAGGTCGAAGAGGCTGAACTCGAGCTGGCGCACCATCTGCATGCCGCTCTGGAAGTGGCGCGCGGCGAGCATCTTGTCGAACAGTTCGCGCGGCAGCGGCTCGCCGGTGTTCACATGGGCGCTCATGCCGCTGAGCACATCCCACTCCCAGCAGAAGTTTTCCATGAACTGGCTGGGCAGCTCGACGGCGTCCCATTCGACGCCGTGGATGCCCGAGACGGCCACCTCGTCGACTTCGGTGAGCAGATGGTGCAGGGCGTGGCCGAACTCGTGGAACAGGGTCAGCACGTCGTCATGGGTCAGCGTGGCGGGCTTGTCGCCGACCGGCGGCGAGAAGTTGCACACCACGTAGGCGACCGGCGTGAGCAGCCGGCTGCCGCTGCGCTGGCGGTTGCGCGCGGAGTCCATCCAGGCGCCGCCGCGCTTGGTGTCGCGCGCATGCAGGTCGAGGTAGAGCTGGCCGACCAGCCGGCCCTCGCGTTCGATGCGCAGCATCTTGACCGACGGGTCCCACACCGGTGCCGTGTCGTGGCGCAGCTGCACGCCGTAGAGCGATTCGATGACGCCGAACAGGCCGTCGAGCACGCGCGGCTCGGGGAAGTACTGGCGCACCTCGTTTTCCGAGAAGGCATAGCGCGCCTGGCGCAGCTTTTCGCTGGCGTAGCCCATGTCCCAGGGCTGCAGCTCGGCGAGGCCCAGTTCCTTGGCGGCGAAGGCTTTCAGCTCGGCCAGGTCGCGTTCGGCGTAGGGCTTGGCTTTGGCGCCCAGCTCGCGCAGGAAGTCGAGTACCTGCTCGGGCGCCTCGGCCATCTTGGGCACCAGTGACAGCTCGGCGTAGCTGGCGTAGCCGAGCATCTTCGCCTCTTCGGCGGCCAGCGCCAGCAGGCGGCCGATGATGGGGCCGTTGTCCCAGTCGGGCTTGCCCAGTTCGGAGGCGCGGATGCCGTTGGCGCGGTACATCGTCTCACGCAGCCGGGCGCTGTCGGCGTATTGCATGACCGGCAGGTAGGAGGGCATCTGCAGGGTGAACTTCCAGCCCTCGCGACCGTCCTTTTCGGCGGCGGCACGGGCGGCGTCGACCACGTCCTCGGGCAGGCCGGCCAGTTCGGCCTCGTCGGTGACCCACTCGGCGAAGGCGTTGGTGGCGTCGAGCAGGTTTTCGGAGAACTTGGCGCCGAGCGCCGACTGCTCTTCGGAAATGGCCTTGAAGCGCGGCTTCTGCGCCTCGGGCAGCTCGGCGCCGGAGAGGCGGAAATCGCGCAGCTCGTGGTCGATGATGCGCTGGCGCACCGGCGTGAGGGTGGTGTATTCGGCGCTGTCGCGCAGGGCGCGGTACTTGGCGTAGAGCGCTTCGTTCTGCCCCAGCTCGGCATAGAAGCCGCTGATCTCGGGCAGCAGCGCGTTGTAGGCGGCGCGCCAGTCGGGGGTGTCCATCACGCTGTGCATGTGGCCGACCACGCCCCAGGCACGGCCGAGATGCTCGGTGGCCTCGGTCATGGGGATCACGAAGCCGTCCCAGGTGGCGGGCGTGGCGTCGGCTTCGAGCGTGGCCAGCGTATCGCGGGCGGTGTCGAGCAGGTGGCGGATGGCCGGTTCGACATCGGCCGGCTTGATGCGGTCGAAGTGCGTGAGGTCGGTGAAGTCGAGCAGCGGATTGTCGGAGACGGCAGACATGGTGGTTCCTGAAAAGGGAATGCGCCGATTGTAGGCAAGTTCGGCCACGGCTGCGCGCGGGCGCGTGGCCGCTCAGGCATCAGGTCGGGGTGCGGGGCGGGGAATCAAGAGCCCCCGGCGCAATGGCCGGGGGCGGCGGGCCGGGTGGGCCCGCAGGGGGTAAGTGGTCAGTCGACGAGGTCGCGGTAGGCGTGCCAGGAGGCGTGGCCGAGCAGCGGCAGCAGGATCGCCATGCCGACCATCAGCGTGGCGAAGCCGAGCAGCATGAGGATGACGATGAGCGCCGCCCACACCAGCATGGGCAGGGGGTTGAGGGCGACGGCACGCAGGCTGGTGGCCATGGCGGTCATCATGTCGGTGTCGCGGCCGATCATCATCGGGATGGCGATCACCGTGGCGCTGAACACCACCGCGGCCAGAATGCCGCCGACGGCGATGTAGGCCAGCACCAGCATGGTGTATTCGCCGGAGAAGAAGATCGACTGGAAGAAGTTGCTCAGGTCGGGGACGTTGTCGGCATAGAACAGCGCGAAGACCACGGCCGAGACGCGCTCCCAGACGATCAGCATCAGCGCCAGCAGGATGCCGAAATGGAACAGCACGTCGGCGCGCTGGCGCAGCCCGCCTAGCGAGGCCTTGAGGCTGGTGCGCTCGCCGGCCTCGTGCCGGCGCGAGATCTCGTAAAGCCCCGCAGCGGCCAGCGGGCCGATCAGCAGGAAGCCGGAGATCGCGGTGGAGAACAGATAGGGGCGGGGTGCTGCGAAGGCCAGCAACAGATAGCCGATGAGCGCGAAGAACAGGCCGTAGGCCAGACTGGCGCCGAGGTTCTCGCGCATGTCCGACCAGCCGCGCTGCAGCCAGTCGAGCGGGCGTTGCGGGGGGACTTCGCGGATGCGGGGCAGGTCGAAATGCTGCGACAGAAAATCGGCGGGTCTATCCATGAACGCGCTCCGGGTCGTGAGGGGAGACCTTCACAATCTAGAACGCGATCCGGCGGAAGGAAAGCTGCAGTGCGGCATCGGCCATGCCGCATGGCGTTCAGCCCAGCTGGCGGCCGGTCAGGCGCTCGTAGGCCTCGACATACTTGGCGCCGGTGCGCTCGGCCACGTCGGCCGGTAGACGCGGGCCGGGGGCGGTCTTGTTCCAGTCGAGCGTCTCGAGGTAGTCGCGCACATACTGCTTGTCGTAGGACGGCGGGCTGATGCCTTCGCGGTACTGGTCGGCCGGCCAGAAGCGGGAGGAGTCAGGGGTGAGCGCCTCGTCGATCAGGTGCAGCGTGCCGGCGGCGTCGACGCCGAACTCGAACTTGGTGTCGGCGATGATGATGCCGCGCCCGGCGGCGTAGTTGGCCGCTTCAGTGTACAGCTGGACGGCCGCCTTGCGCGCTTCTTCGACCAGCTGTGCGCCGTTCTTGCCGGTGCCGGCGAGCAGGCCGGAGAGGGCGGCGGCGGTGCGGGTCTGCGCTTCGGCGAAGGAGATGTTCTCGTCGTGGTCGCCCACGTCGGCCTTGGAGGCCGGGGTGAAGATCGGCGACGGCAGCTTGGCGGCCTGCTGGAGGCCGGCCGGCAGCGCGATGCCGCAGATGGCGCCGGTGCGCTGGTAGTCCTTCCAGCCCGAGCCGATCACATAGCCGCGCACCACCGCCTCGATGGGCAGCGGCGTGAGGCGCTTGACCACCAGCGCACGGCCGGTGACCTGATCGCGCTCGTTGGGGGCGACCACGGATTCGGGCGCGATGCCGGTGAGCTGGTTGGGCACCACATGGGCCAGGCGGTCGAACCAGAAGCTGGCCAGCGCGGTGAGCACCTCGCCCTTGCGCGGGATCGGGTCGGGCAGGATCACGTCGAAGGCGGACAGGCGGTCGGAGGTGACGATGAGCAGCTTTTCGTCGTCAACGGCGTAGATGTCGCGCACCTTGCCGCGGGCGAGCAGGGGCAGGGAGGTGATGCTGGACTGGAACAGGGGCGTGGTCATGAGTGTCGGCCAGAGCGGAGCAAAGCGGAATTATAGCGGCGTCGGCCCGCTTGCGTGACGCCTGACGCATGCCGGCAATCGGATGCCGGGGGGCGAGTCGGGATCGGCGGAGATATCCGGATACATACGCAGGGGAGCGCCGGCGGGCCGCCACGGTCTACTGCGCACGACCGACACCATTTGCGTGTGTCGAAGGAGGCCATATGAGCAAGCATCTTTCTGTGTTGGCAGTGTGCGCCCTGATCGGGGCAAGTGGTTGCAGTACCTGGGAAGGGATGTCCCACCGCGAGCGCAGCGCCGCCATTGGTGCCGGTGTTGGCGGGGTGGCCGGCGCGGTCATGACCGACGGTGGTGTGCTGGGCACGGTCGGCGGCGCGGCGATTGGCGGCGTGATCGGGGATCAGGTCGGTAAGTAGCCAACGTCCTAAGGCCGGCGCAGGGCGTCGGCCGCCGCGTCGGCGGCGATTTGGTGCGCCAGCGGATTCCAGTGGCCGTCGTAGGGGCCGACTTCCAGTGACAGATCGTTGGCGGCGCGCCAGGCCGCGAAGCGCGGGGCGAGGTCGATGACCCTGGCGCCGGCGGCTTCGGCCAGCGTGCGCAGTTGCGCCATCTCTGCCCGTTGCCGCGTGATCTCGGCGCTGTGGCGACCGCGCGGGCCGTCGATCAGCAAGACCGGCGGCGCGTCGGTGGCGGGTAGCGCGTCGAGAAAACGGGTGACGATCTCGTGCGTCAGCGCCGGGGTCATCGGATCGGCCTTGGGCCGGGCGCCGGCCGCCACGGCCGGGCGCAGCGATTGCCACAGGCGCGCCGGGTTGAACTTGAGTTGCGAGAACACATACTGCGCCAGCGCCGAGTGCCGCGCCCAGGTATTGAGCCCGCTGGCCGACGGCCGCGCGAAGGGCTTGAGCGATCCGTCGCGCGGATCGATGCAGGGCCCGTGATGGTTGCCCGAACCGCACAGCGCCTGCTGCACGTCACCGAGTTCCAGCACGAACACGAAGCGCCGCACGTCCAGCCGCTCGGCAGCGAGGCGGGCGCGTTCGGCGTAGTCGAGCAGGCTGGAGCCGGGCCCGCCCATCGAATACACCGCCGTGCCGCCCAACGCGCGCGACAGCGCCGGGCCGATGCGGTCGTCGGGCGCGAGCATGTTGGCTTCGACGAAGCTGTCGCCGATCACCGCCACGGCGTCGGCGTCGGGGGTGAAATCCTGGTTGTCGACGAAGCCGAAGTTGTTGCTGCGCAGATGGCGCGCGTTCTTCAGGTCCCAGCCGGTGGCCACCGTGAAGTCGAGATGGGGCGGGTAGGTGAGGATGGTCGGCGCGACATGGTAGTCGACCATGGTGGCGGTCGATACCGGCAACAGACGCAGGAGCGCTTCCAGCCCGAGCAGCGTGAGCAGGACACCGAGCAGCAGCAGGCGGAGCGGGTGCAGGATCTTCTTCATCAGAAATTGAAGTAGATGAACGCGCTGGCCGCGTCGCGCGTTTCATTGACGAACACCAGCAGCACCGCCAGCGTGAGCCCCACGCCGGCGAGCAGGGCGCACAGGCCGGGCCGGGCGCGGGTGCGGCTGAGCAGGGCTTCGCCGATGCGGTTGCTGTTGGGGCACAGGAAGGCCAGCGCGCCCAGCACCGCGCACCACAGCAGGCCGCGCGCGGTGTCGAGCCCGGTGTTCCACAAGAGCGGATGACTGGCGCCGGCCGGGGCGTCGATGGCGGTCATGCCCGTCAGGATACGGCCCGCGGCGGCGAAGCTCTCGGCGCGGAAGAACACCCAGCCGACGATCACTGCCAGCATCGTGATGCCCCAGGCAGCCAGCTTGTAGGCGAGCCGCTCGCTCCACTGCGGCACATGGCGCGCCACCGCGGCCCGGAAGGCGTGGTTGATCGCCAGATACAGGCCGTGCAGGCCGCCCCACACCACGAAGGTCCAGGCCGCGCCATGCCACAGGCCGCCGAGCAGCATGGTGATGAACAGGTTCACATAGCGCCGCGCCGGCCCCTTCTGGCTGCCGCCGAGCGGGATGTAGAGATAGTCGCGCAGGAAGGCCGACAGGCTCATGTGCCAGCAGCGCCAGAACTCGGAGATGGAGGTGGCGCGGTAGGGGGAGTTGAAGTTGTAGGGCAGGCGGATGTTGAACATCCATGACAGGCCGATGGCCATGTCGGAGTAGCCGGAGAAGTCGAAGTAGAGCTGGAAGGTGTAGGCCAGCGCGCCGATCCAGGCCTCGACCAGGTCGGGCTGGGCACCGGCCTGTGCGGCATTGAAGACGGCGTCGGCATAGGGGGCGACACCGTCGGCCAGGACCACTTTCTTGAACAGCCCGAGCGCGAAGATCATCAGCCCGCCGACGAAATTGCCGGGCTTGAAGCGGTCGTTCGCCGTGTCGCGGAACTGCGGCATCATCTGCGCGTGATGCAGCACCGGCCCGGCGATCAGGTGCGGGAAGTAGGTGACGAACAGGCCATAGTGGGTGAAGGCGAATTCGCGCACGCCTTTCTGGTAGCCGTCGGCGAGGAAGGCGATCTGGGTGAAGGTGAAGAAGGAGATGCCGATCGGCAGCAGCACCTCGCCGATGTGCCAGCCGGTGTCGAAGAGGGCGTTGAGGCTGTCGACGAAGAAATTGGCGTACTTGAAATAGCCCAGCAGCAGCAGGTTGACCGTGACGCCGAGGATCAGCCAGCGCTTGGCCGCCGGGCTGCGCGCGCCGCTGATGGCCATGCGGCGTCCGATGCTGTAGTTCCAGACGATGGAGCCGAGCAGCAGCGCCACGAACTCCGGCATCCAGTAGCCATAAAAGAACAGCGAGGCGGCGAACAGCCAGCCGGCCGCCAGCGTGCGGTGACGGCGAGGCAAAAGGTAGAAGACAAGGGCAACGATCGGGAGATAGAGGAATGCAAAGGCCGCGCTGGTGAAGAGCATGGGTGCAGTCTGATCCCCGAGGCTAGTGCTTTCGTATTAGCCTAGATCATTCTGCGCTGCCATGTTGCTCCGTTTTGTAAGCTGCCGTGTGGGCGGCTCGCGGTCTGTGCGCTGGCTGTGGTGCGGCCGTGCGCCTTGTCGGTCAATGCCCGCCCGACTCCTCGGCCGCCAGTGCCTTGCGCATGCGCCGCAGGCCCAACGCCACCGCGGTGGCGATGACGGGGATGGTGATGGCGGTGAGGATCTCGGGGGTGAGCGGCTCGATGACGTGCTTGGCGCCCTTGGCCATGTAGTTGACCAGCTGCGAGGCGTAGTAGGTGATGGCGACCACCGACAGACCTTCGACGGTTTCCTGCAGGCGCAGCTGGAGTTTGGCGCGGCGGTTCATCTGGCCGAGCAGCTCCTGGTTCTGCTGCTGCAGGGCGATGTCCACCCGGGTGCGCAGCAACTGGCTGCTGCGCGCGATGCGGGCGGAGAGTTCTTCCTGCCGGCGGGCGATGGCGGCGCAGGTGTTGATGGCGGGCGCCAGGCGGCGTTCGATGAAGTCGGTGATGTTCGGGTAGCCAGCGTGGCGCTGCTCGCGCAACTCGGCGGTGCGTTGCTGCACCAGCCGGTAGTAAGCCGCGGCGGCGCCGAAGCGGTAGGTGGTGCGCGCCACGGCATGCTCGACTTCGGTGGCCAGGCGAGTGAGGCGGGTGAGGATGTCGCGCTCGTCGTTGGCGGTGGCGGTCTGGCCCATCGCGTCCATCAGATCGGCCAGCTCGTCCTCGGCGGCCTTGAGCGTTCGGCTCACCGACTTGGCCACCGGGAAGGCCATCAGCGCCATCATGCGGTAGGTTTCGATCTCCAGTACTCGCTGGAGGTTGCGCCCTGCCTGGCGCGGCTCGAGCCCGTCGTCGAGGATCGTGAAGTGCGAGAAGCCGTCATGGATCTGGAAGTCGGTGAGCACCCAGCCGGCACCGTCGGCAAAGCGCGAGACAATCACCGAGCGGTTCGGGTCGGCCAGCCGGGCGGCGTGCGTTTCGGCCGGCTGAAGGCCCCCCGACAGCACCGCCACATGCGAGGCGACCATCAGCTTGCCGGGAATCGCCTTGCGCCAGGCGGCCGGCACGGCGAGCAGGGCGGTGGTGTCTTCGGCCTCGGCGTCGTCCACATCGCGCAGGAAGGTGTAGCTGGAGAACTCGTTGTGGCGCTCCCACTTGAGGCGGAAGTCGCCGGCATCGAGCAGCAGGTGGCCCTTGCCAGTTTCGGGCAAGGGAATGCCCAGCTGGCGCGCCAGTTGCTGCAGATGATGGTGTTCCTGGTCGCTGCTGCCGTTGTCATGGACGAAGGCCAGGTAGCTGATGCGGGTCGGGCCGCGCAGCGGGACCGGCGGGCGGGCGTGGACTTCGTCGTTGAGGCTTTGTCGGAGCGGATGTTCTTCAAACAGCGTCATGGCGGGCGGCGGGGAGGGGGTGGAAGCAGAAGCGGCTTACTGTAGCAGCCCGTTTCACGGCGAGGTAGGCCCGTGACGGTGCGGGTTACATGTCCGACCGGTCGGTCGGTCCGTGACGGCGCAGGAAACGTGCCTTGCCGTGACGCATGAAAGCGGCCGCATCCCAGTCGCCGACACCGAGACGGTGGACCTGGGCGGGGTGGAAGACATACACCCAGGCGGCCACCACGGTGCCGCCCGCGGTGCGCACCTCGACCGCCTCGCGCTGATACTGCGCGCCTTCGAAGGCGTCGAGCCGTGCCAGCGCCGTGGCGCTGAGGCCGTGGTAGAGCACGCCGTCAACGGCGGCGCCGGTGGCCGGGCGGATGCCGGGATAGTCTTCGCCGCGCACCGGATGGCGGCGGTAGCCGGCCAGCTGGGCGGGTTCGGCGGCGCAGGCTTGCCCGGCGACGGCGCGGAAGATGTCCTCGCACATCAGCGAACCGTAGGTGAAGCAAGCGGTAGGGGCGGTCATGGCGGACCGGATGCGGCGACGGCACCCGCAGGTGCCGTCGTGTGGGCCGGGCGCGGGGTGCTCAGCGCACCACCTGGGTCAGCTCGCCGGCCTTGTAGCGGGCGGCGATCTTGTCCAGCGAGATGGGCTTGATCTTGCTCGCCTGGCCGGCGCAGCCGAAGGCCTCGAAACGCGCCTTGACCACCAGCTTGGCGGCCTCGCGGGCCGGTTTGAGGTATTCGCGCGGGTCGAACTTGGACGGGTTTTCGAACATGAACTTGCGGATCGCGCCGGTCATGGCCAAGCGGATGTCGGTGTCGATGTTGATCTTGCGGACGCCGTACTTGATGCCTTCGACGATTTCCTCGACCGGCACGCCGTAGGTTTCCTTCATGTCGCCGCCGAACTCGCGGATGATGGCGAGCAGCTCCTGCGGCACCGAGGAGGAGCCGTGCATCACCAGGTGGGTGTTGGGGATGCGCTGGTGGATGGCCTTGATGCGGTCGATGGCGAGGATGTCGCCAGTGGGCTTGCGGGTGAATTTGTAGGCGCCGTGGCTGGTGCCGATGGCGATGGCCAGGGCGTCGCAGTCGGTGCGCTTGACGAAGTCGGCGGCCTGGTCGGGGTCGGTGAGCAGCTGCGAGTGATCGAGCTTGCCCTCGGCGCCGATGCCGTCTTCCTCGCCGGCCTCGCCGGTCTCGAGCGAGCCGAGGCAGCCCAGCTCGCCTTCGACGGTGACGCCGATGGCGTGCGACATCTCGACCACCTTGCGGGTGACTTCGACGTTGTAGTCATAGGAGGAGGGGGTTTTGCCGTCTTCGAGCAGCGAGCCGTCCATCATCACCGAGGAGAAGCCGGAGCGGATGGCGGTGAGGCACACCGCCGGCGACTGGCCGTGGTCCTGGTGCATGACGACCGGGATGTGCGGGTAGGCTTCGACGGCGGCATCGATGAGATGGCGCAGAAAGGCTTCGCCGGCGTATTTGCGGGCACCGGCCGAGGCCTGCATGATCACCGGCGCGTCGAGCTCGGCGGCCGCTTCCATGATGGCCTGCACCTGCTCCAGGTTGTTGACGTTGAACGCGGGCAGACCATAGCTGTGCTCTGCAGCGTGGTCGAGAAGCTGTCGCATGGATACGAGCGGCATGGGTGTCTCCTGAATGGGGTCGATGCAGGCCGGGGCCGTGGTGAAGTGCCAGGCCCCGGCGAAATGCGACTATTTTACCGTGAGTGTTGCTGCTGCGGTGCGTCAGCCGTCACACGGGGGCGATGCCCTGAGCCGCCTTGGCCTGGCAGGCCCGTATTTCGGCGTTCAGACCATCGGCATGGGCGTCGGTGCCGCCCCAGGTGTCGAAATGCAGCAGCTCGTCGAGCGGCAGGCGCTGGCGCCAGCCGGCCGCTTCGAGCTCGGGCTTGTCGAAGAAATGGCTGACCTTGCCGATGCACAGGTAGGCCACCGGCATGATGCGCTCGGGCAGCTGCAGGATCTCGCGGATCGCGGATTGCTTGAAGATGCTCACCCAGCCCACGCCGAGTCCTTCGGCGCGTGCGGCCAGCCACAGGTTCTGCACCGCGCAGACCGAGCTGTAGATGTCCATGGCCTTGATATGCGTGCGGCCGATCACCACCGGGCCGGCGCGGTCGCGGTCGCAGGTGATGCACAGGTTGATCGGGGCTTCGACGATGCCTTCGAGGCGCAGGGTTTTGTAGGTCTCGCGCTGCTCGCCTTCGAACATGTCGGCGGCTTCGGCATTGGCGGTGGTGAAGGCGTCATGTACCTGCCGCTTGATCGCCGCGTCGCGTACCAGCACAAAGCTCCACGGCTGCATGAAGCCCACCGAGGGTGCAAAGTGTGCTGCGGTGAGGATGCGCGCCAGCATGTCGTCCGGCACCGGGTCGGGCAGGAACTGGCCGCGCACATCGCGGCGGGCGAGGATGTTGCGGTAGATGACGGCGCGGTCGGCGTCGCTGAATTGATGGATGGTCTGATGACCTTGGGTCGCTTGCATGGAGTCCCCTTGATTCAAGCGTAGTGCACGGCGGCCGGGCCTGACTGCCGGTAAAAACGCTCTCCGGCCGGTCTTCTGACTCGGGTTCGGCGTCGGCCGCGCCTTCCCGCCCCTACCGGGCAGTGGCATATGGCGGCAGACATCCCCCTCACAGCGTTGGGCACGTTGCGGAATTGGCGGCCGGGGCGAGCCCCGGGGCCTCACCGCATTCCCGATTCTCCCGTCCTGCGACGGGCACCGGAAAGCGACATGAAACGGCCGCCAGTCTAGCAGAGCGGCGGCCGTGCAGACGGCGTCAGCGTCGGTCAGTGCGCTTCGGGCGCGGCGTGCTCCCCGACCTTGACGATCTTCAGCGTGTTGGTGCCGCCCGCGCTGCCGATCGGCTCGCCGATGGTCAGCACGATCAGGTCGCCATAGGTGACCACACCCTGGTCGATGAGGATGCGCTCGGCCTCCCACAACAGCATGTCGCGGTCCTGGTGCGGCTGCGACATCAGCAGCGGATAGACTTCGCGGTACAGCGTCATCTGGTTGCGGGCAGCTTTTTCGGGCGTCAGCGCGTAGATCGGCACGCCGCTGTTCATGCGGCTCATCCACAGCGCGGTCGAACCGGTCTGGGTCAGCGCCGCGATGGCCTTCACCTTGAGGTGGTGGGCGGTCCAGATGGCGGCCATGGCAATGGACTGATCGATGCGGGTGAAGGTGCGGTTGAGCACATCGCGGTCGAGCGTCACCTCGGAGGATTTTTCGGCCTCCAGGCACACCCGTGACATGGCTTCGACCACTTCGACCGGGAAGCTGCCGGCCGCGGTCTCGGCCGACAGCATGACCGCGTCGGTGCCGTCGAGCACCGCGTTGGCCACGTCCGACACTTCGGCGCGGGTCGGCACCGGGCTGGTGATCATCGACTCCATCATCTGGGTGGCGGTGATGGTCAGCTTGTTCTTCTCGCGGGCGGCGCGAATCATCTTCTTTTGCAGCGCCGGTACGGCCGCGTCGCCCACTTCGACCGCCAGGTCGCCGCGCGCCACCATGATGCCGTCGGAGGCGTCGAGGATTTCTTCCAGGTTGGTGACCGCCTCTGTGCGCTCGATCTTGGCAATCAGCAGCGCCTTGCCGCCGGCGGCGCGCATCAGTTGGCGGGCCATGTACATGTCGGCCGCGCTCTTGGGGAAGGACACGGCGATGAAGTCGACGCCGATCTTGGCGGCGGTGCGTACATCGTCCATGTCCTTGGCGGTCAGGGCCGGGGCCGACAGCCCGCCGCCCTGGCGGTTGATGCCCTTGTTGTTGGAGAGCAGGCCGCCGACGCGGACCTTGCAGTGGATGGCGCTGCCGATCACCTTTTCCACCCCCAGCTTGAGCCGCCCGTCGTCGAGCAGCAGGACGTCGCCGGGGCCGACATCGCCGGGCAGATCCGGGTAGTCGAGGCCGACGCGGCTCTCGTCGCCCAGTTCGCAGGTGGCGTCGAGGATGAAAGCGGCGTCTTTCTTCAGGGTGACCTTGCCGTCGGCAAACTTGCCGACGCGGATCTTCGGGCCCTGCAAGTCGGCCAGGATGCCGACCGGCCGGCGGGTGCGGGCGCTGACCTCGCGGATGGCGTTGGCGCGGGCGATGTGATCCTCTGGCGTGCCATGCGAGAAGTTCATGCGCACGACGTCCACCCCGGCATGCACCATGGATTCGAGAACGGTGGGATCGGATGAGGCCGGGCCGAGCGTGGCAACGATCTTGGTGTGACGGGACATGTGGCTTCCTGTTCTTATGGACGACGGTCGATGACAGCCTCCCATTCTAGCGGCAGTGGTCGACGGTCGTGTGACCATGACGCACTGGTGCACGCTGCGATGGATCCGACGAAAGGCGGCCGGCCCGCAGGACAGCCGCCGCCGCCCATGCGATGCTCGTCGACGCCGAGGGCGGGCTGAGGTGTGTTGACGTTGACGTCAACGTCGCCTATTGTTTTGGATTGACTTGAGGAGGGCAGGGCCATGGAATTGAAGGGCAGCGTATTTGTGGTGACCGGCGGCGGTTCCGGTCTGGGCGCAGCGACCGCACAGATGGTGGTCGAGGCCGGTGGCAGCGTGGTGCTGGCCGATGTCAACGTTGAGGCGGGTGAGGCTCGTGCCGCCGAGCTGGGCGCGGCGGCGCGCTTCGTGCAGACCGATGTGACGGACGAGAACAGCGCCCGCGCGGCCTTCGCTGCCGCGGCCGAGGCCTTTGGTCCGGTGACCGGGCTGGTCAACTGCGCCGGCGTGGCGCCGGCCGAGAAGGTGGTCGGGCGTGAAGGCGCGCATCGGCTCGCGTCGTTTGCCAAGGTCATCAACATCAACCTGGTCGGCACCTTCAACATGATCCGCCTGGCGGCCGAAGCGATGAGCCAGAACACGCCGAACGCCATGGGCGAGCGCGGCGTGATCGTCAGCACCGCCTCGGTGGCCGCCTACGACGGCCAGATCGGCCAGGCCGCCTATGCTGCGTCGAAAGGCGGTGTGGTGGCGCTGACCCTGCCGGTGGCGCGCGAGCTGGCGCGCTCGGGCATCCGCGTGATGACCATTGCCCCGGGCATCATGGAAACGCCGATGCTGATGGGCATGCCGGCCGAGGTGCAGGACGCGCTGGGCAAGATGGTGCCCTTCCCCTCGCGCATGGGCAAGCCGGCCGAGTATGCGGCGCTGGTGCGCCACATCGCCGAGAACAGCTACCTCAATGGCGAGGTGATCCGCCTGGACGGCGCGATCCGCATGGCGCCGAAGTAAGCCGTTGGCGTAGCACGAAAAAACGCGGCCCCGGGGTCGCGTTTTTTATGCCCGGCCGGTTTGGGGGGAGTGGCGCAAGTGTGATACAAGGCGTCCGTTGGTGCGGCGCAGCGTGCGCCCTTCGATTTCGAGGTTCATCGTGTCTGATCAAGCCCTGGCTGCCGAAACCGACAGCCCCGAGTGCTACCACTGCGGGCTGCCCGCCACCGAAGCGATTCGCTACGACGTGGTGATCGACGGCGTCAGCCGTCACATGTGTTGCGCCGGCTGCCAGGCCGTGGCGCAGGCGATTGTCGACAATGGCTTGGCCGACTACTACCGCCATCGCGATGCCTTGCCCGAGTCGCGCAAGGAGGCCTTGCCCGAGGCGCTGGGCGAACTGGGCCTGTTCGACCACCCCGATTTTCAGAAATCCTTCGTGCGCCCGCTCGGCGAGCACAGCCGCGAGGCCTCGCTGCTGCTCGAGGGCATCACCTGTGCCGCCTGCGTGTGGCTCAACGAGCAGCATGTGGCGCGCCTGCCAGGCGTCGAAGCGATCGAGATCAACTACGCCACGCGCCGCGCCCGGGTACGCTGGGACGCCGAGCGGGTCAAGCTGTCGGACATCCTCGCTGCCATCCAGGCCATTGGCTATCGCGCCTACCCCTACGACGAAGCCCGCTCCGAGCAGATCGCCCGGCGCGAGCGGCGCAGCGCGCTGTGGCGCCTGTTCGTCGCCGGCTTCGGGATGATGCAGGTCATGATGTACGCCATCCCCGCCTATGTGGCCGGCGATGGCGAGATGACGGCCGACATCGACCAGCTGCTGCGCTGGGCGAGCCTGGTGCTGACCGTACCGGTGGTGCTGTATTCGGCCGCCCCCTTCTTCCAGCGCGCGTGGCGGGACATCCGCCTGCGCCGCCTCGGCATGGACGTGCCCGTGGCGCTGGGCGTGGGCAGCGCGTTTGCCGCCAGTTGTTACGCCACGGTGGTGGCTTCGGGTGAGGTGTACTTCGATTCGGTGGCGATGTTCGTGTTCTTCCTGCTGTGCGGGCGCTACCTCGAAATGCTGGCGCGGCAAAAGGCGGTGCGCGGCGTCGAAGCGCTGGGCAAGGTCTTGCCGGCCTTCGCTGAACGGGTGCTGGCCGATGGCACGGACGAGCGGGTGCCGGTGTCGACCCTGGTGCCGGGCGACCGGGTGCGGGTCAAGCCGGGCGAGGCGATCCCGGCCGATGGCGTGGTGGTCGACGGCGCCAGCGCGGCCGACGAGTCCTTGCTCACCGGCGAGAGCCGGCCGGTGCCCAAGTCTGTGGGCGACGCGGTGACCGGCGGCAGCCTGAACGTCGGCAGCCCGGTGGTGCTCGAGATCCAGCAGGTCGGCGATGCGACCCGCCTGGCGGCCATCCTGCGCCTGATGGAGCGTGCCGCGACCGAAAAGCCGCGCCTGGTGCGCCAGGCTGACCGCATCGCGGCGCGCTTCATCGCCGGCCTGATCGTGCTTGCCGTGTCGGCGGGTATCGGCTGGTATCTGGTCGATCCGGATCGCGCGTTGTGGATCTTTGTGTCGGTGTTGGTGGTCAGCTGCCCCTGCGCGCTGTCGCTGGCCACGCCAGCGGCGCTGACGGTGTCGTCCGACGCCTTGGCGCGGATCGGTGTGCTGGTGACCCGCGGGCATGCCATCGAGGCGCTGGCCAAGGCCGATACGATCATGTTCGACAAGACTGGCACGCTGACCGAAGGGGCGGTGCATCTGTCGCGCATCGTGACCGCCGACGGGGTGGACCGCGCCGTGGCGCTGGCGACGGCGGCGGCGCTGGAGCAGGGCTCGGAGCATGCGATTGCCTCGGGCGTGCGGGCCGCCGCCAAAGGCGCGCGCAAGCAGGCCATGGCGGTGATGGCCGAGACCGGGCGTGGCGTCGAGGGGCTCGTCGATGGCGTGCGCTACCGCATCGGGCGCGAGGACTTCGTCGAAGAACTGGTGGGCGCACCCGCGCCGGACAGCCTGCGCCGCGCCGACGCGGGGATTCAGACGCGGGTTTTCCTGGGCTCGGCCCATGGCTGGCAAGCGGTGCTGCTGCTCCAGGATGTCACCCGGCCGCAAGCGGCCGAGGCGCTGCGCTGGCTGACCAGCCATGGTTTGACCGTGGGCATCCTCAGTGGCGATGCGCCGCCGACGGTGCAGGCCTTTGCGGAGTCACTCGGTGTGGCCGATGCCCGCGGCGGACTGTCGCCACAGGACAAGCATGCCGCCATCGAGGCGCTGCAGGCGCAGGGGCGTGTGGTGGCGATGGTCGGTGACGGCGTGAACGATGCCCCGGTGCTGGCCAAGGCGCATGTGTCGGTGGCGATGGGCGAGGGCACCGAGTTGGCGCGCACCCATGCCGACATCGTCCTGCTCGGTGGGCAGATGCTGGCGCTGACCGACGGGATCGCGCTGGCCCGGCGCACGCTGAAAATCATCCGGCAGAACCTGTTCTGGTCCTTCGGCTACAATTTCCTGGCCATTCCGCTGGCCGTGACCGGCTGGGTGACGCCCTGGATGGCGGGCATCGGCATGTCGGCCAGTTCCCTTTTCGTCGTGCTCAACGCCTTGCGTTTGCAGCGCGTCAAAGCCTCGCGTGAGTAATCATGGAAAGCCTCTACCTGCTGATCCCGTTGTCGGTCGTGCTGGTTTTCGTGATCGGCCTGCTGTTCTGGTGGTCGGTGCGCTCGGGCCAGTTCGACGACCTGGAGGGGCCGGCCTACCGCATGATGATGGACGACGATCGCCCGCCGGCAGACACGGCGGATAGCGCGTCGCCGGGCGATGGCGACGCGGCGACTCCGCCGAAAACACCTCGCTGAGCGGTGTGCTGCGCATCAATTTTTCTAAATTGATCCATGTCAACGCCCTCTTTTCTTGAAAAGTCATACTACGCACATGGGTATTGGCATGGGCTGCGCCGACGCGGCGCAGGCGGCCAATCGAACGGTTTCAAGTCTCTCTGTTGGGGTTGGGGGTGCGTGCAAACGCACCCTTTTTTTTGCGCCCCGTATACCCTTAATCCGCGTAACGTCAAGGCTTTGCGCGCATCTTGCGGTGCAATACAATATTGATCTGTGTCAAAAGCCCCTCCGGGCGCGGGCGTATCCTTCGTCCGGAGCATCGCGGCGATATGCCGCGGTGCAGGGGGGTTCCAGGTTTTTATTCTAAGAGGTGACTCACATGCAATCGCAAGCGACTTACAACTATAAAGTCGTGCGCCAGTTCGCCATCATGACGGTGGTGTGGGGGATTGTGGGCATGCTGGTCGGCGTAATCGTCGCAGCGCAGCTCGTATGGCCCGAACTGAACTTCGCCGAGTGGTTCCATTTCGGTCGGCTGCGCCCGCTACATACCAACGCCGTGATCTTTGCCTTCGGTGGCTGTGCGCTGTTCGCGACGTCCTATTATGTGGTGCAGCGCACGAATCATGTGCCCCTGTTCGCGCCCAAGCTGGCGTCGTTCACGTTCTGGGGCTGGCAGCTGATCATCGTCCTCGCCGCGATCACCTTGCCGCTGGGCATCACCACCAGCAAGGAATACGCCGAGCTCGAGTGGCCGATCGACATCCTGATTGCCATCGTGTGGGTCTCCTACGCGGTCGTCTTCTTTGGCACCATCGCCAAGCGCAAGACCTCGCACATTTACGTGGCCAACTGGTTCTACGGGGCTTTCATCATCGCTGTGGCGCTGCTGCACATCGTCAATAGCGCCGCGATTCCGGTCAGCCTGACCAAGTCCTACTCGGCCTATGCCGGTGTGCAGGACGCGATGATCCAGTGGTGGTACGGCCACAACGCGGTGGGCTTCTTCCTGACCGCTGGCTTCCTGGGCATGATGTACTACTTCGTGCCGAAGCAGGCCGATCGCCCGGTGTATTCGTATCGTCTGTCGGTGGTTCACTTCTGGGCCCTGATCTTCACCTATATGTGGGCGGGTCCGCACCACCTGCACTACACCGCGCTGCCGGACTGGACCCAGTCGGTGGGCATGATCTTCTCGCTGATCCTGCTGGCACCGTCGTGGGGTGGCATGATCAACGGCATCATGACCTTGTCGGGCGCCTGGCATAAGCTGCGCACCGATCCGATCCTGAAGTTCCTGATCACCTCGCTGTCCTTCTACGGCATGTCGACCTTCGAAGGCCCGATGATGTCGGTGAAGACCGTCAATGCGCTGTCGCACTACACCGACTGGACCGTCGGCCATGTGCACTCCGGTGCGCTGGGCTGGGTGGCCATGGTGTCGATTGGCGCCATCTACTACCTGCTGCCGCGCATGTACGGCAAGACCGAGATGTACTCGACCAAGCTGATCACGACCCACTTCTGGATCGCCACCATCGGCGTGGTGCTGTATATCGCCTCGATGTGGATCGCCGGTGTGATGCAGGGCCTGATGTGGCGCGCCACCAACCCGGACGGCACGCTGACCTACTCCTTCGTCGAGTCGGTGAAAGCCAGCTACCCGTTCTGGTCCATCCGTCTGCTCGGCGGTGTGCTCTTCCTCGGTGGCATGCTTCTCATGTTCTACAACATGGTGAAGACGATCGCTGGTCAGAAAGCCTACAGCGCACCGGTGGTCGCGCCGCAGGCCGCACACGCCTAATCCGGAGAGACGAAAATGGCTCAACAATCGAAGCATGATTTCATCGAGCGTAGCGTCGGCTGGATGATCGTCCTCACGTTGCTGGTGGTGAGCGTCGGCGGTCTGGTCGAGATCGTTCCGCTGTTCTTCCAGAAGTCGACGACCACGCCGACCAACGAAATGGTCAAGCCCTACGACCCGCTGCGTCTGGTCGGGCGCGATGTCTATGTGCGTGAAGGCTGCTACAACTGCCACTCGCAGATGATCCGCCCCTTCCGTGCGGAAACCGAGCGCTACGGCCACTACTCGGTCGCTGGCGAGTTCGTCTATGACCACCCCTTCCAGTGGGGCTCCAAGCGCACCGGGCCGGACCTGGCCCGCGTGGGCGGCCGCTACTCCGACGAGTGGCATCGTGTTCACCTGATCAATCCGCGTGACGTGGTGCCCGAGTCGAACATGCCGGCTTTCCCGTGGCTCGAGCGCCCGGTCAATGCCAGCGACATCGAAGACAAGATGCGCTCGCTGAACATGGTTGGTCTGCACAAGTACTCGGACGAGGAGATCGCCGGCGCCAAGGCGGCTCTCGAGGGCAAGACCGAGATGGATGCCGTGATCGCATACCTGCAGGGTATGGGTCTCGCGCTTCAGAACGTGCAGTGAGAGGGTGAGGTAGCGTCGTGGAACTCAACGATATGCGGTCGATCCTGACGGTGTTGGGCTTCGTGTGCTTCCTGGGCATCTGCCTATGGGCGTACAGCAAGTCGGCCAAGCAGGGGTTTGACGAAGCGGCGCAACTGCCCTTCACCGATGACGATCTGCCGGCCCGGAAGGATCCGGACCAGCAACGGAAGGAAGGATAATAAAATGGCTGACTTTGTGAGCGGCTTCTGGAACGCGTACGTCATGGTCCTCGTGGCCCTGAGCCTGGCGTTCTGTGTGTTCATCCTCGTGTCCAACATGGGCAAGGGAAAGGGCGCCCAAAAGGGCGAAAAGGTCGAACTGCACGGTCATGTGTGGGACGAGACGCTGGCCGAGTACAACAACCCGCTGCCGCAGTGGTGGAAATACCTGTACTGGATCACCGTGTTCTTCGCGATCTTCTATGTCGCGGCCTACCCGGGCTTCGGTGATGTGAAGGGCTTCCTGGGCTGGTCGTCCAAGGGCCAGTACGAAGGTGAAATGGCCAAGGCCGAGGCAACCTACGCACCGATCTTCAAGAAATATGCCGAAATGGACCTGGCAGCTGTGGCGGCCGACCCGGAAGCGAAGGCCATGGGACGCCGTCTGTTCCTGACCTACTGTGCACAGTGCCACGGTGCGGACGCGCGCGGTGCCAAGGGCTTCCCCAACCTGACCGACAACGACTGGCTGTATGGCGGCGAGCCCGACGTGATCAAGACGACGATCCTCGGTGGCCGTCAGGGCATGATGCCGCCGATGGGCGCAGCGCTGGGCAGTGACGGCACCGAAGATGTCGCCAACTATGTGCGTTCGCTCTCCGGCCTGGCCAACGACTCGCTGCGTGCCGGTCGCGGCAAGGAACTGTTCGAGCAGAACTGCGCGGCCTGCCACGGGGCGGACGGCAAGGGGATGCACGCCGTCGGCGCGCCGAACCTGACCGATGAGGTCTGGCTGTATGGTTCGTCCAAGGCGACCATCATCGAGACCATCACCAAGGGGCGCAGCAACCGCATGCCGGCATTCGAAGCCTTCCTCGGCAACGACAAGACCCATCTCCTGGCGGCCTATGTGTATGGGCTGTCGGACAAGGCGGGCGCGAAGTAATCCTGTCAGTCTGTCTGTTGAAAGCGCAGGTGTCCCCGGGTACGCCCGGGGATATTTGCAGCAACAAAATTAGAACATATTGATATAGCGATCATGACCAACCCAGCCCCCCAGCCCATCAAAATCGTGCCTTCCAAGAAGTCGGCGACTCCCGAAGGCCAGGAAGGCTCGCTCTACGAGTCGCGCAAGAAAATCTATGTGCGCGCCATTAGCGGGGTGTTCACCAACTGGCGATGGATCCTGGTCTGGGTGACGCAGATTCTGTATTACGGACTGCCCTGGCTGCAGTGGAACGACCGCCAGGCGGTGTTGTTCCATCTGGTCGAGCGCAAGTTCTACATCTTTGGCTGGGTGTTCTGGCCGCAGGATGTGTTTTTCCTCGCCATCTTGCTGATCATCTCCGCCTACGCGCTGTTTTTCTTCACCGCTATTGCCGGGCGGCTGTGGTGTGGTTACGCCTGTCCGCAGACGGTGTACACCGAGATCTTCATGTGGATCGAGGAGAAGATCGAGGGCGATCGTAACAAGCGCATGAAGCTCGACAAGGCGCCCATGAGCGGGCGCAAGTTCGGCATCAAGGCCGCCAAACATGCCGTCTGGGCCGCCGTCGCACTATGGACCGGCTTCACCTTTGTGGCCTACTTCACGCCGCTCAAGGAGTTGCTGGCCTCCTTCGTGCCGTTCTCCTTCGGCGGCTGGGAAATCTTCTGGATCCTGTTCTACGGGGCCTTCACCTATTTCTTTGCCGGCATCATGCGCGAGCAGGTGTGCAAGTACATGTGCCCGTATGCTCGTTTCCAGGGCGTGATGTTCGACCCGGATACGCTGGTCATCACTTACGACGAGGAGCGCGGCGAGCCGCGGGGTGCGCGCAAGAAGGGCGTGGAGCCGGCGTCGGTCGGCAAGGGCGATTGTGTTGACTGCGGCATCTGCGTGCAGGTTTGCCCGACCGGCATCGACATTCGCGACGGCCTGCAGTACGAGTGCATCGGTTGCGCGGCCTGCATCGATGCCTGCGACCAGGTGATGGACAAGATGGACTACCCGCGCGGCCTGATCCGCTACTCGACCGAGAATGCGATCAAGAAGCACTGGGGCGGCAAGGAAATCCTCGGCCATGTGATGCGCCCGCGCACCCTGATCTACGGCGGCATCCTGGCGGCGGTGTGCCTGGCCTTCGTGTGGGGGCTGGCCACGCGCGAGCCCTTGCGGCTGGACATCATCCGCGACCGCACGACGCTGTCGCGTGAGGTGGCCGGGGGCTTCATCGAGAACGTCTACCAGTTGCAGATCATGAACATGACCGAGGCGCCGCGCAGCTTCTCGGTGACCGTCGATGGCCTCGAGGGGATCCGTTTTGCTGATTTCGACGGCCAGGTCGAGGTGCCGCCGGCGAGCATGCAGGCATTGACCCTGCAGGTCCAGGTGCCGGTCGACACCGGCGAACCCGGCTCGTCGAACGTGATTCATTTTGAGCTCAAGGCGAACGACGATGCCTCCGTCGCTGTCCGAGAGGCGTCCACCTTCCTTTTGCCGCGTTGAGTATGAGCATGTCCCTGAACAAATCCGCACTGCCCTGGTTCCGTCAGTCCTGGCCCTGGTTTTTGCTGTCACTGCCGGCAACCGCCGTCATTGCCGGCTTCATCACCTTCTGGCTGGCGGTCGAGTCCGATGACGGCCTGGTCGCTGACGACTACTACAAGCAGGGCCTGGCGCTGCAGCAGTCGATCGCGCGTGACAAGGAAGCGACGCGCCTCGGCCTGGCTGCCCAGCTGCGTTTCGACAACGGTGGCGTGGTGCTCAATCTGTCGAGCGCCGGCATGGCTGCGCCGAATGCGGTGTTTTTGAGTCTGATTCACCCGACCCGCCCGGAGATGGATCGTGCCATCTCGCTGGTGGGCGACAACGGCAACTACACGGCAAGCACCGACGCGCTGGACGGGCGTTGGCAAGTCTTGCTCGAAGACGAGTCCCGCGCATGGCGTTTGACCGGGACCATTGACCTCCCCTCAGAGACAGAAGTGCGCCTCGCGGCGCAAAACCCTGTGAACTGAAGGAGATGCATCATGGCTTTAAAGGAACTGTTCAGTACTGATATCGGTTTGCTGAGCGTCTTTACCATTGCGTTCATCATCGGCATGGCGATCTTCATCGGGCGCTATGTGAAGCAGCATGTTCAGGAAGATGAGCGCGCCCACGGTCAGGGCCACTGAGCGCCGGGACCGCTGCGGATCAGACAGGGATCAAGCATGAAACAGATTCTCGTACTTTGGCCGTCCTTCCTGGTGGCCGGCATTGCTGAGATGGTGTTCTTTACAGTGATGGATCCGCAGCAGTTGTACCTGTTCGGCCAGCCCGTCGACTTTTCGCCCATCGCGACGTATTCGATCGGCTTCTTCGGCTTCTGGCTGGTCTGTGCCGCCTCGAGCCTGCTGACGATGTTCTTCCTGCGCCCGGGGGAGGAGATCAACCGGGCCGCCGCCGGGCCGCGCTGACCCTCGCTTGCCGCGGGGTGTGCGCCGGCCTGCCTAGCGGCCGGTCGCCGGCCCCACACCGATCGGTGGCGGTGCCAGGGTGACGATGCGCGAGAACAATGCGCTGAATTCGTCCTCGGCGTCGGCGCTGAAGCGCGGGTCGCCATTCTCGCCAAACGCTTCGGCGATCTCTACCCAGTCAGCGTCGCTCAGGTGCTGCTTGGCCAGCGGCAGCAGCACCTTTTCCTCCAGCGCCATGTGCTGCCACATGGCATCGGTGAAGGCGTCGACCGCTTCGGCAAAGGCGGCCAGGCCGCCAGCGGCGCCAGCCTCGTAGGCGTCGAGCCGGGTGTGCAGGGCGCTGACCAGCTCGGTGCCTTCCTCGTGTTGTTTTTTCAGCTCACCGATGACGTCGTCGGCCTCGTGGGTGCGCGCCGCCAGGCGGGCGAACACATAGGCGTCTTCCTTGGGGTGGTGCAGCCGTTCGGGAAAGGCATCGATGTAGTGCAGCATCGCCCGCAGCACCTTGAAGTCGGCCCGGGCGGTGTTGCTGCGCGCGTCATTGACCAGGTATTTCAGGCCATGCACGATCGCCGCCAGTGAGCGGTGCTCTTCCTGGATGATGTTGATGGCTTGGTTGAACATGACGCGCCTCCGCCTATCAGCGATAGACCAGCACCGGGATCTTGGTGTGGGTCAGCACTTTCTGGGTCTCGCTGCCCAGCAGCAGGCTGGCCAGCCCGCGGCGGCCGTGCGAGGCCATGAAGATCAGGTCGCAGCCGTGACGCTCTGCCGCGTCGATGATGGCCTCGTAGGGCACTTCGTTGACTGCGGTGTCGGTGTCGCAGGGCACGCTGACTGCTTCGGACTTGGTGCGCGCGCTGGTGAGGATCTTTTCTGCTTCTTCTTTTGCGCCCTGGGCGAACTGTTCGGGTGTGGTCGGGTCAATCAGGGCGCCTTCACCGTAGATCGGCATCGGAAAATCCGGCTGCGCGTAGAAAAAGGTGATCCGCGCGCCGGCCTCTTTGGCAAAGGAGATGGCGCGGTTGACGGTGGCCTCGGACAGGTCGGAGCCGTCGGTGGGTACCAGCAGATGCTTGAACATGGCCTTGCTCCTTTTCGGATGGTCGTACCGATTATAGTCGGCGCATTGGCGAAACCGTGATTGACGCCGATCAACCCCCCAGGATTGAGGCGGTGCACAATACAAAATGACGCATGCGTGTAAATCCCGCACGCGGAAGGAGCAGGTCATGAACACCCCGATGCACAAAGGTAACGGCACGAATCACAGCATGGCGCCCGCGCAGCTCGTCGATCAGGCGATCCGCCGGATGCATGTCCAGTGGGAGTCGATGATCGATCCGATGGGGCTCTATGCGCCCTTGGTGCACGCCCAGCTGGGCTGGATGTCGCACCCGCAGGAGCTGGCCGAGGCCATGGTGGGTTTCTCGGGGCGGCTGTGGGAGCTGCAATGGCACAGCCTGCGGCGCCTGATCGGCGCACCCAGCACCGACCCGGTGCGCCCGCATGAAGACGACACCCGGTTCAACGACCCGATCTGGCACGAATCGGCCACCTGGGATCTGGTCAAGTCGTGGTATCTGATGACCACCCGGCACACCCAGGACATGCTCTACAGCACCCCGGGCCTGTCGAGCGCCGAGCGCCGGCGCGCCGCGTTCTGGTGGCGTAACTGGCTCAACGCCGTGGCCCCGACCAACTTCCTGGCCACCAACCCGGTGGCCTTGCGCAAGGCCGTCGAGACGCAGGGCGGCAGCCTGCACGCGGGGTGGCAGAATTTCATCGACGACCTGCAGGCCGGCATGGTGCGCATGAGCGACCCCGATGGTTTCGAGGTCGGCGGCAACCTGGCCACGACGCCGGGCGAGGTGATCTTCCGCAACCGGCTGGTGGAGGTCATCCACTACGCGCCGACCCGCGACCGGGTACGGGCGCGACCGGTGGTGATCATCACGCCGTGGATCAACAAGTTCTACATTCTCGATCTGAACGAGCGCAAGAGCATGGTGCGCTACCTGCTCGACCAGGGGCTCGATGTCTACATCACCAGCTGGAGGAACCCTGACGCCAGCATGCGTGAGATCAGCTTCGACGACTACATTCTCGACGGCGTGCATGCCACCATCGAGGCGGCACGGGCGCAGAGCGGTCAGTCGACGGTGCATGCCGTGGGCTACTGCATCGGTGGTACCGCGCTGTCGATCTACATGGCCTGGGCCAACCGGCGCTTCGGCGCCGAGGCCATGCCGGTGGCCGACTGGACCTTGCTCACCACGCTGGTCGACTTCCGCAAACCGGGCGACATCGAAGTCTTCATCGACGAAGGCAGCGTCAACTTCATCACCTCGGGTATGGCACGCAAAGGTTATCTCGACGGTGCGCAGATGGCTTCGGCCTTCCGGCTGCTGCGGTCAAATTCCCTGATCTGGCACTTTGCGGTGCACAGCTGGCTGTATGGCGAAAAACTGCCGGCCTTCGATGTGCTGTTCTGGAACATGGACACCACACGCATGCCCTACCATATGCACGCCTGGTATCTGCGCGAGCTCTACCTGCGCAATCGGCTGATCGAGTCGAACGCGCTGACCGTCGCTGGCGAACCCATCGACCTGCACCAGATCGCCCAGCCGCTGTATGTGGTGTCGGCCGAGGACGACCACATTGCACCGTGGCAACAGACGTTCCGCATCATCCACTTTGTCACTGCCGAGAAGCGCTTCGTGCTGTCGAGCTCCGGCCACATCCTCGGCATCGTCAACCCGCCCACCAAGCCCGCCAAGCGGCGCTACTGGGCCGCCACCGCACACCGCGCCGATCGCTGGGAAGCCTGGCACGAGCGCGCCACGCCCACCGACGGCAGCTGGTGGGAAGACTGGATGCGCTGGCTCAAGCCGCGCAGCGGCCCGCTCGGCCGGGCCAGACCAGTGACCAGCCCCGAGCATCCGAGCCTGGCACCGGCACCCGGCGTCTATGTGCACGAGCACTAGTTGAGTTGCCATCGGGGGTCCCGAGGGCGTCGGGAAGCCGGCGGCGGCCCGCCAAGCGCGGCGTGAGGCCTGCGGGCCTTGTCGCAGGCAAGAAGCGCGGGTCGCCCGGCGGGGCTTGCGCTCCATCAATGCGGTGTTCCGGTGGGGGCGGTTAGGCTTCGTCCCCCTTGCCTCGCCGGATGAATACAGATGAACACCTTGCCCTTGCCGCCGCTGCGATTGCGCGGAAAGACACTGCTGCCGGTCATCCAGGGAGGCATGGGCGTCGGCGTGTCGGCGCACCGGCTCGCCGGCAACGTGGCACGTGAAGGCGCGATGGGGACCATCGCCAGCGTCGACCTGCGGCGCCTCCATCCCGACCTGATGGCCGCAACCGGGCGCTGCCGCGACCGGGCCAGCATCGAAGCCGCCAATCTGACGGCCCTGGCCCGAGAGATCCGGCTGGCGCAGGAGATTGCCTGCGGGCGCGGGGCGATTGCCGTCAACGTGATGCGCGCGGTCACCCAGTACGCCGATTGCGTGCGCTGTGCCGGCGAGAACGGTGCCGACGCGGTGGTGATGGGGGCCGGCCTGCCGCTGGACCTGCCGGACCTGGCCGCCGACTTCCCCGACATGGCGCTGATCCCGATCCTGTCCGACGCCCGCGGCGTGACGCTGCTGCTCAAAAAATGGATGCGCAAGCACCGCCTGCCCGACGCCATCGTGATCGAGCATCCGCGCTTCGCCGGCGGCCACCTCGGCGCTGCCAGCCCAGAAGACATGAGCGATGCCCGCTTCGATTTCGCCACCGCCGTGCCGGGCGTGCTGGCTGCCTACGAGGCCCTTGGCATCGCCGACGAGAATATCCCCATCATCTGCGCCGGCGGCATCAACAGCCCGGCCCAGGTCCGCGAGCTGATCGCGCTCGGTGCAGCTGGCGTGCAACTGGGCACCGCTTTCGCGGTGACCGAGGAGGGCGACGCGCACCCCGTGTTCAAGCAGGTGCTGGCCGAGGCCCGTCCGGAAGATATCGTGACCTTCATGAGCGTTGCCGGCCTGCCGGCGCGGGCGGTGCGTACCCCGTGGCTCGAGAACTATCTGCGCCGCGAAGGCAAGCTGCAGCGTGTGGCCAGCGCGGCGCACAAGTGCACGCTTGCCTGGGACTGCCTGGTGTCCTGCGGCCTGCGCGACGGATTGTCGCGGGCCGGGCAGTTCTGCATCGACAACCAGCTCGCCGCCGCCCTGCGGGGCGACCTCGAGCGCGGGCTCTTCTTTCGCGGCTCGGAGCGCCTGCCGTTCGGCGCGGCGATTCGCCCGGTGCGCGAACTCATCGCCTATCTGACGGGCGGCGACAGCGGTGCGCCGGCCACGGCCTGAGGCGCGCTCGTGCGCACCGGCTGAACGCATTTGATCACGTACAAAGGGTCGGTTGATGCGGGTCAATGCGGCTCAGTGTCGGTGCGAGACAATCAACGCAAGACATCGATGGAATTCACGGAGCATCGAACGGTATGACATCCCTTTCCAGAAAAATGGCCGCGCATCACACCTATTGTGATGACGTCTTCGCGCAGGCCGAGGCCGCCGCGGAGCGGGGTGACTGGCCCGCCTGTGCGCAGTCCGCCAAGCAGTTCCGCGACGATGTGCTGGCTCACTTCGCCACCGAGGAAGACGCGATTTTTCCCGCCTTCGAGGCCGCCACCGGCATGACCGAGGGGCCGACCCGGGTCATGCGTGGCGAGCATGTGCAGATGCGCGAGCTCATGACGCTGCTGGTCGATGCCGCCGCTGCGGCCGATGCGGCCGGGTTCTCCGATGCCGCCGAAACCCTGCTCATTCTTCTGCAGCAGCACAACATGAAGGAAGAGAACATCCTGTACCCGATGTGCGACCAGACGGTTGGTTCGGATCCGGCGGTCGATGCGGCCGTCGATGGACTCATCGGCAAGGTGGCTTCATGAGCGATCAACTTCCCCCCATCGTCGTCGATGCCCGCCAGCTGCTGCCGCCCGAACCCATGGAGCGGACGCTCGAAGCGCTGGACGAACTCAAGCCCGGGCAGGAAGTGCTGTTGATGATCCCGCGCCAGCCCGCGCCTCTGTTCGACATGCTGCGCAACAACGGTTATGCCTACACGGTCGAGTCGCAGCCCGACGGTGTGTTTCATATTCACATCCGCCACGCCGCGGACTGAGCTGCGTCGCGCGCTGCCCTGGCGGCGAGCGCGGCGGTCCGGGGAGGGCTGAACCATGCAGGCCTTGTCCTTCGAGCAGGCACCACCGCCGTCGGTGCCGCTGCGCTTCTTTCTCACCGCGCCGCTGTTTCTGCTGCTCGCCGGCGTCTTGCTGCTGGTCGATGGCGAGTCGGCAATGGCCTCGCGCTGGACGCCTACGGCACTGGCGCTCACCCATCTGATGACCGCCGGATTCATGCTGCAGGTCATGCTCGGTGCTTTGTTCCAGCTGATGCCGGTTGCCGCCGGCGCCAATCTTTGGCAGCCGCGTCGGCTGGCGCTGCCGGTGCACCTGCTGTCGGCCACGGGCGCTGTACTGCTGGTGCTCGGTTTCCATCACCAGATCACCTGGGCATACCAAGGCGCCGTGCTGGCGCTGGGCGCCAGTGTGCTGATGTTTTTTCCCGCCGCGATGGCGGCGCTGTGGCGTACTCCGGGGCGCAGCCCCACCCTGGTGGCCTTCCGCATCGCGCTGCTGGCCTTGTTCTTTGCCGTGCTCGCCGGGGCTGCCATGGCGCTGGCGCGCGCCGGCATCATCGACACCGGCTGGCTCCGCTTGTCGTCACCGCATGTGGCGCTCGGCCTCGGGGGCTGGGGGGCGGTGCTGGTGGCGGCGGCAGGCTATCTGGTGGTGCCGATGTTTCAGCTGACACCAGCCTATCCGGACTGGTTTGCGCGCAGCTTTGCCGGCGCCGTGGCGGTGGCCATCGGCGTTGGCGCGCTTGTGCCGCACGCGGCCGGCTGGTTGCCGCTGATCGCACTGATCGCCTTGCTCGCGGCGGTGACGATCGACCGTCAGCGCCGTCGCCGGCGGGCCAAGGTGGACGCCACCTATCACTTCTGGCGCTTGGCCATGGCCTGCACCCTGGTGGCCTGCGCGCTGGCTGCGCTGGCAGTGTGCCAAGTGGGCGGCAATGCGGTACCCATCGCCGCAGGTGTGCTGGCGATTCTTGGCGGCTTCGTGTCGGTGATCGCCGGGATGCTCTACAAGATCGTGCCTTTTATTCTCTGGCTGTACCTGCAGCCGCGGGTCAAGGGCGTGCCGCCGATGACGCGCATGCTCAACGAGCGCTGGGTGACATGGCACTGGCGTTGCCATCTGGCGATGGTCGGTGCCAGCGGGCTGGCGACGGTGTGGTGGCCGATGGTCTATCCGGCCGGGGTCTTGATGATCGCCAGTGGGCTGCTGCTCGGTGGTCAGTTGCTGCGCGTGGTCAGGCACGCCCGCGCCGCCCTGCGGCGTGCTCAGCCTTCGTAGTTGCGCAATTTGCCGACGTTGTGCAGGGAGATGTGCTTGCCCTGCACGCTGATCAGGCCAGCACTGCTCAGGTCGTGGAAGATGCGCGACAGGGTTTCGGGCGTCAGGTTGAGGCGCGAGGCGATGATCTGCTTGCTGGTCGGCAGGTCGACGTCGGCCTGGGCGCCTTGCTGGGATCCCTGGCAGGGCGCGTCGGGCACTTGCTGCAGCAGGTAGCCGATGACCCGTTGGGTGCTCGAGCGCAGCGAGTAGGATTCGACGTCGCGCACCATGCTGTGCAGGCGGATGGCCATGCCGGCGAGCATGCGGCGGGCAAAGCCGGCGTCCTGGTCGATGAGGTTGAACACCGCATCGCGGGTGATGTGCAGTAGCAGCGTGTCAGCGAGGGATTCGGCAAACACCGGGTACTGGCGATCCATGAACATGACGGCTTCACCGAAACTCTGGTGCGGGCCGAGGATCTCAACCACCTTCTCGTTGCCGTTGGGCGAGGAAAAGGCGAGTTTGATCTGACCGAAGATGACGTAGTAAAACCCCTTGGGTTGATCACCACGCTGGAAGAGCATCTCGCCCTTCTGAATGCGTTTTTCGCGCGTGGCGTCGGCGACTTGCTGCAAGTCGTCGGCCGACAGCGCGCTGAACAGGGGCATGCGGCTCAGTAGTCCGGGGATATCGATTTTTTCTTGACTCATGATCGGGCAAAAGCCATCGGTAGCGGCAGAATGTACCACGCTCCCAAGCCCAGCGTAATGGGCGGATACATATCAGAATTTCATGATGAAACAGTCCGAATCAACGCTTCACCCCCGATGGCTTCTGGCTGCACCGCATCGCGCCATGTTCTTTCCGGGGGCGGTGCAGTTGCTGCTGGCGATGCTGCCATGGGCCGCCGAGATGGTCGCGCGGCTGACGGGGCAGAACCTGCCTTGGGCATGGCCGCCCGGGTGGTGGCATGCCTTGCTGGCGCTTTATGGCATCTTTCCCTTCTTCATCTTTGGTTTTTTACTGACAGCCATGCCGCGCTGGCAGGGCTATGGTGATCTGCCGACGGGTATCTTTGTGCGCCCCTGGGCATTGCTGATTGCCGGTTGGGGCGGGGTTTACGCCAGCCTGTTGTTGCCAGCCCTGCGCCTGCCGGGGATGGTGCTGGTGTTTGCCGGTTGGGCGTGGCTGCTCGTGATGATGGCGCCGATCGCCTTCCGTGCGGGCAACGGACGCCTGCATGCCGTGCCGGCCTGGCTGGCGACACTCGCCGGTCTGATCGGCTGGTGTGCCTGGATGGGGTTTGCGGCGACTGGCGACGGCGCCTGGGGGCGGACGGCGATCGAGCTGGGGGTGTGGGGGTTTCTCCTGCCCGTCTTCTTTACGGTCAGCCACCGCATGATTCCGTTCTTTTCCAGCGCCGTGCTGTCGGACTACGTGGCATTCCGGCCGCCATGGGCCTTGTTCATGATGCTCGGCGCTGCGCTCGGGCATGGCCTGCTGGTGCTGCTGGGTGAGTCGCAACTGACCTGGCTGGTCGATTTGCCCGCCGCCAGCCTGGCGGTGTTCCTGACCGTTCGCTGGGGGCTGGTGCGCAGTTTCGAAGTCCATTTGCTGGCCATGCTGCATCTGGGCTTCATGTGGCTGGGGCTTGCGCTGGCCTTGTTCGGCGTGCAGAGTCTGGCCGCCTGGCAGGGCAATGCGCTGCTCGGGCTGGCGCCGCTCCACGCGCTGGTGATCGGGATGTTCACGGTGACCGCACTGGGAATGGTATCGCGGGTGACGCTCGGGCACTCCGGTCAGGCGCTGACAGCTGATTCGATGACCTGGCGTCTGTGCTGGGCGGTTCAGGCTGTGGCCGTGCTGCGCATTGTGGGCGAGTTGTGGCTGGCCGCGCAGTCGGCGCTGCTGGTGTTGGCCGTGCTGGGGTGGCTGGTGGTGTTTGGATTCTGGGCGAAACGTTATATGCCGGTCTATTTGCGCCCGCGCGCAGACGGTCGGCCGGGGTAAGCACGATGTATCTGGCAGTCAAACATCTTCATGTGACCTGTGTGGTGCTCAGCGGCCTGGGGTTCTTGCTGCGCGCCGGGTGGATGCTGTCGGGCTCGCCTCGCCTGCAGCACCGTCTGACGCGTGTGCTGCCGCATGTCGTCGATACCGTGTTGCTGACCACTGCTGTCGTGCTGGTGACATACTATGGCGGCGTGCCGGGCTGGGTCTGGGCAAAGATCGTGGGGCTGGTGGCCTATGTCGTGCTTGGCACCATCGCGCTCAAGCGCGGCCGTACGCCGGCCAGCCGCCGGCTCGCGCTGGTGGCCGCGGTGGCGACGTTTGGCTGGATCGTGTCGGTGGCGATCTCGAAATCCGCCGCCGGTTTTTTCGGATGGATGTAAGCACGAAGGGCTCACGATGACCGAATCCTTGTTGCCTCTGGCGCCGGGGCTGGACCAGCCGCTCGAGGTGCTGACCGCCTGTCATGGCCGGATGATGTCGCAGTTGCAGACGCTGGACCGGTTGGTGCGCTGGCTGCCGGAGCACGGCGCCGATGCCGACGCCTGCCGGGCGGCAGCGAACGTTATCCGGTATTTCGACTCCGCTGCGGTCAATCACCATCAGGACGAGGAAGACAGCCTGTTTCCGCTGCTGTTCGAACGGGTGTCGACGGCGGGGCGGCCGCGCCTGCGCAACCTGATCGAGTGGATCCGGCGCGATCACGCCGAGATGACCGCGGCATGGCTGCGGCTGCGGGCGCAGCTCGAAGGGGTTGCCGCGGGGACGTCCGCCGAACTGGATGCCGACGAAGTGGCTAATTTCGCGTCGCGCTACCACAGCCATATCGACCGAGAAGACAACGAGCTGTTTCCCTACGCCGCCCAACTGCTCACCCCCGCCGACCTGGCGGGCCTGAGTGAGCAGATGGTGGCGCGCCGCCGCCTGCCGCGCTGATTACACGCTGGGCAGGTGGCTGAGCAGGGCCTTGAGGCCGCCGATGTCGCGGATGCGGATGTGCTTTTGCTGCACGGCGATCAGGCCGTTTTCCTGGAAGCGCGAGAAGGCGCGCGACACCGTCTCCAGCTTGAGCCCGAGGTAGGAGCCGATTTCTTCGCGCGTCATGCGCAGGTGGAACTCGGCGGCAGAGAAGCCGCGCGCGGTGAAGCGCTGCGACATGTTGATGAGGAAGGCAGCCAAGCGCTCTTCGGCGCGCATTGAGCCGAGCAGCATCATGACGCCGTGGTCGCGCACGATCTCGCGGCTCATCACCTTGTGGAACTGGTGTTGCAGCGACTCGACCTCGCGCGACAGGGTTTCGAGATTGGCGAAGGGGATGATGCAGACGTCGCTGTCTTCGAGGGCCACGGCATTGCAGGTGTGGGCGTCGGTGCTGATGCCGTCCAGGCCGAGAATCTCGCCCGACATCTGGAAGCCGGTGACCTGCTCCCGGCCGTCTTCGAGCAGCACATCGGTCTTGAACGATCCCGTGCGCACGGCATAGATCGACTCGAACGCATCACCGACCCGGTACAGGTGCTGGTGGCGCTTGACCTTGCGGCGCCCACCGACCAGTGCGTCGAGCTGGTCGATGTCGCCATCGCTCATGCCAAAGGGCAGGCAGAGCTCTTGCAGGTTGCATTGCGAACAGGCCGTTTTCAGGCCCTCGACGGTGATCGGCACGACGGCCCGTTGTTGCATGACCTGCGTTCTCCTTGATTCGGTTTTTGCCCTGCGTTGGGGCGTTTGATCCACGTCAACCCGCTTGGTTCCGGATTTTGAGATCGTGACTGCTAGTGAGCTAAAGCCTGATTATGGACAACCAGAAAGAACTCGTCTTCGACCCCCAGCTGATCCGTCGCTTCGATGTGAATGGCCCGAGGTACACTTCCTACCCGACGGCAGACCGCTTCGTGGAGGCCTTCAATGCCGACGCCCTCGAGAGCTGGTTGGGGCAACGCAGTGTCGGCGGATTTGGCCGACCGCTGTCATTGTACTTCCACATCCCGTTCTGCAACACGATCTGTTACTACTGCGCCTGCAACAAGATCATCACCAAGGATCACGGGCGCTCCGAAAAATACCTCAAATACCTCGCCAAAGAAGTCGCCATGCAGGCGGCGAGTCTCGACGGCGGGCGCGATGTCATCCAGTTGCATCTGGGTGGCGGCACGCCGACCTTCCTGTCGCATGACGAAATGCGCCAGCTGATGGCCACGGTTCGCCAGCATTTCAAGCTGCTGCCCAATGGAGAATATTCCATTGAGGTCGATCCACGCAAAGTGGATTTTGAAACAGTCGCCCTGCTGGCCGAACTTGGTTTCAACCGCATGAGCATCGGCGTGCAGGATTTCAACATCGACGTGCAGCGCGCGGTCAATCGCGTGCAGAGCTACGAAGAGACCAAGCTGGTGCAGGACGCAGCGCGCCAGACCGGCTTCAAATCGGTGAGCATGGACCTCATCTACGGCCTGCCCAAGCAGAACGTGATCAGCTTCAACAGCACCCTCGAGCGGGTGCTGGAGCTGTCGCCCGATCGCATTTCGCTCTACAGCTACGCGCACCTGCCGGGGCTGTTCAAGCCACAGCGCCGGATCGAGCCGAATGACATGCCCACGGCCGACACCAAGCTACAGATCCTGCAGCTGGCCATCCGTCGGCTGACCGAGGCCGGCTATGTCTATATCGGCATGGACCACTTCGCCAAGCCGGACGACGAGCTCGCCGTGGCGCAGCGCCAGGGCCGCCTGCACCGCAATTTCCAGGGTTACTCGACCTATGCCGAGTGCGATCTGCTGGCCTTTGGCGTGTCCGCCATCGGCAAGGTCGGGCCGACCTATGCGCAGAACGTCAAGACGCTGGACGAGTACTACGACATCCTCGACCAGGACCGCCTGCCGGTGCTGCGCGGCATCGAGCTGACGCCCGACGACATCCTGCGCCGTTCGATCATCCAGGCGCTGATGTGCCATTTCGAGCTGTCGATCGACGCCATCGAAGTCGCCCACATGGTCGACTTCAAGCGCTACTTCGCCGACGAGATTGCCGATCTGCGCACCATGGAGTCCGCCGGCATGCTCAAGATCGAAGACAAGTGGATCACCGTGCTGCCCGCCGGCCGCATGCTGGTGCGCGGCATCGCCATGGTCTTCGACCGTCACCTGCGTTCCGACCGCGAGCGCGCGCGCTACTCCAAGGTGATCTGAGTCCGGGGCGGGGCGAGGTTGTGATAGGCTCGGCGCCCCGGACCCGACTCGACCTTCATTCATGCCTGAAACCGGCTATATCGCGGTCTTCCTGATCGGCCTGCTTGGCGGCACGCACTGTGTCGGCATGTGCGGCGGCATCGTCAGCGCGCTGACCGTGCAGATTCCGGGGCAGGTCGGCCGCCAGTGGCCGATCCACCTCGCCTACAACGTCGGCCGCATCGCCACGTACACCGCGCTGGGCGCATTGTTTGGCGCCATCGGTACGCTAGGCCTGCTGTTCGAGGACTTTCTGCCGATCCAGATGGGCCTGTACCTGATGGCCAACCTGATGCTGATCGCGCTGGGGCTGTACCTGACCGGTTTCACGCGGCTGCTGGCGCCGCTCGAACGCATGGGCCAGTCGCTGTGGCGACGCGTTCAGCCGCTCACCCGCCGCTTCCTGCCGGTGCGCGGGCTGCGTCAGGCCATACCGCTTGGCCTGCTGTGGGGCTTCCTGCCCTGTGGTCTGGTCTACAGTGTGCTGGCCACGGCCCTGGTGACCGGTTCGTCGGCGGGCGGCGCCAGCCTGATGCTGGCTTTCGGCCTGGGGACCTTGCCCAATCTGATGCTCGCAGGCATGTTGCTCAAGCGGCTGCAGGGGGTGACCCGCCGCGCCTGGGTGCGCACCTTTGCCGGCGCGGTGGTGCTCGGCTTCGGCGTGTTCGGGTTGCTCAACGCGTCGACGCTGGGCAGCCGGCTATGGAACGGCGTGCTCTGCGTCACCTGACGCCGTTCGGCTGCATCAGGTTATCCTTATGTTGTGTCGGCGCCATCCGGGCGCCGTCGTGCATTGAGGGATGAGCATGAGCAAAACCAGTCACGACCTGGTGGTCGAGGCCAAGGCGGCGATTCGCGAGGTGAGTCTTGACGAGGCCCGCCGCCTGATTCAGAACGGCGCCACGGTGCTCGACGTCCGCGAGCCTGGCGAGTTCGCGGCGGGGCATTTGCCGGGCGCAATGAATATCCCGCGTGGCCTGCTCGAGTTCAAGCTGGCCGGCACGCCCGAGCTCAACGACCCGCGCCGCCCGATCCTGGTGTACTGCAAGACCAGCGGCCGCGCGGCGCTGGCCACGGTGGTGCTGCAGACGATGGGGGTGACCAACGCGGTGTCGCTGGCCGGTGGCTTCGATGCCTGGGCCGCCGAAGACCTGCCCATCGACCAGCCGGCGCCGATCGATTTCGAGTGATGCGCGTCAGACCTCGTCTGGATGGGCGAGGGTGTGCAGGATGGGGCAGGGCTGGGCCGTCGAGGTGTGCTCGCAGCAACTGACCAGTTCGGTCAGGGCGCTGCGCATGGCGGCCATGCGCGCCATGCGCTCGTCGATCTGCGCCAGCTTTTCCTTGGCCAGGGCCCGTGCGGCCGTGCGGTCGGTGTTTTCGTCGAGATCGAGCAGTTCGGCAATCTCGTCCAGGCTGAAGCCCAGTTGCTGCGCGCGGCGGATGAAGCGTAGGCGCGACAGCGCCGTATCGCCGTAGTGGCGCACCTGGCCAGCGGACGGCGTGGGCACCGCGAGCAGGCCACGCCGCTGGTAATAGCGCACCGTTTCCACGCCCACGTCGGCGGCGGCGGCGAGGCGACCGATGGTCATCGTTTTCATGCTTGACTCCGTACCTGACTACAGACTTTAGACTGCGCGTGTCTCCTTCATTCCGTCAAGCCATGACTATGTCGACTGTGTCGCGCCCCTCGCGTCTCGACCTCCCGATTCAGGGGATGACCTGCGCTGCCTGCGCCAGCCGCATCGAACGGGTGCTCAAGCGTCTGCCCGGGGTGGACGCCCAGGTGAACTTCGCCACCGAGCGTGCCTCGGTGCAACTCGGCGGCGACGGCGCCGACGCTGCGGCGGTGGTCGGGGCGATCCGCCAGGCCGGCTTCGAGGTGCCCGATGCACGCACAGAGCTGAGCATTGCCGGCATGACCTGCGCGGCCTGCGCCAGCCGGCTGGAGAAGGTGCTCAATCGCTTGCCCGGCGTGACGGCGACGGTCAACTTCGCCACCGAGACGGCACAACTGCGCCACCCGCCTGGCGCTGTGGGCGATGCGCAGATCGTCGCCGCGGTGGCCGGTGCCGGCTTTACCGCCCGCCTGCGTGGCGAGTCGGCGCGTGCCGAGGAGAAGGCGCGCAAGGCGGCCGAGTGGCGGGCCGAGCGCAACCGTTTTGTGATCGCACTGCTGCTCACCGCGCCGCTGGTGGCGCAGATGCCGGCGATGTTCTTCGGCTCGGGCGGGCATGACCTGGTCCCGCGCGGCTGGCAGTGGTTGCTGGCCACGCCGGTGCAGTTCTGGATCGGCCTGCGCTTCTATCGTGGCGCCTGGTCGGCCTTGCGTGGTGGCGGTGCCAACATGGATGTGCTGGTGGCGCTGGGCACCTCGGTGGCCTACGGTTTCAGCGCCGTCGTGACGCTGCTCGGGCGGATGGACCTGCATGTGTATTTCGAGGCCTCGGCGGCGATCATCACCCTGGTGCTGATGGGCAAGCTGCTCGAGGCGCGCGCCAAGGCGCGGACCTCGGAGGCGCTCGAAGCGCTGGTGCGGCTGCAGCCGCGCACCGCCTGGGTCGAGCGCGACGGCACGCTGCGCGAGGTGCCGGTGGCGAGCCTGTCGCCGGGCGACCGCTTCGTGGTGCGCGCCGGCGACAGCGTGCCGGTCGATGGCGTGGTGCGTGCCGGCCGCTCGGCGCTGGACGAGGCGATGCTCACTGGCGAGAGCCTGCCGGTGGCCAAGGCCGAGGGCGACGCGGTGTTTGCGGCGACGGTCAATGGGGCGGGCACCCTGCATTGCGAGGCGACCGGTGTGGGCAGCGATACGCTGCTCGCGGGGATCATTCGTTTGGTCGAGCAAGCGCAGGGCAGCAAGGCGCCGGTGCAGCGGCTGGCCGACCAGGTGGCGGCGGTCTTCGTGCCGGTGGTGGTGGCCATTGCCGTGCTGACCTTCTTCGGAGGCTGGTGGTGGACCGGCCAGGTGACCGAGGCGTTGATCAATGCCGTGGCCGTGCTGGTGATCGCCTGCCCTTGCGCGCTCGGCCTGGCGACGCCGACGGCGATCATGGTGGGCACCGGCCTGGGCGCGCAGCACGGCATTCTGGTCAAGAACGCGGAGGCGCTGGAGCGGGCGGAACGCCTGAGCGTGCTGGCCGTCGACAAGACCGGCACGCTCACCGAGGGGCGCCCGGAAGTGACCGACGTGCGGCCATCGCCGGGGAGCGACCGGGCCCGGGTGCTGGCATGGGCGGCGGCGCTGGAGGCGGCCAGCGGCCATCCGCTGGCGCGGGCGATCGTGTCATCGGCCGGCGAGGTGCCGGTAGCGCAGGGCGTCGAGACGGTGCCCGGGCAGGGCGTGCGCGGCCAGGTCGAGGGGCGGGCGGTGCTGGTGGGCAGCCCGGCCTTCGTGCGTGGCGCCGGGGTGGCGCTGCGCGAGACCGATATCGACGCGCTGGCCGCGCAGGGGCGGACGCTGGTGGTGGTGGCGATCGATGGACAGATGGCCGGGTTGATCGGGGTGGCCGATCCGGTGCGCAGCACCTCGGTGGCGGCGGTGGCCCGCCTGCAGCGCGCGGGCATCGAGGTGGTGATGCTCACCGGCGACCACCCGGCGACCGCGCGTGCCGTGGCCAAGGCGGTGGGGATCGCGCGTTTCGAGGCCGGGGTGCTGCCGGCCGACAAGGCGAAGGCGGTGCAGGCGCTGGCGGCCGACGGCCACCGTGTCGGCATGGCGGGCGACGGCATCAATGACGCGCCCGCGCTGGCGGCGGCCGATGTGTCCTTTGCCATCGGCACGGGCGCCGATGTGGCGGTGGCGGCGGCCGACATCACCTTGATGCGCAGCGACCTGAATGGCGTGGCCGACGCGGTCGAGCTGTCGCGCGCGACGCTGGCCAAGATTCGCCAGAATCTCTTCTTCGCTTTTATCTACAACATTCTCGGGATCCCGCTGGCGGCCTTCGGGTTTCTCAACCCGGTGGTGGCGGGGGCCGCGATGGCCTTGAGTTCGGTGTCGGTGGTGAGCAATTCGCTGTGGCTCAAGCGCTGGCGGCCGAGCCGGTGATTTTTTCAATGTCGATCAGGAGTCATTCATGGAGCAGGTGATCATCAAAGTCGGCGGCATGAGCTGCCAGGGGTGTGTCAAAGGCGTAACCGCGGCGTTGCAAGGGGTCGCCGGGGTGCAGGCGGCGGCGGTGGATCTGGCCGCAGGAGAGGCGCGCGTGGATTTTGATCCGCAACAGACCTCCGCGGTGGTGCTGCGTCAGGCGGTGGAGTCGGCCGGGTTCGACGCGGCCTGAGCGCCGAGATCGATCTGCATCTGGCGGAAGGCCTCGGGCGGTAGCGGCCGGGCGTAGAGATAGCCTTGCGCCAGGTCGCACTTGAGGTGGGAGAGGAAGGCTTCCTGGGCTTCGGTCTCGACGCCCTCGGCAACCACCGACATGCCCAGGTGGTGGGCGATGCCGATGATGGCCTGGGTGAGGTGGGCGTCTTCCTCGTCGTCGGGCAGATCTCGGATGAAGGAGCGGTCGATCTTCAGCTTGTCGAGCTTGAAGCGCTTGAGGTAGGCGAGCGAGGAGTAGCCGGTGCCGAAGTCGTCGATGGCCAGCTTGACCCCCAGCGCGTGAATCGCGTCGAGCGTGGCCGAGACGTCGGTCTGCTGGGTCATGAGGGCGCTCTCGGTGACTTCGAGTTCGAGCAGGTGAGCCGGCAAGCGGCTGTGGCCGAGCGCTTCGATCACGGTGGGCTCGAGGTGCTCGCGCCGCACCTGCAAGGCGGAAATGTTCACGGCGATGCACAGATCGCCCAGGCCTTCGGTGCGCCATTGCTGGGCGATGGCGCAGGCCTGACGCAGCACCCAGGCGCCGAGCGGGAGGATCAGCCCGGTTTCTTCGGCGATCGGGATGAACTGATCGGGCGGGATCATGCCGCGTTCGGGATGATGCCAGCGCAATAGCGCCTCGGCGCCGACCAGACGGCCGGTGGTGAGATGGAACTGTGGCTGGAAGTGCAGTGAGAACTCGTGGCGCGACAGGGCCCGGCGGAGCTCGTTCTCGAGAGCCAGGCGGGTCTGTGCGCGGTCGTTGAGGTCGTCGGTGAAGAACTGATAGCTGTTGCGCCCGTTTTCCTTGGCGTGGTACATCGCCGCGTCGGCGTTCTTCAGCAGCAGGTCGCGGTTGTCGCCGTCTTCCGGGAACACGGTGATGCCGATGCTCGGCGTGATCGACAGCTCATGCCCGTCGACATCGTAGGGGGCGGCCAGGGCCTTGAGGATCTTGCTCGCCACGATGCCGGCGCGAGCCGCGCTGTCCAGTTCGGCCAGCAAGACGACGAATTCGTCACCACCGAGTCGGCTGACCGTGTCGCAACTGCGCACCACGGCGCTGAGGCGGCCGGCGACCTGGCGCAACAGGCCGTCGCCGACGGCGTGACCGAGCGAGTCGTTGATGTTCTTGAAGCGGTCGAGGTCGATGAACAGCACCGCCAGATGGGAGCTGTGCCGACGTGCCTGCTCGATGGTGCTGCCCAGGCGGTCGAGCAGCAGGACGCGGTTGGGCAGGCCGGTGAGCGCGTCGTACTCGGCGAGCTGGCGCAGGCGCTGCTCGGTGCGTTTGCGCTCGGAGATGTCGGCGATCGACACCACGAAGTGCGTCACCCGGCCGCTGTCGTTGGCGATGGCGCCGAGCGAGATCCAGCCGGGATAGTCGGAGCCATCGGCGCGTTGCAGGGTGGTCTCCCCGGCCCAGTGACGTGCCGAGCGCAGACGCGACGCCGTGCGCCGCCACAGGTCGCTGCCAGTGTGCTCGCCGATCAGTAGTTCGGCGCAGTGGCGGCCGACGATGTCGGCGTGGTGGTAGCCGCTGATCCGCTCAAGCGCCGGATTGACCGAGACGATGCGGAAACGGTGGTCGAGAATGGCGATGGCTTCGTTGCTCGCCTCGAACACCCGGGCCGACAGGCGCAGCTCGCGGGCGCTTTCCTTGAGGGCGCGGTTGCGGGTGTCGATATCGTTCTGATAGTGGCGGAAACGGCGGTCGATCCAGCGATAGAAAACCATCGACAGCAGCAGCGCGATGGCCGTGGCGGTGAACATGGTCAGCAGCGTGACCATGAAGTCGTCGCGCTTACTCGCCTCCATGCGTTGGCGCTCGGCGACGATGGTGTCGGCCATGTCGTCGAGGCCCGCAATCGCAGCCAGCGTCCAGCCCCATTGGTCCTGGCCGGCGACGAAGGCCAGGTGGGGTTGGGCGGTCGTGGCCGGCGGGCGCTGCAGGTCGAGCTGAAGCGTCTTCCCGCCCGCGCGGCCGGCCCGGGCGATGGTGCGTGCCCAGTCGGCCACCGTGCCGCGGGTTGGCTCGACGGTAAGGCCGCTGCTGTTGTTGGTGGCGAGCACCTGGCCGTTCTGGTCGATCAGCACGATCGCCCGGTTCTTTGCCGGCTGATAACGGCTGAGCGCTTCGAGCGCCTGGGCACGGACGATATGCTGGGCGCGGTGGTTGAAGACGCCGACGCCGATGATCCAGTCGAAGGGCGCAAAGTGCGCGACTTGCGCATGGATGTCGACCATGCCGCCGGCCTCGTCGGCGCTGCGCCAGCGCAGCCGGGTCGCGCCATCGCCGAGGATGGCGGTGTCGCTCAGGCGCTCGGTCAGCAACAACCCCGCGTCGTCGACCACCGTGGCCAGAGATTGGCCCTCCTGGTGCGGGTCGAGTGCGAACAGTCGCAAGCGGCCGTCGGCTTCGATGATGAAGGGCGCGATGCCGGCATCGGGGTGGCCCATCGGGCGCAGCAGTTCAGTGAGCAGGAAGCGCATCTGGGCTGCGCTCACCGCCGCATTGAGTTTCTGATAGCTGCGGTTGGCGGCCTGCACGGCAAGCTGGGCGTGATGGGCCAGCTGCTTTGACAGGGTGGTATCGAAGGTGGCGCGGTGGTCGTTCAGGCCCTGGATGAGATAGCTCACCTCCTCCTGCAAGGATTGTTCGAGCCGCGCATGCGCCTGGGCTTCGATGTCGGCGGCGCGGGCCTCAAAGGCCTGTTCATGGCGGTAGATGTAGTAGCTGCCCATGCTCACCAGCAGCACCAGGATGAGGGCGAGCATGGCGCTGAGCATGACGCGGGGCAGCCACCGCTCGGTGCGTGTGCTCACCTCGTCGGCGGGGGCGTTGGCGGATGATGGCCGGACCGGTGTCTGGCGCGGGGCGTTCATCTGGTGTGGTGTCTCCAGGGGCACCGGGACATGGCCGGCACATCGGACTGAGTCAATCGTTTGATTTAACGGCCCTTGGGCGACGAGCTTGAGGGGCTGGCGCACTGGATTTGACGGCGGGGTTTTTTGCCATCCGCAAAAACCCCTATAATCATGCGAATTTTTCCAAGGGGAGGGTTGTATGGGATTCGATCAGGTCAGTGCCGGCAAGGACGTGCCAAACGACGTCAACGTCATCATCGAGATCTCGGCGCAGGGCGAGCCGATCAAGTTTGAGGTGGACAAGGACAGCGGCTGCGTGTTCGTCGATCGCTTCATGGGCACGTCGATGCGCTATCCGTGCAACTACGGCTATGTGCCGCACACCGTGGCCGGCGATGGCGACCCGGTGGACGTGCTGGTGGTCACGCCCTTCCCGCTGCAGCCGGGTGTGGTCATCCGCTGCCGTCCGGTGGGCGTGCTGAAGATGGAAGACGAGTCCGGTGAAGACGCCAAGGTCGTCGCCGTGCCGGTGTCCAAGCTCACGCCGCTGTACAACAAGGTCGAAACCACGGACGACCTGCCCGAGCTGCTGATGAAGCAGGTGGTGCACTTCTTTGAGCACTACAAGGACCTCGAGCCGGGCAAGTGGGTCAAGGTGGTCGGCTGGGGCACGGTGGACGAGGCCCGTCAGGAAATCCTGAACGGCATCGCCAACGCCGGCTGAGCGTCGTCGTTGCTACACCAAAGCCCGCCATTGTGCGGGCTTTTTTCATGCCTCCGGCGGGCTGCGCCGGAACGGACTGCGCTCGTCCAGCTCGTCGAGGTAGCCGGCTACGCCGGCCTGCTCGCGCCGCAGGTAGTCGGCGATGGCGTTGGCAAAGCGGGCGTCGCGAATCCAGTGGGCCGAGGTGATGGGCGTCGAGGTCAGGCCGCGCGAGAGCTTGTGCTCGCCCTGTGCGCCCCCTTCGAAGCGCGCCAGCCCGTGGCGGATGGCGTAGTCGATGGCCTGGTAGTAGCAGGCCTCGAAATGCAAGCAGGAGATGTCCTCTACCGCGCCCCAGTAGCGGCCATAGAGGGCCTCGGCGTCGGCCAGGAACCAGGCGCAGGCCACGGGGCGGCCGTCGCGGTAGGCCAGCAGCAGGCGCACCGAGTCCGGTGCGTCGGCGTTGAGGCGGGCAAAGAAGTCGCGCTTGAGGTAGGGCGTCGAGCGCCGGAGCGCGTAGGTCAGGCTGTAGCAGCGGTAGAAGAAGTCCAGCTCGGCGGGCGTGATCCCGCTGCCGTGCTTCCACGCGAAGCTTACGCCGGCGGCGGCCACGCGCTGGCGCTCCTGGCGGATCTTCTTGCGCTTGTCGCGGGTCAGGTGGCTCAGGAAATGGGCAAAGTCGGTGTAGCCCGCGTTGCGCCAGTGAAACTGCACGCCATGGCGGATCTGCAGCCCGGCCTCGGCCA
>JAWKYX010000003.1:0-111876 GCA_041396265.1 Rhodocyclaceae bacterium
GGGTGCGGCGGGTGGCGCGTTGCTGGGCCTCCGTCCCGCCCTGGATCTGCACCTTGGCCAGCTCCAGGTACCAGTCGCAGTACTCGTCCCAGACGAATTCGTAGATGGCCTTGGAGAGCAGATCGAAGCGGTAGTCGGCGAAATGCTGCGCCACCTCGGCCTCGGTGCGCTGCAGCCTGGAGACGATCCAGCGGTCGGCGAAGGAGAAGTCGAGCTCGCTGGCGTCGCAGGCGATGTCAGTGCCCAGACCGCAATCCTGGTCCTGGGTGTTCATCAGCACGAAACGGGTGGCGTTCCACAGCTTGTTGCAGAAGTTGCGGTAGCCCTCGCAGCGGGCGAGGTCGAACTTGATGTCGCGGCCCGGGCTGGCCAGCGAGGCGAAGGTGAAGCGCAGGGCGTCGGTGCCGAAGGCGGGGATGCCCTCGGGGAATTCCTTGCGGGTCTTCTTCTCGATGCTGGCGGCCTGCTTGGGGTTCATCAGGCCGAAGGTGCGTTTTTCGACCAGCTTGTCGAGCGAGATGCCGTCGATCAGGTCGATCGGGTCGAGCACATTGCCCTTCGACTTGCTCATCTTCTGGCCTTCCGCATCGCGGATCAGGCCGTGCACATACACATGCTTGAAGGGGATCTTGCCGGTGATCTGTTTCGTCATCATCACCATCCGGGCGACCCAGAAGAAGATGATGTCGAAGCCGGTGACCAGCACCGTCGAGGGCAGGTAGAGGTCGAGCGCGTCGTTGGACTTTTCCGGCCACTCGGCGGTCCAGTCCAGCGTGGAGAACGGCCACAGGGCGGAGGAGTACCAGGTGTCGAGCACGTCTTCGTCGCGGCGCAGGCCCTGGTCGCGCAGCTTGGCGACGAGGGCGCGGATTTCGGCGGCTTCGTCGGCCTGGTGTTGCTGCTCGGCGCTGCGGGCGCGGTCTTCGAACTGGGCGATGGTGGCGTCGAGCTGGGCCAGCGCATCGGCTTCGCTGCGCGCCACATAGACGTTTTCGAGCGCGTCGTACCAGGCCGGAATCTGGTGGCCCCACCACAGCTGGCGCGAAATGCACCAGTCCTGGATGTTGTTGAGCCACTGGTTGTAGGTGTTGACCCAGTTTTCGGGATAGAAGGTGATCTCGCCCGAGGCGACGCAGTCGAGCGCCTTCTGGGTGATGCTCTTGCCATCCTTGCCCGGCTTGCTCATGGCGACGAACCACTGGTCGGTGAGCATGGGCTCGATGACCACGTTGGTGCGGTCGCCGCGCGGCACCTTGAGCTTGTGCGCCTCGACCTCGACCAGCACGCCGGCCGTGTCGAGATCGGCCACCACGACGGCGCGGGCATCGAAGCGATCGAGACCGGCCACATTGGCGGGCAGGGCGACCGTGCTCTTGGCCTGGCCCTTGGTGTCGAACACCTCGGCGCAGGCCGGCACGGTGCCGTCCAGGTTGAGGATGACGATCATGTCCAGGCCGTGGCGCTGGCCGACCGCGTAGTCGTTGAAATCGTGCGCCGGGGTGACCTTGACGCAACCGGTACCGAACTCGCGGTCGACATAGTCGTCGGCAATGATCGGGATGTCGCGCTCGGTCAGTGGCAGGCGCACGGTCTTGCCGATGAGGTGGGTGTAGCGCTCATCCTCGGGGTGCACCATCACGGCGACGTCGCCGAGCATGGTTTCAGGTCGGGTGGTGGCCACGGTAAGGCCGGTCAGCTCGCCGATCGGGCCGTCGGTGAAGGGGTAGCGGATGTGCCACAGCTTGCCGTCTTCTTCTTCCTGCACCACCTCGAGGTCGGACACCGCGGTGCCGAGCTTCGGGTCCCAGTTGACCAGGCGCTTGCCGCGGTAGATCAGGCCTTCGTCGAACAGGCGCACGAAGGTTTCGGTGACCGTGGCGGACAGGCCGGCGTCCATGGTGAAGCGCTCGCGCTTCCAGTCCGGGCTGGTGCCGAGGCGACGCATCTGGCCGGTGATGGTGCCGCCGGAGTATTCCTTCCACTCCCACACCTTTTCGAGAAACTTCTCGCGGCCGAGGTCGTGGCGGCTCACGCCCTGCGCGTCGAGCTGGCGTTCGACGACGATCTGGGTGGCGATGCCGGCGTGGTCGGTGCCCGGCTGCCACAGCGTGTTGTCGCCGCGCATGCGGTGGTAGCGGGTGAGCGCATCCATGATGGTCTGGTTGAAACCATGACCCATGTGCAGCGTGCCGGTGACGTTCGGCGGCGGCAGCAGGATGCAGAAGGCGTTCTTGTTGCTGGTGTCGAGGCCGGCGTCGAAATAGCCGCGCGACTCCCAGTCGGGGTACCAGCGGCGTTCGATCTCCGCCGGCTCAAAACTCTTGGCCAGTTCCATGGTGTTCCGTATGCGTGGCAATTGGGGCGAATCCGCGATTATAGCGGATGCGTGCCGTGCTGGCCGGTGCGGCCGCAGCCGCTGCGATCAGCGATTGCGCGGATCGTTGGCGTCAAGCAGGTGCGAGATTTCCTGCGAGATGTCGGCCAGCAAGGTGGCGCGGGCGCGGGCGTGGATCTGCTGCAGGATGCGGTTGCGCGCCTGTTCGAGCTCTTCGGCCAGCACCTGAGGAAGCTCCTGGTGCAGCCACTCGTCGATGCGCCGGTTGAGCGTGGCGTCGAGGTCGATGAGTTGTTCGACAAAACCGGCGGCGGGAGCGGGCGTTTCCTTGATGGCGCCGGTCAGCACCGGAATGTCGTCATCGATTGCCTCGGTGAGCACCGGGATATCGGTGTCCGGCCCGGGGGCGCGGTGGCGCTTGAGCAGCGCGTCGGCCTTGTCGAGCAGGCGGTCCGCCGCTTCGGTCTCGGGTAGGATGATGAACGGATCGTTGGGCTCGGCCATGTCAGCTCGACGCCGTGTTGTGGGCGGTGGGGGTGAGCCCGGCACCGGCGTAATGGCGCCAGCGATTGCGGGCAGGCACCTTGTGGGCTTCGTCGGTGCCGACGACTTCGACCACCATCTTGAAGCGCTCGTAGCCAGGGGGGACGTCGGCTGCCAGGTTGATCAGCACGTCGTCGTGCGGCCAGCCGCCCGCCGGCGGGATGTCGCCGAGGGTGATCGGGGTTTCGGCCGCCAGCGGTGAGGTGAAGCGGGTGTGCGGCAGGAAGTCCATCGGCGGACGGGTCCACAGCAGCTGGTCGAGCTGGCGCGCGATGGCCTCGTCGGGCAGCAGCACCGCCACCTTGCGGCCCGAGCGGAAGGCGCGGACGGCGAGGTGGCAGGCGACGCCGAGGAGGTCTTCGGCGTTGTGGTAGAAGTGGATGTCCGTCACGCCGCGCTCAGTTCAGCCCGGCCCGGGCGATCAGGAACTCGGTCAGCAGTGGCACCGGGCGGCCGGTGGCGCCCTTGGCTTCGCCCGAGATCCAGGCGGTGCCGGCGATGTCCAGGTGCGCCCAGGTGTAGGCCTTGGTGAAGCGCGCCAGGAAGGCCGCGGCGGTGATGGTGCCGCCATAGCGCCCGCCGATGTTGGCCATGTCGGCGAAATTGCTCTTGAGCAGTTCCTGGTAGTCGTCCCACAGTGGCAGTTGCCAGACGCGGTCGCCGCTGCGCTGGCCGATGTCGGTCAGCTCGCGGGCCAGCGCGTCGTCAGTCGACAGCAGGCCGCTGGGGATCTTGCCCAGGGCCACCACGCAGGCGCCGGTGAGGGTGGCGATGTCGATCACGCAGGCGGGTTTGAAGCGCTCGGCGTAGGTGAGCGCGTCGCACAGGATGAGGCGACCCTCGGCGTCGGTGTTGAGGATCTCGATGGTCTGGCCGGACATGGAGGTGACCACGTCGCCCGGTCGCGTGGCGTTGCCACCGGGCATGTTCTCGGTGCTGGGGACGATGCCGACGACGTTGATCGGCAGATCGAGCAGCGCAGCCGCCTTGAGCGTACCGAAGACGCTGGCGGCGCCGCACATGTCGTACTTCATCTCGTCCATTTCGGCGGCCGGCTTGAGCGAGATGCCGCCGGTGTCGAAGGTGATGCCCTTGCCAACCAGCACGACCGGTGCGTCGCCGGCCTTGCCGCCATGGTGTTCCATGACGATGAACTTGGGCGGCTGCTCGGCGCCCTGGGCGACGGCGAGCAGGGCGCCCATGCCCAGCTTGCTCATCTGGGCCTTGTCGAGCACGGTGACCTTGAGCTTGTGCTCCTTGCCCATCGCCTTGGCGGTGTCGGCCAGATAGCTCGGCGAGCAGACATTGGGCGGCAGGTTGCCCAGGTCGCGCGCCAGCGCCATGCCTTCGGCAGTGGCCAGGCCTTGCGCCACGGCGGCGGTGAGGGCCTTGCTGCTCTTGCCCGGAATCAGGAACTGGACTTTCTTGATGCCGCGCTTGGGGCTGTCGTCGTCGGCCTTCCTGGGGGCGTCGAAGCGGTAGGCGGCGGCCGCGATGACGCGGGCCGCGGTACGCAGGCGCCAGGCCAGGTCGTGATCGGGCACCTCGACCTCGGCCAGGCACACGCTGGCCTCCTTGCCACGCAGACCGGCCAGCGCCTTGCCGGCGGCGGCGAGGGCGTCGCGGTAGGCCTTGTCGTTGAGTTCATCCGGCTTGCCGAGGCTGACCACCAGCACCCGTTCGGCGTCGACGCCGGGCAGCAGCGGGAGGGCCAGTGTGGCACCGGCCTTGTCGTCAAGGTCGCCGCGCTTGAGCAGGGCGCTGAGGGCGCCACCGCTGGCTTGATCCACCGCCTCGGCCGACGGCGTCAGGCGCGCGTCGGTGTAGGCGCCAATGACGATGCAGGCGCGTTTGAGTTTTTCAGGGGATCCGGTCTTTATGGTAAATTCCACGGGCTATTCCTTTAAGACGACGTCTCGGTCAGGGTGGCAACGATTATGGCCTCTCCGCAATACGCCGTCAAAATGCCCCCGTTCATCCAACCGTCATTAGCGCGATGATCTTCCTGCGCGCCGCCCAGCGTGAATTCGCCAACACTGCCATGGCAGTGTTCGTCGCCCTGTTCGCCATTCTGGTGACCACGGTGCTGATCCGCCTGCTTGGCCAGGCGGCGGGTGGCCGTGTGCCTTCCGAGGCGGTGCTGGCGCTGATCGGCTTCGGCGCGCTGGCGCAATTGCCGATTGTGTTGTCGTTGACGGTCTTCATCGCCATCCTGATGAGCCTGTCGCGCAGCTACCGCGATTCGGAGATGGTGGTGTGGTTTGCCGCCGGCGTGCCGCTGACGCGCTGGATCCGCCCCGTGCTGCGCTTTGCGGTGCCGGTGGCGGTGGTGATTGCCGGCGTGACGCTGGTGCTGGCGCCGTGGGCGCAGTACAAGAGCGTCGAGTACAAGGAGCGCCTGAACAACCAGGACGACGCGGCGCGGGTGGCGCCGGGCGTGTTTCGCGAGTCGGCCGGTGCGCAGCGGGTGTTTTTCGTCGAGGTCGGCGCCGGTGAGGATGGTCGGGTGCGCAATGTGTTCGTCAGCTCGGTGCTCGAGGGCAAACTCGGTGTGATGGTGGCCGAAGAGGGCTATCTGCGCACCGGCGAGAACGGCGAGCGCTTCGTGGTGCTCGAGCGCGGCCGCCGCTACGATGGCACGCCGGGCACGCCGGACTACCGCATCATGCATTTCGACCGCTACACCCTGCAGATGGCCGGGCAGGTGGCCAAGGATCTGCCGGTGCGCAATCGCATGGTGCCGTTGCAGACCCTGCTCGACGACCCGAACCCCGCCAACCTCGGCGAGTTGGCCTCGCGGGTGGGTGTGCCGGTGGCGGCGCTGATCCTGGCGTTGCTGGCGATTCCGCTGTCCTTCGTCAATCCGCGCGCCGGGCGCACCAACAACCTGATCGTGGCGATCCTCACCTACCTCATCTACAGCAACGCGATCAGCGTCAGCCAGGCCTGGATCGCGCAGGGCAAGGTGAGCTTCGTGGTCGGCGCGCTGGCGCCGCACCTGGTGATGGTCGCCGTGCTGGCGGCCTTGTTCTACCGCCGCCTGGCGGTGTATTCGATCTGGCGGAGGCGGTCGGCCTGATGCGCATTCTGCGACGCTATCTCGCGCGGGAGATCATCGGTGCCACCTTCATGGTGCTGCTGGCCTTCCTCGGCCTGTTTGCCTTCTTCGATTTCATCAATGAACTCGATTCGATCGGCAAGGACGGCTACCAGGTCCATCATGCACTGATCTATGTGGCGCTGATCCTGCCTGGACGGGTGTACGAGCTGATGCCGATCGCGGTGCTGATCGGCAGCCTGTTTGCGCTGACCACGCTGGCACGGCATTCCGAGATCACCGTGATGCGCGCGTCCGGCCTGTCGACCGCCCGGCTGTTGCGCGAGTTGTCGCTCATTGGCGGGCTGTTCGTGGTGCTGACCTTCGTGTTTGGCGAGTATGTGGCGCCGCCGGCGGAAAAGGCGGCGCAACAGTGGCGCCTGACCGCGACTGGGTCCACGGTATCGAACGAGTTGCGCTCCGGCCTCTGGGTGCGCGATGGCCAGCGCTTCATCAATGTGCAATCGCTGACGCCCGAGCGCGCGCTGAAGGGCATCCGGATCTACGAATTCGATGACAAGCTGGTGCTCAAATCGATCAGCGACGCCAAGCACGGTGAGTTCGTTGATGGGGTGGGGTGGCGGCTGACGGACATCGCGCAGACCGTCTTCGAAGCTGACCGCACGCGGGTGACCACGCTCGATGAACTGGCCTGGGCGTCGGAACTGACCCCCGACGTGCTGAGCGTGCTGATGGTGACGCCCGAGCGCATGTCGGTGACCACGCTGGTGGCCTATCTGCGCCACCTGACGGAGAACAACCAGAAGACCGACCGCTACGAAATCGCGCTGTGGAAGAAGATCGTCTATCCCTTCGCGGTGCTGGTGATGATGGCGCTGGCGCTGCCCTTCGCCTATACCCACGACCGCATGGGCGGGGTCAGCGTCAAGGTGTTTGCCGGCATCATGCTGGGGGTGGCCTTCCATCTGCTCAACGGTCTGTTCTCGAACCTCGGCGTCATCAATGCCTGGCCGCCGGTGGTGGCGGCGCTGGCTCCGAGCACGGTGTTCCTGATCGCGGCCGCGGTGATGCTCCACGGCGTGGATCGTCGCTGAGCGCGAGCGTGGCGCCAGGCATAAAAAAACGGGACCGCGAAGGTCCCGTTCTCTTTTCCAGCCAGTGCGAGGATCAGCCCTGCTTGCGCGTGAGCTTTTCCTTGATACGTGCCGACTTGCCGGTACGACCGCGCAGGTAGTACAGCTTGGCACGACGCACATCACCGCGACGCTTCACTTCAACGCTGGCGACCAGCGGCGAGTAGGTCTGGAAGGTACGCTCAACGCCTTCACCGGACGAGATCTTGCGCACGATGAAGTTGGAGTTGAGACCACGGTTGCGTTTGGCGATAACCACGCCTTCGTATGCCTGAAGACGCTCACGGTTACCTTCCTTGACCTTTACCTGAACCACCACGGTGTCGCCCGGGGCGAACTCGGGGATGGTCTTGTTTTCGGTCAGGCGAGCAATTTCTTCCTGCTCGAGTTGTTCAATCAAGTTCATGTGCGTGACTCCTTGGTCAGTTCGCGTTGGCCTGTGGCCTTGCAGGCAGAGCAGGTCGCCACCTGATGCATGCGTTTCTTCATTCGGCCTCGTCCGACAGGGTCGGGGAGGCCGCCTCATGATCCTGCCTGAAAGCTTCAAGCAGTTTCATCTCTTCACGGCTCAGCGTACGCTGAGCCAGCAATTCAGGGCGCCGCTGCCAGGTGCGTCCCAGCGCCATCTTCAGTCGCCAGCGCCGGATCTCGGCGTGGTTGCCCGACAACAGCACGGGCGGCACCGCCTGGCCATGCGCGTCCACCTCGGGGCGGGTGTAATGCGGGCAATCGAGCAAGCCGTCGACAAACGAGTCTTCGACCGCCGAGTCCGCATCGTTCAGCGCCCCGGGCAACTGGCGGATGATGGCATCGAGCAGCACCATCGCCGGCAGTTCGCCACCGGACAACACGAAGTCGCCCAGCGAAATCTCTTCATCCACACAGCGGTCGATCACACGCTGATCGACCCCTTCATACCGCCCGCACAACAGCGTCAGCGCTGGCGCCTGCACCAGATCCATGACCCTGGCGTGATCCAGCGGCCGCCCCTGGGGCGACAGGTAGATCACGCGGCCGGCCTGTCCGAGCGCGTCGCGCTGCGCCTCGCCGGCGGCGGCAATGGCCGCTTCCAGCGGGGGCGACTGCATCACCATGCCGGGGCCGCCGCCATAGGGGCGGTCATCGACCGTGCGATGCACGTCATGCGCGAAATCGCGCGGGTTCCAGCACTGCAGCCGGTAGAGGCTGCGTTCCTGGGCGCGTCGGCTGATGCCACTGCCTGTCAGCGCGGAGAACATCTCCGGAAACAGGGTGACAACGTCGTAGCGACGCACCCGCTTACCAGTCCTTCTGCCAGACGACCCGGATCCGCCTTTCGGCAAGATCGACATCGAGGACGTAAGCGGCGACGAAGGGAATCAGGTGTTCGTCTTCGCCGTCGGTGACCTGCAGTACATCATGTGCACCGGCCGAGAGCAGGGAAGTGACGGTGCCCAGGGCCTCGCCGGCTTCGTTCTCGACGGGCATGCCGATCAGGTCGCCCCAGTAGTACTCGTTGCTACCGGTCTCCGGCATCGCCTCGCGTGGCGCGGCAATGAACTGCCGGGTCAGCGCTTCGGCGCCGGTGCGGTCCGACACGCCGTCAAATGCGGCGATCCAGCCCTTGCCGTGGGCGCGACAGCCGGTCAGCTTGTAGGCCGTCCAGCGCGCGTCCTCGGCCGTGTCGTCGGGCGACAACCACCATTGCGGCATTTTCTTCCAGGACAGCGGATCGTCCCCGAAGGGGTGGATCTTGACCCAGCCCTGAATGCCAAAAGGGGCGACGATGCGCCCCATGATGATCATCGGTTGTGTCCCGATGCGGCCGTTCAGGCGGCTTTGGCGGCCTGCTTGACCAGGCGGGCAACCGTCGGCGACAGCTGGGCGCCGTTTTGCTGCCAGTGCGCCAGACGCTCGGTGTTGATCACCAGGCCTTCTGCGGCTTCCGGCGCCATCGGGTTGTAGAAACCGACGCGCTCGATGAAGCGGCCGTCACGACGATTGCGCGAGTCGGCGGCAACGATGTTGTAAAACGGGCGCTTCTTGGCGCCGCTACGGGCAAGGCGAATAACCACCATGTTGTGTTCGTCCTGACTAATGATTCGAGAAAAGGGCGAGATTTTAAGCGATTTTCCCAAGGAAAACAATCTCTTTGCAGCTCACCCCGGAAAGATGTCGGCAATGGTCTGCTGGATTGCGCGGGCGGCGGCGAGCGGATCGGCCGCCTGGCGGATCGGGCGGCCAACCACGATGTAGTCGGCGCCGTTGCGGAAGGCCTGGGCGACGTCGACGGTGCGTTTCTGGTCGTCGGCGGGTTTGTTCTCCACCGGGCGGATGCCCGGCGTAACCACCAGCAGGCGCTCGCCCAGCTCGCGGCGGATCATCGGTGCTTCGAGCCCGGACGAGACGATGCCGTCGATGCCGGCCTCGAGCGCGCGGCGGGCGCGGGAGAGCACCAGTTCTTCAACATTGCACTGGAAGCCTAGGTCGTCGAGGTCGCCGCGGTCGAGGCTGGTCAGCGCGGTGACGGCGAGGACCTTGAGCTCGCCCTTGTCCTTGACCGCCGCTTCCATGATTGACTGGTTGCCGTGAATCGTGGCCAGCGTGGCGCCGCTGCCCGACAGGGCGCGGATGGCCGAGCGCACGGTTTCCGGGACATCGAAGAACTTAAGGTCAACAAAGACCTTCTTGTTTTTTGCCACCAGCCAGTCGAGTAGATCAAAATAACCCGGCGTCATGAACAGCTCGAGGCCGATCTTGTAGAAGGTGACACTGTCTTCGAGCCGTTCGACCAGATTGCGGGCGGCGGTCGCCTCGGCGACATCCAGCGCCATGATCAGGCGGTCGGCGGGTAAGATGTTCTTGGCGGAGCGGTAGTCGGGCGTCGATGTTTGCATTGTGGTGGCAGTCAATGGGAAAGTAGCGCCTATTATCCCGCCTCTTGGGTGATCGGGTCGAGGCGGGCGTCCGGCATTGTGCCAGAACTGGTCGATTCTTCATTAGAATGGCAGAAGAATCGGAACGATGAAGAGCCCGCGACTCATGGCAGACCCTCTCATGCAAGATGCCGGACCGGCAGCGTCAGTTCTCGCCTGGCTAGCAGGCGAGCCCGCTGACGACCCCGTCGAGGGCTTGCAGGAGCTGGCCGACAAGCTCGATGAGCTGCTGCGCGCGGCGCTGACACCCATCCAGCTGCATCGGGGCGTGGAGCTGTTTTTCATGCGGGTGCGCGATGTGCGCGAGGTGCTGGTGCCGCGCCTCGTCGAGCGTTCGCTGCCGCTGCCCTCCAAACTGTTCAACGCCGTCAGTCGCATGGAGCTCATCTGCCTGTCGCTGGCCAAGGGCTATGTGCGGGTAATGAGCGATGCCGGCACGGGCGTGGTGACCCAACGTCGCCGCCCGGAGGTGCTCGCCACTCAGGCGCTGACCTTGCTGGGTGACGCCTTGTGGCTGGCCGGCATGAAAGGCGCCACGCCGCGCGCCGGTTTGTGGCAGGAAGCGCACCGGGTCTTTTCCACCGCGGCCGTCGCGGCCGGCTCACCGGCGCTGCCGGCCGAGGTGCCCCGTGGGCCGGTGCAGGCGGCCTACAAGCGCTTGCTAGCCTTGTCGGCCGCGCAGCCCGAAGCGCTCACCGCGCGTGAGCTGGACTGGACGGTGCGCTATCTCGAGCAATGTGCCTGGCGCGCCGAGCTGTCGCCGAACCCGCGCACCGACATCGAGACCTGGGACTACTGGATCGACCCGGCGCAGGATGTCGGTCCGATCGCCATGGTGCGGCGCGCGCCGCCGCCGGTCGACGGCATGCTGTATTTTTCCGCGGCCGAACTGGCGCGCGGGGCGACCGGCCATCTCGAGCGCCTCGAAGCGGCACTCGACGCCGGCGGCGAGGTGATTCCCGGGGCGGATCTGCCGGAGCTGCCCGCCGGCCTGCCGCCGGGCGAAATCTCCAAACTGCTGCGCTGCCTGCGCGAGCGCTGGGCCATGCCGCCCCGGCGCGAGCAGTTGCGCCGGCGCTGCCAGTACGATGTCGAGGTCTGTGTCGGCCTGCGCAGTATCTGGCGGCTCAAGCACGCCGGCGAGCAGGCCGCTGAAGTGATGCGCTGGCGGGTGCTCAACGAAAGCCCGGGCGGCTACGCCATCATGAGTGTCGAGGCCAATACCGGCTCGTTGTCGGCGGGGATGGCGATGGCGGTGCGGCGTTCATCCGACAGCGCCTGGTCGATCTGTGTGGTGCGCTGGGTGCGCTCGGATTCGCCGACCCAGGTCGAGCTCGGCTTGCAGACCATCAGCTCGACGGCCACGCCGGTGCGCATCGGCTTTCGCGGCGGTGATGGGCCGGGAGAGATGGTGCCTGCATTGGTGCTGCCGCCGGTGGCCGCGGTGCGTCGTCACCAGGCCATTCTGGCGCCGGCCGGGGCCTATCGCTCGCGTCGGTTCTTGCTGGTGCATGAAGGCGAACGCATTTATGTGGCTCAGGGACGCTTGTTGAGTCTCGATATGCAGACCGCCAGCGTCGAACTGTTCCAGTTCGAATACGATCCCTATCCGCTGTAACCCGGCGTCCCGGCTGTGTCGGGTGCCGCCGGGCTGGCGTCGAACAGCGCGGTCACCGGTACGTCGCCGGTTGCCAGCAGGTCGGCGATGCGCGCGTCGATGCGCCGGGCCAGCGCGTTGTCTGTCAGTGGATGGGCGTCGCATGGGCTGAGCGCAAAACGCCGGACGACGTCCGACAGGGCGATGTCCTCCGCACGCCGGACCAGTAGCCAGGCGTCCTCGTCCGAGCGGGTGATCCAGCCGAACTCCTGCATCAGTTCCAGCAGGTTTTCGCCGACCGCGGCCGGTTGGCGTGCTGCGCGAAACAGGGTGTCGGCGCCGACGGTCTGGCCGTGCTGCTGTGCGTCGGCCAGCCGCTCGAGCATCATCAGCGCACTGTAGGTGGTGGCGCCGGGGAAGTCGGGCAGGGTGCGTACACTCGAGGCATAGGCCGGGAAGGTGGCGGCGAGAATGGCGCCGAGCAGGATCACCACCCATGAGGCGTACAGCCAGAGCAGGAAGATGGGCAGGGTGGCGAAGGTGCCGTAGATCAGGGTGTAGCTCGGAAAGCGCGCGAAGTACAGGCCCAGCGCACGCTGCATCAGGACGAAGGCGAGCGCGGCGGCCATGCCGCCGATCAGGGCGTGCAAGGCATTGACCCGGGTGTTCGGGATGCTGAAGTAGAGGAAGGCGAAGAGCAGGCCGAGCAGCAGCACCGGCAGGGTGCGGAAGATGATGATGCGCAGCCACGGCGGGTCGTTGACCAGGCCCAGCGAGGTGCTGATCAGGTAACTGGTGGCGGCCAGGCTGGCGCCGAGGAACAGCGGGCCGAGCGTGAGCACCACCCAGTAGATGGAGATGCGGGCCAGCAGCGGGCGCGATTTGCGCACGCCCCAGATGGTGTTGAGCACGCCATCGATGGTGAGCATCAGCATCAGCGCGGTGACGATCAGGAAGGCGGTGCCGATGAGCGTGAGATTGGCGGCTTTCTGCGAGAACTGCAGCGCGTAGGTGGCGACGATCTGACCGGCCTTTTCTGGCAGCAGGTTCTGCAGCAGGAAGTCGCGCAGCGCATCGCCCAGATGCGAGAAGCCGGGGAAGTTGCTGAACACCGCGATGGTCACGGTCAGCAGCGGGACCAGTGCCAGCAGCGTGGTGAAGGTCAGGCTGCCGGCGACTTCCGGGCAGCGGGTGTCGACAAATCGCTGGGCGAGCAGGCGGGCAAAATCACGCAGGCGGATGAGGAGCTTGGGCAATGCGGCGGGCGCCTTGACGGCTTTGGCTATAATCGCGCCATTGTAGGGTCAGTTGCCGTTCATTTGGGGCGCAACGCGCCTCCGAATCAAGGCTTTGCCGCCAAACCATGAGTCGACCATGAAAGAAGTGCTAGTCCTGTATTACAGCCGCAAGGGATCCGTCCGCGCGCTGGCCGAGGCGATTGCCGAGGGCATCGAGCGCGTGCCCGGCGTGGGCGCACGGGTGCGCACGGTGCCGGCGGTGAGCACGGTGTGCGAAGCGACAGCCGACGCCATCCCGTCGTCGGGGCCGGCCTATGTCGAGGTGAGCGATCTGGTCGAGTGTATCGGCCTGGCGCTGGGCAGCCCGACGCGCTTTGGCAACATGGCGGCGGCAATGAAGTATTTTTTTGATGGCACCATCGCGCCGTGGGTCAACGGTGCGCTGGCCGGCAAGCCGGCCTGCGTGTTTACCTCGACCGGTAGCCAGCACGGCGGCCAGGAGAGCACCTTGCTGAGCATGATGTTGCCGCTGATGCACCACGGCATGCTGATGATGGGCCTGCCCTACACCGAGCACCTGCTGTCCTCGACGCGCAGCGGTGGCACGCCCTACGGCGCCTCGCATGTGGCCGGGCCGGACGGGCATCCGGTGCTGACCGAGGAGGAGCGCAAGCTGGCGCTGGCCCAGGGCGAACGTCTGGCGCGTGCGGCGCTGGCGCTGGAGGCGGCCCGATGAAGGCGAAGACGCTGGCGTGGATCGCCTCACTGCTGTGGATCGCCCTGATCGTGCTGTGCGTGGCCTGGGAGGCGTGGCTGGCGCCGCTGCGGCCCGAGGGGTCGTGGATGATGCTCAAGGCCGCGCCCTTGCTGGTGCCGCTGTTCGGCCTGCTGCACGGCCGGCGCTACACCTACCAGTGGGGCTGCATGTTCGTGCTGCTGTACTTCATGGAGGGGGTGGTGCGGATGAATGACCCCGGCGGCGTGGCGCTGCTGGCGCGCATCGAGATCGCGCTGACGCTGGCGGCCTTTGTGGTGATGATGTGGTACGCCCGGATGACCGCGCCGTCGCGCCAGGCAAAAACGCAGTGACGCCCGCCCCGGCCGGGGCGAGCGCCGGACCCGCGGTCAGATCTGCGGGTTGAGCTTTTCGAACTTGCCGTGCAGCTTGTTGAGCGCGTTCAGGTAGGCCTTGGCCGAGGCGACGATGATGTCGGTGTCGGCGCCCTGGCCATTGACCACCTTGCCGTCGCGTGACAGGCGCACGGTCACTTCGCCCTGGGCGTCGGTGCCGGTGGTGATGGCATTGACCGAGTAAAGCAGCAGCTCGGTGCCGCTCCGGGCGACCGTCTCGATCGCCTTGAACGCGGCGTCGACCGGCCCCGAGCCTTCGGCCTCGGCCTGGATTTCCTTCTCGCCGACGTTCAGCGTCAGGCGGGCGGCCGGGGTCTCGCCGGTTTCGGAATGGAAGCAGGACGCGACCAGGCGGTAGTGCTCCAGTTCAGGCGTGACGGCTTCATCGGAGATCAGCGCCTGCAGGTCTTCGTCGAAGATCTCGTGCTTCTTGTCGGCCAGTTCCTTGAAGCGGGCAAAGGCGTGGTTGAGGTGTTCTTCGGACTCAATCGCCGCGCCCAGCTCGATCAGGCGGCTGCGGAAGGCGTTGCGGCCGCTGTGCTTGCCCAGCACCAGCTTGTTGGCGCCCCAGCCGACGTCTTCGGCGCGCATGATCTCGTAGGTTTCGCGGTGCTTGAGCACGCCGTCCTGATGAATGCCGGATTCGTGCGAGAAGGCGTTGGCGCCAACGATGGCCTTGTTGGGCTGCACCGGGAAACCGGTGATGCCCGAGACCAGCTTGGAGGCGGGCACGATCTGGGTGGTGTCGATGCGGGTGTCGCACTGGTAGATGTCGCGGCGGGTGCGCACGGCCATCACCACTTCTTCGAGCGAGGCGTTGCCGGCGCGCTCGCCGAGGCCGTTGACGGTGCACTCGACCTGACGCGCCCCGGCGCGCACGGCGGCCAGCGAGTTGGCCACGGCGAGGCCGAGGTCGTTGTGGCAATGCACGGACCACACCACCTTGTCGGAATTCGGCACGCGTTCGATCAGGGTGCGGATGGTCGCCGCGAACTGCTCGGGCACGTTGTAGCCGACGGTGTCGGGCACGTTGATGGTGGTGGCGCCGGCCTTGATGACGGCCTCGAAGATGCGACAGAGGTAGTCGATTTCGGAGCGCCCGGCGTCCTCGGCGGAGAACTCGATGTCGTCGGTGTACTCGCGCGCCCAGCCGATGGCCTTGACCGCCTGCTCGAGCACCTGATCGGGGCTCATGCGCAGCTTCTTCTCCATGTGGATCGGGCTGGTGGCGATGAAGGTGTGGATGCGCCCGCTCGCCGCTGGTTTGATGGCCTCGCCGGAGCGACGGATGTCGTTCTCGTTGGCGCGGGCCAGCGAACAGATGGTGGAGTCCTTGACCACTTCGGCGATGGCGCGCACCGATTCGAAGTCGCCGTTCGAGGCGGCGGCGAAGCCGGCCTCGATCACGTTGACCTTCATGCGTTCGAGCTGGCGGGCGATGCGCAGCTTCTCGTCGCGGGTCATCGACGCGCCGGGGCTTTGCTCGCCGTCGCGCAAGGTGGTGTCGAAAACGATCAGTTGGTCAGTCATGGTCGGCTCCTGTCGGGTTCCGAAGTCTGGATTCAGGGCGTCGCCCGCCGGGGGCGGCGAGGCGGTGGAAATCGGTGGGAAGGGTCGGTGTGGTCAGCGCGCGGGGCGCAGCAGCAGCCCGAGCGCCCATGGCGCGCGCCGGGCGGCGTCGCGCGAGTCGTGCAGGGGGCGTGGCTCGAAGGCTGGCATGTCGTTGAATATAGGCCACTTGATGAGGCGCTGACAACCCGCTCAGGACGTCGGCGGCTCGTGGCCGGGAATTTTCTTGCCCAGGCGGTGCATGACCAGCATCACATAGCCGGACGCGGCATAGATGAGGAAGAGCAGGAACAACACCGAGGCGGGGTCGAGCGAGACCAGCGCAAAGGCCAGCATGATCGCCAGCACGGCAAAAAACGGCACCCGGCGGCGCAGGTTGAATTCCTTGCCGCTGAAGTAGAGCACGTTGCTGACCATGGTCAGGCCACCGAATATGGTGAAGAAGCAGGCGGCCCAGCGCAGGTCCGGGCCGCTGAAGCCGTTGTCGATGCCGACCCAGACCAGGCCGGCAATCAGCGCCGCGGCCGCGGGGCTGGGCAGGCCCTGGAAGTAGCGCTTGTCGACCACGTCGATGTTGGTGTTGAAGCGGGCCAGGCGCAGGGCGGCGCCGGCGCAGTAGATGAAGGCGGCGATCCAGCCCAGCTTGCCCATACCGCGCAGCGCCCATTCGTAGGCGACGAGCGCCGGTGCGGCGCCGAAGGACACCATGTCGGAGAGCGAATCGTACTCGGCGCCGAAGGCGCTCTGGGTGTGGGTCAGGCGCGCGATGCGGCCGTCGAGCCCGTCGAGGATCATGGCGATGAAGATGGCCACGGCGGCATGCTCGAAACGCTGGTTCATGGCCTGGACGATGGCGTAGAAGCCGGCGAACAGGGCTGCGGTAGTGAACAGGTTCGGCAGGATGTAGATGCCGCGGCGACGCTTCTCGGGGTCGAACAGCGGTTGGCGCGGAGGCACGTCGGCCATGGGAAAGCCTTTGAAAACGCCCGCCAAGCGGGGCAATGGGCCCGATTCTACCCTAGCTCGCGACCCCGTGCGGCGTCGCGGAGGGCGGGTCAGAACTTGTGAATAAATCGACTGCGCGTGCCGATTGCTGCGTTGCTCACTCGCTCACGCCTCGCCTATCCATCTGATATGTCTCGTCGTTCGCTCACTCGCGCCTTGCACTCGGCCCTGCTCGTTACGATTTCTTCACAAGTTCTCAGGGCAGGTCGGCGAGGGTGCTGGACGAGGCGAGCACCTTGTCGCCCAGGGTGACGCATGCCTTGCTGCCAACGGGCAGGTAGACATCCATGCGTGAGCCAAAGCGGATGAAACCGTAGCGCTCGCCGCGCTGCAGCGATTCACCTTCATGGGTGTAGCACAGGATGCGGCGCGCGGCGATGCCGGCGATCTGTACGCAGGTGATGTCGTCGCCGTCGGCGGTGCGTAGCCACATGGCGTTGCGTTCGTTCTCGCCCGCGGCCTTGTCCAAGGCAGCGCTGAGGAAGCGCCCGGGGTGGTACCAGATCTGTTTGACCTCGCCGTCGACCGGGCTGCGGTTCGAATGCGCATTGAAGATGTTCATGTAGATACTGATCTTCAGGCTGTCGCGGTCGAGGTAGGGGTCACGTGCGCGCTCGATGGCAATGACGCGGCCGTCGGCCGGCGACAGCACCTTGCGCGTGCCGGTGGGAATCGTGCGCGGCGGATCGCGGAAGAACTGCAGTACGAGCAGGAAGAGCAGCCAGAAGGGCAGGGCGAGAAACCAGCCGGCCGCGCTATTGACGATCAGGGCCAGGGCCAGGGCGATGCCGATGAACGGCCAGCCTTCGCGGGCAATGAGGGGGTGTGGGTAGGGCGTGGACATGGGCGGCGCTCCAACGAAAACGGGCCGGAATCCGCCGCGAGGAGGATTCCGGCCCGGTCAAGCGGGGGTCGGGCTCAGTTCTTGGACTGGTCGACCAGCTTGTTCTTGAGGATCCACGGCATCATCTCGCGCAGCTGGCCGCCGACCTGCTCGATCGGGTGGGCTGCGTTGAGGCGGCGACGGGCCGTCATGGACGGGTAGCCGGTCTTGCCTTCGAGGATGAACATCTTGGCGTATTCGCCGGTCTGGATGCGCTTGAGCGCTTCGCGCATGGCGTAACGGGACTCTTCGTTGATCACCTCGTGGCCGGTCACGTACTCGCCGAACTCCGCGTTGTTGGAGATGGAGTAGTTCATGTTGGCGATGCCGCCTTCGTACATCAGGTCGACGATCAGCTTGAGCTCGTGCAGACACTCGAAGTAGGCCATTTCCGGGGCGTAGCCGGCTTCGGTCAGGGTCTCGAAGCCCATCTTCACCAGCTCGACGGCGCCGCCGCACAGCACGGCCTGCTCGCCGAACAGGTCGGTTTCGGTCTCTTCGCGGAAGTTGGTCTCGATCACGCCGCCCTTGGTGCCGCCGTTGGCAGCAGCGTAGGACAGGGCGATGTCACGGGCCTTGCCGGAGACGTCCTGGTGCACCGCGATCAGCGAGGGCACGCCGCCGCCCTTGAGGTACTCGGAGCGCACGGTGTGGCCGGGGCCTTTCGGGGCGACCATGATCACGTCCAGGTCGGCGCGCGGCACGACCTGGTTGTAGTGCACGTTGAAGCCGTGGGCGAAGGCCAGGGCGGCGCCTTTCTTGATGTTCGGCTCGACGTCGGCCTTGTAGACCTCGGGGATGGTCTCGTCCGGCAGCAGGATCATGACCACGTCGGCGGTCTTGACGGCCTTGGCGATTTCTTCGACCTTGAGGCCGGCGTTCTTGGCCTTGTCCCACGACGCGCCACCCTTGCGCAGGGCAACGGTGACCTTGACGCCGGAGTCGTTCAGGTTCTGTGCGTGAGCGTGGCCCTGGGAGCCGTAGCCGACGATGGTGACCTTCTTGCCCTTGATCAGGGAGAGGTCGGCGTCCTTGTCGTAATAAACTTTCATGATGGTCCTTTCAGATGCGGAATCGCGTTGGCGGCGGCCATGATAACCGGCCGGCCGCGGGGTCGCAAAAACTGTGCGGGGTCAGAGCTTCAGGATGCGGTCGCCGCGGCCAATGCCGACGATGCCGGAGCGTACCGTTTCGAGAATCAGGGTGGTGTCGATGGCGCCGATGAACGAGTCGAGCTTGGTCTGGTTGCCGGTCAGCTCGATGACGTAGCTCGATTCGGTGGCGTCGATGATGCGGCCGCGGAAGATGTCGGCCATGCGCTTCATCTCTTCGCGATCCTTGCCGGTGGCACGGACCTTGATGAGCATGAGTTCGCGCTCGATGTGGGCGGACTCGGAAATATCCACCACCTTGACCACATCGACCAGCTTGTTCAGCTGCTTGGTGATCTGCTCGATGATGTCGTCCGAGCCGGTGGTGACGATGGTCATGCGCGACAGCGAGGCATCCTCGGTGGGCGCGACGGTGAGCGACTCGATGTTGTAGCCGCGTGCCGAGAACAGGCCGGAGACCCGTGACAGGGCGCCCGATTCGTTCTCGATCAACAGTGCGATGACGTGACGCATGGTGTTCCCTCGTTGGGAGAGTGTTGAAGAGCCGCTTGCCTTGCGATACGGACTGCCGGTGGCCGGCATCCGCTGTCGCCGGCCCCGGTCAGGGCTGGCGACGGCCCGGCGTGGGTGGACGCCGGGCCCCGCAGGGATCAAGCCGCGTTACAGATCCTCGGCGGAGAGGATCATCTCGGTCAGCCCCTTGCCGCCCTGGACCATCGGGTAGACGTTTTCCGTCTGGTCGATCTGGAAGTCCAGGAACACGAGATCTTTCTTGCGGGAGAAGGCCTCGCGCAGCGCGCCCTCGACGTCGGCCGGCCGGTCCACCCGGATGCCGATGTGGCCGTAAGACTCGGCCAGCTTGGCGAAGTCGGGCAGCGAATCCATGTAGGACTCGGCGTAGCGGCCGCCGTGGAACAGCTCCTGCCACTGGCGCACCATGCCCAGATAGCGGTTGTTCAGGTTGCAGATCTTGATCGGCAGGCGGAACTGCTTGCAGGTCGACAGCTCCTGGATGTTCATCTGGATCGAGGCCTCGCCGGTCACGCAGGCAACCTGCGCGTCGGGGTGGGCTAGCTGGGCGCCCATGGCGTAGGGCATGCCCACGCCCATGGTGCCCAGACCGCCGGAGTTGAGCCAGCGGCGCGGCTTGTCGAACTTGTAGTACTGCGCCGCCCACATCTGGTGCTGGCCGACGTCGGAAGTGATGAAGGCGTCGCCACCGGTCACTTCCCACAGTTTTTCGATCACGTACTGCGGCTTGATGATCTCGTCCGAGTTCTTGTACTTCATGCAGTCGCGGCTGCGCCACTCGTCGATCTGGCGCCACCAGGTGGCCAGCGACGCGGTGTCCTGCTCGTGCTTGCTCTCGTCGAGCAGGCGGGTGAGCTCTTCGAGCACTTCCTTGACGTCGCCGACGATGGGCACGTCGACCTTCACCCGCTTGGAGATGGAGGAGGGGTCGATATCAATGTGGATGATCTTGCGCGGCTCGGCGGCGAAGTGATTCGGGTCGCCGATCACGCGGTCGTCAAAGCGCGCGCCGATGGCCAGCAGCACGTCGGAGAAGTGCATCGACATGTTGGCTTCATAGGTGCCATGCATGCCCGGCATGCCGAGGTACTGCTTGTCGGTGGCCGGATAGCCGCCCAGACCCATCAGGGTGTTGGTGATCGGCATGCCCAGCTTGCGCACCAGGCGGGTCAGCGGTGCGGCCGCGTCGGACAGGATCACACCGCCGCCGGTGTAGATCATCGGGCGCTTGGCTTCGAGCAACAGCTTGAGCGCTTTCTTGATCTGGCCCTGATGGCCCTTGACCACCGGGTTGTACGAGCGCATCTCGACCGACTTCGGATAGTGATACTCGGCACGCTGGGCGGAGACGTCCTTGGGGATGTCCACCAGCACCGGGCCCGGACGACCGGTCTTGGCCAGATGGAAGGCTTTCTTGATGGTGGCAGCGATGTCCGCTGCATCCTTGACCAGGAAGTTGTGCTTCACACAGGGGCGGGTGATGCCCACGGTGTCCACTTCCTGGAAGGCGTCCTGGCCGATGGCGGCGGTCGGCACCTGGCCGCTGATGATCACCATCGGGATCGAGTCGCAGTAGGCGGTGGCGATGCCGGTGACGGCATTGGTGGCCCCCGGGCCGGAGGTCACCAGCGCAACGCCGACGGTCTCCGTCGAGCGCGCGTAGGCGTCTGCCGCGTGAATGGCGGCCTGCTCGTGGCGCACCAGGACGTGACGTACCTTTTCTTGCTGGAACAGCGCGTCATAAATAAAAAGTACCGCTCCGCCAGGATAGCCGAACACATAGTCGACCTTTTCTTCCTGCAGGCACCTGATTACAATTTCCGCCCCAGTCAAGACCATTACTGCCCCTAATTCTCTGTATTTGCGTGGGAAACCCGTAACAGTACGCATCGGGTCAAGACAGGTCAAGGCCTATCTTGTGCGTAGCACAACGCCCTGCAAGCCCCCTGTCCCGTGAGGATTTTCCCCTGGATTCTGCGACCCAACTGAACGTTTTTCTCGCTGGCGCGGAGCGACATGCCTTCAGGCACGCGATGCTTGCGCTACGCAACGAGGCAGCGGCCCTCGATGCGGTTCAGGAGGCGATGATGCGGCTGGCCAGCAAATACGGCGGTCGCTCCCCCGACGAATGGCCGCCGCTGTTCCAGCGGATCCTGCAGAACGTGATCCGTGACATGCTGCGCCGTCAGAAGGTGCGCCAGCTGTGGGTGTCGATGTGGTCGGGTTTTGGTGGCAGGGACGAGGACGACGCGGGCGACCCGCTCGATACGCTCGAAGCGGCCGATGGCAGCAACCTTGACCTCTCGCCAGAGCGGCTGGTGGGGCGAGAGCAGGTGCTGGCGCTGATCGAGGCCGAACTGGCACGCCTTCCACAACGTCAACGCGAGGCCTTCCTGATGCGTTACTGGGAAGATATGAGTACAGCAGAAACGGCGGCCGCCATGGGATGCTCGGAAGGCAGCGTCAAGACCCACTGTTCGCGCGCCACCCACACCTTGGCCGCGGCACTGGCCAAGAAAGGGATCAGCCTATGAACGACGAAGCGCAATTCGGCCGGCGCATTGCCGGCCTGCTCAGCGAGCGCAATGGCCAGCTCGATCCGGCGGTGCTGGGCGCCCTGGGCGCCGCGCGGCGCCGTGCCGTTGCCGCCAGCGAGCGTCAGTTCGCCGGTGTGCGCTCGCCGTATGTCGCCATGGCCTGGTGGCGCACGGCCAAACCCGCCGCGGCAGCGGTACTCTTGCTGGCAGTGCTGTTTGCCGGCGACTACGTCAACACGGCACGCACCCAGGCCGTACAAGGCGAGGTGGAAACCGCCTTGCTGGCCGACGACCTGCCGATCGATGCTTACCTGGATCAAGGATTCCGCGCATGGCTGCAGCAGGCCGAATCATCCTCCTCGCGCTCCTGAGCAGCCTGCCCGCATTGGCGCACGCCGGCAGCGACTGGCGCGAGTTGAGTCGCGCGCAGCAGCGTGCCCTGGCGCCGTTGGCCGACGACTGGCGCGAGCTCGACCCCGCCAGCCGCGAACGCTGGCTGCGCATGGTCGAGCGCTTCGACCAGCTCACGCCCGAGGAGCAGGCCCGTGTGCAAGGGCGCATGCACAACTGGTCGCAACTGTCGCCCAGCGAGCGGGCGCATGCCGTGGGGCAGTACCGTGCCTTGCGCCGGATCCCGCCCGATCAGCGAGAAGCCCTGCAGCAGCGCTGGCAGGAGTACCAGCAGCTCTCGCCCGAGGAGCGCGCCCGCGCCCGCAAGGACGCCCGCAAGGACAGCAAGTCAAAGAAAAACAAGGACCGTCAGTGACCGATCGCCCCCAAGTTGAACTGGCCGGCCTGCGCCGCCGCCTGGCCGCCCTGGTCTATGAAGGGCTGCTGCTGGTTGGCGTGCTGGCCTTGCTCTACCTCATTCCCCATCTGGTCTACAGCATGATTTTCGAGCGTGCCGCGGCGGGCTGGTTCAGCTGGCTACACATCGTGGCGGTGCTCGGCGCCTACTTTCTCTACTACTGGTGCCGCAGTGGCCAGACCCTGGCCATGCAGACCTGGCGCCTGCGGGTGGTGACGGCAGACGAGGGCAAGCCCGTGCCGTGGCGCCAGGGCCTGCTGCGCTATGCGCTGGCCTGGCCGTCGGTGTGCCTGTTCGGCGCCGGCCTGTGGTGGGCGTTGATCGACCGCGACCGCCAGTTCGCCCATGACCGTCTCGCGCGCACCGCGATCATCCTCCTGCCGGCGGGCGAAAAGATGGGGGCGTGACGACGCATTCCTTGTTTTGACACGCATCGGAAGCTATAGTCCGGCCGCGGTCTGAGTTACCGCTGATTGCTGCCCGGGCACTACGGTGTCGATGTAAGTCGAGGTGTGATGGATCGCGCCCCGACGGTTGAAGACAAGGAATCCACCATGATGCAGTTGTCGATGCGTCGCGCCCTGCTGCGCGCGCTCACCGCTGCCGGTATCGCGTTTGCGCTGCCGGCCTCTCCCGCATTCGCCGCCGACACCCTGCGCGTGTCCGCCATCCCCGACGAATCCCCGACCGAACTGCAGCGCAAGTTCGAGCCGCTCGGCAAGTACCTCGAGCAGCAGCTCGGCATGCCGGTCAAGTTCGTGCCGGTCACCGACTACGCCGCCGTGGTCGAAGCGCTCGGCGCCGGCAAGGTCGACCTGGCCTGGCTGGGCGGCTTCACCTACGTGCAGGCCAAGCTGCGCACCAACGGCACCGCCGTGCCGCTTGTGCAGCGCGAAGAAGACGCCCGCTTCACCTCCAAGTTCATCACCGCCCGCGACGACATCAAGACCTTTGCCGACCTCAAGGGCAAGCGCTTTGCCTTCGGCTCGCCGTCGTCCACCTCCGGCCACCTGATGCCGCGCTTCTTCCTCGGCAAGGAAGGCATCACGCCGGACACCGATTTTGCCAACGTGGCTTTCTCCGGCGCCCATGACGCCACCGCCGCCTTCGTCGCCGCCGGCAAGGTCGACGCCGGCGCGCTCAACGCCTCGGTGTGGGACAAGCTCGTGGCCAGCGGCAAGGTCGATACCGCCAAGGTGCGTGTGTTTGCCACCACGCCACCGTACTTCGACTACAACTGGACGGTGCGTGGCGATCTCGACGTCGGCCTGCAGGCCAAGATCCGGGCCGCCTTCCTGGCGCTTGACCCGGCAAACGCCGAGCACAAGGCCATCCTCGATCTGCAACGCGCCGCGCGCTTCATCCCGACCGAACCGGCCAACTACGACGGCATCGAATCCGCTGCCCGCGCCGCCGGCCTGCTCAAGTAAGCGACGTGATCTCGCTCGCCGCACTCAGCGTGGCCTATGCCGACGGCCGGCGCGCGCTTGACGGGATTGACCTGTCGATCGCGCCCGGCGAGCGGGTGGCGCTGATCGGCCCCTCCGGCGCCGGCAAGACCACCTTGCTGCGCGTGATCGGCGCCAGCCTGCGGCCGACGACGGGGCACGTGCGGGTCGACGGCGTCGATCCCTGGGCCTTGAGCGGCCGTGCGCTGCAAAGCCTGCGCGCGCGTATCGGCAAGATGCATCAGGCCCCGCCAATCCCGCCGCGCCAGCGTGTCGTCACCGCTGTGCTGGCCGGGCGGCTGGGGCAATGGCCGCTGTGGCGCGCCATGGCCTCGTTGGTCTACCCGCTGGATATCGCCGGTGCCCGCGCCGCGCTCGAACCGCTGGGCCTGGCCGAGCGCCTGTTCGACCGCTGCGACCAGCTCTCCGGTGGCCAGTTGCAACGCGTTGCCCTAGCCCGCCTGCTGTATCAGCAACCAAAACTCGTGCTGGCCGACGAGCCAGTGTCCGCCCTCGACCCGGCGCTGGCCCGCTCGGTGGCGGTGGCGCTCAACGATGACGCCCGGCGCCGCGGCGTGACCCTCATCGCCAGCCTGCATGCGGTCGATCTGGCGCTGTCGGAGTTTGCCCGAGTGATCGGTCTGCGCGATGGCCGCGTGGTCTTTGATCGGCCCGCGGCGCAGGTCGGCCTCGCGGAGATCGACGCCTTGTATGCCGGCGCCCCCGTCGGCGACGCGGCCGAGGCCGCCGAGCCCGCACCCCGCACACGGCTGACGCGCTGCGCATGAATGCCGTGGTGCGCGATCCGGCCGCGCGCGGTCGGGCTACGGCGCTGGTGCTCGGCCTGTGCGTGCTGTGGCCCTTGCTGCAGATCGCCGAATTCAATCCGGCCGTGCTGTTCGCGCCGGGCAACCTCGCCACGCTCGGCGGTTTTCTCAGCACCTTTCTGCCGCCGGCCACCGACGCCGATTTCCTCGGCCTGCTGGCCGCCGCCACGCTCGACACCCTGGCCATCGCCACCGTCGGCATCGCCCTGGCGCTGCTGATCGCCGTGCCGCTGGCGCTGCTGGCCACGCGCAGCCTGTCGATCGGTCGGCTCGACGGCCGTTTGCGGCCGGCCTCCGAAGTCGTCCGCCTGTGCGCCCGTGGCCTCACGCTGGTGCTGCGCGGCGTGCCGGAGCTGGTGTGGGCGCTGGTGTTCGTGCGCATCTTCGGCCTCGGCCCAGCCGCCGGCGTGGCCGCGCTGGCCATCACCTACGGCGGCATGCTCGCCAAGGTGTATGCCGAAATTCTCGAGTCCACCGATCTGACGCCCGCCCGCGCCTTGCTCGCCGCCGGCAGCGGCCGGCTCGGTGCGCTCGGCTACGGCCTGCTGCCAGTGGCCTCGGACGAGCTGATGTCCTACACCGTCTATCGCTGGGAATGCGCGGTGCGCGCCTCGGTAGTGATGGGTTTCGTCGGCGCCGGCGGGCTCGGGCAGCTGATGGACCAGTCGATGAAGATGCTCAACGGCGGCGAAGCCTGCAGCATCCTGATCACCTTTTTGTTGCTGGTGATGGCGGCCGATGCCCTGAGCGCCTGGCTGCGCCGGCAGGTGCGCTGATGGCCAGCGAGCGCATGCCGCGCCGCGGTTTGCTCATCTCGGCCGGCGTGCTGGTGGCGGTGCTCGCCAGCGTGTCGCGGCTCGATCTGGTGACCGCCTTTGCCGAAGGCTCGGACAGCCTCGGCGAGTTGCTCGGCTTTCTGCGCCGCTTCGCCGCGCCCGATACCTCGCCGGCCTTTCTCGCCAAGGTGGGGCAGGGCGCCATCGAGACCCTGGCCATCTCGCTCATCGGCACCTTGCTGGCCGTGATCGGCGGCGTGCTGCTCGCGCTGCCGGCCAGCGGCCGCCTCGGCCGACCCGGCCAGGCGGCGGCGCGCTTCTGCCTCAACCTGCTGCGTTCGGTGCCCGAACTGGTGTGGGCCACGCTCACCGTCCTCGCCGCCGGGCTCGGCCCGTTTGCCGGCACGCTGGCGCTGGCCCTGCACACCACCGGCGTGCTCGGCCGGCTCTATGCCGAAGCGCTGGAGAACGCCCCGGCCGCCCCCGAGGCGGCCCTGCGTGGCGCGGGCAGCGGCGCGGTGGCCGCTTTCCTCTACGGCACCTTGCCGGCGGTGTCGCCGCAGTGGGTGGCCTACGGGCTGTATCGCTGGGAGATGAACATCCGTATGGCCGCCATTCTCGGCTTCGTCGGCGCCGGCGGCCTCGGCGCGCAGCTCTACTACGCGCTGTCGCTGTTCCAGGAGGCCCAGGCCGCCACCCTGATCGTCGCCATGCTGGGGCTGTCGCTGGTGGTGGATGCCATCAGCGGTTGGTTGCGGCGGCATCTGGTCGCCGCTTAGGGATTCCGCCCGCGCTTCAAATTGCCGCCGCCACAGGCGCACAATGAAGCCCCCACGCGGAGATTCCTCATGGCCATCCAACCGTTTCACCTTGCCTTTCCCGTCGATGATCTCGACGCCTCGCGCCATTTCTACGGCGAGGTGCTCGGCTGCTCCGAGGGGCGCAGCTCCGATCACTGGATCGATTTCGACCTTTACGGCCACCAGATTGTTGCCCATCTCGCCCCTGGCCGAAGTGGCCGGCAGGCGAGCAACGCGGTCGACGGTGACGACGTGCCGGTGCCGCATTTCGGTGTGGTGCTCGACATGGTCGATTTCAACACCCTGGCCGCGCGGCTCAAGGCGGCCGGCGTGCGCTTCATCATCGAGCCGCACATCCGCTTCGCCGGTCTGCCCGGCGAGCAGGCCACCATGTTCTTTCTCGATCCGTCGGGCAATGCGCTGGAGTTCAAAGCGTTTGCCGATATCAGAAATTTGTTCGCCAAGCAGTGATGGAGAGGGGCGGGGCGGTTTCGACACCGCGACACGACAGAAGGGGATGGGGTACCTGCCGGCAACGGCGGCACTCATTCTCGTCACCGGTCCGCCATCGGTGTTGCGCGACCTTGCAGCAAAGCGATGCAATACCGTCCGGCAAAGGCTCCCACCCAGAGATGCGTCCATGAAACCCGCCCAACACCCCACCGCGCTGCGCACCGCGCAACGGCTTAGCGATGCCGGCATCGACACCCAGGTTGTCGAGTTCGAACAACCCACCCGTACCAGCGCCGAAGCCGCCGCGGCCATCGGTTGCTCGGTGGCCGAGATCGCCAAGTCCATCGTGTTCCGCGGCAAGACCAGCGGTCAGGCGGTGGTCGTGGTGGCCAGCGGCGACAACCGGGTTTGCGAAGCCAAGGTGGCCGCGGCGGTGGGTGAGGCGCTGGCGCGGGCCGATGCGGATTTTGTCCGAGCGGCCACGGGCTACGCGATCGGTGGGGTGGCCCCGCTCGGTCATGCGCAGCCGGTCAAGCTGCTGCTCGACGAAGATCTGCAGCGCTTCGACATCGTCTGGGCCGCGGCCGGGACGCCGTTTTCGGTGTTTGCCCTCAGCCCCGAGCAGCTCCGGCGCCTGACCGGCGTCGCGTGGAGCGATGTCCGGCAGGCGGGGTGAGGGGGCGGTGCGTCAGAGCGCGGGCTTGAGCACCATCAGCGCGAACACGCCGGCCATGGCGGCGAAGGCCGGGTAGCCCAGCCCCTCCCACCAGCGCGCCATCGCGCGGTATTGCGCGGGCAGCGGCCGGCCGGCGTCGAGCGCGGCCTCGGCGAGTCGGTGCATGCGGATCTGCAGCCACACCACGGGGAGCCAGCACAGGCCGGCAAACAGGTACAGACCGATACTGAGCGCGATCCACGGGGTGCTCAGCGGCCAGCCTGCCAGGTGGGCCAGCCAGAGGCCGGTGGCGGGCTGGAGAATCACCGCCGGGGTGGTGAACAGCCAGTCGGCCAGCACCACGTTGCGCGCCACCACCACGCGCGCCTCGAGGCTCGTGCTGCGATTGGCGCGGTACAGATAGAAGGCCGTGCCGAAGCCGGTGCCGACCAGGGCCACCGACGACAGGATGTGCACGAGCTTGATCAGCAGGTAGGTGTTCATGCGCGTTCTCCTTGTTCGTCCTGCCGGTTGAACAGGGCCAGCAGCAGCAACACGACAGGCAGGTTCTTGAGCAGCGGACCGAAGGGGTGCAGCCACAGGGCTGGCCACTGCACGCTGAGGAAGGCGCTGTAGCCGAGCACGACGATCAGTTGGGTGCGCCACAGGCCTTGGGTGGGGCGCCACAGGGTGAGCACACCGAGCACGGCGTCGAGCGCGGCGCCGCCATACAGCGCCGGTGCCAGCAACGCGGCCGGGATGCCGGCGCGGGCGGCGAGGGCGAAGCCGTCGGGCGGCCCGACCAGTGCTACCGAGGCCAGGGCGCTGCCCAGCCAGACGGCTGCGAGAACCACGCGGATCGCCCATGTGTCCAGCCGCTGGCGAATGCGGCGCGCGTCCGGATCGTCGGTAGTCACGAACTGATCGATGTCGCGCGGAGCGTGTCCGAGCAGCGCGGTGAGCGGCGCGGCGCTGGCGGTGCTGCCTTGTTCGAGCATGTGCACCGTGTCGGGGCTGAACACGGCGCCGGGCAGATGGCGGCCGAGCGGCGCCAGCGCGCGGATCAGCGGCATCGGTACCGAGAGCGATATCGCCGGCGGCAGCCCGAGGCCGCGTCGGTAGTGGCGCAGCATGTCGGCGTAGCTCACCGGGCGAGGGCCGACCACGTCCAGCGTTGCGGGTGGGGCCGGGTCGGCGAGCAGGCGCACCACCGCTTCGGCCAGATCCGTCACATGCACCGGCTGCACCCGCTGCTGGCCGCGCCCGGGCAGCGCCACGACCGGCAGGCTGGCCAGGGCGAGAAAGAAGCGGCTGCTGGTGCCGCCCGGCCCGAACACCAGCGATGGGCGCACGACCGTGGCGCGCAGGGGCAAGCTGGCCAGGACCGCGTCGGCGCTGCCCTTGCTGGCCAGATACGCCGTGGCTGCGCCCGGCGCGGCGCCCAGAGCGGAGATCTGGATCACCCGTGTCACGCCGGCGTCGGCACAGGCCGCGAACAAGGCCGCCGGTGCGGCATGATGCACGGCCTCGAAGGTAGCGTCGTGTCGTGGATTGAGGATGCCGACGGCGTTGATGACCGCATCGATGCCGGCCAGGCGGGGGCGCCAGCGGTCGGCCGTGATGTCGTGCTGAAAATCCATCGCCACATCGTCCGGCCGGGCCGCCCGGCGCACGCCGCGGCGCACGGTATGCCCCGCGGCGCGCAAGGCTTGTTCGAGAGCGCGGCCGATGAAGCCGCCCGCACCACATAGCAGAATGTGCATCTTGCGTTCTCCTCAGGGGCGCGGGCAGGTGCCGCGGCAGTGGCGGCGAGCACGTTCGAGTGCCCGGCCAAACAGGCAGCGGACCAGCCAGTTCGGCAGGCGCTGACGATGCCGGGCAAACACCGGGTAGAGGCCTTCGAGCACGGGCGCGACGAGTGGCAGGCGGGTGATCGTGGCGACCCAGGTCACGCTGACGAGGGCATAGCTTCGGCGGAACACCTCGACGCCGCGGATGACGCGGCCGTCGGCATGGACCCCGGTCATGGCCTGCATGGCCGCTTCGCGGGTGACGCCGAGCACGGACGCGCCGGCAGGCAGCGCCGAGACATCGATGCCGGCCAGGCGGCCGTGCGTGTCGCGCTGGCGCAGGGCTTCCATTTCGCCCAGGCAGATCGGGCAGGAGCCGTCATAGAGGAGGGTGAGTTCGGGGTGTGGCTGAGGCATGATCGGGACTCCTTGTTGTGGCTTGTGTTGCAGTAATTTCTGTATAAACAGAAATAAGTGCCTTAAAAAAAAAGAGGGCATGACCCTCCGCGTAGCGCTTCGTAGCTCAATGCGCCGGTGCGTCGCCTGGCAGCAAGGCCTTCACCTGCGCTTTCTCCGATTCGTTCAAGGCCTGGTAGCCGCGGCCGAACGGCCAGCCATAGCCCCAGCGGAACGGCGTTGGCGCGAACGGCGTGCCACCCACGCGCACGCCGGCGAGCATCAGCGCCGCCACCGCGGGTTCGCCGACATCGGCCACGCACTGGCGCAGCGCCTCGTCTGCGGCGCCTCGCTGCTCGGCCGTGCCGCCTTGCCAATAGGCCAGATCGTGCGCCCGGCAGCAGCCCAGCCATCGCTCGCGTTGCGCCGGGGTGCCGTCGGGGAAGGCACTGCAGCCGTCGCTGGCAAAGGGGCGAAGTTGCCCGGCCATGGCCGGTGCCATCGCCACCGCGAGCAGGAGCATGAAGGCGCGCTTGCACATGTCAGCCCTTGCGCACCAGGTTCTGGATCTTGGCGCCGAGTTTCATGATCTTCATCAGCGTGTCGGGTTTGAGGCGCAGCATCTCCTCGCTCCAGCCGGTCAGCGTCTGCATCAGCACCAGGGTGTCTTCGATGCGCTTGCGGGCGGCGGCATCTTCCAGGGCCAGATCCGGGCTGGCCAGGCAGTCGCGCAGGACTTCGAGCGTCGGGTCGATCTCGCGGCGCTTGCGGCCGAGCACGATGGTGCGGAACAGCTCCCACACATCGGCCGAGGTGTCGAAATGATCGCGCCGGTCGCCCAGCACATGACACAGCCGAACCAGCTCCCAGCTCTGCAACTCCTTGAGGCTGTTGCTGACGTTGGAGCGGGCGATGCCCAGGGTTTCCTGGATCTCCTCGGCATGCATGGGGCGTCCGACGAGGTAGAGCAGGGCGTGGATCTGCGCGACGGAGCGATTGACCCCCCAGCGGGAGCCCATCTCGCCCCAGTGCAGGACGAAGCGTTGTGCGACGGGTTTGAGTTCCATGGGCGTGATGCTGCGCGGTTCCGTAATTTCTGTCAAGACAGAAATTACGGAACCCGTGCGCCCGCCCGGCCATGCGCAAAACGCCCGCATCCACTAGACTCGACGGCATTCGAGATCGCGCGTGCCCGGAGACGGTAGCGATTCCCCTGGCGCTGTGTTCAACGTCCGTCTGGCTTGCTTTCATGTCCGACCACAAACTGCTCTATTTCCTGGCCGGGCTGGCGCTCGGGCTGTCGCTCGCCCTCGGGCCGGCCGTGGTGAAGCGGCTGGCCGCCTGGCTGAACGGGCCGGACCGGGTGATGGTCTACCGTTCTATCGACGGCCATGATCTGCATCTGCACGTGTTCGAGGCCAAGGGGCCAAGGCCGGCGGCGGGGCATCCGGCGCTCTTACTGTTTCATGGCGGGGCGTGGCAGTACGGAAGCCCGGACGCGTTTTTTCCGCAGTGCCGCCATTTCGCGCAACACGGGCTCACCTGCGTGAGCGCCGAGTACCGCATCGCCTCGCGCCATGGCACCGATCCGCGGGCGGCGGTGCAGGATGCCCGGGCGGCGTTTGCCTACCTTCGGGACCACGCCGAGGGCTTGGGGATCGATCCGATCCGGATCGCCGTGGGGGGTGGATCGTCGGGCGGGCATCTGGCGGCGATGTTGGGCGTGGCGATACCGGCCACTGATCGACCAGCGGCGCTGGTGCTGTACAACCCGATGCTCGACCTGTCGCCAGGCAAGCCGGACCACCATCTGGTGGCAGCGTACTGGCAGTCGGTGTCGCCATTGCAGCAGGTCGATGCCGCGGTGCCGCCGGGCCTGATCCTGCTCGGCACCGAGGATCGCGAGGTGTCGGTGGCAACGGCACAGGCGTTTTGCGATGGAGTGAGTGTCCGCGGCGGACGTTGTGAATTGGCCTTGTATGAAGGGGCGCGTCATGGTTTCTTCAATCTGCGCGAGGACGACCGGCAGTATTTTGATGCCACCAACCGACGCGTCGGGGCGTTTCTGGTGGCGTTGGGCTGGCTGCGCGAGTGACGGAACCGGGTGAGTGTTTAGGGAACCCTTATGAACGAGCTTCTTGACAATATCTCGTGGCACACGTTGTCGGGCCCGCATGCGCGGTTTTCGGTGGGCACGGCGACAGTTCGCCGCTATGCACCAGGTTTCTCGCCGATCATCGCGTTTGCCGATATGGACCAACCGGATCTGGCGGCCCTGGCTGGGTTCTGCGCATCGGGCGATCATTTCTACTGCGCCGACTGGTCGGGCGTGGTGTCGGCCGGCTGGCGGCTGGAGGCGGAGACCCGCATGTTCCGCATGGTGTGGGCCGGTGATCTGCCCGAGGATGATGCCACGCCTGGCATGGCGCCACTGACGGCCGCCGATGCGCCACAGGCAACGGCGCTGGCGCAGCTGACCCAGCCCGGGCCGTTCGGCCCGCGTACGATCGAGCTGGGCGAGTATCTGGGCTGCTTCGAGGACGGCCGGCTGGTGGCAATGGCGGGCGAGCGCATGCAGGCCGGATCGTTTCACGAGATCAGCGGCGTGTGCACTCATCCCGATTTTCAGGCCCGGGGCATGGCGCGGCGGCTGATGCTGGCGCTGATCCGTCGCCAGATGCAGCGCGGCGAGACGCCGTTCCTGCATGTGATGAGCGATAACGCGACGGCGCACGGACTCTATCTGCGCATGGGCTTCGAGGATTACCGAGAGGTGCCGGTGCGGGTGATTTCGCGGCTGTAGGGCCCGGATGCGGGTCGGATAGCGGGCGGGGCAGTTGCGTTGTTTTTGCGGCCGCCACGGTCGCCCGGTCGAGGGCCGCAGGTCGGACGTCGGGGACAACATGCCCGGCCGGCAAGGCCGGTCCCGGCGTCGCTGCGCTCGGCCGGGCGACATCCATGACGTTCCTACATCGCCGTCAGTTGTGCGTACAGCATCGGCAGCCGGGACGGCAGTTCCTCGGGCTTGCGAATGACAGTGAAGCCGGCGGGGCCGAAGAGGTGGGGCAGGTAGCCTTCGCCTTCCTTGTCGATGGTGACGCAGAAGGGCTTGAGGCCGGCGTTGCGGGCTTCGATCAGGCTCATGCGGGTGTCCTCGATGCCGTAGCGGCTGTCGTACTGGTCGAGGTCGTTGGGCTTGCCGTCGGAGAGGATCAGCATCAGGCGCAGGGCGTTGGGCTGTTTCTCGAGGATGCGGCTGGCGTAGCGGATGGCGGCGCCCATGCGGGTGTAGTAGCCGGGCTTGAGCGCGGCGATACGGCCGAGCGTGGCGGGGCCATGCTTTTCTTCGAAGGTCTTGATCTGATGGAAGCGGATGTTCTCGCGCCGCAGGCTGGAGAAGCCGTATAGCGCGAAACTGTCGCCGGTGGCGCCGAGCGCCTCGGAGAACAGGGTGAGGCTGTCGCGGATCACGTCGATGACGCGGGCGTGGTCGCTGACCCAGGCATCGGTCGACAGCGACAGGTCGGCCAGCACCAGGCAGGCCATGTCGCGCTCGTGGCGCTCCAGCTTGAGGTAGTTGCCGAAGGCGTTGTCGGTGTGGCCGGCACGGCGGTCGGACCAGGTGCGCACGCAGGCGTCCACGTCCAGCTCCGAGCCGTCGGGCTGGTTCTTGAACCAACGGCGCGAGGGGGCGAGGGCTTCGAGTTGCTGTCGGACCTTGCGCACCGGCTTGCGCAGGCGCTCGGGGACGTCGATGGGCGGGGCGTCGCGGGCGTCGAGCAGATCGAGACGGCACTGGTCTTTCTTGAGGGTGCGCTTTTTCCAGTCCCACTCGGGCAGCAGGATGCCGCTTTGCAGGGGGATGTCGTCGGCGGCGGCCGAGGGCAGGTCGAGGTCGAAGCGCACGCGCGAGGCGAGGGTCTTGCCGTCGCGGGCGATGGCGAGCTTGTCCATGTCGGGCGCGGCCTTGGCGGCGTCTTCTTCGGGGTCTTCGTCGAGGCCGCGATTGACCTTCACATACTCGGCCCAGGAAACGAGGCTTTCGGCGCGGAAGGGCAGGATGAAGCCGTCCTTGCCGTCGGGCATGTCTTCGCGCGTGGCCTGCTGGCGCTGCTGGGCGGCGTCGACGGTCTTGCCGTACTCGTCGTCCGGATCCTGCGCGGTGTTCGCGGCGTCGTCGGGACGGGTGCGGCGGTCGATCTGCGCAGGCGAGGGATAGAGCCACATCGGCACCGGCTGCGGCGGGCGGCGGCTGGCGGGCAGCGGGCCGACGCTGCCGGGTTCATGCAGCGCCTGGCGGATGGCGGTTTCGACCGCGGCTTCGTCCTTGGGCAGCTTTTCGGGCGGGATGCGCAGCGCCAGGCAGGCGTCGACGAGGCGCCGGTAGCGCGCCTCGAAGCCCGGGTAGCGTTGCAGCGTAAACAGCGTGGCCTGCTGGTTGGCGACCAGCCAGTCGCCACTGGCGCGACCGGTGGCGGCGGCCTGGGCGATCAGCCACAGGTAGAGGTCACGATTGGCGGCGCGTTCGGGAAACAGCGACAGGCTGGGCGGCAGGCTGAGGGTTTCGGCGTCGCGGGTGGCATGGGCGACGCGGTCTTCGACATGGGCGATGCGCGCCAGCCAGCGGCGGCGGCCGCCGTGCTCGACTTCGGCCGCGGCGGCTACGCGCAGGCCGGGGTCGCCGCCGAGGGCGCGAAACAGCACGCCGGCGGTCTTCTCGATCTCTTCCAGGTGCACGATGGCATCCGGGTAGTCGCGCCGGGCGCTACGGGTGATGAACTTGTGCCAGAGGTCGCCGACGTATTCTTCCATTAGAGCCTTACCTTGCCGCCGGCACGCAGGCCGGCTTCGTTTTGTCGTGCGGCTTCGCCGCTGACCCAGGACAGCAGCGGGCCGTTGGGGTTGTCTTTCTGCGTGGTCTCACAGGCGCTGACACACTGCGCGCACTGGGTGCATGTGAACATCTGGCGCTTGATGTTGCGCGGCTTGAGGCGCATCGGGCAGACATGGTCGCAGGCCGAGTAGCAGTCATTGCAGTCGGCGCCGCGCTGGCGTTCGAAGCCGACCACCATGGCGTCGCGATTGCCCATCCAGGCCAGCGACTGGAACAGGCCGACGGCGCAGGCGAAGCGGCAGAACAGGTGCCGCGCGAAGAGAAACTCGGCGGACAGCACCACGGTGCCGGCGGTGATGAAGATGAACTGGTTGCGCGTGGGTGTGCCGGCGAGCAGATTGCCGTACACCTCGAAGGGCGGCAGCAGGTAGGTGAGCAGCACCACGGCCCAGACAAAGGCAAAGCCGATGGCCAGCGGCACGGTGATGAACCACCAGCGCGGGTCGGCGCGCCATGTGCTGCCGTCGGGTTCGCGGGTGGGCAGGGCGCGTTTTTCCCAGAGGCTGGGTTTGGCGGTGGCGCGGCGCATGAGCTGGTTGATGGTCTCGACCACCGAAAAGTGCGGGCACAGCCAGCCGCAGTAGAGTCGGCCCCATTTCCAGGACACCCAGATCAGTGCGGCGCCGGCGCCGAGGATGGGCAGGAAGATCTTGAGGCCGATGTTGATCCACAACTGCCCGAGGCCGATCTGCCCGGCGCTGTAATCGGCCAGCCCGACCCGCCACTCCATGCCGAGGAACCAGGCGTGGCCGGCGACCAGGTCGTAGCGCAGCAGGTCGAACACCGGGGCCAGCACAAACAGCACGAAGAAGCCCACCTGCGCCCACAGCCGGGCGCGCTGGCGGCCACCATCGGGCGCGGTTGCGCTGGCCGGCAGGATCGGGATGACGCGGTGCGGGCCCTCAGTGCCGCCGGGCCGCCCCAAGGCACTGAGCAGCCCCCCCGGGGGGCAGCGAGCATCGCGAGCGTGGGGGTGGTATTGCTGATCAGGCATCGCAGGGACGGCCGATCAGCGGGAACCGGTACGGCTTGCCGGCCAGCGCCCGGGCGAGGCCGATGGCGCCGAAGAAGATCAGCGTGGTGTGGCAGGTGGTGAAGTAGAGAATGGCGATGACCCAGGTGTTGGGCGAGTCGTAGCCGCCGAGCAGGATGATCGCGGCGTTGGCGACGATCAGCAGCAGGCCGGCCCACAGGCTGGCGAAGAAGACCTGGTCGAGATGGCAGCGGGCCAGTGCCCCGGCCTGCTTGCGCTTGGTGAACCACAGCCAGGCGATGCCGAGAAAGCCCACCCCCGGCACGATCATGAGGTTGACCAGGTAGAGCGACTCGGCGGCGACGGCCAGTGCCTGGCTTTCTTCGGCGACGGCCTCGGAGGTGGGGTCCATGGCGTGTCTCGCTTGTCGTGGGAGGATGCTTCAAGCCTAGCAGGCGCGCGGCCTGCCGGCGAAGAATCAGCGGCCGAAGGTGGCCGAGACGACTTCCATCAGGGCTTCGCCGGTCTCGGTGTCGTCGGTCAGGCTCTCGACGATGGTGGCGCGGCAGGCTTCGACGGGGTCGAGCCCTTCGCGGATCAGCGTGGCGGCGTAGACCAGCAAGCGGGTGGAGACGACTTCTTCGAGGTCGACATCCTTGAGCGCGCGCAGGCTGCGGCCGATGTTGACCAGCTGGGTGGCGAGCATCGGGTCGCAGCCGGCTTCGCCGACCAGCACGCTTTGCTCGCGCTCGGCAGAGGGGAAGTCAAAGCGCAGGCTGACAAAGCGCTGGCGGGTCGAGGGCTTGAGGCCCTTGAGGAAGTTCTGGTAGCCGGGGTTGTAGCTGATCACCAGCATGAAGCCCGGGGGCGCCTCGAGTGTTTCGCCGGTGCGGTCGATGGGCAGCACGCGGCGGTCGTCGGCCAGCGGGTGGAGCACCACGGTGGTGTCCTTGCGCGCCTCGACCACTTCATCGAGATAGCAGATGCCGCCCTCGCGCACGGCGCGGGTCAGCGGGCCGTCGCACCACACGGTTTCGCCGTCACCGATGAGGTGGCGGCCGACCAGGTCGGCGGCGGTGAGGTCGTCATGACAGGCCACGGTGTACAGCGGCAGGCCGAGGCGGGCGGCCATGTGGGCCACGAAGCGCGTCTTGCCGACCCCGGTCGGGCCCTTGATGAGCAGGGGCAGGCGGTTCTTCCAGGCGTGCTCGAAAAGTTCGATTTCGTTGCCGGAGGCTTCGTAGAACGGCAGATCGGTGTTCACGCGGGTATCCATCGTTGGGCGTTCTCTGTGAGGCGTATCAGGGCAGGCTGATCAGGTAGGCGAGGGTGATCAGCCCCAGCACGAGTAGCACCCACCCTATCACGACGCCGCGCCAGAAGAATTTGACGGGACGCAAAGCCATGAAATCGAGGATGACGAAACGGCACTTGATGAAGGTGAGCGTGAGCATGCCGGCCATGACGGGCAGCAGCACATCGTGGCCCTCCCACCATTCGCCGATGAGCCAGGTGATGATCGTGGCGACGACGAGGATGGCGAAGGCGAGGTCGAGCTTGCGGGCGGGGATGATCGGGTTCATGTCGGCTCCTCAGCGCATCACGTAGACCAGCGGGAACAGGACGATCCACACCAGATCGACCATGTGCCAGTAGGCCGCGCCGCTCTCCAGCCCGTTGGCGCTGGTGGGCGTGTACAGCCCCTTGCGGGTCTGCGCCCAGAGCACCGTGAGGATCACCATGCCGAGGATCACGTGCATGAAGTGAAAGAAGGTAAGCGAGATGTAGAACATGTAGAAGGTGTTGGTCGACAGCGTGATGCCCTCGCCGAACACATGCGCATATTCAAACAGCTTCACCACCAGGAAGCCGGCGCCGCCGGCCAGGCCGCCGAGCAGCCAGCGGCTGGCGCGGGCACTGTCGTTGTTGGCCACCACGGCATGCACGCCACGCGCAACGCACCAGCTGGCGGAGATCAGCAGCAAGGTGTTGACGGCGCCGGCGTCGCGGTTGAGGGTCAGCTGCATTTCGTCGAACAGCGCCGGGTTCTTGGCGCGAGCGAAGGCATAGGCGGCAAAGAACACCGCGAAGGCCAGCAGTTCGGCGAGGATGAAAAACCAGATGGCGAGGTCGCCCGGAGGCGCCACTTGCGGCTCGTTGGCCGCGGGTGCGAGGGTTGGGGTCATGGTTCTGTCTTGTAGTTGTGGTCAACAGATCAGCCGAGGCTAACCGCATCCGTTGTGCCGGACCTTGATGTGAACCAAGCCTTGCTCAGATCGTTTGCCACAGCTGGCAGCGATTGTTGGCCGGCATGGGGATGTCGGCCAGGTGGCGCAGGCCGGCGGCCTCGGCCAGGGCATTGACCGCTTCCAGGTCGCGGATGCCCATGTGCGCCGCCTCGGCGCGCAGGCTGGCGTCGAAGGCGGCGTTGCTGTCGCTGGTATGGCGCCCGCCAATGCGGAACGGGCCGTAGATGAGCACGCGGGCCTGGTCGGTGAGCACGGCCGGGAGCCGTGCGAAGAGGCGTTCGACCTCGGCCCACGCCATGATGTGGAGGGTGTTGGCGGAATAGACCGCGTCAAAGCGCTGCGCCGGCCAGGGGCCATTGACGTCGAGGGTGAGCGGCGGCGGGGTGTTGGGCAGGGCGGCCTCGTCCAGCCACATCCGGATGCCGGGCAGATTCGGTGTGCGGTCGGAGCACTGCCAGGTCAGCGCCGGCAGGGCAGCGGCAAAATGCACCGCGTGCTGGCCGGTGCCGCTGCCGATCTCGAGGACATGGCGACGGTCGGCAAAGTGGGTTTCGAGGACCGCGCGGATGGCGTCGCGGTTGCGTTCGCAAGCAGGTGAATAGGGCTTTTCCATGGGGGAGTCCTGGCGGTGGCGTGGGGTGGTGGCGCCTCAAGTTGTCCACGCGGGAGACGTTATGGGTCTTATAACTTAAGCGGGGCAACGGGGGACAAAAATGCAACTCTTCAACCGAATGAAACTGTCGGTACGCTTGTTCGTGCTGGCACTGGTGGCGCTGGTGTCGCTGGCCGTGGTCTCTGCAGGCGCCTTGCGATCGCTGGACGAGCTGCTGACCGTCGAGCGGCGCAGCAGTATCGAGCGCCTGACCGAAACGGCACATGCGACCGTCGCCCACTTCCATGCCCTGGCCGAAAAAGGCCAGATCAGCATGAACGATGCCAAGGCCCAGGCCGCGGCTGCGGTAGCAGCCATGCGCTACGGCGATGGCGAGTACTTCTGGATCAACGACATGAACCAGGTCATGGTCATGCACGCGGCCAAACCCGAACTCAACGGCAAGGACCTGTCGGCACTCAAGGACGCCAACGGCAAGCTGATCTTCAAGGACATGATCGCTGCGGTTCGCAACAGCGGGCACGGGTTCGTCGACTATCTGTGGCCCAAGCCGGGCGAGGAGGCGCCGCAGCCGAAGATCTCTTTCGTCAAGGGCTTTGCGCCGTGGGGCTGGGTGATTGGCACCGGGGTGTATGTGAGCGACCTGAAGGCGATCTTCTGGTCGCATGCGACCGCATCGCTGGTGTTGGTGGCGCTCGGGTTCATCGTGACGTTGGCCATTTGCTGGCTGATTGGCCGCAGTATCTTGCGTGCGCTTGGGGGCGAGCCGGAGATGCTCGCTGGCGTGGCGCAGCGTATTGCCTCCGGCGATTTGACGGGTGACGTGGTGGTGCCGGGCAACGATCGCAGTAGCGTGGTGTTTGCCATCCACAAGATGCAGGCTGACCTGAAGGCGATGATCCAGGCGGTGCGTACGCAGGCTGAGCAGATCGCGGTGTCGGCGCAAGCGGTGGCGCAGGCGTCGGCCACGGTGCGCGAGTCGGCCGGCGGGCAGGCCGAAGCGGCGGAGTCGACCGCGGCGGCGGTGGAGGAAATCGCGGTCAGCGTGGCGCATGTGGCCTCCAATACCGAGGAGTCGCAGCGGACCTCCGAGCGCACCTGCGCGGCGGCCAGCGAGGGTGAGCAGCAGTCTTCGGTGGCCTCGGAGAGCATCGCCAATGTGTCGGAGACCGTCGCCCAGGCGGCTGCCCAGATCCAGGTGCTCAAGGAGCGCTCGAACGAGATCGGCACCATCGCCCAGGTGATTCGGGAAATCGCCGATCAGACCAACCTGCTGGCGCTCAACGCAGCCATCGAGGCGGCGCGGGCCGGGGAGCAGGGCCGCGGGTTTGCGGTGGTGGCCGACGAGGTGCGTGGCCTGGCCGAGCGGACCGGGTCGGCAACCTCCAAGATCTCCGAGGTGATCGTGGCGGTGCAGAAGGAGACCAATACGGCGGTGGCGAGCATCGAGGCCATCACGCCGAAGGTCAAGAAGGGCAGCGAGCTGTCGGCCCAGGCGGCGGCCTCACTGCGCTCGATCCAGGAAAGTGCCAGCGGCACCATGCAGCGGGTGAGCGATGTGGCCTTGTCGATGAAGGAGCTCAGTGCCGGTGCCGATGCCATTGCCAAGAACATGGAGGCCATTACCGATATGGCCAGCCGCAGCACGGCAGCCACCGAGCGCAACGCCGAGGCGACGGCGGCACTCGAGAGTACGGCGAGCGAACTCAAGCAGCTGATCGACCGTTTCCGCACCTGATCGCGTCGCGGCCAGCAAAAAGGCCACCTGTGCAGGTGGCCTTTTTTCGTGCGGCGGCGCTCAGCGGCCCCGTTCGCGCGAGTTGCGGTCGCGCTCGACCTTGAGGATGTAGCGGTGGATGACCGAGGCGAGGCGTTCGGGCAGGTCGACGAACTCGCAGCCGGCACGCAGCATGGAGATGCCGTTGCGGTTGGTGACGCGGAACAGATTGCGTACCCGCAAGCTGGCCTGCACGGTGCCGACCTCGGGCAGCTGGATCTGGCACTGGGTGAACTCGGTGTCGGGTTTGAATTCGACACCTTCGGGCGGGACGACAACGGCCAGCCCTCCACCGGAGATGTCGAGCACCCGCGCCTCGAAGGTGTTGGGCGGACCATCTTCGGAGGGTACCGGAATCTGGCAGATGAGCGAGTGCGCTACCGGGGCGATCAGGCGGTAGTACTCGCGGCGCTGCAAGCGCAGCAGGCGGTCGGGCAGCGGGGATTTGAGCGCGGGGGCGCCGTCGAAGGTGGTGCTTTGCAGGCCGGGTACGGGAAACTGCACCTTCACGTTGTCGATCTGGGTGATGCAGATCAGTTCGTCGGCGGCCTGTGCCTGGCGGTTGCGGGATTCGTCTGGGGTAAGGTCGAAGATGACCTCGTCGTCTTCCAGCGCCAGGACGGTGGTCAGGATGAAGTCGCGGCTGCTGGCGAGGTAGGCTGTCACCATCGAACGTTTGGCGATCAACTGGCGCAGCACCTGGATGATCTCGTTGCGGTCGCGCAGCAAATAGCGACCGAAGTCGTCGGACTGCAGGAGTTCGAATTTGAGTGCGGCGTTGTCGGTTTGCGTCATGCGTCTGGCGGCGGGAGGTGCTCGGATGGAGGCTCTGTTATAGCACGGCGGGGTGTGGCAGCAGAATGCGGTGCGTCAGCTTTTTGTGTTCTCGCCGTGCTCCATGCGGTAGAGCCAGGCCAGCAGTTCGGCGACGGCGACATAGAGCTGTGGCGGGATCCGTTCATCCAGGTCCACCTGCATCAGCAAGGCGAGCATTTCCGGTGATTCGTGCACGTAGACGCCGGCCTTTTTTGCCTGCTCGATGATCTGCCGGGCGATCAGCCCGCGCCCCTTGGCAACGACGCGCGGTGCCGCGTCGCCCGCCGAATAGGCCAGTGCGACCGCTTCGGCGCCACGGGCGTCGTCGAGGGTGTCAGCCGGTGGTGTGCTCATGGCCCAGGCTCACTTGCAGTTCCTTGAGGGTCAGGTTGGCGTTGGCCAGCGCATCGGCCAGCCCCCCGCGTTGTTCGTGCAGTGCGGCGGTGGTGGCGCTGTCGTCGGCCGAGAGGTGGATGCGGACGCCGCCGCTGTCGAGGGCAATGCGTGCTTCGACCCCGCCCAGTGTCGGCAGGCTCAGGCGCAGGGTGGTTTTCCAGGCGGTGTCGTCGGCTTCGGTAGGTTCGCCATCGCCGTGCGGATCCTCGATCTCCAGTTCCATCGGTTGGCCGGGCCAGGCCTGGCCGTGCCAACTGTAGTGATGGGTGGCAAGCGCGTCGAGCTGTTGGTGCATCACCGGCAGCAGGCGATCGGGAATGGCGTCGGCGCGGACCGGTGCGGCGGCCTGGGTCGTGCTGGCGGCACGGGATGCGTTGGTGGTGTCTGCCGCCGCGGCGCCCTGGATTTGTGGCGGCGGCGGGCTGTTCGTGCTGCCACCCTGGGCAAGGGGCAGGCGGGCCTGGGGCTCACGCAGCAGGGCTTCGGTCGGCAGCTTGCCGGCCGTCCACCGGGCCAGGTGCGATTCATAGAACAGGCCGCTTTCGCTGATCCCTTGTCGCAGGGCCGTGGCCAGCGCGGCGGCGTTGATCGGGCCGCCGGCCGCTTGCAGCGGTTGGCCACGGGCAATGGCAGGGGTCTCCGGTGCAGGCTGGCCGGTGAGCAGGAAGCTGATCAGACGCCCGGTGGGGCTGAGTGCGGCGCGGGCGGCCGAGTCGCCGGGGGCGGCGGGTGCGGGATTGGCCAGCACGGCGCGGGGCGAGCTGCGGGCGACAATCAGATCGAGCCGCTCGCCGGCCCGGGCGGCCTGGGGCAGGGCGAGCTTGATGGTGCGCCCGTCGACCAGGGCCTCGAAGGTGCCGTCGGGCAGGGCTTTCTGGATCAGCGCGCTGAAGCGGTCGCCCGGGCGGTACTCGGGCAACTGCGAGGGCACGGCGCGGGCCGGCTGCAGGGGCTCGAGGGGTGGTTCATCGGCAAAGAAGCTGGCCTCGGTCAGCAGTCTGAGCCGTGCTGCGAGGTCGCCTGGGATCATGGTCTGTCCGTCCAGGGTCTGTCCGCTCGGCAACCGGGCCGGCGGTGTTCTAGTGGTGTGCGTGGCACCTATCGGAACATGAAAACATGTCTCGTCGTCCGGGGTGGCATGGGGAATCCTCGCAATAGCCGCCGCTATGGCTGGGCGGGCCTTGCCACGAATGAAAATTCATCGGTTTATCCCGTTCCTCGAGTGGCGAAGCAGACCACTAGCGGTAGTGCTGGGCCACTTTTTTCTGAGTCTGCATGCCGGCCATGTCACGCTCGGCTCGTTGGCGCAGCGTGTCGAGATGCGGTTGCGTAGCGCGGATGCCAGCCAGTGCGCGTTCGATCAGTCCGGCCAGGGCCGCCGCCTGGCTGCGGTCGGTCGGGCCGGCCGGCCGTTGGCGAATACGTTCGAGCAGTTGTTCGTGCTGAACCTGCAAGCTGCCCATCTGCTCCCAGTCGCCCTGTTCTGCGGCGGCAGCGAGGGCCTCGAGCGTGGTGGCCAGGCGAGTGAAATCGGATAGCGGCGTGGCATTCATGATCAGTCTCCTCAGGGGTGTGAGGCAGCCTGCTTCTGGCCAAGTTCCGACCATGCGCTGCCGACATCGGCGAGCAATCGGTAGGCTTCGTCGAGGAAGGCCGGATCGTTGTTCAGGTTGGCCTTGAGCAGCAGCATGACAACATACTCGTAGAGGTCGTCGAGGTTTTGCGCCAGCTCACCGCCTTCCTTGATGTTGAGCGCTGCGCGCAGCCCGCTTCCGATGATATCGATGGCCTTGTTGATCGATTCGGCTTTGGCGCTGGTCTTGCCTTCGACCATGTGCGCCTTGGCCAGGTTGATCGACAACAGCGCGCCGTTGAACAGCATCACGATCAGGCCGTGCGGCGACGTGCCGAGGGCTTCGGCCTCAATGCCAGCGGTGCGGTAGGCGGCGGCGGGGTTGTTGGATTGAGTGAACATGTTGCGGTTGTCCTGTGTGGCCGGTTGGGGTGCTTACAGGTTGCTCAAGCTTTCGAGTTGCTGCGTCAGGTAGGTGCTGGTGGTGTTGAGGCTGGCCACCAGGGTGTCCAGCGCCGTGAACTGGGCGCGCAAGCGGGCTTCGGTGACGGTGAGCTGACGTTCGAGACGCTCTCGCTGATCGTCGATTCTGGTGACGGAGGTTTCGATGCCGCTGACCCGGTTGTCGATCAGGCCGTCGGCTTCGGTGAAGGCGGTGGCCATGGTGTCGACCGCGGCGCCGTAGGCGCCCAGCGAGGCGACGACGCCATCGAAGTCGGTTTCGACGGCATTGTTCAGTTTGGTGGTGTCCAGCGTCAGGGTGCCATCCTGGGCAAACGAGACGCCGAGGCTGTAGAGATATTGGTTGCTGGTGCCGGCAATGGCCGACGGTACGTTGCCGAGTGTGTCGCGCATCTTGCTGAGCAGGGTGCGGATGGTGGCGTCGCCGTTGAGCGGTTCGGCCACCTTGGTCTCCGAGTTGTAGGCGGTCTTGGCGGAGATGTCGTTGCGCAGGCCGTTGTAGGCATCGACAAAGGCCTTGACCGCGCTCTCGATACCCGTGCTGTCGCGGGCGACGTCCAGCGTGCTGCTACCGATGGTCTTGGCGGTGATGGTGACATTGGCCACCGCGCTGGTGACCGTGTTGCTCTGCGAGGTGACGGTTTCGCCTTCGACGGTGATGATCGAGTTGGCCGCTGCGGTCGTGTTCGGATGCGCGCCGTCGAAGCTGGCCAGGCCGGTCAGGTTGGCGTCGCCCCCGCTGACCGACAGGCTGAAGGCGTTGTCGGTGCCGGTGTTCTTTGCAGTCAGCACCAGGCGGCTGCCGGCATCGCCGGTGACGACCGTGGCGCGCACATCGATGCCGGCGTCGTTGATCGCGTTGGCCACATCCTGCAGGCTGTTGCCACCACTGGCGAGGGTGACGTCCTGCGTGCTGCCATTGATGGTGAAGCTCAGGGTGCCGGCACCATAGCTGGTGCCGCCGGCCTGAATCGACGAGAACGATTTTTGCGCTTTCGCCAACTGCACGACCTCGACCGCGTAGCTGCCATTCTTGGCGAAGGTGCCGGCGCTGGCCGAGAGGACGTCGCTGTCACCGGCGGTGGCGGCGAACGCTGCGAGCTTGTTCGGGTCGCCCAGCGTTTTGGCGGCGGTCTGCAGATCGGTCAGCTTGCTCTTGATCGTGCCGAGGGCGGAGATTTTGGCGGAGAAGGAGGATTCCTTCTGGTTCAACACCGTCAGGGGGCGGCGTTCGATCTCCATCAGCTTGGTGACGATGCTGTTGGAGTCCAGTCCCGATCCGATGCCGAGCGATGAGATGGTACCGGTGGCCATGCTATAGCCTCCTCGTTATGCCTTCTGCTCGACGAGCAGCCCCGCCCGGATATCGGCGATGTTGTCGTTGAGCATTTCCGCGATCTTCAGGAACTCTTCCGACGGAATTTGCCGGATCACTTCCTTGGACTCGCGTTCGATGACTTTGATCACCACGGTGCCGGATTTTTCATTCAGGCTGAAGGTGATGTCGCGGGCGATGGCCTGAAGCGAGGCTTGTGCGCGCTCGACCGCTTCTTGCAGTTTAGCCGGGTCTTGCTCAAGCGCTGCCTTGGCTTCTTTGGCAGCCTCGGCCTTGGCGAGTGCCTCTGCCTGTTGAGCACGCTCGGCCGCGTCGGCTCGTTCGGGAGCAATGCCCGCCCGGCCGGTTGACGCGGCTTGCGGCGACACAAACTGGGCGGCGGTGGCGGTAACGGGCTGGGTGCTCATGGTGCTCTCCTGGTTGCCGGGGCCGGTGGCATCGTTTGCCGTAGCCGGCAGATCCGACCGGCAGGCTTTGCCGGTCGTTCGGCGCTAAACAAGGCTTAACCTTGCAACAAAGACAAAACGCTCTGCGGCACGCTGTTGGCCTGGGCCACCATGGCGGTACCGGATTGCTGAAGAATCTGGGCGCGGGTCAGCGCTGCGGTTTCGGCAGCGAAGTCGGCGTCCATGATGCGGCTGCGCGCGGCGTACTGGTTCTCGCGCGCGGTCTCGAGTTGTTGAATCGTGAACTGCATGCGACCCATCACGCCGCCGATGGTGGCGCGATTGGCAGCGACGGAGTTCAGTGCATTGTCAATTGAGGCGATGGCCAGAGCCGCTGCAGCACTCGTGCTGACCGCACCGCCGATCGACGCCACACTGGTGAAGGTGGCCGACATGCTGTCGGACGCACCGGCGCCAATCTGGAAGGTGAAAGTACCGAATACCGACTGGTTGTTGAGCTTGGCGGCACCTTGCAGGCGAGCCAGTTCGGTGTCGAGCTGTGAAAATTCGGCATTCAGATAGCCACGCTCGGTGTCGGAGATGGTGCCGTTGAGCGACTGCACGGCCAATTCACGCATGCGCTGGAGAATGTCCGCCGATGTGCCCAGGGCGCCATCGGCGGTTTGGGAAAAGGAGATGCCGTCCGAGGCGTTGCGCATGGCAACGGTCAAACCACGTGCGTCTGCTTCCATCCGTTGTGCCACCGCCAGGCCGGCTGCGTCGTCACGGGCGCTATTGACACGCAGGCCGGACGAGAGCCGTTGGAGCGATGTGGCCAGACCTTCCTGGCTACGGTTGAGGTTGCGCTGAGCGTTCAGCGAGTAGACGTTTGTGTTGATGACCTGTGCCATGACTGCCTCCTTTTGGCGTCCGGCTGTAGGTCAGCCGGACGATCCCAAATTGGTTGGATTAGCCACGTAGCAGCGACAACACGTTCTGCGGGACGCTGTTCGCTTGCGCTACCATCGCGGTACCCGACTGTTGCAAAATCTGTGCCCGCGTGAGGTTGGCGGTTTCAGAGGCGAAGTCTGCGTCCATGATCCGGCTACGCGCGGCGTACTGGTTCTCACGTGCCGTCTCGAGTTGCTGGATGGTGAATTGCATCCGGCCCATCACACCGCCGATGGTGGCGCGGTTGCTGGCGACGCTGTTGAGCGCGTTGTCGATCGCGGAGATGGCAGCGGATGCCGTGGCCGATGTGCCCACGCCACCACCGACGGCAGCGACGCTGGTAAAGGTCGCGGCCATGCTGTCGGCAGCCGCCGCGCCGATCTGGAAGGTGAAAGCGCCAAACGCCGACTGGTTGTTGAGCTTGGCGGCACCCTGGAGGCGGGCCAGTTCGGCATCGAGCTGGCCGAATTCGGCGTTGAGGTAGCCGCGCTCGGTGTCGGAGATGGTGCCGTTGAGCGACTGGACGGCCAGTTCGCGCATCCGCTGCAGCATGTCGGCCGCGGTGGAGAGTGCGCCGTCGGCGGTCTGGGCGAACGAGATGCCGTCCGAGGCGTTGCGCATTGCGACGGTCAGGCCGCGGGCATCGGCTTCCATGCGCTGGGCCACAGCGAGGCCGGCGGCGTCGTCACGGGCGCTGTTGATGCGCAGGCCGGAGGACAGGCGCTGCAGCGAGGTGGCGAGGCCTTCCTGGCTGCGGTTGAGGTTGCGCTGGGCGTTCAGCGAATAGACGTTGGTGTTGATGACTTGTGCCATGACAATCTCCTTGGCGGTCGGTGCTGCAGGGGCTGAGCCGAGTGGCTCAGCCCGTATTGGGGATGTTGATTAGCCGCGCAGCAGCGAGAGCACGTTCTGCGGCACGCTGTTGGCCTGGGCCACCATCGCGGTACCCGACTGCTGCAGGATCTGCGCGCGGGTCAGGTTGGCGGTTTCGGTCGCGAAGTCGGCGTCCATGATGCGGCTACGGGCGGCGTACTGGTTTTCGCGGGCCGTTTCGAGCTGCTGGATGGTGAATTGCATCCGGCCCATCACACCGCCGATGGTGGCGCGGTTGCTGGCGACGCTGTTGAGCGCGTTGTCGATCGAGGCGATGGCCAGTGCCGCCGCTGCAGCGGTGCTGACCGCGCCGCCGATGGAGGCCACGCTGGTAAAGGTGGCGGCCATGCTGTCGGCCGCTGCTGCGCCGATCTGGAAAGTAAAGGCGCCGAATGCCGACTGGTTATTGAGTTTGGCGGCGCCTTGCAGGCGGCCCAGTTCGGTGTCCAGCTGCGTGAATTCAGCGTTCAGGTAGCCGCGCTCGGTGTTGGAGATGGTGCCGTTGAGCGACTGGACGGCCAGCTCGCGCATCCGCTGCAGCATATCGGCCGAGGTGGCCAGGGCGCCGTCGGCGGTCTGGGCGAACGAGATACCATCGGAGGCGTTGCGCATGGCGACGGTCAGGCCGCGCGCATCGGCTTCCATCCGTTGGGCGACGGCCAGGCCGGCCGCGTCGTCGCGGGCACTGTTGATGCGCAGGCCGGAAGACAGGCGCTGCAGCGACGTGGCCAAGCCTTCCTGGCTGCGGTTGAGGTTCCGCTGGGCATTCAGCGAGTACACGTTCGTGTTGATAACTTGTGCCATGGTAAATCTCCTGATTCAACTGGTTCAGCTCTGGTCTGACTGGGAATCTTGTTGGCATTGATGTGCCGGTCCCCATGGCCCTACCTACGGCGACGCGTCGAAAAACTGAAGCCTGTTTTTTTTGCCGGAGATCTGCGTCAATCGCCCTGCCGCAAAGGTTTTCGGCGCCGCGCCCTTGTGGGACATCGGCGCCGAATGCTGCGCTGCGGGGCAATGCCAGGCGAATCTGCCTGAAAGGTCAAGGGGGCTGGTCTGCCCTGATTTCCCTTGATTTACTGGCGTTCATGGCAGGTGTTGAGCGAGCCAGTCGTCCACGTGGTGCTCGAGAATGTAGTCGGCCAGCACCCACTCGCGCAGGCGGTCGCCGGCCTTGGCGGTGGCGTCGAGGTCGTTCAGGTGCGCGCGGATGGCGTCGACCCACTCGCGGGTGGAATTGTTAACCCGTGTAACAGGCGCGCTGCGATAGGGCTCGACGTCGGTGCACACCACCGGCCAGCCGAGCAGGCCGTAGTCGAGCAAACGCAGATTGCTCTTGGCCTCATTGAACGCGTTGATTTCCAGTGGCGCGACCGCAAGATCGAGGTTCAGACTGGCCAGCTTGTCGGGGTAGTCGTCGAAGTTGACCCAGTCGTGGACCTCGCGCACATAGGGTTTGATGTCCTCCGGACACATGCCGAAGAAGACCCAGTCGGCTTCCTGATGGGTTTCGATAATGGCCTCGCGAATCAGGGCCAGATCGCCGGCATGCTGCATGGCGCCGGCCCAGCCGATGCGCGGTTTGGCACTGACCCGGCGACGCGACGCGACATGACCCCAGCGTGCCCATTCGAGTCGGTTGGGGACCACGCGAATGTCGTCGATCATGTGCCGGGCAAATTCCGCCAACGGCTCGGTGGACACAATGAGCCGGTCGCACAGGCCGATGGCGCTGCGCACCCGTGAGCGGGTGTCGCGTGACCAGTGGCCGAAGAGGTTGCTCTTTTCGGGCACGGCGGTGGCCAGGTCGTCCATCGAAGCGACGCGCAGCAAGTCGGGCAGGTAAGTCTGCAACTGCTGGAGCAGCTGGATGTGCTGATTGGAGAAGCCGTGGTGGAGGATGAGACTGCTCGCCCCATCGAGACGCACCAGATCGGCCAGTGTCGGGATGCGCCGTTTGCGGGAGTCGGGGTAGCTGAAGAAGGCGCCCAGCGCCTTGCCGGCGCGGCGAGCGGCGCGCAGCGGGCCGGTGACCCGGTATTCGCCCGCCCCGCTGACCGGGTCGGCGATGATGCGCGGCATGTCGGGGACCGGCAGATGCCGCCAGCCGACCGCGCAGCCGGTGTCGATGCGGGTGTCCTGGCGGCCGAGCAGCAGGTTGGGGTTCCATGCCGGGTCGTGGCGGATCAGGGGCAAACAGCGCGTGATTAGCTGACGCTCCTGGGTGAGTCGGGTCAGTTCGTTGCGTGCCAGTTCGGCTTCGTGCTCGACGATGGCAATGGCTTCGCGTGGCGGGGCGTCGTCGTCGTAGTGGGCGACCGTACTCCACGGCGTCCACACCAGGCGGCCGTGTGCGGCGAGCCTCAGGGTCAGTTCGGCGGTGGGGTAACTCAAGTGCTGTGATTCATCCATGCCGCCGATGGCATTGAAATGTGCGCGCCGCAGCAAGAGCACTGCGCTGTCGAGTGCCGAGCAATTGACGTCGGTCTGCTGTCGCCCCAGGTAACCGGGGTGGAGCATGGTGCGTTCGCCGGTGTCCGGCGAGCCGATGAAGGGCGCCAGGCCGACGACGCTGCCGGTGAAGTCGAGCGCCTGGCTGCCGGGAGTGACCAGCCGTGGCGCGACGCCTGCCACCTCGGGCCGCTGGCCGTGGTTGAGCAGCCGGGTCAGCCAGTTGCCATTGAGTACTTGCACGTCGTTATGCATCAGCACGATGAATTCGGCGTCGCTGGCGGCAACGGCGGTGTTGAAGAGGCGGCAGACGTTCCACTCGCCGTCGATGTCCATGCGTTGCAGGCGGTCGGGGTGCGCCGCGATCTGGCAGTCCAGCCAGGTGAGAACGTCGGGGTCGTCCGAGGCGTTGTTGACCAGAGTGATGCGGGTTTCCGCGTAGTCTGTTTTCTCGAGCAGGCTGGTGAGCAGCGGCGCCATGTACTCGAGGTGGTTGCGGAAGGGAATGATGATCTCGACCGAGGGCGTGGCGTCGTGGTGGTACTCGATGCGCCAGGTGGCATGCAGCTGGCCGGGGCGAACGCGGGCCTGGGCGTCACGCCGCGCCAGGTGCGCCTGCACTGCGGCCATCGCGTCGCTGTCGGAAATGAGCACATGCGGCGAGACCGGCAGACTCAGCAACGGGTCGGCGATGTGGCCGATCGCCGGCGCGCCGATCTGGTCGAGCACGCGCAGCGTCAGGTCGTAGTAATGGGCGCCCGGCAAGGCACTGCAGCCGCCCGCCGCCGCGTACACCGTACGACGCATCCACAAGGTGCCGATGTAGTCGGTGGCGGCGAGCATGTCGGGCAGCAGGTCGGGCTTGAAGCGCGGCTCGACCCGGTCAGCGCCGTTTCGGCTGACGTCGTCGTCGCTGTAGCATGCACCGATGGCGGTGTTGGTGGCGAATTCATGGGCGATGCGCCACAGGCAGAAGGGGTCGAGGCGGGTGCCCGGGGGCAGCAGGGCGACGACATCGCAGCCGTTTTCAGCAACGGCCGCATCGCAGACCGCCTTAACGTCCCGGTGCGTCGGGGCAACCCGCCATTCGATATTGGCGATGTCCTCAATGGCCGGGTCGGGGCAGACCGTGGGCGCCAGCACGGTCAGCGTCCACAGCGGGTAGGGTTGTTGTGCCACGCTGTCGAGGGTGTCGGCGAGCAGGCCATAGTCGGCCGCGACCGCATGCACCAGCAGGTGGATGCGCGGCTCCTGCGGCCAGCGGCGCATGACGCGCTGGAGCAGGGCGTGGTCGGTCTCGAGGTAGTTGCGGGCGTTGAGAAAGCTCTCGTAGTCGCGATCCATGGTGCTTGACTGGCTGTCCGGCGTTTTGCCAAGCAGATCCAGCGCCAGCGTGTCGGTTTTTTCGGCGGCCATCCGCGCGAGCATGGCGCTGGCATCAGGCAAGGTATCGCTCAGGCCGGCGGCGCGGCCGCTGCAGGCACGGATCGCCATGGCGGTGACCACGATGAGATCGTCGCGGGCGGCGTCGACATAGTCCTTGAAGATCGGCAGCGCCTCCTTGCTGCCGAGGCTGTTGACGATATCGACGAGCTTGGCGCCGGTGAGCAGCTGGATCTGCCGTGCCTTGGCGAGCAGGCGCAGCGACATTGGCCATTGATCGGACTGGAAGACCAGGTCGAGCAGGTGAATGTGGTCGAAAGCGCTGCGACCGGTGGCATGCAGGGCGAAGGACTCATTGGCGCCGTGCATGCGCAGGCGGCAGATGTTTTCGTTAACGTAATAGGCCGGCCCGACAGCGGCCAGGCGCATCCACAGATACAGGTCGCCGAGCATGGGCAGGAACAGCGGGTAGGCACCGCCCACCTTTTCACACATGCTGCGACGAAACACCCCGAAGGACAGCGGGATGTAGTTCTGGATGATGAGCGAGGCCATGTCCTCGACCACGCCGCTGCGATCGTGGGGAATCCAGGTCATCGGTTGTTCGGGGGCGTCCAGACCACCGCGGGTGGTGTGCCAGCCGGTGTAGGCGTAGCTGCACTCGGGGTGGGCGTCGAGCCCGTTGCAGGTGGCCTCGAGAAAGGTCGGGCCCCACAGGTCGTCCGCCGGCAGGATCACCACGTACTCCGCCGCCGTCAGCTCATAGCCGCGCTTCATGTTGCCGACCGCGCCGAGGTTGGTGTCGTTGCGGTGATAGCGGATGCGACTGTCCTGTGCCATCCACCGCGCGGCCACCTCGGGGGTATCGTCGGTCGAGGCGTTGTCCATCACCAGCACCTGGTAGTCGCCCCGCGTCTGCGCCGCGATGGCAGTCAGGCACTCGTCGAGGAAGTGGGCGTAGTTGTAGCAGGGGATGATGATGTCGATGTTGTGCTCGGCCATGACGGGGGCGTCCTTGGTTAGTCGGGTCAGGCGCGACGGCGCAGATAGCCGTGCGGCGCCACGGAGACGGCCAGTTTGGCGTCCATGGCGTGGTCGATTTCGAATTCCGGGTGGGTCTTGAGCCAGGCGTGCACGGCGGTTTTCGGGTTGTCGCCGGGCGCCCAGGGGCGGTCACCGAACAGCGATGCCGGCATGTCTTCGACCACGGTGTCCATCACCACGCAATAGCTGCCGGGTGAGGTAAGCGGCGCGTAGCGTTCGAGCTCGCCGAGCACGTGTTCATGGGTGTGGTTGGAGTCGAGCACCACCATCACCTTTTTGCCTTCAGCGGCTGCTGCGGCCTGGGCGACGATGGCGGCATCGAGGCTGGAGCCTTCGATCATGCGGATGCGGCTGGCCATGGGGTGCGATTCGATCGCTTCACGATTGTGGGCGCGGATATCGATGTCGATGCCCAGCACCTCGCCGCGGCCGAGCATCTGCATCATCGAGGCGTAGAAGATCAGCGAACCGCCGCGGGCGATGCCGGTCTCGATCACCAGATCGGGCTGAACGCGCCACATCAGCTCCTGCATGGCGAGAATGTCGGTCGGGTACTGGATGATCGGCCGTCCCATCCACTCGAAGTGGTAGGAATAGCGTAGTTGCTGGGCGCGGTCCATCCAGGCGCGGGACAGCTGCCGAAACTCGGCGTCGTCGGCCTGGGCCTGGATTTCTCTTGTGCAGTCGTCGGCGAATTGTTGGTGGTCGTCCATTACGGGCTCCTGGGTTGCTGGCGCGGCTGGCGCCAGTCGGCAAGCGTGTGAATGAGGCCGTCTTCAAGCGTGACCGTTGGTTGCCAGCCAGTCGCGCGCAGCCGGGTGATGTCGCCGACGAGCAGGGGCGGATCGTCGGCGGGCACGGCGATGGCGCCGAAGTCGGGGGTGCCGCTCCAGTGCATCAGCCGCGCCAGGGTGAGGACGATCTGGCGTAGCTGAACCGGGGCACCCGAGGCGATGTTGAACACGCCGTCGTCGGCCACGTCGAGCAGGTGCGCGAAGGCCGCCGCGACATCATCCACATGCAGAAAATCGCGATATTGCCGGCCGTGGCTGCAGCGCACCGGGCCGCCGGTGTCCATGGCCTGCATGACCGAGGGGATCAGCCGGCCGGCCGCCTCGCCCGAGCCGTAGGGAAAGAACACCCGAGCCCAGGCCAGTTGCGTGTCGGTGCCGGCCAGCAGGTGGCGGGCCAGGCGGTGGGTGGCCAGTTTGGCCTCGCCGTAGAGGCTGCGGGGCGCGCAGGGGGTGATGTCTTCGCGGCAGAAACCATGTTGCCAGTCGTATTCCGCGCAGGTGCCGGCAACCACGGCGCGCTCGCCGCCCACCTGGGCGAAGGCTTGCAGCAGAGACAGGCTGGCGCGCATCCAGTGCAGATTGTCCGGGGCCTGCCAGAAGCGGCCGTGTTCGGTGTTCCAGGCCAGATGCAGCAGGTGGGTAGGGCGCAGGTGGCCGAGCAGTTGGGCGGTGGCGTCGGTGTCGAAGAGATCGGCGGCGTGCCAGCTCGTCGCAGCGGTCGCTGCGGTGTTTGGCTGGCGGCTGACGGCGCTGATCTGCCATCCGCGTGCGGCCAGCAACGGCAGCACTGCGCGGCCGATGAAGCCGTTTGCGCCGGTCACCAGCACATGCTTCATGCGTGCACCGCCAGGTCGGGGATGGCGGTGACGAAGCGCGCGCGCCACTGCCGCGCCTCGGCCATCTGGCTCATGACCTCATCACGCAGGTTCCAGGGCAGGATCACGATCCACGCCGGCTGGTCGGCGATCAGGTGCTCGGGCGAGACGATGGGGATGCGGCTGCCGGGCAGAAACTTGCCTTGCTTGGCGGGGTTGCGGTCGACGACATAGGCCAGCAGGTCGGCGCGGATGCCGGCGAAGTTGATCAGCGTGTTGCCTTTGGCGGCGGCGCCGTAAGCGGCGACGCGCTCGCCGCGCGCCTTGCTCTCGAGCAAGAAGCCGACAAAGGCGTTCTTGATGGATTCGGCGCGCGCCTGGAAGCTGCGATAGGTGTCGCGCTGCGTGAGTCCGGCCTGCGTTTCGCGCGTCAGCATTGCCGTCACAGCGGGCGAAACATCGTGCGGTCCGCCGGCGCGCTGCGCGAAGACCCGCAGGCTGCCGCCGTGCGTGGGCCATTCTTCGACATCAAACACTTGCAGGCCGTTGGCCTCGAAGATGCGCGCCACGGCGGTCAGCGACAGATAGGAAAAGTGTTCGTGATAGATGGTGTCGAACTGGCAGTGTTCGAGCAGCTTGAGCAGGTGCGGAAACTCGAAGGTGGCGACGCCGGCCGGCGTGAGCAGCCGGGCAAAGCCGGCCACGAAATCGTTGATGTCAGGCACATGGGCAAGCACATTGTTGGCCGCGATCAGGTCCGCCTGCCGGCCTGCCGTTGCCAGTTCATCCGCCAGAGCGGTGCCAAAGAAGCGCTCGATGCTTTCGATGCCCTTGGCGCGAGCCGCCGCCGCGGTGCTGGCGGTGGGCTCGATGCCATAACAAGGGATGCCCGCAGCCTTCACGTATTGGAGCAGGTAGCCGTCGTTGGAGGCGATTTCGACGACGCGATGTGTGGCGCTGAGACCGAAGCGATCGATCATCGTCGTGACGTAGGCTTGCGCGTGCTTCAGCCAGGCGTCCGAGAAGCTGCTGAAGTAGGCGTAGTCGGCGTCGAACAGCTGGTCGGCCTGGGTGAAGTCTTCGGTCTGCACCAGCCAGCAGTGCTCGCAGACCAGCACGCGCAGCGGATACCAGCGCTCGGGGCTGTCGAGCTGGTCGGTGCGCAGATAGGCGTTCGACGGAGGTGAGGTGGCCAGGTCAACCAGCGGCAGCGTCAGTGGCGTGTGGCAGTGGCGGCATTTCATGCGCTCAGACCTGTGAAATCCGGTTAATGCGGGGCAGCGCGAGATCGCGCTCGGAGCGCTCGGCGATCGGCAGCGGCCAGTCGATGGCGAGCCGCGGGTCGAGCGCGTCGATGCCGTCTTCGGCCGCCGGTGTGTAGGGCGCGGTGTGCAGGTAGAGCAGCTCGGCGTCGTCGCTGAGTGTCTGCAAGCCATGAGCAAAGCCTTCGGGAATGAGCAGGCCGGTGAGGTTGTCCTTCGACAGTACTTCGGCGTGCCACTGGAGGAAGGTCGGCGAGCCGGCGCGCAGATCGACCGCGACGTCAAACACCGCGCCGCGCAGGCACTGCACGAACTTGACCTCGGCGTGCGGCGGGTGCTGGAAGTGCAGGCCGCGAACCGTGCCGGCGGTGTAGGTGCGGGTGCGGTTGATCTGGGCAATTGCTGCGTCGATGCCGCAGGCGGCAAACAGGCTGCTGCAGTAGAGGCGCTCAAGCGCGCCGCGCGTGTCTTCCAGCGGAAAGCGCTGGACCCGTTTGAGCCCGGCCAGCGGCGTGTCTTCGACCAGAAAGCGCCCGTTGGCGACGCGACCGTCGGGGCCGGTCATGCGGGACTTCCGAGTGCGGCGATGGCCGCTTCCTGCGCGGCGATCTGCGCCAGGCACAGTGCCGCGGCATCGGCGCCGTGCCGGACCTCGCGATACCACTGCGCGGTGCGCTCGAGGGCGTCGGGCAGCGGGCAGACCGGCTGCCAGCCGAGGCGCGAGCGGGCCTGGGTGCAGTCGAGGCGCAGTTGTTCGGCTTCATGCAGCACCGCACCCGTCGGCGTGTCGGTGTGCCAGCGGGCGGTGTCGCCCCAGTGACGGCACAGCGCATCGGCCACCTTGGCCACCGGCAGGGCGTCGCGATTGTCGGGGCCGAAGTTCCAGCCGGTGGCATCGGCCGGATCATGTTGCAGCAGGCGCGCGGTCAGCAGCAGATAGCCCCACAGCGGTTCGAGCACATGCTGCCAGGGGCGCACGGCGGCAGGATTGCGGATGAGCGCCGACTGGTCGTGCGCGAAGGCGCGGATCATGTCGGGGATGAGTCGGTCGTCGGCCCAGTCGCCGCCGCCGATGACATTGCCGGCACGGGCCGAGGCCACCGCCACGCCGTGTTCGGCGATCCGCTCGGGCGGGAAAAAGCTTGCCCGCCAGCTCTCGACGACCAGCTCGGTGCAGCCCTTGCTGGCGCTATACGGGTCGGTGCCGCCCATGGCGTCGGTTTCGCGAAACCCGTCGGGCGGCAATTTGCCGGGGCGGTTGTCGTAGCATTTATCGCTGCTGACCACGAGCACGGCACGGACCGAGTCGACCGTGCGAACGGCGTCGAGCAGGTGGGCTGTGCCCATGACATTGGTGGCAAAGGTGGCGACCGGTTCGCGGTAGGACAGGCGCACCAGCGGCTGCGCGGCCAGGTGCAGCACGATGTCGGGCCGGGCGCGGACCAAGGCCGTGCGCAGAGCCTCGGCGTCGCGGATGTCGCCGACGGTCGAGTCAAGGTGATCGCCGACCCTGGCCAGCGTGAATAGGTTGGGGGTGGTGTCTGGCGCCAGCGCGTAGCCGTACACCTCGGCGCCGAGGTGTTTGAGCCACAGGCTCAGCCAGCCGCCCTTGAAGCCGGTGTGGCCGGTCAGGAAGACCCGCCGGCCGGCGAAGGCGTTGTGGATCAGCCCCAGCATTTCCACGGCGCCTTGCCCGAGGCCCACAGGCTTTCGAGCAGATTCTTCTCGCGCAGCGTATCCATCGGCTGCCAGAACCCGGCGTGGCGGAAGGCGCGCAACTCGTCGCGGCGGATCAGGTCGGCCACGGGTTCGTTCTCCCAGGTGGTGGCGTCGCCGGCGATGGTGTCGATGACCTTGGGCGAGAGAACGAAAAAGCCGCCGTTGATCAAATTGCCGTCGCCCGCGGGTTTTTCCTTGAAGCCGTTGACGGTGTCGCCGGCCAGTTCCAGCGTGCCGAAGCGCCCCGGGGGCGCGACGGCGGTGACGGTGGCGAGCTTGCCGTGTGCCTTGTGGTGATGGGCGAGGGCGGTGAGATCGACATTGCCGAGGCCGTCGCCATAGGTGAAGTAGAAGGCGTCTTCGTCTTCAAGGTAGCGCCGCACCCGGGCCAGGCGACCGCCGGTCATGGTGTGCTCACCGGTGTCGACCAGGGTGACGCGCCAGGGCTCGGTGTGCTGTTCGTGGACTTCCATGCGGTTGTCGCGCATGTCGAAGGTGACGTCGGAGGTGTGCAGGAAGTAGTTGGCGAAGTATTCCTTCACCACATAGCCCTTGTAGCCGAGGCAGATGATGAACTCGGTGACGCCGTGACAGGTGAAGATCTTCATCAGGTGCCACAGGATGGGGCGCCCGCCGATCTCGACCATCGGTTTGGGTTTGAGGTGGGTTTCTTCGGATAGCCGGCTGCCCAGCCCACCGGCGAGGATGACTGCTTTCATGCGCGCGTGCCTGTGGAACGTTAAAGACTATGGTAGCCGCATCGGCCGCCGACGATGATCAAAACAGGCGGGGGTTTTCCCGCCTTTTCGGATTTGCTTCAATCGGTCATCAGCCGGTCCGCCGACGGCGTCGGCAGGTGCATCCAGCCGCTGCGCAGGGCATCCGGCGTAATCGCGCCGTATCCCCAGGTGGCGGCATAAAAGGGCAGGGCGTTGGCGCTGGCCGATTCGCCGTCTTCGAGGCGGTCGCCCACGTAGGCGGCCTGGTCGGCAGCGATGCCGCGTTCGGCGAGCAGGCGGCCGATCATGGTGGCCTTGTTTGGCAGGCGCGGGGTGACCATGTCGAGCGCGTAGATGGCGTCGAAGTAGGTGCGCCAGCCGAGCAGGTCGAGAATCTTGAGGGTGGGGGCGAGGCGTTTGTTGGTGGCGATGTGCAAGGCAATGCCTTGCCGGTGGAGCTGTTCGAGCATGTCGCCCACGCCGGGGTAAGCGGTTGTCTGCGTGAGGCCGTCGCCGTCGTAGGCGGCCTTGAAGTGGTTGGCGAGGGTGTCGATGACGCTGAGGTCGTCGCTGCCGCTGAGCAGTTGCAGCGTTTCGGTGAGTGGGGGGCCGATGATGTCGTCGGTGATGGGGCGCACCGGGATGCGGCCGGCGGCGGCGAAGGCGGCGACAAAGCTGGCGAGGATGGCCGGGGCGGAGTCGATCAGTGTGCCGTCGAGGTCGAAGATGATGTGGGCGTGGCGGGGCATGGCGGGGCGTGAGCGTGTGGGGGCTCCATTCTGGCATGCCCGGCGCGGGGGTGCTGCCTCAGGCCATCATGACGCGGTTCTTGCCGGCGCGCTTGGCGCGGTACATGGCTTTGTCGGCACGGTCGACGGCGGCGGCGGCGGTTTCGTCGGTGCCGAGTCGGGCGACACCTGCGCTGAAGGTGATGAGCAGTTTCTGGCCTTCGGCGAGGAAGTAGCGGTTGGTGAGGGCGCGTTGCAGGCGGGTGAGCGTGGCGACGGCGTTTTCGGCGTCGGTGTCGGGCAGGACGATGACGAACTCTTCTCCACCATAGCGTCCGAGGCTGTCTTGTGGGCGCAGGTTGGCGCGAATGATCTCGGCCAGGTGCTGGAGCGCGGCGTCGCCGGTGTGGTGGCCGTGGGTATCGTTGATGCGCTTGAAGTTGTCGATGTCGAGCAGGCCGATGCACAGCGGGGTGCCGCGGCGCTGTGCACGGGAGATTTCGCGTTCGAGGGCTTCGTCGATGCCTTTTCGGTTGAGTGCGCCGGTGAGCGCGTCGTGGCGCACCAGCTCGCTGGTGTGGTGCAGTTCGCTTTGCAGTTTGCTGATCTCGACGTTGGCCTGTTCGACCTGCCGTTGCAATGAGGTGAGGTCGTCGCGGGAGCGGCGGGCGTCTTCCTGCGCGACGCGGGTGTCGCGCAGGAGCTCTTCGATCACGTTGGACAGTTCGCTGATGTCTTTGGCCTGGGCGATGCGCGCCGACGAGCGTTCGAGGTTGTCGTGGAAACTGCCGGCCGACTGGCTCATGTCGGCAAGCCGGTCGACAAAGCCGGCGAGCATCTGCTTGAGCCGCAGCTGGGCGTCGGTCAGTTCCTGCTTGAGCCGGCCTTGCTGGTCGATGACGTCGCGCAGGCGGCGCTCGACCTCATCGAGCACGCGGATGTCGAGCGGCTGCGAGAAGGCCTGGCTGACCACGCTGAGCTGACCGCTCAGCCACTGGTCGTCGATGACCAGTTTGCTGATGTTGTCGATCAGCAGTTGCAGCAGGGCGATCAGGGCGCGCCGGATGCCGGACTGGTCTTCACCGGTCCATTCAAGCTTGAGGATGAGTTCATGCAGATCGGCCAGCAGAAGCGGGTGGTCGACGCGTGCCGGCCAGGGGTTGAAGCGCTTGCCAAAGGCCGCGGCGCGGGTTTGCAGTTCGGGGGCGTCGGCGAGCAGCGCGCCAACACCGCGGTGGAAGAGTTCGTCGACGGCCTCGGACAGCGCCGGCGAGACGGCGGTGTCGGACACGGCGGCCGGCGGGGTGGGGGCGTCGGTGGCCGGCGTGCCGGTGTCGGTGGTTGCGTCGGGGGTGTCCGGGGTGTCGTCGGCGGCGCCGGCGGCCCAGTGCTTGATCAGCTTGTTCAGGCGTTCGTGCAGTATCGGAGCGGTGCTGCTCGCGCTGTCGAGCACATGCTTGAGGGACTCCTTCTTGCGCGCTTTGGTGAAGGCGGCGTGATGTCGGTCCATTTGCTCGATGATCTGCTGGATCAGCGGCGCCCAAGCAATGTCCGGTGTGTCCGTGGCCGCCGCCAGCTCGGCGAGTGCGGCGCGGAGGGTGTCCCAGTTCTGTTTGCCGATCGCTTCGTCAAAGCGCCGGGCAAAGCGCTGTTGCGCCGGTGAGGTGCGGGGGAGCTGGGCGGCGATGCCGCGAAAGGTCTGGGCCGGAAAGCTGTCTTCGTGCCGGGTGCCGGCGATGCGGTGGTAGTAGGCGCGGTAGTTGTCCGGCGTGGGCGCAACCCGGTCCATGGCCAGCCGCTTGAGCGACTCGCGGGCGACGTCAGAGGGCGTTGTGAATTCCGTCATCGGTGAGTTGGCGCCTGTGAAATGAGTGTGCGGACGACACACCGGGTTATCGGGCGTTGAACACGCAACTTTAGTATGAGGCGGTTCTGACGGTACGTCCGCCTGTGGCGCCCTTACTCCACCAGGCCGAACTTCAGTCCGTAGTGGGTCAGCTCGGCGTTGTTGCGCAGGCGCATCTTCTCGAGCAGGCGCGCCCGGTAAACGCTGACCGTCTTGACGCTCAGATTCAGCTCTTCGGCAATCTGGGTGAGCGTTTTGCCGGAGGCGATCATGCACAGGGTCTGGTACTCGCGGTCGGAGAGTTTCTCGTGCAGCGGCCGGTCGGTGTCTTCGCCGATGGCCTCGGCCAGCTCCATGGCCAGCGAGGCGCTGACATACTTTTTGCCGCTGGCCACCTGCCGGATCGCCGTGACCAGCTGCTCGGGCGCGCTCTGCTTGGTGAGGTAGCCTGCCGCGCCGGCCTTGAGTGCCCGGATGGCGTACTGCTCCTCGGGATACATGCTGAGGATCAGGACCGGTAGCCGGGGGTGCTCCTTGCGGATCAGCTTGAGCGCATCGATGCCGTTGCGGTCGGGCATGGAGACGTCCATCAGCACGACATCCCACTGGCCGTCGCGGCTGAGCTGGAGCGCTTCGACACCATTGCAGGCTTCGCCAGCCACTTCCATGTCTTCGATGTCCGACAGAATCTGACGCAAGCCCTGACGGACGATGGCGTGATCGTCGGCGATCAGGACGCGAATGCGCTTGCTCATGAGGATGTTTCCTGATGGTGGGGTGGGGCGAGCGGCTGAGCCAGCGGGATGACCACCTGCAGGCGTGTGCCGTTCGGCGCGCGATGGGTGATATCGACACACCCGCCCAGGCTGGTGATGCGCTCGCGGACGCCGCGCAGACCGAAGGAATGCGGCTTGCTCAGGTCTGCGGGTGCGAAGCCTACGCCGTCGTCGGTCACCTCCAGGCTCACGCCGTCGCCCGTGTGAATGAGCCGGATGTCCACATTCTGCGCCTTGGCGTGCTTGCTCACGTTGGTGAGCGATTCCTGGAAGATCCGGAACAGCGCGATCGACTCGGATTCAGGCAGATCGATGTCGTCGTCGGCACATAGCACATGGCAGCGGATGCCGGTGCGTTTGGTGAAGTCCTCCGCGTGGCTCTCGATCGCCGCTGCAAGCCCGAAGTCTTTCAGAATGCCGGGACGCAGCTCGCGCGTGACCCTGCTGACGGTGTCGATCGCTTCGTCGATAAGCGTTTCGATCCGTGTCACCTGGGCGCGCAACTGCTCGGCCGGCAGCGTCAGGCGCGAGGCCAGCAGCGATGTCGAGAACTTGAGCGCCACCAGATGCCCGCCGAGGACGTCATGGACATCGCGCGCGATCCGTTCGCGCTCGTCTTCCTTGGCGCTTTGCAGGTGACTCGACAAGGCCTTGAGGTGCGCCTGCGAGTCGCGCAACTCGGCTTCGGTCTGCTTGCTGTGCGTGATGTTCCACATCACCCCTTCCCAGATGGCGCGGCAGGCGCTGTCGTAGCGCACCGACCCGCGGATGTTGATCCACTTGGTATCGCCCGCGTCGGTTTCGATCCGGCCCTCCCAGTTCAGGCGCGCGCCGGTACGAGCCGATGCCTCCAGCGCCGCCTCGAGCGCTGTCCGGTCGTCTGCCACCAGCAGGCGGAAAAAATGGCTGCCGTCGTCGCACAACTGCTTCGCCGAGACGCCAAGCAGCATGTCGGTCGCGTCGCTCGCGTAGGTGAAACCAAGCTGCTCGTTCGGCTGGCGCATCATCTGGAAAATCACGCCCGGTGTACTCGCCGCGACCGCTTGAAAGCGGGCATCGGCCTCATGCTGGGCGGCCAGGGCCTGGCTGCGCTGGCGGCGGTTGCCCGCCTCGCGGACTTCCCGCTCCGCGGCCGGGATCAGTCGTTCGAGCTGGTTCTTGCTCAGGTAGTCGTGCGCCCCGGCGCGCATCGCCGCGATGGCCGTTTCCTCGCGAATCGCGCCCGAGACGATGATGAAGGGCAGGTCCAGTTCGAGCTGCTTGATGATGCCCAGCGCGGCAATCGCACTGAAGCCGGGCAGGTCGTGGTCGCTGATCACCAGATCCCACGAACGCGCCCGCAGCGCCGCCTCGGTCTGTTCGGGCGTATCGACCCGCAGCACGTCCAGGTTGTAACCCCCGCTGCGAAAGCGGTGGATCAACAACAGGGCGTCATCCTCGTTGTCTTCGATCAGGAGCAAGCGCAGGTGCGAACCGGGCGCGGTGTCTGGAACCATCGTGGGTTGGCTGCACATCTTCGTTGGGAGTCGTCGCCCGTGATTATGCCGCGTGCCGTAGAGGCCACCAAGTCGATAGTGCGCCGCTTGCCGGGCTTGCGCTATAATTCGCCCCCTTGCCGGTTTAGCTCAGTTGGTAGAGCAACCGCCTTGTAAGCGGTAGGTCGCGGGTTCGACTCCTGCAACCGGCACCAGATTTCAGTTTTATTGAGCAGGCCTTGACGAAGCCTGATTTATAGTCTAAAGTCTCGTTTCTCTGACGCGGGGTGGAGCAGTTGGCAGCTCGTCGGGCTCATAACCCGAAGGTCGCAGGTTCAAGTCCTGCCCCCGCAACCAAATTTGTACTGAAAACCCAATCACTTAGCGGTGGTTGGGTTTTTTGCTTTGGGCGCGTGATGGGCACTGTGCCCATTTTGTGCCCACGTTGTGCCCAACTTGTGCCCGCCCGCTGATCGGCTATTCGGCCCGTGCGCTTCAATTGACCGTCGGGTAGCCCGGGGTGCTGTGCCCATGGGCACAAGCTATATCCCCTAACCTGCTTTCTCCCCGCCAGGCACGAACTCGAGCAGGTCATCCAGACTGCATCCGAGGTAGCGACACAGGGTGTCAAGAACCTCGAACTCCACGCGTTCTGCCGTCTCGTGATAGAGGCGGGTAATCGTCCCCCTGTTGATACCAGTGTCTCGGGAGACGTCGCTGATCTTCAGGCGGCGCTCTCCTAAGATGCGTGATAGATGGCACTTGATCATCTCACCCTCAAAAAGACTTTCTGTAGATCATTTTGGTACTTGAAAAGCCATTTTACTTTGATAAGTTGATCTTCAGTAGATCGTTACGTGTCTCTACGGGGCTTTGCGATCTGCTAACCATCAATCTGGATCAAGGAGATCACAATGGCTATCGAAGCGACCTACCTGACAACAGAAGAACTTGCCGAACGCATCAAGTACGACGTACGCACCATCCGTGAGCGGCTGAAAGACTCCGTATTGCTGGAGGGAGTCCACTACTTTCGCCCGTTCGGAGGAAGGAAAATTCTCTTTCTGTGGGAGCAGATCGAGAAGGACATGAAGGCTGTTTCCCTTCGCAGCCCCTTTGCTGCTTGAGGGGTGTGCAATGGGAACAATCAGAAAAAGAGCCGACAACGGCAAGCTATTCTTGGACTTCCGTTATCAAGGGAAGCGTTGCCGAGAGCAAACCAACTTTGATGATACTGTCGCGAACCGCAAGCGCCTGAACGCCTTCCTCCAGCGTATCGACTCTGAGATTGCAAACGGCTCTTTCAGCTACGAGCGGAGTTTTCCCGGCAGCAAAACGACAAAAAGCCTCAGGACTGTCGATTCGCCAGCCCAGCCGGCTAACGCGTTGGCTTTCGTGACACACCTTCCGATGCCCAGCGTTTCGCCCGCCATGAATGCAGCGCCGATTGCATGCGGGCTGCTGCCAAGCTTCGAAGCGTTCGTAGAGACCTGGGTTCAGGAGAACGAGGTCAGCTGGCGTCGCTCCTACCGTCGAACCGTGGAGGACATCATCAACAAGCACCTCGTCCCGCGCTTCAAGGGGCGGGGTGTCGGAAGCCTCACGCGGGAAGAACTCTTGAAGCTCCGGTCCGAACTCGCCAAAGTCCCCGGCCGGAAAAAAGAAACCCTGTCGCCGCGCAGGATCAACGCCATCATGAATGTGATGAGCCTGATCCTCAAGGAAGCATCCGACAGATACCAGTTTACTTGCCCTTACTACAACATCAAACCGCTCAAGATACCCAAGAGCGATGTGCAGCCCTTCACCCTCGCCGAGGTGAAGACCATCCTGGCAACGGTTCGCGAGGACTATCGCGACTACTTCACCGTGCGCTTCTTCACTGGCATGCGCACAGGCGAGGTCGATGGGCTCAAGTGGGAATACGTCGACTTCGAGCGACGGATCATCCTCATTCGAGAAACGATCGTTGCCGGCCAGGTTGAGGACGAGGCAAAAACCCAGGAGTCGATCCGCGATATCCAGATGAGCCAAATCGTCTTCGATGCGCTCAAGCGGCAGTTTGTCAGCACCGGGAGGCGAGGGCGGTTCGTATTCTGCACGCGGGATGGCAGCCCGTGCGACCACAACAATGTGACCAAACGTGTGTGGTACCCGCTGTTGCGCCACCTCGGGCTCAAGCTGAGGCGGCCATACCAGACGCGCCATACGGCCGCGACCTTGTGGCTTGCGGCCGGAGAGAATCCCGAGTGGATCGCTCGCCAGATGGGCCATACCAGCACCGAGATGCTCTTCAAGGTGTACTCCCGGTATGTGCCCAATCTGACTCGGCAGGACGGCTCTGCCTTCGAACGCCTGATCACAAACGCCATTTCAGACTCACCCCTGGATGTGACTGCGGCTATCGCCGCCAAGGAGACCAGCCATGAATGAACAGCACGTTCCTGTTCCACGTGCCGGAGCGGACATTGTCGTGGAGAAGCTGCCTCGCGTGTTTCGCATCCAGGCGATCGAACGCTTGCCGTTTGATCAGAAGAGCATGCGATCGTGCGCGGCGCTCTTCCATGAGCGCGCAACCCTCAATGTCGAGTGGCTCTCAAAACATTGCGACGTACGCTTGACAGTGGGCAGCCTGGTGTCGATCCGCTGGAGCGGCCGACCCGTCAGCTGCAATGGGGCCGTTCGAATCGCTCGGCTCGTGCTGCTTGAGCAACCCGAAGCGTCAATCAACCTGTTCGACACCATTCCAACTGCGTGGGTGCGCGATCGGGAGCTTGTCCAACGGGGCAGGGCCATCTGGGCAGCGCTGCCAAGAGGCTTCTGCCACATGTTCAACGCAATCTTCTGGGAGGCGGGGCGATTCCACCGCTACGTCTCAGGCCCCAGTTCGCTCAGGGGCCATCACCATGCGCCCGGTGGCAATCTTCGCCACTGCATTGAGGTCGCTGAGCGCGCCCTTGGACTGGCTGCAAAGGATACGGCGGCGTGCGTGAACGTGCTGCTTCTTGCTGCGCTTCTGCACGATGCCGGCAAGGCGGATGAGTATCGCCTTGTGAATAGACGCTTTGAGCTATCCGATCGCGGACGATTGGTTGGTCACCGTCATACCGTCATCGAATGGATTGCAGCGGCGCGCGCTCGATATCAGGTGATCGTGCCAGATGCCGACTATCTGGCCCTGATGCATGTGCTCACATGCGCGAAAGGAGCGCCGCCATGGCTTGGCATGCGCGAACCGCAAAGCCTTGACGCCACGATCCTCCAGATGGCCGATCGGGTGTCAGCGCAAGGCGAGTTGATCGGGCGGCATGCTCCAGGCGAGACTGGATTCGGGCGGTATCACCCGCACTTGGGAATGCGGCCGTTTGTGGTGCGAGCATCGGGCTGAGAGCGCAGCGCCTTAAACGGATCGTGGATCGCAGCCCCCTCGGTTGCGCGCGCTCAACGGGGCGCTAAGCGTTTGCGGTGCATTGGTGAGGCGTTGATGTATATCGAAGTTAGGGCGGTTTATCAAAAACGATAAACCGCCCTAACTTTGCTAAAACTTGTTGTCCGACGGGTCCATGCTCAGGGCAGGTCGATGGTGTCGGTTAGACCGGAGCGGGCCTTGGCGTCGAGTGTTCAGTCCGGCATTTTCTCTCTGAGCTGTCGTTCGGCATTGCGGATTCAAGCAGTACTGCGTAACGCGCTAACCGCATTCATACTCGCCAAAGACGACAATATGGCTTGTTCGCAAGCCCTTTCGCATATGAACTTCGGAATTCCATCAGAATGGATTGACAACAGGATATGATAGCCATATAGCATTAGTCGGCTGAGTCCGGTCGATGCCCATTATTCGAGCTTTCTGCGCATGAGCCAAACCGACCGACTCGCCAAAATTCGGCGCTTCCTTGCCGAGAACCGCACTGTTAGCCGTCAGCACCTGCTTGATGAACTGGAGGTTTCGCCTGCCACCTTGAAGCGTGACCTTGCGTTCTTGCGAGACAACATGAACACGCCCATCGTGTGGGACCGCGAACTGGCCGGCTACCGCATCGACCCCACGCAGACATCCGGCGCCCAGATCGAACTGCCCGGCATGTGGTTCTCCGACAAGGAGATCCACGCCCTGCTCACCATGCAGCACCTGCTCGCCAACCTCGACGGGGGCGGCATCCTCGCGCCCCACGTGGCGCCCCTGATCGCGCGCCTCAACAAGCTTCTCGGCACCGCCGAGGACACGGCCGACGAGGTCCGCAGGCGCGTCCTCATCGTCGGCATCGGCAAGCGCAGCGCGCGACTCAACCACTTCGAGTCCATTGGCTCCGCCTTGCTGCGGCGCAAGCGCCTCGCCATCCGCTACTTCGCCCGCGGCCGCGGCGAGGAAAGCGCGCGCAAGATATCGCCCCAACGTCTCGTCCACTACCGGGAGAATTGGTACCTCGACGCCTGGTGCCATCTGCGCGGCGCCCTGCGCAACTTCGCGGTCGACAGCATCCGGCACGTCGAACTGCTGAAGACCGCCGCGCACGAGGTGTCCGGCGCCCGGCTCGACAGCGTACTCGGCCCCGGCTACGGCATCTTCGCCGGCAACGACCTGCAATGGGCCCGCCTGCGCTTCAGCCCCGAGCGGGCGCGCTGGGTTGCCGCCGAGCACTGGCATCCAGCGCAACGAGGCGTGCACGGAGCCGACGGCAGCTATGTACTCGAAGTGCCCTACGCCGACCACCGCGAACTGCTCATGGACATCCTCAAGCACGGCACGCACTGCGAAGTGTTGGAGCCGGCGGGGTTGCGGGAGATCGTGACGCGGGAGCTTCAGGCAACGGCGAGCAAATATGCGGAAAGGTGAGTGGGTAGCTCAGCGGGCGAGCCTCACGCCCCGGACAATTGCCTCGACTGCTAATCGAGAACCGTCATGACAACCGCCACGCACCACTTCACCTATTGGGGAAAGGCTCGACCGCAAGCGGGCGAGGCGCCGCCATGGCATCTGCTGCCCTACCACTGCCTCGATGTGGCGGCAGTGGGCGTTGTCCTGTTCCAGCAATCGCCGCAGCTACGCGCCTTCATTCGACAAGCCATGCATATCGAATCGGACGATGCCTTGCACAGCTGGCTGGCGTTCTGCATCGCGATCCACGATCTCGGCAAGTTCAGCGAGGCGTTCCAGGGGCAGCGGCCCGACCTCGTGGCACGCCTGCAAGGGCGGGAGGCCGACCCCGGCAAACCCTATACCGTGCGTCATGACACCTTAGGTTGGCTGATCTGGGATCAGCATCTGGAAGAGCTCGTGATCGACCAGCACTGGTTCGGCGAGCACACCGAAGCCATGCTCGACGGTATCAGGTGGTGGCTTCGAGCGAGCCTGGGACACCACGGAACGCCGCCCGCGGCCAACGCCGGCAACTGGCGACACCACTTCCGGGCGAGCGACGACGCCGCCGCGGTCGAATCATTCATCGCCGAATTACGCGTCCTTTTCCCACCAGGATCGATCGCCACCGCATACGCGGCGCTGGGCACCGAAGCCTTCGAGGCCACGAGCAAAGTGCTGTCGTGGTGGATGGCCGGCATCACCGTACTGGCCGACTGGATCGGCTCGAACACGGAGTACTTTCCCTACCGGGCCGACGAGGTGCCGCTGGCAGACTACTGGCGCGACGCGTTGGCGCAAGCCGGCCACGCCCTGAACGCAGCGGGCGTGCTGCCCGTGCCCTGCTGCAAGCGCAGCTTCTCTGAGCTGTTCCCCGACATCGCATCGGCCTCGCCGCTGCAGGCGTGGGCCATGGACACACCCACCGCATCTGCCCCGCAGATTCACCTGCTCGAAGACGTCACTGGCGCGGGCAAGACCGAGGCGGCCGTCATGCTCGCGCACCGGATGATCGCCGCGGGATGCGCCGACGGTTTCTTCATCGCGCTGCCGACGATGGCGACGGCAAACGCGATGTACGGCCGTATCACCGAGGTCTATCGCATGTTGTTCGACGGTCATCCCAGCCTGGTGCTCGCCCATGGACAGCGCGATCTCGTCGAAGCCTTCGCCGCGACTGTACTGCCCACCGGGCAGGAGGAGGCTGATGCCTCCCAACTCGACGACACCGCCACCGCCCGCTGTAACGCCTGGCTAGCCGACCACAACAAGCGCGCGCTGCTGGCCCCGGCCGGAGTCGGCACCATCGACCAGGTGCTACTGGGCACCTTGTACAGCAAACACCAGTCGCTGCGTCTGCTCGGCCTGTTCCGCAAGGTTCTGATCGTCGACGAGGTGCACGCCTGCGACGCCTATATGCAACGGGTGCTCGAAACCGTGCTGACATTCCATGCGATGGCCGGCGGCAGCGTGATCCTGTTGTCGGCCACACTCCCCGAGCACATGAAGCAGTCCCTGTTCGACGCGTTCGCGCACGGACGCGACGCCGACGCCCTGCCATCGACCGCATCCGCCGACTTCCCGCTGGCTACCTCGTGGCACGAAGGCCAGCCCCAAGCCACGCTTGCCCCCATCGTCGCGCGCGACGCGGTCTGCCGCGAACTGGCCATTCGTTACGTCTGCGACGAACATGAGGTGCTCGATGCCATCCGTGCCGCGCTGGTGCAGGGCAAGTGCGTGTGCTGGATGCGCAACACCGTTGCCGACGTGCTCGCGGCGCACGACCACTTCGCCGACGAACTCGATGACGAACACCTCATCGTCTTTCATGCCCGCTTCGCCTTGCAGGACAGGCTGGCCACCGAGCAGCGCATCCTCGCGCAATTCGGCAAAGCCAGCACCCCCGAACAGCGCGCCGGCCGCCTGGTGATCGCATCCCAAGTCGCGGAACAAAGCCTCGATGCGGACTGGGATCTGGTGATCTCCGATCTCGCACCCATCGATCGACTCATCCAGCGCGCCGGACGCCTGCAGCGTCACCCCCGGGATACCGACGGCAGGCGGCTCGCCGATCCTCATGCCCAGGACCAGCGCGGCCAGCCCTGCCTGTGGGTCTTCGGCCCGGCCTGGAGCGAAGACCCTGCCCCCAACTGGTTCAAGCAGGCGTTCCCGAAAGCAGCCGGCGTCTATCCTCACCACGGCCAACTATGGCTGACCGCACGGGCCTTGCAATACGGCAGCATCACCATGCCGCAAGACGCCCGTGCGCTGATCGAAGGCGTGTTCGGCGATGGCGTCCCGATGCCGCCCGGGCTGCGGACCAACTCCAACCAGGCCGACGGCGCCTACTACGGCGACCTCAGCGTCGCCCAGCAAAACACCATCAAGATCGCCGCCGGCTATGTCCGCGGCGGCATCGACTGGTGGAGCGAAGCGAAATCCCCCACCCGCCTGGGCGAAGCGAGCATGACCGTCCTGCTCGCCCGCTGGGAGGATGGACGCCTGCGCCCGTGGGCTGAGCATGACAACCCCCGGCACGCCTGGGCCTACAGCGCGGTGAAGGTGGCTGAACGGCTGATCTCGCAGCGAACTCCGGAGAACGACCCGGCCAGAGAGCACGCCATCCGGGAAGCGGAGGAATCGTTGCCGGACAAGGGGAATTGGTCCGTCGTGATGGCGCTGAGCCACACCGATGCAGGCTGGATCGGCACAGCGCTCACCGCATTGCAGGAACGCAAGCCGCAAAAACTGCTGCACTGGCGCTACGACCCGCAACGCGGCCTCGAGCAGATGGAAACCACCGAACATCGTGAACTGGAGCAGGAATGAACCTTATCGAAGATCCCTGGATGCCCGTGCGACGCACGGACGGAACGCGCGAATGGATCACCCCGGAGCGGCTTTCCGATCCTGACATCGTCGCCTTCGATGCCGATCGCGCCGACTTCAACGGCGCGCTGATGCAGTTTTCAATCGGGCTGTTGCAGACAACCACCCCGATCGAAAGTCCGACAGCGTGGCGGTCACTGCTGAGTGCGCCACCCGATGCTCAATCACTGCGCGCATGGTTCGCACCCGTTTCCGACGCGTTCGAGCTGTACGGTGATGGGCCCCGATTCATGCAGGACCTCACGATATTGGCCGACAGTCCTGAGATCTATCCGGTGTCAGCCCTTCTCATCGACTCGCCTGCCGACAACACCGTAAAGCTGAACAAGGATCATTTTGTGAAACGAGGGCAGATGGACGAACTCTGCCCAGTATGCGCAGCAACTGCACTATTCACGCTCCAAACGAACGCGCCCGGCGGCGGCCCGGGATATCGAACCAGCGTGCGGGGAGGGGGGCCCTTGACAACGATCCTTGTCAGCAATTCTCCCAAGCAACTGTGGCACAACCTTTGGCTGAACATCCTGCATCGCCCCCTGCATCTTGGGCACAACGGAAGAACGACCAATTTGGATCGACATCACCGCTTTCCTTGGACAGCGGACTTCCGGGTCCTTCAAAGAGACAAGCAGTGGGAGATCAATCCTGAACAGACCCACCCAGACCACGTGTTTTGGGCGACTCCGCGTCGAATTCGCCTCGATCTAGAGAACATTGCCGAGGGGCTCTGCGATTTGTGCGGCCGTGAATCCGACACGCTGATTCGGAAAATCGCAGCGAAGAACTACGGGCTCAACTACAAGGGCGCCTGGGACCACCCCCAGTCCCCCTACTACGAGGACAAGGGCACGTGGCGAGCGCTGCATCCGCAATCGGATGGCATGGGCTATCGGCACTGGCTGGCGTGGGTGCTCGGCGCCGATGAAGGCAAGAACAAGCAGCGGCCGGCGAGGGTGGTATCCCACGCCCTTGAAGAGCGACGCCGCCAGCTCGGCGGCGCTCTGCGCCTGTGGGCCTTTGGCTACGACATGGACAACATGAAGGCGCGCTGCTGGTACGAGTCCAGCCTGCCGCTCTATGGTCTGGGCGAATGCGCGAGCAAGCAGGCACTGAGCACCGTGTCGTCTTCGGTCGCGACCTGGCTCGCGGGCGCCCAGCAGGCCGCGTTCTGCCTGCGCAGCGCGGTCAAGGATGCCTGGTTCGGCGGCGATGCGCGCGGGGATTTCAGCGCTGTCGACGCCGAGTTCTGGCACCGCACCGAGGCGGCCTTCTACGTGCAGCTTCGGCAGTGCATTGAAGCCGTCAGGCAGGACGAGACTTCCGACCCCGACACGCTCGAATCCCGCCAAGCCTGGCACCGTACCCTGGTCGTCGCCGCGCTCACGCTGTTCGACCACACCTTCGTCGGCACCGGCCCGATCGAACGCCAAAAGCCACGACGCATCGCCGAAGCACATCGGCAATTGGTCAATAGCCTGCACGGCAAGAAGATGCGCGAAGCGCTGCGCCTGCCCGCCCCCGAAAAACCAGCGGCAGGTCGCGGCAAGTCCGTGCCGGCCGAAGCCTGAGGAGCCCTCATGTCCGACCATTTCTCACGCGACAACGTATTCGGCAAGACCTTGCTCAAGTGGTGGCAAGACCTTGAGGATGACCGCGCCAGCCGGGCGATCTTGCGCCGGGCGCCAACGGTGACCGCGCTCACCCTGAGCGCGCCGTACCAGCGCCTGTTCCGCCGCTTCCAGGCCATCGGCTGGAATGCCGACAGCGTGGCCTGGCGCAATGACCGCTTCGCCGCCATCGTCGGCTTGCTCGCCCATGTGAGTGAAGATCGCCCGGGCGCCCCAGCCAAGGCAATGAGCTACAAGCCGCCCGGCGAAGATCGCCCTCCGGTCAGCGAACTGCGCTTCACCCGCCTGCTCGAATCCCCCGACATCGACAGCCTGTTCGTCGGCCTGCGTCGGACGCTGCCTTTGATGGAACACCGCATCGACGTGATCGCGCTCGCCGACGACATCCTGCACTGGGGCGACGATCGCAAGAAGAGGTGGGCCTACGCCTACGAATGGCCGGCCCGCGCCAACGACTGATTCCACCCCGTTTTCGCCACCATTTCCGCTCGAGGAGAACAACATGTCCCGTTTCGTTCAATTGCACGTCCTGACCAGCTATCCGCCCGCCAACCTCAACCGCGACGACACCGGCCGCCCCAAAACCGCGCTGATGGGCGACGCCTTGCGCCTGCGCGTGTCCTCGCAGAGCCAGAAACGCGCGTGGCGGAAATCCGACGTGTTTTCTTCGTTCTTGCCTGAAGGGCAGTCACTTCTCGGCACGCGAACCAAGCGGATCGGGCTCGAGTGGATTTATCCCGAATTGCTTGAGCAGGGTGTTGCCGATGAGGTGGCAAAGAAATGGTCAGTCATCTTGCAGAGAACATACGGGGAACCGGAGAAAGAAGACGAGAACGACGAAGAGAAAGCGCTCGTCAACGGGCAGTTGGTTCATGTCTCCCCGATCGAACACGAAAAGCTCAAAGCTTTGGTCGTTGATCTGGCCAAGTACCTTCGAGAAGGCACTTCGACCGAGTTGACTGAAAAGGTGGTAAAGGCAGTTGCTAAGCGCGACAAAGCAAGCGACAAGAAGAAGGGAAACGCGACTCTTGCACGTGAACTTGCCGAGTTGCTACTTGTGCAGGAAGCAACTGCAATCGATATAGCGCTGTTTGGCCGGATGCTCGCGTCAGTCCCCGCTTTCAACTTTGACGCGGCGGTCCAGGTGGCCCACGCCATCACGGTGCACAAGAGCGCGGTGGAAGACGACTACTTCAGTGCGGTCGACGACCTCAACGACGGGCTCACCGACAAGGGCGCGGCGCATATCGGCGAGCGCAGCTATGGCGCGGGGCTGTTCTACCTTTACATCTGCATCGATCGGGCGCTTCTCGCCGAGAACCTCGGCGGCGATCAGGCGCTGACCGCCAAGGCGCTGCAAGCCTTCATCCATGCGGTGACCAAGGTCAGCCCCACCGGCATGCAGAACAGTCACGCCTCGCGCGCTTACGCAAGCTACGTCCTCGCCGAGAAAGGCGATCAGCAACCGCGCTCCCTCGCCCAGGCCTTCCTCAAACCGGTCAAGCCCTTCGAGAACGAGGACATGCTGGAGAAGTCGGTGAAGGCGATCGAGACGCGGCGCGACAACTTCGACAAGGTATACGGCGCCTGCGCCGATGTCCGCTACGCGATCAACGCCGAAACTGGCGACGGCAGTCTGGACGAACTGATCCGTTTCACTCAGGAGTAAAGCCCATGCCCCTACTGGTCTTCCAGCTTCAGGCGCCGCTTGCGTCGTGGGGGGATACGGCCGTCGGCGAGTATCGGCCAAGCCATGACTACCCCGGCATCTCCATGTTGGTCGGACTGCTGGGTGCCGCGCTCGGCCTGCGCCGCGAGAACGAAGCCGCCCATGCGGCATTGCGCGACCACTACGGCTATGCGGTCGGCGTTCAGTCATCGGGCAAACTGTTGCGCGACTATCACACCGCGCAAGTGCCCAGTCAGGCCAGCCTGAAGAAGCGCCCCCACGCCTCGCGCCGCGACGAGCTAGCGATCCCGAAACACGATCTCAACACCATCCTGTCCACCCGCGACTATCGGCAGGACTCCGCTTGCCTGGTCGCCGTGCAGGCCAGCGGGCAAGGCCCCTATGCGCTTGAAGCACTGGCCGAGGCCCTGCGCAAACCACGCTTCGTGCTCTACCTCGGGCGCAAGGCGTGCCCCCCCGCCGCCCCGCTGCATCCGCGCATCATGACGGCGGCCACCGCTGACGCGGCCTTCGATGCCTACCTGGCGGAGTTGACCGCCGAGATCGACAAGCACCGCGACCGATCGGGTGCGCCGCTGCTCCGCGCGCCGGGCGAAGTCGTGCGCATCGCGTGGGGCCATGGCATCGAAGGTGGCCCCACCCCCGATCTGACCACCACCCGTAAGGATCACCCGATCCGCCGCAAAGGCTGGCAATTCGGCGACCGGACCGAGCATGTGGCACTGATGCGGAAGGAGGCCTGATGTACTTCAGCTTGATTACCCCGCGCCCCGGTCTCGAACGGACGGCCGTACATGACTGGCTGGGGAATGCCTACGGCGAGCACCAGTGGCTTTGGCGCTTTTTCCCCGCGCCCGAAGGCACCGAGAGGGATTTCCTGTTCCGCCGCCGCGACGTGGACGGCTTGCCCCGCTTCTACGTCGTGTCCCGCCGCCTGCCTGAATCGGATGCCACGGCGTGGCAAGTGCAGTCGCGCGAATATGAACCGAGCCCACCCGTTGGCGCCCGCCTGAGCTTCGAGCTGCGCGCAAACCCCGTCGTGACACGTAGCGTGAACGGAAAGGGCAAGCGCCACGACGTCGTGATGGACGAGAAGCAGCGCCTCCTGCGGGAACGCGACCTGCCATGCTGGAAGGCCTGGACGCCAGGCCAAAAGAGTCCCGGTGGCATGCCTGATCCGCGGCCACCCCTGTACGAAATTGTGCAACGGACATGCACCGACTGGCTTCAGAGTCGCGCGCAAGATCACGGATTCTCTCTCGAGAGCGCAGGCACGATCGTTGAGTCCTATCGACAGCATGGTGGAAAGAATGGGCAGTTGCGCTTCAGCACAGTGGATTTCCAGGGGGAACTCGTCGTGACGGATCAGGAAAAGTTCGCAAACGCACTTCGCAGCGGCATCGGACGTGCAAAAGCCTTCGGCTGTGGTCTATTGCTGGTTCGTCGCGCCTAAAATTTGTTCTATCATTTGATAGCACAAACACTCGGAGCAAACCCATGGACTCCTTCACCGTACGCGACCTGCGCGAACGTACCGGCGAGCTGATTCGCGATGCCGAAGCGGGCAAGCTGTCTGTCGTCACCAAACACGGCAATCCGGTCTTCGTGGCCGTGCCATTTGACGAGCCGCTGCTCGCGGGTGGGGTGCGTACTTCGCTCGCCGCCAAGCTGTTCGACGAAGGCGTGCTCACCCTGGCGCAAGCGGCGAAGTTCGCCGGCCTGGCGCTTGAGGAGTTGGTCGAGCGGCTCGGGGCGGCGGGGATCGAGGTGGTACGGCAGCCAGCCGAGGAACTGGATGAGGAACTCGACGTGATCGCGCGGCATGGTCGTCGCTGACAGCGGGCCGCTCATCGCCTTCGCGAGGCTCTCCGCGCTCGGGGTGCTGCACGAAATGTTCGGGAAAGTTCTCGTGCCGCGCGTCGTCGCCGACGAGTGCACCTTTCAGTTGCACCGGCCAGGCGCCCAGGCCATTGCCGCGGCGATAGAGGCCACCGTTCTCACCCGGATGGAGGTCGGCGGTGTGGCGCGTTTCGCCGAGACCCACCTGCTCGATGCTAGCGAAGCGGCGGCGTTGCTGCTTGCTCAGGCACAGGCGTGCCCGGCACTGGTGGACGAGCGCCGCGGTCGGCGCGTGGCCGCCAGGCTCGGCGTGCCGGTCGTGGGCACGGTGGGCGTTCTGCTCGCGGCCCGTCAGGCGGGCAAGATGCCGGCACTCAACCCCTTGCTCGACTCGCTCGACGCGTTCGGTTACCGGCTGCCCAAGGCGCTCGCGGGCGAGGCGCTTCTGCGCGCCGGGGAGGCCTGACATGCTCCCGCCCCTCAAACCCATCCCCATCAAGGAACGGCTATCCATCGTCTTCGTCGAGAAAGGCGAGATCGACGTGGTCGATGGCGCTTTCGTGGTGGTCGACCAACAAGGCTTCCGGGTGCGCCCGGTGCTGACCCACATTCCCGTCGGCGGTGTGGCGTGCATCATGCTCGAACCCGGCACCCGCGTATCCCACATGGCCGCAGCGCTGGCGGCGCGTGTCGGCACGCTCCTGGTGTGGGTTGGCGAAGCGGGCGTACGGCTGTACTCGGCGGGTCAGCCTGGCGGGGCGCGTTCCGATCGCCTGCTCTACCAAGCGAAGCTGGCCTTGGACGAGTCTTTGCGCCTGAAGGTGGTGCGCAAGATGTACGCCATGCGCTTCGGTGAGGAGCCACCGGCACGTCGCAGCGTTGAGCAACTCCGCGGCATTGAGGGCGCCCGCGTGCGGCGCACTTACCAGTTGCTGGCACAGAAATTCGGCGTGAAGTGGAAAGGCCGCGACTACAATCCCACTGACTGGGACGTTTCCGATCTGCCCAACCGCTGTCTGTCATCCGCCACCGCGGCACTCTACGGCGTGACCGAAGCCGCCGTCCTGGCGGCTGGCTATGCGCCAGCGGTCGGCTTCATTCACACCGGCAAACCTCTCTCCTTCGTCTACGACGTCGCGGACATCTACAAGTTTGAAACCGTCGTGCCCGCTGCCTTCAAGGTTGCCGCCAGCAATCCACCCAACGCCGAACGCGCCGTCAGGCTGGCTTGTCGCGACATATTTCGTCAAACGAAGCTACTCGAACGCGTCATTCCCGACATCGAGACAATCCTCGCCGCCGGCGAGATACCCCGGCCCGATGCGCCCGACAATGCGGTTGGCCCGGCCATCCCCAATCCCGAGAACATCGGCGATGCTGGTCATCGTTCTTGAAAACGCGCCGCCGCGGCTGCGTGGCCGACTCGCCGTGTGGTTACTCGAAATACGGGCTGGCGTGTATGTCGGAACATATTCCCGACGCGTGCGAGAACACATCTGGCGCCAGGTCAAGGAGGGGATAGAAGATGGCAACGCAGCGATCGCTTGGCAGATGAACAACGAGGCCGGTTTCGAATTCGAAACGTTGGGCGCCAACCGCCGGACTCCTGCCGACTGGGATGGTGTGCGCCTTGTCAGTTTTTTTCAGACGTCCAGCAAAGCGATCTTTAACAATCCAGAATAATGCTCACGGCATCAGTTGTAGGCGGTAGAATTTTGACCGAATAAATTTCCATTGTTTTTCATGGAGATAGAGGAAGTGTGTTCCCCACGCCCGTGGGGATGAACCGCATTAGATTGCCGATCCAGGTCAGCACCTCCAAATTCACCACGTGTTCCCCACGCCCGTGGGGATGAACCGAGCGGTTGTTCACGCGAAACCGCGCATGGCGGTGAGGCCATTTCACGCCCGATACCCTTGCAAGCGGCGAAGTGTTCCCCACGCCCGTGGGGATCGTGTAGACCTCCCCCACGCCCGTGGGGATGAACCGGCTGAACAGCAGACGTCCACTGATCGAGCCGCGCCGACCATTCTGACGCGGTGACCGGCGTTTCGTTTCCCACGCCCGTGGGGATGAACCCAAGCGGCACGGCCTGGTGTTCACGCCGAGATGGTCGGTCGCACGCAGATAAAGGCCAGCGTGTTCCCCACGCCCGTGGGGATGAACCGGATGATCTGATTCCAGTGATGCGCCTCGTCGCGACATCGTTCGCTGGGTGCAGGTAAAGGGTGTTCCCCACGCCCGTGGGGATGAACCGGCAGCATGGACACGCGTTCAAAACGTGGTGGTGTTGCCGTATAGCGGCGCATCGCTGTGTTCCCCGCGCCCGTGGGGATGAACCGGCAGTTGAGGTAACCCACCTCATGAGCATCGAGTGTTCCCCACGCCCGTGGGGATGAACCGAACTGAACGACGGAGAAAACTACCTGGTGTTCCCCACTGGATCGCGACCTGCCAGTACGTGTTCCCCACGCCCGTGGGGATGAACCGGAGGCCAGCGGTTCAGCCGACCATGCCAGATCGCTGCCTATGTTGCCGGCTGGGGCGTGTTCCCCACGCCCGTGGGGATGAACCGAGGGCGGACGCTGGCCCCGGTTCTCACCGTGGGGCGGCAACGACTAGTCGGCGGCGTCGTGTTCCCCCACGCCCGTGGGGATGAAACCGTCGACGCCGCGCTTGCCCACCGTTGGTCGTTTGGTGGCGGTAACTAGCGGCCGTGGATTGGTGTTCCCCACGCCCGTGGGGATGAACCGCCATCGCACGCCCGTGGGGATGAACCGCCGGCCATATCGATGTTGAAATTTTGCCGCCACGCGGACGTGTTCCCCACGCCCGTGGGGATGAACGAGCGGGCTTTCAGCGTTGCCACGCCGTGGTGCGACTGACGCGAATCACACATGCGTGTTCCCCACGCCCGTGAAAGTGTTCCCCACGCCCGTGGGGATGAACCGCATCTTCGTACCTGATCGGCGCCGGTGTTCCAGTCTGGCTACAGGACGTGGTGTTCCCCACGCCCGTGGGGATGAACCGGTGCTTTAGCTCGCATCGCCGATGAACGAGTGCGCTGGTCGGTATTGAGCTGTGTTCCCCACGCCCGTGGGGATGAACCGGACGCCGTAGCCACCAGACCAGCACCGGGCAGCCTATCGCCACGCTGGGGCTCACGAACATGTGTTCCCCACGCCCGTGGGGATGAACCGATAAACGGTCATGTGCACGCTCCGGACGACCTCCAGCCTTCTGGTGCGGTGTTCCCCACGCCCGTGGGGATGAACCGGTGTACGCGGTGTTCCCCACGCCCGTGGGGATGAACCACTTCGAGGTCGGTCGCAGCGCGGAGATCACCCATGGCGGTGTTCCCCACGCCCGTGGAGATGAGGCCATAGCTTCCGTCCCGGATCGTTCGCTCAGGTCACCATGTTCCCCACGCCCGTGGGGATGAACCGACAAAGCGAATCCGGGTTCCAGCCGATGATCATGTCTGCTGTGTTCCCCACGCCCGTGGGGATGAACCGGTTAATACGAGCCAGCCCCAGGCGTTCCGCGCCCGTGTTCCCCACGCCCGTGGGGATGAACCGCAATCCGAGATCGTGCCGGGGGCTTGAGGCCGAGTGTTCCCCACGCCCGTGGGGATGAACCCGCGGATGAGTGAGCGCAGCGAAACGAGGCTCGTGTTCCCCACGCCCGTGGGGATGAACCGGCGCGCGTCAATGGCTGGACGCACCGCAGCGACGTGTTCCCCACGCCCGTGGGGATGAACCGCGTCACTGTCGTCGTTGAGCTGCTGAATCTGGGTGTTCCCCACGCCGTGGGGATGAACCGGCCGCCCATCTTCAATCTCGACTTGAATGTGTTCCCCACGCCCGTGGGGAGATGAACCGCCGCTGACGCCATGAGAAGCAGGGCGCGGAGGTGTTCCCCACGCCCGTGGGGATGAACCGAGGGCGATGCCCAGTCCGAAGAGATCCGGGACGGTGTGTTCCCCACGCCCGTGGGGATGAACCGGCACGCCATCGCGCAGCACCGTCCCGTCCGCCGTGTTCCCCACGCCCGTGGGATGAACCGAACGAGCGCGAAAAACTCCCCCGCCGCCAGAGTGTTCCCCACGCCCGTGGGGATGAACCACTCAGATTGAATACCTGCGCGTGACCGGCGGCCGTGTTCCCCACGCCCGTGGGGATGAACCCGGCACACCGAGCAGGTGTATCAAGCCATCGCGTGTTCCCACGCCCGTGGGATGAACCGGAAACGAGATGGCAAACAGAGACTGCGAAGGCGTGTTGCGTGGGGATGAACCGTGACGTGGGATCTGCCCAGCGTGGCCGAACAGGTGTTCCCCACGCCCGTGGGGATGACCGACCGGCGGCACCCAGCCGCGGGTCTCGGGGTCGTGTTCCCCACGCCCGTGGGGATGAACCGAATTCCGACTACCGGCGGCAACCTCGCGTGCGAGGCGTGTTCCCCGACCGTGGGGATGAACCGTAGCAGGGCGGACACTGCCGACCGAGGCCTGACAGTGTTCCCCACGCCCGTGGGGGGATGAACCGGTGGCGCTGGAGTTCGTCCGTGCCATCAACGAGGGTGTTCCCCACGCCCGTGGGGATGAACCGCCTGAATCGAGACCACGTCCGAGGGTAAAGCTGCGGGTGTTCCCCACGCCCGTGGGGGATGAACCGGAAATGGCCGCAATTCGCGGCGGATGGCGGAGTGTGTTCCCCACGCCCGTGGGGATGAACCGACTGAGCGAATCCCCTGCGGGGACCGGGCTATGTGTTCCCCACGCCCGTGGGGATGAACCGTGATCCAGCGCGACGGCCCGGCCGAAAAAGGCGTGTTCCCCACGCCCGTAGGGGATGAACCGATTGCCCTCGACCAGCGGCCAGCGAACCTGCAGTGTTCCCCACGCCCGTGGGGATGAACCGGCCCTCGGCTACCATCATCGACGGCCAGGCCTGGTGTTCCCCACGCCCGTGGGGATGAACCGAATCGCAGACGCTGGCCACGATTGCTGGCGTGGTGTTCCCCACGCCCGTGGGGATAAGACCGGTCGATCAGTACGTGCGCCAATTGGTCAATGAGTGTTCCCCACGCCCGTGGGATGGAACAACTACAAATTCACTCTAGGCACGAATGCCGGCTACACGCCCGTGGGGATGAACCGCAGGCCGGCCGGTGGCGCATCCAGGTCCGTGTTCCCCACGCCCGTGGGGATGAACCCGCCATTGGCGACATCGCGCAGACCATCATCAACGTGTTCCCCACGCCCGTGGGGATGAACGCCTCTCCCAGGCGTTGTCGAATCTCGGTGACACGTGTTCCCCACGCCCGTGGGGATGAACCGTCTGCAGGACATGCTGGCCCGGGCCTTGGTGTTCCCCACGCCCGTGGGGATGAACCCGGCGTACAGCTCACGCCGTCGGGAACATGCAGCTGGGAACATGCTCACACTGTGTTCCCCACGCCCGTGGGGATGAACCGCTAGCGCTTGCCCCCGCGTAGAGGGCCGTCGAGGCCCGGATGCAGGTGTTCCCCACGCCCGTGGGGATGAAACCGTGGCTCCTATTTGAGGTGACCGCTACGCCATGGCGCAGAGTGTTCCCCACGATCGTCGGAACGTGTTTGTGTTCCCACGCCCGTGGGGATGAACCGAGCACCTGTGCGCCAGGTGGCGGATGGCGCTCTCAGTCGGTGTTCCCCACGCCCGTGGGGATGAACCGGAGGCGTTCCGCGCAGGCGGTGACTGGCAGCGCCAAGGTGTTCCCCACGCCCGTGGGGATGAACCGCGCGACGATTTGACGGTGACGCTGGCGAAAACGTGTTCCCCACGCCCGTGGGGATGAACCGCAATATCGACCAGCGGATCGTTGCGGACGGCGGTGTTCCCCACGCCCGTGGGGATGAACCTTCTCCGGGCTGGCGCAGGCCGATTCACCGGTCGTGTTCCCCACGCCCGTGGGGATGAACCGAAGTCGATGGCAAGCCGCCCGATGCGCCACTCGTGTTCCCCACGCCCGTGGGGATGAACCGCAACCGCGGCGGACCTTGACGCTCACGGCGCCGTGTTCCCCACGCCCGTGGGGATGAACCGACCCGCGTCAGGGTTTCGAAATGGACGCTCACGTGTTCCCCACGCCCGTGGGGATGAACCGACGGCCACGGCCGCCGGGTTGATGACCTGGGCGTGTTCCCCACGCCCGTGGGGATGAACCCTTTGCACAGATGCGCCTGAGCATCGCGCGGGCGTGTTCCCCACGCCCGTGGGGATGAACCGCAGTACTTGGCCACCTCGTAGTTGGCACCGGTGTGTTCCCCACGCCCGTGGGGATGAACCGCCGTCGGCGGTGTGCTCGTCGCCGATGAACTCGTGTTCCCCACGCCCGTGGGGATGAACCTCGAGAACATGAGCCTGCACATCTGTCCGAACTGTGTTCCCCACGCCCGTGGGGATGAACCGCTGCTGCGCACCGAGCTCAGCCCCATCAGCGCGTGTTCCCCACGCCCGTGGGGATGAACCGGTCACCGATGAACGGGTCAAGCTGCTCAAGATGTGTTCCCCACGCCCGTGGGGATGAATAGTTGGCGCAAAACTGCGCGCATACTACTATGGGTGGCGGCTTTAGGCAGTCTGCCGCCGCTCGATAGTAAGCGCCCGGCAAACCCATCTGTCTTTCCCGCGGTAGTGCGCTGAAGATCGTGTCCACCAATTTCGATAGTGGACACCATGGACGTCGTGATCCCGCGCCGGCGTCGGCGCACGCACAGCGAAGCATTCAAGCAATCGGTCATCTCGGCTTGCAGCGAGCCCGGGGTGTCGGTGGCAGGCGTGGCGCTGGCCAATGGCTTAAACGCCAACCAGGTGCGCCGCTGGCTGCGCGAGCGCGGCGTCGAGCCGCTCAGCCGTCGCGCTGGCGAGGCCGTTTCGTTGGCCCCGGCCGCCGAGGCGCGCTTCGTACCGGTTGCGTTGGTGCCTGGCGCCGAGCCCAGGCCCGTCATTCGCCTCGACGTGCAGCGCGGCGAGGCGCGCCTCAAGCTCGAGTGGCCGACCGAGGCGGCCGATGCCTGTGGCGCGTGGCTGCGCCAGTGGCTGGCATGATCCGCGTCGAGGCGCTGTGGCTGTCGGCCACCCCGCTGGACATGCGTGCCGGCATGGACACACTGCTCGCGCAGGTGGTGCGCGTGTTCGGTGCGGCGCAGCTCCATCACGCCTACCTGTTCGCCAACCGGCGCCTGTGGCTGCCAGATGCGCCGCATCGGCGAGGATGTGGCCGAGAAGCTCGACTACACCCCGGGGCACTTCACGGTCGAGCGCCACACCCGCGGCAAGTGGGCCTGCGCCCAATGCCGGAGCCTGGTGCAGGCGCCGGTGGACGCGCACATCATCGACAAGGGCATCCCCACCGCCGGCTTGCTGGCCCAGGTGCTGGTGGCCAAGTACCAGGATCACCTGCCGCTGTACCGGCAAGAAGGCATCTTCGGCCGGGCCGGGCTGGCGATCCCGCAATCGACCCTGGCCCAGTGGGTGGGCCAGTGCGGCGTGCACCTGCAACCCCTGGTCGATGCGCTCAAGGCCGAGCTGCTCGCCCAGCCGGTGCTGCATGCGGACGAGACGCCGGTGGCGATGCTCGAGCCGGGCGCGGGCAAGACACACCGGGCCTACCTGTGGTCCTACAGCGTGGGCGCCTTCGATCCGCTCAAGGCGGTGATCTACGACTTCACCGACAGCCGTGCGGCCCGTCACGCCCAGACCTTCCTGGGCCAGTGGCGCGGCACGCTCATCTGCGATGACTACGCCGGCTACAAGACACTGATCGCCCAAGGTGTGCGTGAGGCCGGATGCATGGCCCATGCGCGGCGCAAGTTCTTCGACCTCACCGTGCAGGGCAGCAGCCAGATCGCTGGCGAGGCACTCGAGGCGATCGGCCAGCTCTATGGCATCGAGCGTGAAGTGGCCGAACTGGATCTGGATGAACGACTGAGGCTGAGGCAGGAACGCTCCGGCCCCATCCTCGAGCGGCTGCACGCCTGGCTGCTCAAGCAGCGCACCGAGGTGCCCAACGGTTCGAGCATCGCGCGGGCCATCGACTACAGCCTCAAACGCTGGGCGGCGCTGACGCACTACCTGAACGATGCGCGCGTGCCCATCGACAACAACTGGATCGAGAACCAGATCCGGCCGATCGCGCTCGGACGCAAGAACTGGCTGTTCGCCGGCAGCCTGCGCGCGGGGCAGCGCGCCGCCGCCATCATGAGTCTGGTCCAGTCAGCGCGCCTGAACGGACACGAGCCCTTCGCCTATCTGAAGGATGTGCTCGAGCGACTGCCTGCGCAGCCCTACAGCCGGATCGGGGAATTGCTGCCGCATCGCTGGCAGGCATCTGCATAGCGGCTGGCCGTGTGCTGCGTCTAGGTGGGTTTGCCGGAAACTTACTTCTAATCGGACGCCTGAAGGGCTGCTTCATTTTTAATCCAGCCAGAAGGGCAGTTTCGACTAGTCGCCCGAAACGGACGGTGGATACACCTCGACTGTGTGGTCGCGTCCTAGTCGCTTTCCGCCGCTTGGCTGCAGGTAGTTGGTGTCATTCGTTAAAAACGAGATCAAATCGTGTTAGCCCGGCGCGTGAGGACACAGATACGTTACCTCTATGGGCTGAAACAATGGCTTTCGTAATTGCAAGACCCAAGCCGGTACCTTCCGAAGAGGTATGGGTGCGGGCTTTGTCTGCGCGATAGAAGCGGTCGAAGAGATGGGGGATGTCTTCGGGTGAGATGGCTTGGCCCGTGTTTTCAATGGTGACGTGGGTACGTGCGCCCGTGTTTTGAATGCGAATTGTGATCCGTCCATCCGTTGGTGTGTGTCGCAGCGCATTGGATAGGAGGTTGCTTATCGCCCGGCGCAGCATAAGTCGGTCGCCGGTGATGCGGCCTTGGCCTTCGACCGTCAAGGTGACCCGACGCTCCTCGGCTAGGGCGTCGTAGAAGTCGAACAACTCGTCGATTTCTTGTTTGAGCTCTATGGTTTCGGTCGAGGGCAACATGAGGCCGTGATCGGCCTTGGCCAGAAACAGCATGTCGGAAATCATGCGTGACAGTCGTTCGAACTCCTCAGCGTTAGAGGCCAGCGTCTCTCGATACGCTTTTGCATCGCGAGGCTGCGACAGCGCGACTTGGGTTTGTGTTGTCAGGTTGGTGACGGGCGTTCGGAGTTCATGGGCAAGGTCTGACGAGAAGTTCGATAGCCGGTTGAACGCATCCTGAAGGCGTTCGAGCATCTGATTGAGTGTTTGAACCAAGCCCGTTAATTCAACCGGTATCGAGGTTTCGGGCAGTCGGGTATCCAGGCTGCTGGCGGTCACATTCGAGGCCTGCTCTTTCAGCAGCCGAAGTGGTGCGAGTCCCCTTCGTACAACGAACCAACCTAACAGACCGCAGGTGAGTGCGGCTGTCGTTGCCAACGCGGAAAGCGTTTTTCCAAAGCGGACCATGAAGGTTGAGTGGTGATCGATGTCGATCGCTACCGCGACCACCATAGGGTCGGCGCCCGGAATGCCGCTGGGTATCGTTTTCGCGAGCCCCCGAAAGATTTGTTTGCCTTCGTGCCAATCAAAGGTGTTAACACTTTGAGTCGTTGCGGCATGGCGGACTTTGTCGATGGGAAAGCTGATGCCTGTCGAGGCATGCAGGGTGTTGCCATCGGGCGTTAACGCCAATACGACCAGGTCGTCGTGACCGACAAAGGCGTCGTGGAGCAACTGACCTAATGCGGGGAGCGCATCGGGGGTGCTGACGCGCCGCACCGCACTTTCAATCAGGACGATTTTCCCTTGCAGCGCTTCTTTGTCTTGTTCGACGAAATGCTTTTCGATCGCGCTAATTACGAAGGCGCTGAAGGCAAGCAGAACTCCGCTGGAAACAAGTGCAAACAGTAAGGTGAGACGGGTCGTGATCGACCATTTGGTGTTCAATTGACCTCCGGCGCCTCAAGGACATAGCCCATGCCGCGGACGGTGTGAATGAGCTTGGGTTCGAAGGGCTCGTCGACCTTGTTGCGCAGTCGACGCACGGCCACTTCAATCACGTTGGTGTCGCTGTCGAAGTTCATGTCCCACACCTGTGAGGCGATCAGCGAACGGGGTAGGACTTCGCCGTGGCGGCGCAGCAACAGTTCGAGTAGCGCGAATTCCTTGGCAGTCAGTTCGATGCGTTTTCCGGCGCGCGTGACACGTCGCCGAAGCAGGTCGAGCTCAAGGTCGGCGAGGCTTAAGGTGGTTGGCTCTGTGCCGTTGCGCCCCCGACGAAGGAGCGTTCGAATCCGCGCCAGCAGCTCCGAAAAGGCGAAGGGTTTGACCAGGTAATCGTCGGCGCCAAGTTCCAACCCTTTGACACGGTCTTCGACCTGATCCTTCGCAGTCAGGAACAGCACCGGCATCTCTTTGCCGCTGCGTCTTACGGTTTCGAGTACCTGCCATCCGTCGAGGCCGGGCAACATGACGTCCAGGATGATCAAGTCGTGATCGCCGGTGAGTGCCAGATGCAGCCCGTCCATGCCGTTGCGTGCCAGATCGGTAGTAAAACCGGCTTCGCTCAGGCCTTGGCGCAGATAGTCTCCCGTCTTTGTTTCGTCCTCTACGATCAATACTTTCATGGTTCCACGCTCCTGTTTGTTTCAAGCGCAGTGTGCCAGCGCGGGCGGGCCTCGGGCGAAGATGACAAAGATGTAATGCGTAAGTCAGCCGACTGACGGACTCGTTTGCTCAGACTGGTGGCTCCGAACGACAAGGCTCGCAGAAGTCTATGCCGTCAATTTACAGGAGTCATCATGCCTGCACGCGTTCCCCCAACAGGAAAACCCGTCACGCTGAATCGGCGTCGATTCGTTCAAGGCTTGGCCGCTGGCGGTGTTCTCGCCGGCCTGCCTGGACTGCTTCACGCGGCTTCGGATCAAAGGCTGGATACCGTCACCGGTGCTGCGCCGGTGTTGAGCGGGACTGACATTGATCTCGTGGTGGCCGAATCTGCGGTGAACTTCACCGGAAATCCCCGCATGGCGACGACCATCAACGGATCGATCCCGGCCCCAACCCTGCGCTTGCGCGAGGGTGACACGGTTACCATCCGGGTGACCAATCGATTGCGTGTGGCGACCTCAATCCATTGGCACGGCATCATTTTGCCTTACCAGATGGACGGTGTGCCCGGCATCAGTTTTGCCGGCATCCCGCCGGGAGAGACCTTTACCTATCGTTTCAAGCTCGAGCAAACCGGCACCTATTGGTACCACTCGCACTCCGGCATGCAAGAGCTGACCGGCATGTACGGCGCACTCATCGTCGACTCGCGTGAGGGGCCGTCGATTCGTGCCGACCGTGACTACGTGGTGCTGCTGTCAGACTGGACCGACGAAGACCCGATGCATGTCTTCGCCAAGCTTAAAACGCAGAGTGACTTCTACAACTATAACCAGCCGACGGCCGCCGACTTCTTCCGCGATGCGTCTACCAATGGGCTAAAAAGCGCCATCGACAAACGCAAGATGTGGAACGAGATGCGGATGAGCCCGACCGATCTGTCCGATCTGTCCGGTGCGACGCTGACCTTCCTGATGAACGGAACCACGCCGGCTGGCAACTGGACCGGCCTGTTCCAGCGCGGTGAGCGGATTCGTCTGCGCTTTATTAATGGCGCGGGCAACAGCTTCTACGATGTGCGTATTCCCGGCCTCAAGATGACGGTGATCCAGTCGGATGGTGTCGACGTCGAGCCGGTGACGGTGGATGAATTCCGCTTCGGCCCGGGCGAGACCTACGACGTGCTTGTCGAACCCAAGGACGATGCCTACACGCTCTTTGCCCAGGCGATGGACCGAAGCGGCTATGCCCGTGGCACCTTGGCGGTGCAGTCAGGGCTGACGGCACCGGTGCCGGCATTGGACAAAGTCGAGTGGCTGACCATGGCCGACATGATGGGGGCCATGGGCGGGATGGATCACGGAGCAATGGACGGGATGGACCACAGCGCCATGGCTGGTGGCATGAACCACGCTGCCATGCCGATGCAGCACAACATGGTGGGCATGAACCACGGCGCGATGGCAATGGATCACAGCCAGCACGCGATGGCCGAGAATCCGCTCGACAAAGCCAGCCAGACCGTCCGCCACGCCCGCACCGAGTACGGCCCGAGTACCGACATGCGGGTCGATATGCCGCGCACCAATCTTGACGACCCCGGCATTGGCCTGCGCAACAACGGCCGCCGCGTGCTCACGCTCTCGGATCTATCCACCATCGGTGGCCCGATCGACCCGCGCGGTGCGGAGCGCGAGATTGAGCTGCATCTGACCGGCAACATGGAGCGCTATGCCTGGTCTCTCGATGGCTTGGAGTTCGGCCAGTCCACCCCAGTGCATCTGCGCTATGGCGAGCGCGTGCGGGTGATTCTGCACAACGACACCATGATGACCCACCCCATGCACCTGCATGGCATGTGGAGTGAGCTTGAAACCGCAGACGGCGCATTCCAGGCGCGGCGCCACACCATTCCTGTTCAGCCCGCGCAGCGCATCAGCTTTCTGGTGACCGCCGATGCGCTCGGCCGGTGGGCCTGGCATTGCCATCTCATGTTCCACATGGACGCGGGCATGTTCCGCCAGGTGGTTGTGTCATGACGACAACAAATAGCGGGGTAAAACACATGAGAGCACATTCGATTCTCGCCGCATCGCTGCTCGTGCTGGGGACTGCCCCATCGCTAGCGATAGCCGCTGGCACGCACAGCGGACACGCCATGGAAGCGGCAGACGCTTCGCCACCTGCCAGTCGGATGAAGCAAGCCACCGCGCCCGCTGCCATGCCGATGGGCGCTATGGATCACGGGGACATGAACATGCAAGGCGGCCCCGCGCCGGCTGATGCGCGCGATCCCCACGCCTATTCGGGCGGCTACACATTGGACGGCGGAAAGTACGCCCTCGCCGGGCCGCGTCAGCTTCGTCTTGCCGACGAACACAGCTTCGGCACGCTATTGATCGATCGGCTCGAACGGGTAGATACCCGCGACGCCACCTCGACTGCCTTCGATGCTCAAGCCTGGTTTGGTCGCGACTACGATCGATTCGTGGTCAAAGTCGAAGGCGATTATGCCGACGGCCGCCTCGATGAGGCCCGCACCGAACTGCTTTGGGGGCACGCCATCGCGAGCTATTGGGATACTCAGCTCGGGCTGCGCTACGACACCGGCGAGGGGCCGGACCGCTCCTGGCTCGCATTCGGCGTTCAGGGGCTTGCCCCGTACTGGTTCGAGCTCGATGCCACGGCTTACCTGGGTAGCGAAGGGCGGACGGCCTTGCGTGTCGAGGCGGAATACGAACTTCCCATCACGCAACGCCTCGTGTTGCAGCCGCGTGGCGAGATCAATCTGTACGGCAAAAAGGATGAAGCCAACGGAATGGGTAGTGGCTTGACCGACGCCACTGTCGGACTGCGCCTGCGTTACGAGATCTCGCGCCAGTTTGCGCCTTACATCGGCGTGGAGTGGAACAACAAGTTTGGCCAGACGGCCGATTTTGCGCGTTCCGAAGGCGCGTCGACCCGCGAAACCCGCTGGGTGGCGGGACTGCGCTTCTGGTTCTGACAACGTCGACTCATACGACGATTTTTGGCAACCCATCATCCCCCAGGAGAAACACATGATGAAGACAACGCTTTCACTGATCGCTTTCAGCCTTTTACCCACATTCGCTATTGCCGGCGGCAGTCACAGTGACGGGCACGCCATGCCCATGCACGAAGAAAAGGCCGGTCACATGCATGACGTCCCTCATGCAGAGGATCACGCGGCAAACGTGGGCGTTCCAGGCAATCCGGCGGATGTCGTGCGGACCATCGACGTGTTGATGGACGACAGCATGCACTTTGTGCCTGATGAGATCACCGTCAAGGCGGGCGAGACCATCCGCTTCTTTGCCCGCAATACGGGCAAGATGAAGCACGAAATGGTGATTGGCTCGATGGCAGATCTCAAGTCCCATGCCGAGATGATGCGCAAGTTTCCCGGTATGGAGCATGAAGAGCCCAACATGATTACGCTCAAGCCCGGTCAACGCGGCGGGGTCGTGTGGAAGTTCGACAAGCCCGGCACCGTGGACTTCGCCTGCCTCATCCCCGGGCACATGGAGGCCGGCATGATTGCCAAAGTCACCGTGACTGAATAGTTGTCCTCCGTTTCAAAGGCCCCGCAGTGCTGACCCCAAGATGACAACAATGTCATCTTGGGGTCAGCGTTTTGTAGGGATGCCGGGCGTAGTCTTGAATTCAGGAATTCAACTGGAGAGCCATCATGAAAACCTTGGCAACGACACTTTTGAGCATGTCTGTCTTTTTGACCGTACCGGCGTTTGCCGATCAAAGTCACCACCCGGAGCAGGCGGCGGCCGAGATGCCGGCCAGTGTGACGTTTGAGCGAATGCAGGACAACCTCAAGATCATGCAGGCGCAACTTCAGCGCGCGGCGGGTGCAAAAACAGACGAAGAGCGGCAGAAGGCCATGGCCGAGCACATGCAGACCATGCGTGAAAACATGGGCATGGTGCAGGGTATGCAAGGCGGCATGATGGCCTGCCCGATGATGCAGGGCGGGAAGGGCATGATGGGCGGCGACGGGATGTCGAAAGACATGGGTTCTCGCATGCACAACATGGAGCAGCGCATGGACATGATGCAGATGATGATGCAGCGCATGTCCGGTGCTCAGGGCGCGGGCAGTATGCCGATGCCGATGCCCAAGTGAGGCTGATGGCAGCGGTGGTGTGCAATAGCACCACCGCTGCCTCAACGGGAGCTACAGCCATGACATGGTTGAACAATCTATTTGCCGGATTGCGTCGCTGGATGGCGTCCAACGCCCAGGCGCATGCCAATGCCAAGCCGCACGCGTGCTGCTCGGCGCCGCCGCCCGGAGCCGGCCGGCGGCAGCAATGATCTCAAAGGACGTTTGTATGAAGAAAACCCTTGGTGTTGCCACGCTGTTTATCTTGATGGTGTTTTCGGTCGGCGCATCGGCGCAAGCCTGGGATGTCCCGAAGCCATCGCAGGGCTTGATGCCGAATCCGAGCGCCGGAAAGCCGCTGTTCGAAAAGAATTGTGCGTCCTGCCATGGCGTCGATCTGAGCGGAACCGACAAAGGCCCGACTTTTTTGAATCGTGTCTATGAGCCCTCACATCACGGTGATGTGGCATTTCAGCTCGCTGCAAAAAATGGCGCGCGCGCCCATCACTGGAAGTTCGGTGACATGCCTCCCGTGCCGGGCGTGACCCCCGACGATGTAGCGCACATTACGGCCTACGTCCGCATGCACCAGCGCAAGGCGGGTATTCGCTGAATCGGTCAACTTGGATTGCTTGGGAGCCACAATGGACGGCTTCACGTAGCGACCCGCACGACGTCGGTAGCCAAGCTGAGCACGCAAGCCATCACGACGAATCAAGTGATAAACCCGGTGCTTGCCACAGCATTCGCCCATATCACGAAGGTCATGCGCGATCTTGGAATACGCGTAACCCCCACCACTCTCCAGCCTGCACTGTTTGATCAGTTCTGACAGCCGTGGGGCTTCCCTCTGACGTGGTGACTGTGGTTTCCGACGCCAGGCGTATTGCCACCTGGATTCAAACACATGCAGTGGCGCAAACGGCGAACCGGACACCGCGCTTCGTGCACCTTGGCAAAGTACGCGCCTTTTTTACGGTGTCGCGCTCCTCCGTGACCCGCTTGAGCACGGCCTTAAGGCGCCGTATCACCGCGGCCTGGCCCAGCTGCCAACCCGTTGAACTTCAGGAACGCAGTAGCGGTTAATTCACTCATCGAGCGTCGGCTGCGACACCCCCTGCCGCTTGGCGAGTTTCAGCGAGGAACGCCCTCGCTCCGTGACCTGTTTAACCGCGTCGATCTTGATCTTTTCCGGATACAGTTTGCTGCTCATGGCTCATCCTGCGCATACCCTATCAAATCCAGGGTGTTGCACTTCATTCTGAAGCACGCTCTGCCAAGCATCTACCGGGGCCGACGAGATTCAGTTAGTGGCGATCCATTGGCCATAAATGTTTCTTGTTAATGAAAAAAACTACAGTCTGACAATTTTGTGGCCATAATGTCGACTAAATATCATCTGGTGATGATAATTATGACAATTCTGATTTTTGAATAAGCCGCTTATCGTTCGTAGAAATGATTGCGATCAAGTTTGGACGATTCCGGGAGCAATATACTACCCCCGCGATTATCTCTTCCGCCTCCTGGTGCTTTTGGAGGTCGTTCAAGTTCTTTAATCAGGAGGTGCAAAATGATCTCAGCCGCAATCCCGGCGCCGCGTCGGCTCTCCCCAGTGTTAGTTGCAATATCGCTCGTGCATGGCGTGTCGGCGCCCGCATTGGCAGGGTCCGGAAGTTTTTCAGAAGCACTGACAGGCGGAAAAGCGTCGATTGACGCTCGCCTTCGTTACGAAAGCGTGGATCAGGACAACGCTCTGAAGAATGCGAATGCTTTTACCGCCCGTGTGCGTCTTGGCTATATGACCGGCGAGTTCGCAGGCTTTGGAGCATTTGTCGAGGCAGAGCATGTCAATGCCCTGGGGGGGGAGGGTTACAACAGCACGACCAACGGCAAAACTGCCTACTCAGTCGTCGCCGATCCCGAAGCGACTGAAATGAACCAAGCGTATCTGAGCTACTCTGGCTTGTCTGGGACGGTCATAAAGTATGGCCGTCAGCGTATCAAACTTGATAATGACCGCTTTGTCGGGAACGTAGGCTGGCGCCAGAACGAACAAACCTACGATGCGCTCAGTGTGGTCAATTCCACCTTGCCGAATACGACGATCACCGCGGCTTATATCACGAATGTCAACCGGGTCTTCAGTGATGAAAGCACCGCGGGCAATTTCCAGATGAGCTCGCCGATCTTTAACGTCAAGTACTCCGGCTTCGGTTTTGGTGAATTTGTCGGCTATGCTTATCTGCTGGATTTCGACACTCTTGCGTCGAACTCGACGCAAACCTATGGCATTCGCTTTAATGGCAGCACGCCGATTCAGTCGGTCAAGGCGCTCTATACGGCAGAGTTCGCGAGCCAGCGTGACTACAAGGACAATCCGGGCGATTTCAGCCTAAGCTACTATCGTCTCGAGGGCGGTGTCGGTCTATCGAGTGTGCAGTTCAACCTAGGTCAAGAAAAACTGAGCGGTAATGGTAGATTCGCATTCCAGACACCCCTGGCGACCCTGCATGCGATGAACGGCTGGACCGACCAGTTCCTGTCGACCCCGGCCAACGGTCTCAAGGATACTTATGTCTCGGCGAGCACAACGGTTCAGGGCTTAAAGCTTGCAGCGGTTTATCATGACTTCCGCGCGGACAAGGGAAGTGCAAAATACGGCACTGAGTGGAATCTTGTTGCAACAAAAAAGATCGGCGAGAACTATGCGGTAGGAGCCAAGTACGGCCGATATAACGCTGACAGCTTCAAGGTTGACACAGACAAAGTTTGGCTGTGGGCGGAAGCCAAGTTCTAAATCGGTAATTTGTTTGGTTTGCGACACAGGGGCGATGTTTGTCGCCCCTGTGGATCAATCAGGGCCATCGCAGCGCAAAGTTGGAGGGGTTGTCAATCAAGCCGTCAAACGGCGCTTTGCAACTCTATTAGGTACGTAGAAAAACCTCGCTCTAGCCGTTCTTGGAAAATTGCGGAGTCCTGAGCCTCGCTGCCCCTGGCGTCGATAAAACCACGCAGCGCCATCATGACCGACCTGTTCCCCGATGATCATCACCGCAAGAAGATCGTCACCTTGGGCGATCCGCTTGTCGCGACGTCGTACATTGACTTTGCGGTCTTGGCGATCGAAAGCGATATGATTGCGACGCGAGCGGTGAGTGCGCAGGGCGCTCGCCCGTCGTATCCAACTGAAACGATGGTGCACATTCTGGTATTGAAGCGCTTGTACACCTTGTAGGACGAACAGATCGAGTACTAGTTGACCTGCTCGGGGATTTTCGGACCACGTAAAACTTGAGAGGATGGCTTCCTTGCGATGAGGAAGTCATGAGAAAGAGTCGTTTCACCGAAGCCCAGATGGTCGCGATCCTACGCGAAGCCGACAGAAGTCCGGTCGCGGAGGTCGCCAAGAAGCACGGCATCAGCGATCAGACGATCTACGGCTGGCGCAAGCAATACGGCGCGATGGACGCCAACGAGGTCAAGCGACTGCGCCAGCTCGAGCAGGAGAATGCGCGGCTGAAGAAGATCCTCGCCGAGTGTGACCTCGAGATCGAGGTGATGAAGGAGATCGCAGCAAAAAAATGGTGAGCGCACCCGTGCGTCGTCGGCAGGTCGAGTACGCCAAGGTGCGCGCTCTGTCGGAACGGCGCGCGTGTGCGCTGATGTCGGTGGCACGCTCGGCGGTGCGCTATCAGTCGCGCATGCGGCAGAAGGACGCATCCGCGCTGGCCGCGATGAGCATCTTGTCTGCGCAGTATCCATGCTATGGATATCGACGCATTCAGGTGTTCCTCGAACGGCAAGGGCATGCGATGAGTGCTGATCGGGCATGGCGGCTATGGCGCCAGGCTGGATTGCAGGTGCCGCGCAAGCGCTCACGACGACGCGTCGCCACGGGAAGGCCCCGGCCGCAACCACCGAGCGGTGCGCGCCAGGTAAGGGCGTACGACTTCGTGTTCGATGCGTGTGCCAACGGCCAGCAGTTGAAGTGCCTGACCGTGATCGACGAATTCACCCGCGAGTGCTTGGCGATCGACGTTGCCGGCTCGATCCGTTCCGGACGCGTCATCGAAGTCCTGGCGCAACTCGTCAGCCTTCACGGCGCGCCACGCATGCTGCGTTCGGACAACGGTCCGGAATTCGTCTCCAAGGCGTTGTTGAAGTGGGCAGCGTCGGAGAACCTGGACATGGCGCTGATCGACCCCGGCAAGCCGTGGCAGAACGGCACCACGGAGAGCTTCAACGGCAAGTTCCGGGATGAATGCTTGTCGATGGAGTGGTTTCGCAACCGCGTCGAAGCCAAGGTCGCGATCGAACAATGGCGACGGCATTACAATGAGGTCCGCCCGCATTCGAGCCTCGGACGGCGAACCCCGAACGAGTTCAAGAAGCTGTGTAGTTCAACCACCATCCCGGAGGCCGTTCTCCAGGAATAAGTGGTCCGAAGAAATCAGGCAGGTCACAGTTGCTCGATCGTATGAGCGACAAGCGTTTCTGCGCCCTGAGCAGCGCAACGAACATCCCGGACCGAACGACGGTGTGGGTGGTACTGATCACCTATGTCGCCAGCCAAATTTGGCTGTATTTCGACGGCATCAAGCATTTTAAAAGCCTTTGTCCATTGAGGGTAGTTGGCCGCGCTGACGCTGGGCGATTGCACCTATTAAGCATAGACTCCTTCCCGCGAAATCGCACACGGCCTCCAGGCGCGATGAACCGCTTTCCATAAAAAAGACTTGTGCACAGCGCAGAAATCCCGTCCACTCTCATCTTTTGGGCGACGGATGGGAAAGACGCTGGTGGAGCATTTTGCCGTAATCGAAGACCCGCGCCGGGAGCACGTGGCGCACGACCTTTTCGACATGTTGCTATTGATGCTAAGAGCCTTCGGGGCCCCGACAAACGCAACCCGCTCCACATGGTCAGCGCCCTCGCCACCGAAGTGGCGTTGGTGCTGGCACAGCGCGAGGTGCCCAACAAAGGCAGCGATTTGAGCGCGATTCCCTACCTGCTCGACGCGCTTGAGTTGCGCGGCGCGCTGGTCAGCCTCGATGCGCTCGAATGACAGCGCGATCTGGCTCGGCAGATCCGTGAACGCGGCGCCGACTACCTGCTGGCGGTCAAAGGAAACCAGCCCGGCTTGCACTAGATGCTTGAAGACGCCATTGCTGATCAACCCAACGCGCTGGCCGATGAACAGATCAGGGGCGGGCATGGGCGAAAGAGCGTTCAGACCGCGCAGGTCATTCCCAACGACGGTTTAGTCGACCGGGAGCAGTGGCCCGAGTGCGCCGGCCTGGGGCGAGTCCTGTCGCTGCGCATTCCGAACGGCAAAACGGGACGCATCGAAACGAGCTACAACATCAGTTCGGCTGTGCTCGACCCTGATGAACTGGCCGGTGCAGCCCCCAGACATTGGGCGGTCGAAAACGACCTGCATTGGCGGCTCGATGTGATGCTGCGCGAAGACGCCTGCGCCGTAAAGCGCGATCACGCCCCTGCAAACATGTCGATCGTTCGTCGCATCATTCTGAACATCCTCAAGCTCGATACGACGCATTCGAAGCGCAGCGTGCGGTTGCACCGAAAGTGCGCCGGCTGGGATGACGATGAACGCATGCGCGTGCTGCAGATTCAACCATTATGATGAAAGGATGCAATCGCACTGGCGCCGACGGTAGGGTCCCCCTCGCTAGAACCTTTTGTCCAATCTTCAGCAGTTCTACGGAAAACTGTGATGACACATGAAAGTGACATTCTGGTTACACATATGTAATCGTCCAGCCACCGAGATGTCGACCTATGCTGGTTATCTTGAGTATCAGGGTGTGGTGGCGAGTCGCTATTTACCACTCACCTGAACGTCCATGGGCCGATTTCATCGATATTTAGGACATGGAGAAAGCATGGACAAAATTGCAAATATCTTCAAGGAGCAAATAATGTACAAAAAACTTGCAGTGATGGCTGCCTCAGCGTTGGTTGCAACTTCCGTTTTTGCGGCTGACACCCACAATCTTGCGGACACTATTGTCCTCAAGGACGGTTCAAAGCTGTATATCTACAAAGACGGCAAGATGACTATGGAAGACAAGGTCGGAAGGCCGACTACCATGATGGAAGGCCATGCGATGGAAACAAAGGATGGTCAAAAAATCATGATGAAAGGTAATGAGATTTGGCGCCTGCATCGGGTCACTCCCTGAATCCTAGGTCGGCCCCGCTAGTTGTTTCGCAAGCCACCACTGCGCGATAAGCCGCGTAGTGGCGGCTATTGTATATTGCAAGCATACAATGGATTACGTGCGACTCGCGTTGGTCATTTCCGATTTGTCACGGGACGCGTTGAGCCGAGGTGCTGGCGTAAGGTGATGCTGAGGGTTTTGGGGAAGGCCCGTCGCATCTGTGCAAGGCGGAGATTCCTCGGTCAAGTGGGAGCGCCTTGTCGCTATTTTCAAATGCTGCGCACATCAAATTGTGCGCATTTCATGGTTACCATCTTCCGCAGTTCGGCCTCTGCACGGATCATCGCGCTGACGGCCAGCGGATCGAACTGAGTACCTGCCATCGCCAGAATTTCTGTTTTGGCCGCATCAAAGGACACGCCAGCCCGGTAAGGGCGGTCAGAGGTCATCGCGTCCAGCGTATCGATGACAGCGAACAAGCGCGCACCCAGCGGGATCGCGTTACCGGCTAGACCGCGCGGATAGCCGCTACCGTCAAAACGCTCCTCGTGGCATTGCACTATCTGGGCAGCAACGCTCATGTTGGGCAGGTGACTCACAATGCGAAAGCCGTCGTCTGGGTGGCGGCGCATCACCGCCCATTCCTCCGCATCTAGCGGGCTCGCCTTGAGCAGGATTTCGTCTGGGACCCCGATCTTTCCGAGGTCATGCAAAAGCGCACCCCAGTAGATCTGGCGCAGCACGGCGGGGTCGTCGGCGAACTGGCGCGCTAAGACTTGGGTGTGGCAGGCGACACGGCGGGAGTGTAGGCCGGTTTCGCGTTCGCGCAGATCGAGGGCTTCTGCCAAGGCTTCGACAAAAGCTGCCGGCGAAAATGATTCTGCATCGTCGGGGCCCGGATTCGCGCGGTCGAGCAAGCAGCGCTCGCACAGGCCCGGGGTGTCTGTAGCAAAAGGCTGAACGATCGCGGGTGCCGCGCTGCAGGCCGCGCAGGTGGGTGTGCCAGTACGCATCAATGGCAGCCCGAGGGCGGGCCGACTTGCAACTGACCGATCTCGCATTCTTCGGTGTAATGCACAAACCCGCGGCGCAGGCGCTCGGCCCAACCGCTGCCCAGTTGTGCGCCAGCGGCAGCCAGGGCGGCTTCGATCTGCTCGGCGGTGGCCTGCAACAAATCATAGGTGACGGCAATGTCGGCGGCCTCGACGTCGAGCGCTTCAATTCCCATCATTGCGCCAATCTGCGTGCTCAGCGCCGCTGCCTGGGCCGTATCCAGCGGCAGGTCGAGTACAAACTTGCGCCGTTTGAGCACCTTCAAGCCTTGCTGCTTGGGGGCTGGTTGGCCAGGGCGGCCAATGTAGAGATGGGGGTTGGCGACAAAGCGTTCGTGGCACTGCGCAGAACAAAACGCAAAGGGCTGACCTTGATAGTCGGTCGGGTGGCTGTTCGGGGCGACCATCATGCCGCAGACGACATCCTTGACGCGCGCGTGTGTGCTCATGTTTTTGATCCTTGAATCAGATGACGACGCGCCGCAGACGCAAGGCGTTGGCGATGACGGACACTGACGACAGACTCATGGCCGCAGCCGCAAAGATGGGCGAGATGAGGATGCCGAAGAAGGGATAGAGCACCCCCGCGGCGACCGGCACCCCTGCGGCGTTGTAAACCAGCGCGAAGAACAGGTTCTGGCGGATGTTGCGCATGGTGGCGACGGAGAGCTTGCGTGCGCGCACGATGCCGGTCAGGTCGCCCTTGACCAAAGTGAAACCGGCACTCTCGATGGCCACGTCGGCGCCGGTGCCCATGGCGATGCCCACGTCGGCCTGGGCCAGCGCGGGGGCATCATTGACGCCATCGCCGGCCATTGCGACTTTGTGTCCGGCCCCCTGCAATTCCTTGACGATGCGCGCCTTGTCGGCGGGCAGCACGTCGGCGCGGATTTCGTCAATGCCGAGCTGCGCGGCGACTGCGCGGGCGGTGCGTTCGTTGTCACCCGTGGCCATGACGATGCGCAGCCCTTGTGCGTGCAGCGCCTTGAGCGCCTCCGGGGTGCTGTCCTTGACAGGGTCGGCCACGCTGACCATGCCGGCGATTTCATTGCCGATCAGCACGAACATCACGGTCTCACCCTGGTCACGCCGGCGATTGGCTTCGTCCATGTCGCGCCGCGCATCCACGCCCAGTTCCTCGAGCAGCTTGGCGTTGCCCAGCGCCACCGCCTTGCCATCGACCTCGCCTTTGACGCCCTTACCTGTGATGGCCTCGAAGGCGTCGGCCTTGGTCAGTGAAACGCCGCGCCCCTCCGCACCGCTGACAATCGCCTCGGCCAGCGGATGCTCGGAGCCGCGCTCCAGGCTGGCCGCGAGGCGCAGCACCTCATCTTCGTCATGGCCTTGCGATGGCAGCACTGCCACCAGTTTGGGCTTGCCCACAGTAAGCGTGCCGGTCTTGTCCACGATCAGGATGTCGACCTTGGCAAAGCGCTCCAGCGCCTCGGCGTTTTTGATCAGCACGCCGGCCTGGGCGCCGCGGCCGGTGGCGGTCATGATCGACATCGGTGTGGCCAGCCCCAGTGCGCACGGGCAGGCGATGATCAACACCGCTACCGCCGACACCAGCGCGTACGCCAGGGCTGGTGTTGGCCCCCAGACGGCCCAGCCAATAAAGGCCAGCACCGCAATACCGAGCACAGCCGGAACGAACTTTCCAGCCACCGAATCGGCGAGTTTCTGGATCGGTGCGCGCGAGCGCTGCGCGTTGGCCACCATGTCGACAATCTGCGACAGCAGCGTATCGGCACCGACGCGCTTGGCTTCGATGATGAGTGAGCCGGTGCCGTTGATGGTGGCGCCGGTGACGGCGTCGCCTTCGGTCTTCTCGACCGGCACCGACTCGCCAGAGATCATCGACTCGTCGATCGACGAGCGACCTTCGAGTACTACGCCATCGACCGGCACCTTGTCGCCGGGACGCACCCGCAAGCGGTCTCCCACCGCGACGTCTTCGAGTGCGATTTCTTCTTCGCGATTGTCGGCGCGGATGATGCGCGCCGTTTTTGGGGCTAGGTCAAGCAGCGCGCGGATTGCCGAGCCCGTGCGCTCACGTGCGCCCAGTTCCATCAACTGACCGAGCAACACCAGCACCACGATCACCGCGCCGGCCGAAATACACCCGACATGGCCTCGGCGTCGCGAAAGCCAACCGGGAAGATATCCGGCATCAGCTTTGCCGCCACACTGAACAGATGTGACCGGCAGCCGCCGGTGAGATCCAGGGTAAGACATGTTGAGAACTCTGGGTGATCACCGATTTGACACCACGCTCGAAGAACGGCTTAACCCGACCACAGGATCACTGGTGTGGCGAGGAACAGCTCGACCCACAAACTTGCGCGTTCGCCCATCATCATGGATGAAGCCGAGGCCAACGAAGCGCCCATGGGTGGAATCCGTGGCAGGATGGTGGCAGCGCCGACCCAGAAGCGGCGGCGGAGTCATTACCAGCTCAGGGTTCGGACCGTCGTCGGCGGATGGGACGCCCATCGGCTCCAGCGCCATACCGCACTTCGGGCATTCGCCGGGGGCGTCGCGCACGATCTCGGGGTGCATCGGGCAAGTGTATTGCGTGCCCTTCGGGGCCACTTTGGCGGTTTTGTGTGCGCCGTTCAGGTAATGCGCCGGATCGGCGACGAACTTGTCGTGACACGTGCTGGAGCAAAAATGATAGGTCTGGCCGTCGTGCTGCGCTGTCGGCTTGTTGGCGTCGGGCGCCACCGTCATGCCGCACACCGGATCTTTGATCGGCGCGGGCGCATGGGGTTGCCCCGTAGCGTGGTCATGATGGCAAGCTGCGCTGTGGCCAGCATGTTCTGGCGCGTTTTCGTCCTGCGGTTTCATGTGTGCATTCCTTGATGTCTTGGACGGTCGTATTGGGTCATTGGTTCGAGGTCGGCGTTTGACGAGCGGCGCGCCAGCGCGGGACGAAGGGCGGCGTCGCGTGGGCGTATCGATCCCAGGCTGCGCCAAAGCTGGCCGCGGATTCGCGCTCTTCGCGACGGGCCAGGCGGATATAGATGATGAGCAGAATGGGGAACATCACCAGCGTGAGCAGCGTAGGCCACTGCAGAAGGAAGCCGATCATGATCAGTACGAAGGCGACATATTGCGGATGCCGCACGCGGGCATATGGGCCGGTGCAGGCGAGTTGACCGCTGGCCTGGGCGGCATAGAGCACTCGCCACGCGCTGGCCAGAAGCCAGAAACCGCCACCGATGAAGACAGTCGAAACCAGATGGAAGGGGCCGAAATGCGGATTGCTTTGCGAGCCAAACATCATTTCAAGCAGATGGCCGGAGTCGTGCGCCAGAAAATCAATGCCGGGAAAATTCTGTCCCAACCAGCCAGAGAGCAGGTAGATGGTTAGCGGAAAGCCGTACATCTCGGTAAACAGCGCGAGCAGAAAGGCCGAAAACATGCCCAGCGTGCGCCAGTCGCGTGCGCTGCGCGGCTTGAAGAAGCTAAAAGCGAAGAAGATGAAGATGGCTGAGTTGATCGCCACCAGCGACCACAGGCCGTAGGCGTCGCTGTTCATTTGTCGTCTCCAGCGTCTTTGTTGCTGTGCTTGCCGTGGCCGCCATGGCCGTGACCGCCGTGCATGAACACATGCATCAGTGGGCAGGCGAGCAGGAACAGCCACGGGAGCCATCCGAGAAGGTGTGCTTGGTGCTCAATGCCGAGCATTGCGAAGGTGATGGCTGCGAACCCACCAAATACCCACCAAGCCCGATGTACAGATCGCGCTGGCTGGCTTGGCGGGGATTTTTTTTGTGATTTAGAGGCGTCCATCGTCGTTCTCGGGTAAGGGAATTGGATGGATTCATTGTTCGCTCCTGCCGTGGACTTCAAGATGACCTCTTGATGACAAATGTGTCAGCCGACAGGGTTGTATCCGGATCTTCGAGATCATTTTTTAAAGATGACAAAGTTGTCATCTTCTCGTCAGGCTGCAGACGGAGTGGTTCGCTTAAAGTGGCGCCACCCCAATCTCACTGAAGGAAAGACCATGAAAGCACTTATCTCAGCCATTTTCGTGGCCGCCACCCTGGTTTCCGCCTTGCCTGCAAGCGCGGCAGGTGATCACGGCCATGGCGCGATGCCCATGGCCGCTGCAACCGATGGCATGTCGGAAGGCATGGTCAAGAAGATTGATACGGCCAAGGGCAAGATCACGATCAAACATGGCCCGCTCAAGAATCTCGGCATGCCCGGCATGACGATGGTCTTCAAAGCAGGGTCGATGGACATGCTGGCCAAGGTCAAGCCGGGTGACACCGTGCATTTCCTGGCCGAAGAGGTCGATGGGGCGTTGACGGTGACCCGTCTGGAAAGCGCTCAGTAAGCCCACACGAGAGGTGCGCTCACGGTTGTGCGCACCTCGCCGATGACTACCTCCCGGACTCAAAAGCGATGAAACAATTCCTGATGCGCGCTCTGCTTGCCAGCGCTCTCGGTGGCGTTGTGCTGCTTGGCCAGGTCCATGCCCAGGCGGCTGAAGTGCCGTTGGGGGCTTCGCTCCAGGATCTGCTGTCCTACGCCCGCGAACACAATCCGGAACTGGCTGCGCGCAAGCTCGAAGCTGCCGCCAACAGGGAACGTATTGAACCGGCCGGTGCGTTGCCCGACCCCAAATTCCTGCTTGAGTTGATGGATGTCACCAACACCATGTCGGGTGGCGGTGCGTCCTTGTTGCCCGGCGCCGTCGGGCAGACGCGTTACCGCGTGGTTCAGCCTGTGCCGTTCTGGGGCAAGCGTGAGTTGCGCAGCGGCGTGGCCGAAGCCTTGGCAGATCAAAGCGCGCGCGTAGCCGACAGCACCGCGCTGGAGGTCGAGGCGCGCATCAAGACCGCCTATGTGCGCTACTACCAGGCCGACGGTCAGTCTGCGATTCTTGGTGAGACGCTTTCGCTGGTAGATGCTTTGAGCCGGCTGGTCGAGACCCGCTACAGCGTGGGACTGGTGCCGCAGCAGGACGCGATTCGAGCGCACAGCGAACTGACCACACTGAAGATTGAACGCGTCGAGGCCGAGCGCCGCCGACGTGATGCTGCCGCCAAGCTCAATGCGCAATTGCCGCGCCGGGCCGATGCGCCGCTCGACGTGCCGACCCAACTGCCGGAGATCCCCGCGCGACTCGATCTGGCGGCGCTGTTTGAACGTGCCAAATCGCTTTCGCCGAGCTTGGCGCGCGAGCGTCTGGGGACGGATGCTGCCGCCAAGGCGCGAGAGCTCGTGCATCTGAATCGCTATCCTGATTTCAGCGTCGGCGTAACCAATAATCGGCCGCAGAACGGCACCGATAGCTGGGATGTGATGCTGGAGCTCAACATCCCGCTTCAGCAAAGCTCACGCCGCGCCCAGGAGCGGGAGGCCGAGCGACGTGTCGATGCCGCCCGCAGTCAGGTTGCTGCCGCCGAGGCGCGACTCAATGGCCTGTTGGGCGAAGCCTATGCCGCCTTCGACGCCAACGTCGATAAGGCGCGCCTGTTACGCGGCACGCTGCTGCCCCAGGCGCGCGCCAACTTTGATGCGGCCATGGCGGGGTACGAATCCGGCCGAGTCAATTTCAATACCCTCATCGAGGCCGAGCGGCAGATTCTGCGCGCCCGTCTCGCTTTGCTCGACGCCGAGACCGAGATCCATATTCGGCTCGCTGAACTTGAACTGCTGGTGGGAGCGCCCCTGTGAAACGACCTATTCCCCTGACTTTGGCCGTGGTGGCTGTTGGCGTAGCACTGTCGGCCGCCTATTGGGCGGGTGGCCGCCATTCGACAGTCACGACCGATTTGCTGCCTGCAGCGCATGCGGCGGAAACCGCAGCGGATGGAGGCAAACCGGCACGCAAGATTCTTTACTACCGCAACCCGATGGGCTTGCCGGATACCTCGCCTGAGCCGAAAAAGGACTCGATGGGCATGGACTACATTCCGGTTTATGAAGGCGACGAGCCGGACGGCGAGGGCGCGGTCAAGGTCAGCCCGGCGCGCTTGCAGACGCTCGGTGTCAAGACCGCGATGGCCGAGATGCGTGCGATGGATGCGGCGGTGCGTGCGGTTGGCCGGGTGGAGATCAACGAGCGCGCCATTCATGATGTGGCACCGCGCTTCGAGGGCTGGATTGAGCGGCTGTATGTGAACGCAAGCGGCGATCCGGTCAAGCGCGGTCAGCCGCTGTTTTCGGTGTACAGCCCGGAACTGGTGTCGGCACAGAAGGAACTGGCGATTGCACGCGAGCTGAAGCTCGATGCGCCAGATGCGGACCCCGCTGCGCACGCAGCCGCCGGCCGTCTCGCAGAGGCTGCGCGTGAGCGCCTGGCCAATTGGCAGGTCGCGGCGCCCGATGGCAAGGTCGCCAGTCGCTTAACCTTCAACTCCCCGGCGTCTGGCTTCGTGCTGGAGAAGAAGGCGGTCGAGGGGATGCGCTTCATGCCGGGGACGGCGATCTACCGGATTGCTGATCTGTCGACGGTGTGGGTGATCGCCGATGTGTATGAAAAAGATCTGGCTCGCGTAAAGGTCGGCGAAATGGCCAAGATCAGCCTGGAGTCGTTTCCGGATCAGGCGTTTGACGCCAAAATCACCTATCTCTACCCAACTTTGAATGCAGCGACCCGTACCACTTCGGTGCGCTTGGAGCTGCCCAATCGAGACGGCTTGCTGCGCCCCGGCATGTTTGCCCATGTCGACATCGCGTCCGCTGGCAGCGTCACCCGTTTGACGGTACCCAAGTCGGCGCTCATCGACACCGGCGAGCGACAGGTGGTGCTGCGAGTCGAGGGTGAGGGCAAGTTCAAGCCGCAGCCGGTGAAAGTCGGGTTGCGCGGGCGGGATCACATTGAGATTCTGGAGGGCTTGGAGGACGGTGCTGAAGTAGTCGTGGCAGCCAACTTCCTGATCGACGCGGAGAGCAATCTCAAGGCCGCACTGTCGACATTCTCGGCGCCTGATGCAGCGACAGCCAAAACCTATGAGGCGATTGGCTCGGTGGATTCGGTCGATGTGTCTTCCGACACCGTGTCGATGAACCACGAGGCGATTCCAGCGCTGCAATGGCCGGCCATGACCATGGAGTTCGGTCTGGCCAGCAAGGAGGTCATCAAGGGGGTGCTGCCAGGGCAGCCGGTGCGCTTTACCTTCGAAGACCGGGGCGATGGTGAGTTCGTGATCGTGAAGGTCGAGCAAGCCGACGCAGCCGCGCACAAGGGGCATTGAGATGCTTGATCGCCTCATTGAATGGTCGGCGCGTAATGTGTTTCTGGTGCTGTTGGCCAGCTTGGCCGTGATCGGTGGCGGCGTATACGCCGTCAAGACGACACCGCTCGATGCACTCCCTGATTTGTCTGACACCCAGGTCATCGTGTTTACGCCGTATCAGGGACAAGCGCCTCGGGTGGTGGAGGACCAGGTGACCTATCCGCTCACGACGGCCATGCTGTCGGTACCCAAAGCGAAGGTGGTGCGCGGCTTTTCGATGTTCGGCGCGTCCTATGTTTACGTAATTTTCGAGGACGGCACGGACATCTATTGGGCGCGGTCGCGGGTGCTGGAATATCTGTCGGCCGCGCAGGGCAATCTGCCCGACGGTGTGACGCCGCAACTGGGTCCAGACGCCACCGGCGTGGGCTGGGTGTTCCAGTACGCGCTGACCGGCAAGGACCAGTCGCTGGCCGACCTGCGCAGTGTGCAGGACTGGTATGTGCGCTACCAGCTCACCAAGGCTGGCGGGGTGGCCGAGGTCGCCAGCGTGGGCGGTTTCGTCAAGGAATACCAGGTCATCGTCGATCCGCACCGGCTGGCAAGCTTCGGCATTCCGCTGGCGCGGCTGGGGCAGGTGATCCGCGAATCGAACCGCGATGTCGGCGGCCGCGTGGTGGAGCTGGCCGAGAAGGAATTCATGGTGCGCGGGTTGGGTTACCTCAAGGGCGTCGAGGATATTGAAACCCTGGTGCTCAAGGCCGACGGCGGCACGCCGGTGTTGGTGCGCGATGTGGCACGGGTTGAGCTGGTGCCGGCCGGGCGGCGCGGCATCACTGAACTGAACGGCGAAGGCGAAGTGGCCTCGGGCATCGTCATGGCGCGTTTTGGCCAGAACGCGCTGGATGTGATCGCCAACGTCAAGGCCAAGATCGAGGAGCTCAAGCCCGGCTTGCCGGAGGGCACCGAGATCGTGCCGGTGTATGACCGCGCGCCGCTCATCGAGCGGGCGATAGCGAATCTGAAATGGACGCTGTTTGAAGAGAGCCTGATTGTTGCCGCGGTGTGCATCATCTTTCTGATGCATGTGAGGAGCGCGCTGGTGGCGATTCTCACGCTGCCTATCGGCATTCTGATTGCCTTCATCGCCATGCGCTCGATGGACATGGGCAGCAACATCATGAGCCTGGGCGGCATCGCGATCGCCATTGGCGCGATGGTTGATGCGGCCATCGTGATGATCGAGAACGCGCATAAACACCTGGAGCGATTGCCCGAGGGCGCACCTCAGCACGACCGCGCGGCTGCGATGATCGTTGCCTGCAAGGAGGTCGGCCCTGCGCTGTTCTTCTCGCTGCTGATTATCACCGTGTCCTTCCTGCCGGTGTTCACGTTAGAAGGGCAGGAGGGACGGCTGTTCAGCCCGTTGGCCTTTACCAAAACCTTCGCTATGGCCGGCGCGGCGCTGCTGTCGGTGACGCTGGTGCCAGTACTGATGATGCTGTTTGTTCGCGGCCACATCATGCCGGAGCAGAAGAATCCGGTGAATCGTTTCCTGATCTGGGCCTACCGACCCATCATCCAGTGGGTGATGCGCTTCAAGTGGGCAACTTTGCTGCTGGCCGTGCTGGCGATGGCGGCGACGATCTATCCGGCGCGGCAGATCGGTTCAGAGTTCATGCCCACGCTCAACGAGGGGTCGATTTTCTACATGCCGGCGTCACTGCCGGGCATGTCGGTGACCGAAGCGGCGCGCCTGTTGCAGACCACCAACCGGGTGATCAAGACCTTCCCTGAAGTGGAATCTGTCTATGGCAAGGCTGGCCGCGCCAACAGTGCGACCGATCCCGCGCCGATGGAAATGTTCGAGACCGTCATCAACCTCAAGCCCGAGACCGACTGGCGGCCGGGCATGACGGTGGACAAGCTCATCGCCGAAATGGACGCGGCGCTCAAGTTCCCCGGCGTGGCCAACTCATGGACCATGCCGATCAAGGCGCGCATCGACATGCTCTCGACCGGCATCCGCACGCCGGTGGGCGTCAAGGTGTTTGGTAAGGATCTTGGTGAAATCGAAAAGCTGGCGCGGCAGATCGAGCAGGCGGTCAAGGATGTGCCCGGTACCACCAGTGCCTACGCCGAGCGCGTGACCGGCGGGTACTATCTCGACATTACGCCAAGGCGAGAGCAACTGGCGCGTTATGGCATCACTGTGGGCGAGTTCCAGCAGGTGGTGGCGACGGCCCTGGGCGGCGCGCCGGTGACCACCGCGGTCGAAGGGCTAGAGCGCTACAACGTGACGGTGCGCTACCCGCGCGCCTTGCGCGAGGACACGCAGCGCATCGCCAACGAAGTCTTCGTGCCCAGCGCGGCCGGCATGATTCCGCTCGGTCAACTCGCCGACGTGCAACTACGCAACGGCCCGCCGGGGATCAAGACCGAAAACGCGCTGCTGGCCGCCTATGTGTTTGTGGACATCCGCGACCGCGATGTTGGCTCCTATGTGAAGGAGGCGCAACAGGCGGTATCCGACAAGGTCAGCTTCCCGCCGGGTTACTACGCCACCTGGTCCGGCCAGTTCGAATACATGGAGCGGGCCAAGGCCAAACTCTCGTTGGTCGTGCCGCTAACCCTGGCGATCATCTTCGTGCTGCTGTATCTCAACTTCCGTCGCCTGGCCGAGACCCTGATCGTCATGCTGTCGGTGCCCTTCGCGCTGGTGGGCGGCATCTGGCTGATGTGGTGGCTGGGATACAACATGAGCGTAGCCGTGGCGGTGGGCTTCATTGCACTGGCCGGCGTCGCAGCCGAGACCGGGGTGGTGATGCTGATCTACCTCGATCAGGCATGGGAGGAGATCAAGGCCGAACGCTTGGCCAAGGGCGCCCAGCCCGACGTGGCAGATCTCTATCACGCCATCATGGAAGGCGCGGTCGAGCGGGTGCGGCCCAAGATGATGACCGTGGTGGCCATCATGGCCGGCCTGCTGCCCATCATGTGGTCCACCGGCACCGGCTCCGAAGTCATGAGCCGCATTGCGGCACCCATGGTTGGCGGGATGATCTCGTCGACAGTGCTGACGCTGGGCGTGATTCCGGCACTCTATGCGTTGGTCAAGCAGTGGCGCTTGAAGCGAGGCCTGGAAACGCCCCGTGCGGTGGTGAAGCCCGACCTGGTTCCCGAGCCAAGCTAGTCAACACGACTTGCGCGAAGACAACGGCCGGGCGGCTAGCATGCGCCCGGCCGCCGTCGTTTACGGCGCAGCAGACGTCCGGGATGCGTGCTTGTTCAAGGTCACGGGATCACGACATTTGGCTAACGACAATGTAATTCCCGGGTCAGCGTCCCGTCGGTGTCAGCCCCTTAGGATGTCCTCACGGTCGGATATACGAAGTTCGACTCAGTTGAATACTTTCCAAGGAGAACACCATGAAAACCACCCTGATCAAACTGTCCTTCATCGCCGCTGTTGGTGGCATTGGCGCGACATCAGCCTACGCTCACCCGGACTACACCGAGGCCGGCTCTCACTGGCTGAATCATGTGTCTGAGTCGACAGCTCAACCCACGGACAACCAGATGGCCCCCTTTGGCTATGAGGCCGTTGCCGCACCCGATCGGGAAATCACGCTGAGCGGTGGGGAGAAATACCTGAACGTGAGCCAACTCGAAACTGTTCGCGTCACGGTCGGCGGAAAGAGCGTGGACTGGACCTTCGATACGCTCGGTACTCGTCCATTCCCGCTGTCCGAGGTCATTCCCGGCACCAAGGGCGTCACAGTCTATGTGTCGGGAAGCCCTGATTACGCCGGCTAAGGCCTGAAGAACATTTGCGCAGCCGGTTTCTCCGAATGCGCTCGCGACATAACTCAACACTCCAGGAGTCAATCATGATCAAGAAAGCACTTACCATTATTGCCATCAGCGCAGTCAGCATCTCCGCCTTCGCCGCCGACGCAGCACTCGTCGAGAAGTCTATCCCGTTGAAGGATGGCGCGACGGTGTACATCTTCAAAGACGGGAAGATGGGCATGGAGGACAAGTTTGGAAGAGCCACACACATGCAGCCGGGGCATGTGATGGAAACGACCGATGGCCAGAAAATCATCATGAACGGCAATGAAATCTGGCGATTGGATGCACTCCTCCACAAGGACCATCGCGGCTAAGGGCTTCACGCCTTCTAGTGCTGATCTTCCAGCAACTGATGAGCCCCACCCTGGCGGTGGGGTTTGTCATTTGAGCTCGGCGTTCGTGTTGAGTCCATATAAGGCCGATGAGCACTCAGTCGGCCGTCAGTCTGAATGGCTGCTATGCGCTGAAACTTGCCGCCGATCCGGCGAGACGGCGAGTCACCACGTCTTCAGAGGCGCTGACTGGAGCCATGCGTCGAGAACCCCTTGCGTCTTTACGACAAGCTCACACCTGTCCTCACTCGCTCTGGCTGGTCCATTTGATCCGTAGGGTTTTTTTTAAGGGGGCTTCATATTACAATCCGCGCCCATGCGCCGCTTACTGGTAATTCTCTGCTTGGTCTTTTTGCCGCTACAACTCGGATGGGCGGCGATGAGCGCCTATTGCCAGCACGAGTCCGGGGCCGCCGCTGATCATGTCGGACATCACGAGCACCGCCACCAAGTGAGCGAGCGCGATTCTGACGAAACCCCTGGCGGGAAACACCTTGATTGTGGTTTCTGCCACTCAGCCTGCGCTGTAGCCCTAACAGACTGCGCTAATTCGACCGTATCAGTCGGGCTGGCCGTGAAGGCTGCATTCCCGCCGCAGTTGCTGTCGACCGCTCCAGCCACCGAGCCCGAACGCCCCAAGTGGTTTAACCCTGCCTGATCGGCAGGGTATTCGCGACGAGCCCCCTTCCCCCTCCGCGCCAAGTTGAGGGTGAGCGTCACCTAGCGGTGATCAGACCGCATCCTGCCGATTTTCCGTGCCCGACCACTTACGGAGAATTGGATGTACAGAAAGAATCCCCTTTCCTGGCTGCCAGGCGCGTTACTCGCGCTGTCGGCCACTGCAGCATGCGCACAAAACGTGCCGACCACTGCGCCTTCGACAACGCTGAAACAGGCGTTCGACGCTGCATGGACACACCAGCCAGAGGCGCTGGCGGAAAATATGCGCCTGGAAGCTGGACACGCCCGGCGTTTGAGCGCCGAAAGCTGGACAGCTGAACCCCCATCGATTGAAATCGCTGGCAAGACAGACCAACTCGATCGCAATGAAGGAGGTCGCGAGTTTGAAGTCGGTATCACAGTCCCCCTGTGGCTTCCTGGGGAGCGGTCCGCCGCTGGCGCCCTAGCCGAAGCAGAAACACGTGCAAGCACAAGTCGCAGCCTTGCGGCGAAGCTCCGTACTGCCAATGCAGTACGGAATGCATATTGGGAGTGGCAGCGCGCATCGATTAACGCCGACCTTGCCAGAGCGCGCCTCGAAAAATTTCGCGACCTTGCTTCTGACGTCGCGCGGCGAGTAAAGGCGGGCGAGCTAGCACGTGCGGATCAGCACCAGGCGGACGGCGCCGTGGCGGGGGCAGAAGCCTCGTTGGCGGAAGCCGAGAGCGCACTGGCCGCCGCCTTGCTTGGGGTACGGGCCCTAACAGGCAGCACGACGCTCAAGCTGGCTCCCGGGAATACATCACTTGAACCGGAGCCTTCTGCACCATTGGATTCAGAGCGGCCTGACGCGCAGCACCCTGTTGTTTCAGAGTTGCTGGATCGAAGCGAAGTGGCTCGCCGCGCCGTCACGCTCGCAAGCACGCAGCGTCGGGCCAACCCGGAGTTGACCTTCGCGACAACCCGGGAACGCGGAGCATTTGGCGACGCGTGGCAGCAAACAGTCACAGTGGGTGTGCGCATTCCCTTTGGCTCTGAATCTCGCAACCGCGCAAGTGTCGCTACTGCGAACGCCGACGCAATCGAGGCAGAGGCACAACTGGCACTTGAACGGCAGCGGGTACTGGGCGACATCGAAGCAGCGCGCAGTCGCGTGAAATCGGCGCGAGCTCAGATCGCCGCAGCGGAACGACGCTCGCAACTCGCCGGAGAGTCGCGAACTTTTTTCCAGAAAGCATTCCGTGTGGGTGAAGTCGACTTGCCGGCCCGGCTGCGTATTGAGCTTGATGCCGCGGAAGCCGATCGCCAGCTCTCGGGCGCGCGCATCGAGTTTGCAGCGGCTATCTCCGCCCTGCGCCAGGCGATGGGCCTTCTTCCAGAATGAATATCAGGAACCTGAACATGAAAGCAACTAGCACTGTCATGGCGTGGTGTATTGCCGCACTGCTGTGGTCCCCGTCGACGCAAGCCTTGGCTGGCGAAGGACACGATCATGGCGAGGCCCCCAAGCCCACCGCCGCCACCGCACTGCCAAGATTCACGGCGGTGTCCGAACTCTTTGAGCTTGTCGGCGTAGTCAATGACAAGGAAATCACCCTGTATCTGGATCGCTTCGGCGACAACAGCCCGGTTGAGGGCGCAACGCTGGAACTCGAACTGGACGGTGTCTCCATCCCCGTCGAACGCCATGAAGCCGGAGAATTCGAGGCCACGCTTCAACAGGAACTGAAGTCTGGCGTTGTCGCCGTAACCGCAACGGTCATTGCCGGACAGGAAAGTGACCTGCTGGTCGGAGAGCTTGATCTGCATGATGACGACGTCGGCGCTCATGCTGCGACTGAAGTACCCGTGTGGAACACGTACTCACCGTGGTTAGGTGCCGGGGTTGCCGCGATCGGACTCATTGGTTGGGGTGCGCTGCGCAGGGGAAGTGTTCGCAACGGTAAGGCAGGAGGTGCCGCATGAAATCGAAGATTCTGATCGCAGCGCTCTTCCTGGCAGTGACAGGCGCCTCGTCGAATGCCTTCGCTGGCGAGGGACATAACCATGGCGACGAGGGCGCCGCAGTCGCCAACACGAACGGGCCGTCGCGCCAGCCCGATGGCAGTGTTTTTCTCCCCAAGCCGGCTCAGCGCCAGATAGCGGTGCGCACGATTATTACCAAAACAGACGAGTTGCCCCGTACCTATGCGCTCGCGGGGCGAGTAGTGATGGATCCGAACTCCGGCGGAAAGGTACAAGCACTAGTCGCAGGTCGAATTGAAGCAGGGCCGGGCGGGCTGCCTGTTTTGGGACAGTCCGTTGGAAAGGGGGACGTGCTCGCCTATGTCGTGCCCTCCGCTGATCCCATCGAGCGCTCAAACCAAGTGGCGCAACTCGCTGAACTGAAAGCAGCCAAGTCGCTTGCGGCGAAACGTCTTGCACGCCTGAGGGACCTTTCCGACACCGTTCCTCGAAAGGAGATTGAGGCGGCAGAGAGCGAACTGGCAAGCCTCACGGCAAGAGCCACGGCTATTGGCGGCGGACTTGGCAACCGTGATGCATTGGTGGCCCCGGTATCGGGCGCGATTGCATCAAGCAATGCTGTTGCCGGACAGGTTGTCGACGCGAGAGAGCTCATTTTCGAGATCGTCGACCCCAGGCGAATGCGCATTGAGGCTATGGCCTACGACACGGGCATTTCCTCCGATATTTCTGGAGCGAGCATCGCTGTTGGCGAGTCGCGTGTGACGCTTGATTTCATAGGCGCCGCAAGGAGCTTGCGAGAACAGGCTCTTCCGTTGTCATTTGCAGCGACCGGCAAAGCGCTAGAACGGCTGGCCGTTGGGCAACCTCTCGAAGTCTATGTGGAGACACGCAGCACAGTGACAGGCATTCGCGTTCCCGCCGCATCTGTGCTGAAGAATCCCGCAAACCAGACCATTGTCTGGGTCAAGACCGCACCCGAGCGATTCGAACCGCGCACCGTCACCATCGCTCCACTCGACGGCGTCACCGTGGCTGTGACTTCAGGCCTTGCGGCCGGTGAGCGCGTCGCGACTAGCGCGGCGACGTTAATTAATCAGATTCGC
>JAWKYX010000004.1:0-107930 GCA_041396265.1 Rhodocyclaceae bacterium
TTTGACGAAATTGCCGTCGACTCGCAAGGCGTGGTCGATGGCGCCGATTTTTCGGCAAAGCTGTCGGCGGCGCCGACGCTGGTGTCGATCATGCTGGCGAACAACGAGACCGGCGTGCTGCAGGACATCGCGACCCTGGCCGCCGAGGCGCGTTGTCGCGGAGCCTGGTTTCACACCGATGCGGTGCAGGCGCTGGGCAAGGTGCCGGTCGATTTCCGGCGGCTGGGGGTCAATGCCTTGACGGTGTCGGCGCACAAGATCTACGGTCCGATCGGCGTTGGTGCGCTGGTGGTCGACAAGCGTGTGGAGCTGGCGCCGCTGATCGATGGCGGAGGCCAGGAGCGCGGTTTGCGCTCCGGTACGGAAAACCTTGCTGCAATCGTGGGTTTTGGTCTGGCCTGTGAACTGGCAGAATCTCGCCGCGAGGCGGATGCAACGCGGCTGGCGCAGCTCAAGGCGCAGCTCGAACACGGGCTGGGTGGCCTCGGTGCCATCGTGTTTTCGGCTGACGTGCCGCGGCTGGCAGGGACCAGCTTCTTCGCGTTTCCGGGGATCGACGGCGAGACCCTGGTAGGCAAGCTGGACCGCGCCGGGTTTGCATGTGCGAGCGGGTCGGCCTGCTCGAGCGCCAATCCGGAGCCGTCGAAAACGCTGCTGGCGATGGGCGTGGCGCCCGAGGTGGCGCGTGGCGCCATTCGGGTGAGCGTAGGACGGGCGACGACGCAGGAAGACGTGAATCGCTTCCAGGTGGTGTTGTCGGAAGAATTGAACAAGCTGCGTGGCCTCACCGCCATGGCGAGCTGATTGAACAAGAAATGAGTGGGCTGCGTTGGCCCGGACGGAGAGAATGCATGTTGAAGTTCCCGATTTACCTCGATTATTCGGCCACCACGCCGATCGACCCGCGCGTGGTCAAGGCGATGGTCCCATACCTGAGCGAGCATTTTGGCAATCCGGCGAGCCGTTCGCACGCCTACGGCTGGGAGGCGGAGAAGGCCGTTGAGCTGGCGCGCGCCGATGTGGCGGCGCTGGTCAATGCCGATCCGAAAGAGATCGTGTGGACCTCCGGTGCGACCGAATCCGACAACCTCGCCATCAAGGGCGCGGCCCAGTTCTACCAGAGCAAGGGCAAGCACATCATCACGCTCAAGACCGAGCACAAGGCGGTGCTCGATACCTGTCGCGAACTGGAGCGTCAGGGCTTCGAGGTGACCTACCTCGATGTGCAGGAAGATGGCCTGCTCAACCTCGACGCCTTCCGCGCCGCGCTGCGCGATGACACCACCGTGGTGTCGGTGATGATGGTGAACAACGAAGTCGGCGTGATCCAGCCGATCGAAGAGATCGGCGAAATCTGCCGCGAGCGCGGCATCATCTTCCATGTCGACGCCGCCCAGGCGACCGGCAAGGTCGACATCGACCTGCAGAAGCTGAAAGTCGATCTGATGTCCTTCTCGGCCCACAAGACCTACGGCCCCAAAGGCATCGGCGCGTTGTATGTGCGCCGCAAGCCGCGGGTGCGCCTGATTGCCCAGATGCACGGCGGCGGCCATGAGCGCGGCATGCGCTCGGGCACGCTGGCGACGCACCAGATCGTCGGCATGGGCGTGGCCTTCCGCCTGGCGCGCGAGGAGATGGCGACCGAGAACGTGCGCATCGGCCTGCTGCGCGACAAGCTGATGAACGGGCTGACCGACATCGAGGCCACCTACGTGAACGGCGACATCGCCAAGCGTGTGCCGCACAACCTGAACATCTCCTTCGCCTATGTGGAAGGCGAGTCGCTGATCATGGCGATCAAGGATGTGGCGGTGTCGAGCGGCTCGGCCTGTACCTCGGCCAGCCTGGAGCCCTCGTACGTGCTGCGCGCGCTGGGTCGGAACGACGAGCTGGCGCACAGCTCGATCCGTTTCTCGATCGGGCGTTTCACGACAGAAGAAGAAGTGGATTTCACCATTGACCTGTTGCATCGGAAGATCAGCAAACTGCGTGAATTGTCGCCCCTGTGGGAGATGGTGCAGGAAGGGGTGGATCTGAATACCGTGCAGTGGGCGGCCCACTGAGCTGACAGGAGAGATTGAAATGGCTTATAGCGACAAAGTGCTGGACCACTACGAAAACCCGCGCAACGTGGGCGCATTCGGCAAGGACGAGTCCGGTGTGGGCACCGGCATGGTCGGCGCGCCGGCCTGTGGCGACGTGATGAAGCTGCAGATCAAGGTCAATGGCGAAGGCGTGATCGAGGACGCCAAGTTCAAGACCTACGGTTGCGGCTCGGCCATCGCCTCCAGCTCGTTGGTGACCGAATGGGTCAAGGGCAAGTCGCTCGACGAAGCGCTAGCGATCAAGAACACGGCGATTGCCGAGGAACTGGCCTTGCCGCCGGTTAAAATCCACTGTTCGATCCTGGCCGAAGATGCGATCAAGGCCGCTGTGGCGGACTATCGCAAGCACCAGGAAACGAAAGGCGAATAAGGAGTCGGTCGATGGCTATCACTCTGTCCGAGCGCGCAGCAGATCATGTCGCGCGCTTTATCGAAAAGCGTGGCAAGGGCGTGGGCATCCGCCTGGGCGTCAAGACCTCGGGCTGCTCCGGCATGGCCTACAAACTGGAGTTTGCGGACGAGGCGGCACCCGAAGACATCATTTTCGAATGTCACGGGGTGAAAGTGCTGGTCGACCCGAAGAGCCTGCCCTACATGGACGGCACGGAACTGGACTTTGTGCGTGAGGGGCTCAACGAAGGCTTCAAGTTCAACAACCCCAATGTCAAGGACGAGTGCGGGTGCGGCGAGAGCTTTAATGTCTGATTTTTGCTGAGGTATCTGACGCATGGATCTTCAGCAGGACTTTTTCTCGCTGTTCGGCTTGCCTGTCGGCTTCGACATCGACAAGGCGCGCCTGGAGCAAGCCTACCGCGACTGCCAGGCCCAGGTGCATCCTGATCGCCACGCCCACCGCTCGGACGCCGAAAAGCGCGTTTCGATGCAGTGGGCGACGCATGTCAACGAAGCGTACCGGACGCTGCGCAAGCCCTTGCTGCGCGCGCGCTATCTGCTGTCGCTGCGCGGTGTCGATGCCGGCGTCGAAACCAACACCGCGATGGCCCCCGCCTTTCTGATGGAACAGATGGAATGGCGCGAGGGCGTCGAAGAGGCGCGCGAAGGCGGCGATGTGGCCGACCTCGAACACATGCGCCAGCGCCTCGAACAACATGAACGCGAGCTTCATCAGGCCTTGTCGGGCCAGCTCGGCGACGACGTGGCCGATGGCGAACTGGCCGCCGATACGGTGCGCCGCCTGATGTTCATCGAAAAGCTCCAGATAGAAATCGACGACGCGCTCGAAGCGCTGGAAGACTGATGGCTTTGCTACAACTCCAAGAACCGGGCGAATCGACCGCACCGCATGAGCATCGGCTCGCGGTCGGGATCGACCTGGGGACCACCAACTCGCTGGTCGCGTCCGTGCGCAATGGCATCGCCGTGTGCCTCAACGACGCCGACGGCCGCGCCATGCTGCCCTCGGTGGTCCACTACCCACGCAACGGCGCGGCCGTCGTCGGGCGTGGCGCCCAGGCGCACCAGGTGAACGACCCGCGCAACACGCTGGTCTCGGTCAAGCGCTTCATGGGGCGTGGCGTCAAGGATGTGACCCACATCGAGTCGATGCCCTATGACTTCGTCGACGCCGAGGGCATGCTGCGTTTTCGCACGGCGGCCGGCGTCAAGAGCCCGGTCGAGGTCTCGGCCGAAATCCTCAAGACGTTGCGCGAACGCGCCGAGGCCAGCCTGGGCGGCGCGCTGGTGGGGGCGGTGATCACCGTGCCCGCCTATTTCGACGACGCGCAGCGCCAGGCCACCAAGGATGCGGCGCGTCTGGCCGGTCTGAATGTGCTGCGCCTGCTCAACGAGCCCACCGCGGCGGCCGTGGCCTATGGTCTCGAGAACGCTTCGGAAGGGGTGTACGCCATCTACGATCTGGGCGGCGGCACCTTCGATATCTCCATCCTCAAGCTGTCGCGCGGGGTGTTCGAGGTGATGGCCACCAATGGCGACGCGTCGCTCGGCGGGGACGATTTCGATCACCGTGTGTTCTGCTGGATTCTCGACCAATCCGGCGTGGCGCCGGTGTCCGACAGCGATGCCCGCCGGCTCGAAGGCCTGGCCCGCCGTGCCAAGGAGCTGTTGAGCATCGAAGAAGAAGCGCCGATCCGCGGTACCCTGAGCACCGGTGACGAGATCGACTTGACGCTGACCCGCGAGACCTTTGTCGATATCACCCGCACCCTGGTCAACAAGACCCTGGCGCCGGTGCGCAAGGCCTTGCGTGATGCCGACCTGTCGGTCGACGAGGTCAAGGGCGTGGTGATGGTGGGCGGGGCGACCCGCATGCTGCATTTGCAGAAGGCGGTGGGGGAGTTCTTTGGCCAGTCGCCGCTGACCAACCTCGATCCGGACAAGGTGGTGGCGCTCGGTGCGGCCATGCAGGCCAATGTGCTGGCCGGCAATCGCACCGCCGACGATGACTGGCTGCTGCTCGACGTGATTCCGCTGTCGCTCGGTATCGAGACCATGGGCGGCCTGGTCGAGAAGATCGTGCCGCGCAATTCGACCATCCCGATCGCCAAGGCGCAGGAATTCACCACCTTCAAGGACGGCCAGACGGCGATGGCCATCCATGTGGTGCAGGGTGAGCGCGAACTGGTCTCCGGTTGCCGCTCGCTGGCACGTTTCGAGCTCCGCGGCATTCCGCCGATGACGGCCGGCGCAGCGCGGATCCGGGTGAGCTACCAGGTTGACGCCGATGGCTTGCTGGCCGTCACTGCGCGGGAGATGTCCTCGGGCGTCGAGGCGCAGGTGGTGGTCAAGCCCTCGTATGGCTTGGCCGATGATGAGATCGCCGAGATGCTCAAGGCCGGTTTTGAGAACGCCGGCGAGGACGCCAAGGCGCGTGCCGTGCGTGAGCTGCAGGTCGAAGGCGAGCGCATGCTCGAGGCCGTGCAGCAGGCGCTGTTGGGCGATGGCGACTTGCTCGATGCGCAGGAGCGCGCGGGCATCGATGCAGCGATGGATGGCTTGCGCCAGGCGGTCGGCCAGACCGACGCCAAGGCGCTGCGCCAGGCACTCGACGCGCTCGGCCGCCGGACTGACACCTTTGCCGCACGCCGCATGGACAAGAGCATCCGGTCGGCGCTGGCCGGCCACAAGATCAACGAACTGAAGGTTTGAAATGACGCAGATTGTGGTGTTGCCGCATGTGGAGTTGTGCCCGGACGGCGCGGTGCTGGAGGCCAGCCCGGGGACGTCGATTTGTGACAGCCTGCTGGCCAACGGCATCGATATCGAGCACGCCTGTGAGAAGAGCTGTGCCTGTACGACCTGCCATGTGATCGTCCGCGAAGGCTACAACTCGCTCGAGGCTGCCGAAGAGCTTGAAGACGACTTGCTCGATCGCGCGTGGGGGCTGGAGCCCACGTCGCGCCTGTCGTGCCAGGCCATCGTGCGCGAGACCCCGCTGACGGTCGAGATTCCGAAATACACCATCAACATGGTCAGCGAGGGCAAGCACGGATGAAGTGGACGGACGTCGAAGAGATTGCAATTGAGCTGTCGGACGCGCACCCCGACACCGATCCGACCCAGGTGAATTTTGTCGACCTGATGAACTGGGTGCTTGCGCTGCCCGGCTTCGACGATGATCCGAAACGCTGCGGCGAGCGGATTCTCGAAGGCATCCAGCAGGCCTGGATCGACGAGGTCGACTGAGACGGTGCGAGCCGAGCGGCCGCGCCTGGCATCGCGGCCTTGCGCGGTATCCGCTATGTTTTCCTGACGGCTTTTGCCGTGCCCTCAATCGGGCTCAGGCGTTGCTGCCCGGCGCTGGCTCCGAGGGCTCGTTCAGCGACAGCCAATACACGCCGAGTTGGCCGACGGCCTGGATGAAGCGTTCGAAGTCCACCGGTTTGCGAATGTAGCTGTTGGCACCCAGGCGATAGGCCTCGGTGATGTCTTGCTGTTCCTTCGAGGTGGTGAGCACCACCACCGGCAGCAGCGCGGTAGCCTCATTGGCGCGGATCCGGCGCAGGACTTCGAGACCGTCGATGCGCGGCAGCTTCAGGTCGAGCAGGATCACCGCCGGTGTGGCGTTGGCGCTGCGGCCGTCCTGGTTGCCGGTGCCGAACAGGTAGTCGAGGGCTTCAACGCCATCGCGGGCGACGACCACCGGGTTGGGGATCTTGTTCTTGCTGAAGGCGCGCAAGGTGAGCGCTTCGTCGTCAGGGTTGTCCTCAACGAGAAGAATGGGGCGCTCGGTGGGCATGGAGACTCCTGATCCTGGCCGGGTGATTAGCCAAGGGTAAAGAAAAAGGTGGCGCCACGATCCACGCTGGCGTCGGCCCAGACCCGGCCGCCATGACGATGGACGATCCGGCTGACGGTCGCCAGGCCGATGCCGGTGCCGGGGTAGTCCGCTTCACGGTGCAGCCGCTGGAAAGCGCAAAACAGCTTGTCGGCGTAGCGCATGTCGAACCCTGCGCCGTTGTCCTTTGCAAAATACACTGTCTCGCCGTCTTGCTGCAAGCAGCCAATTTCGACTGTTGGCGCGGGTTTGCGGCGGGTGAACTTCCATGCGTTGCGCATGAGATTGCTGATGGCGATACGCAACAGATTGCGGTCGCCATGGACGGCCAGCGTTGCAGGGACGGACAGCGAGACGGGGTGGTCGGGGAATTCGTTGCGTAGCTCTTGCTCGACCTCGCGGACGAGATCGGCAAGATTGAAGTCGACCCGTCGCATTTCATCGCGGGTCACGCGAGAGAGCTTGAGCAGGTCGTCGATCAGTTGCTGCATGCGGTGGGTGCCGCTGCGGATGCGCTGGAGGTAGTCGAGCGCATTCTGGTCGAGCCGTGGGCGGTAGTCTTCCTCGAGCATGCGAGAGAAGCCATCGATGCCGCGCAGCGGGGCACTGAGATCGTGCGATACCGAGTAGCTGAAGGATTCGAGCTCGGCGTTGGCCGCGGTGAGCTCGGCGGTGCGCTCGCGCACCCGGGTCTCCAGCGCGGTGTTGAGTGCCTGAATCTCGCGTTCGGCCGCCAGGCGTTCGCTGATGTCGACACCCACCCCCACCAGATGGCTGACGCCGTGCAGCTCGACCCGGATCACGGTGAAGACATGCGGGACGCCTGCATCCTCGGCGTTGCCGAGCCGGGCTTCGATCGTCGCATGCCCGGCACGCAAGGCCTGCGAGAGCGCGCCCTGGAAGACGAGGCGGTCATCGGGGTGGAACAGGCTGCGGATGATCTGATGCCCCATGCGCTGGGAGGGGGTGCCAGTGACGGTCTCGAGGTTGAGGTTCCAGCGCAGGATCCGGCCGCTGGCTTCGAGCAGGAAGAACACGCCGGGCAGGCTCTTGATGACGGCGTCCGACAGGTCATGGGCATCGCGCAGTGCGGCGCTGGTGGCCTTGAGATCGGTGGTGTCAGCGAGGATCCAGAGCGCGCCGGCATCCGGGTCGTCGGCCTTGATGTGTTGGCCGGTGACGTAGAACCAGCGCTGTTCGCCGTCGTGGCGCCGCAGTGCGAGCTCGCGGGTGTTCTGGGTTTCGTGCCCGGCGAGGGTCAGCGCGTCGAGGCCAAGCCCGGCCATGGCTTCGCCGGAGACGGACTGGCCCGGTGGTGCAAACCAGTCCAGAAAGCGCTGGTTGGCGTTGGCGATGCGCTGGCTTTCGACGAAGACGATGCCGACCGGTACGTTGTCGAGAATGGCCTGCTTCTCGGCCAGCAGCGCGCGGATGCTCTCCTGTGCCTGGCGCTGTTCGGTGATGTCGCTGCTTGCGCCGGCAAAGCGCACGACCTCGCCGGCATCGTCCCAGACGGCTTCGCCGCGGCTGCGGAACCAGCGGTATTCGCCGTTTTTGTGCCGCAGACGGTAGGTGACGTCGTAGAGCTGGCGCGTCGAGAAGTGTTCCTCGACGGCGGCCGTGATCCGCTCGGCGTCATCCGGGTGGATGAGGGCGAGAAACTGCTGGCGCTGATTGGGCAGTTCGTCGTCGCGATAGCCGAGCAGTTGCTTGTAGCGTGGCGACATGTAGTAGCGGTCGAGCCGCAGGTTCCAGTCCCAGATGCCGTCGGAGGAGCCGCGGATGGCGTAGTAGAGGCGCTCTTCGCTTTCGCGCCGGGCCGCTTCGGATTGCTTCTGGGCCTGGATGTCGGTGATCGAACCGGCGTAGCGGTCGGCCTTGCCCTCCTTGTTCCAGCGCGCCTGGCCGCGCGCGCGGAACCAGCGGTAATTGCCATCGCGGCAGCGCAAGCGGTAGGACTCGTCGAATGGCGTACGGTGCTCGAGATGCGCGTACTGGGCGGAGAGCACACGGTCACGGTCGTCCGGATGCAGGGCGGTGGAGAAAAAGAAGCCGCGGCGGAACTCGGCTTCGTCGGTATAGCCGAGCAGCTTGCGGAAGCGGGGTGAGAAATAGACTTCGTTGGCCAGCAGATCCCAGTCCCAGATGCCGTCGGAGGTGCCTTCGATGACCAGCGACAGCCGGGCGTCCTTGGCCCGCAGCCGCTTGAACTGGACCGCCAGCTGCTCGGCCATCTGGTCAAAGCTGCGGCCGAGCTCGCCGATTTCGTCCGGGGTGTCGTCCTGGATGCGGGTCCTGAGCTGCCCCTTGGCAAAGCGTCGCCCCGCATCGCGCAGTTGCTGCAGCCGCCGGGTCAACGGCCGAGTGAGGAGGAGGATGAGCAGCGTTGAGACGATGATGGCCGCCAGCCCAACGAGTGCGATGTAGTGCAGCACCGCGTCGCGGGCGGCGGCGGTGTCGGCGGGCGCGGTGTCGAACCAGTGCCTGGCCGCGAGAAAAACGGCCAGTGTGGCAGCCGCCTGGATGCCGACCACCAGCGCGATGAGCATGGCGCGCAGGCGGGTGGGGCCAAGTCGCTGCCCGGGCATCGACGCTCAGTGCCTCGGCTGGCTGTGCTGGCCTGGGCGGCGCGCGCCCGCTGCGCACTGCGCTGCCTGCATCACGGCAGCTCGTCCTCGCGCAGCATGAAGACCATGTCCTCGGCCTGGTCGTCGGCCAGCCAGGTGAAGGGCAGGTCGGGGAAGGCGGCTTCGACCAGGTGGCGGTTGTGACCGACTTCGACCATCAGCAGGCCGCCGGGATTGAGATGGGCGCGGGCATGGGCGATGAGCGAACGCACGACGTCGAGCCCGTCGTCGCCGGCAGCCAGCGCCATTTCGGGCTCATGGCGGTATTCGGCTGGCAGGGCCGCCATGGCCTCGGCGGTGACATAGGGCGGATTGCTGAGGATCAGGTCGTAGCGTTGCCCGGCGAGCGGCGTGAGAGTGTCACCGTGGTGCAGATGCACCTGGCCTTCGAGGCCGTAGTCGGCGACGTTGTCGGCCGCGACCGCCAGGGCATCGCCCGAGAGGTCGACCGCGTCGACTTCGGCGTTGGGAAAGGTGTGCGCCATCATGATGGCCAGGCAGCCCGAGCCGGTGCACACGTCGGCCACGCGGGTGACGGATTCGGGATCGTCAATCCACGGTGCCAGACCGTCGGCGAGCAGCGCGGCGAAGTAGGAGCGCGGCACGATGACCCGCGGGTCGACCTTGAAGCGGTAGCCGGCCAGCCAGGCTTCGCCGGTGAGGTAGGCGGCCGGTTGGCGAGACTCAACGCGGCGCTCGATGATGTCGAGCAGGGTTTCGCGCTCGTCGAGCGGAATGCAGGCGTCGAGGAAGGGTTCGAGCCGGTCGAGCGGCAGCGCCAGGGTATGCAGCAGCAGGTAGACCGCTTCGTCCCAGGCGTTGTCGGTGCCATGGCCGAAAAACAGCTGGGCGCGGTTGAAGCGAGTGACGGCGTAGCGCAGCCAGTCGCGCAGGGTGACCAGCTCGACCAGCGGGCCGCTGTGCTCGTGGTCGTCGTGGTCGTGATCGTGTTCGTCGTGATTCATCGGGTCGGCGTCAGTAGCAGGTTTTCAAGGCAGCGGGTGTAGACCGCGGACAGTGGCTCGATCGCGTCGAGGGCAATGCACTCGTCGATCTTGTGGATGGTGGCATTGACCGGGCCGAACTCGACCACCTGGTCGCAGATGCGCGCGATGAAGCGTCCGTCCGAGGTGCCGCCGGTGGTGGAGATCTCGGTGGTGATGCCGCACTCGTCCTGGATGGCGCGGCTGACCGCCTCGACCAGCGTGCCGCGCGGGGTGAGATAGGTCTGGCCGGAGAGGTTCCAGTCCAGTGAGTATTCGAGGCCGTGGCGGTCGAGGATGTCGTGCACCTGCTGCTTGAGCCCGGTGTCGGTCGAGGCCGAGGAGAAGCGGAAATTGAAGCGCACTTCCATGCTGCCGGGAATGACGTTGCTGGCCCCGGTGCCGCCGGCAATGTTGGAGATCTGCCAGCTGGTGGGCGGGAAGTATTCGTTGCCGGCGTCCCACTCGGTGGTGGCCAACTCGGTCAGGGCCGGCACGGCCTGGTGGATGGGGTTGCGGGCCAGGTGCGGGTAGGCGATATGGCCCTGGATGCCCTTGACCACCAGCTTGCCCGACAGGCTGCCCCGGCGGCCGTTCTTGACCATGTCGCCGAGGCGCTCGACCGAGGTCGGTTCGCCGACGATGCAGTAGTCGATACGCTCGCCGCGTGCCTCGAAGGCCTGCACGACCGCGACGGTGCCGTCGGTGGCGTCGCCTTCTTCGTCCGAGGTGAGCAGCAGGGCGATGCGTCCGGGGTGGTCGGGGTGGGCGGCGACGAAGCGCTCGATAGCGGTGACGAAGGCGGCCAGCGAGGTTTTCATGTCAGCGGCGCCGCGGCCGTAGAGGTAGCCGTCGCGCTCGGTCGGGGTGAAGGGGTCGGAGGTCCAGCGATCGACCGGGCCGGTGGGCACGACATCGGTGTGGCCGGCAAAGCACAGCGTCGGGCCGCCGCTGCCGCGGTGGGCCCACAGGTTGGATACGCCCTTGCGGTCGATGCGCTCGAGCGTGAAGCCGAGCGGCGCGAGGCGTTCGCCGATGAGATCGAGGCAGCCGGCGTCGTCGGGGGTGACCGAGCGGCGTGCGATCAGCTCGCGGGTGAGCGCGAGGGTGGGGGAGTCTGTGCGTGTCATGAGGCCTGGAATAAGTGGGGTGTGGCTCAGCGATCTTCGATGTTCAGGGTGAATTCGCTGAACGAGGCGCCGTCGGGCTGGGTGTTCTCGAAGTCGATGATGCCGCTGTGTTGCCGCTTCTGCGGTGTGTTGTCGTGGGCATCGGTGCTGATCTGCGAGTTGTTGATCAGCCACGACAGGTTGGTCGGCGAGTCGGCGTGGGCCAGGGCTTCGTCGAGGGTGATGGTCTGTTCGCGGTAGAGGCGGAACAGGTCCTGCTCGAAGGTTTGCGAGCCCGGGGCGAGGGTTTGCTCCATCGCCTCCTTGATGCCGCTGATCTCGCCGCGCTCGATCAGTTCGGCCACATGGCGGGTGTTCTGCAACAGCTCGACCGAGGGCAGGCGCAGGCCGTCGGGGCGACGCACCAGGCGTTGCGAGATGATGCACTTGAGCGCCACGGCCAGGTCGAGATAGAGCAGCGGCCGGTTCTCCAGCGGGAAGAAGTTCACGATGCGGTTCAACGCGTGATAGGCGTTGTTGGCGTGCAAGGTGGCCAGGCACAGGTGGCCGGTCTGCGCGTAGGCGAGCGCGGCCTGCATGGTTTCCTTGTCGCGGATTTCGCCGATCAGGATGCAGTCGGGCGCCTGGCGCATGGCGTTGCGCAGCGCCTCGTTCCAGTCGTGGGTGTCGATGCCGATCTCGCGCTGGTTGATGATCGACTTGCGGTGCTTGAACAGGTACTCGATCGGGTCCTCGATGGTGAGGATGTGACCGGTGCGGTTGCGGTTGCGGTGGTCGATCATCGAGGCCATGGTGGTCGACTTGCCCGAGCCGGTGGCGCCCACCACCAGCACCAGGCCGCGCTTTTCCATGATCACGTCGCCCAGCACCTCGGGCAGCTTGAGCGAGGCCAGGGTCGGGATGTCGCCGCGGATGAAGCGCACCACGATGGCCACGCTGTTGCGCTGCCAGAAGAGGTTGACCCGGAAGTTGCCCACGTCGCGCCGGCCGAAGGAGAGGTTCATCTCCTTGTCCTTGTCGAAGCGCGCCTGCTGTTCAGGGGCCATGATCTCGTCGGCCATGCGACGGATCATCGTCGGTTCCATCGTCTGCTGGTTGATCGGCAGCGTTTCGCCTTCGATCTTGATGTGGATGGGGACGCCGGCGGTGATGAAGATGTCCGAAGCATTCTTCTCGGCCATCAGGGTGAACAGCTTGTCGAGGATCATCGCGGTGCACTTCCTGGCGGGTAGGACAGTCGAACGGGGCGGGCGGTGACCCGCCCCGTGGCGTTATCAGGCGCCGCGCAGCAACTCGTTGATGCCGGTCTTGGCGCGCGTTTGCGCGTCGACCCGCTTGACGATCACGGCGCAATACAGGCTGTACTTCCCGTCGGCGGAGGGCAGGCTGCCCGGCACCACCACCGCGCCGGAGGGCACGCGGCCGTAGGTGACGGCGCCGGTTTCGCGGTCATAGATCTTGGTGCTCTGGCCCAGGTACACGCCCATCGAGAGAACAGCATTCTCTTCGATAACGACACCTTCGACGACTTCTGAACGGGCGCCGACGAAGACGTTGTCCTCGATGATGACCGGGCCGGCCTGCACCGGCTCGAGCACGCCGCCGATGCCGACGCCGCCGGACAGATGCACGTTCTTGCCGATCTGGGCGCAGGAGCCGACGGTGGCCCAGGTGTCGACCATGGTGCCTTCATCGACATAGGCGCCGATGTTCACGTAGGAGGGCATCAGCACCACGTTCTTGCCGATGAAGCTGCCCTTGCGCGCCGTGGCCGGCGGCACCACGCGGAAGCCGCCTTGCTGGAACTGCTCGGGGGTGTAGTCGCCGAACTTGGTGGCGACCTTGTCGTAGTAGTTGGTCGCGCCGCCCGGCATGATCGCGTTGTCGCGCAGGCGGAAGGAGATCAGCACGGCCTTCTTGATCCACTGGTTGACCACCCACTGGCCGTCGACCTTCTGCGCCACGCGCAGGCTGCCGTTGTCCAGGCCGGCGATGACTTCCTCGACCGCCTCGCGGATCTCGGCCGGGGCGCTGGTGGGCGACAGGCTGGCGCGGTTGTCGAAGGCGGTGTCGATGATCTGTTGGAGTTGTTGCATGGGGAATGTGTCCCTTTGTCGATGATTTGAATTGAGTCGGTTCAAGCGCCGGCGCGGCAGAAGGCGACGATGCGCTCCGCCGCTTCGAGGCACTCGTCGGGCGAGGCCACCAGCGCGATGCGCACGTAGCCGGCCCCCGGGTTGATGCCGCCGGCGTCGCGGGCCAGATAGCTGCCCGGCAGAACCGTCACATTATATTCAGCCTGCAGGCGGCGGGCGAAGTCGGTGTCCGAACCCGGCGTGCGCGCCCACAGGTAGAAGCCGGCGTCGGGTTTCTCCACGCCCAGCCAGGGGGCGAGCATGGGGGTGATCTGGTCGAACTTCTCGCGGTACAGGCGGCGATTTTCGACCACATGGGCCTCGTCGTTCCAGGCGGCGATGGACGCCGCCTGCACCGAGGGGCTCATGGCGCAGCCATGGTAGGTGCGATAGCGCAGGAACTGCTTGAGCACCGCGGCATCGCCGGCCACGAAACCGGAGCGCAGGCCCGGCACGTTGGAGCGCTTGGACAGGCTGGAGAACACCACCAGATTGCGGAAGTCGGTGCGGCCGAGCTGCCAGGCGGCTTCCATGGCACCGAGCGGCGGCGCGGCTTCGTCGAAATAGATTTCCGAGTAGCACTCGTCGGCGGCAATGACGAAGCCGTGTTCGTCGGACAGCGCAAACAGCGTGCGCCACTCCTCCAGCGACATGACGTGGCCGGTGGGGTTGCCCGGCGAGCAGACATACACCAGTTGTACGGTGCGCCAGGTGTCGGCATCGATGCCGCTGATGTCGAAGCTGAAATCCGACGCGGCCACGGTGTTGATGAACAGCGGCTGCGCACCGGCGAGCAGGGCGGCGCCTTCGTAGATCTGGTAGAACGGGTTCGGGCACATCACCCGCGCGTTCGGCCGTGTGCGGTCGACCACGCACTGGGCGAAGGCGAACAGCGCCTCGCGCGAGCCGGTGACCGGCAGCACCTGGGTCTCGGCCGACACGGCGCCGAGCGCGTAGCGGCGCATCAGCCAGCCGGCGATGGTCTGGCGCAGGGCGACGGTGCCGGTGGTCAGCGGGTAAGTGGCCAGGCCATTGAGATTGGCGGCCAGGGCGTCGGTGATCAGGCGGGGCGTGTCGTGACGCGGCTCGCCGATCGACAGGCGGATGGCGCTGTGCGGCGAGTCGGTCGGCAAGCCGTCGAAGAGCGCGCGCAGTTTTTCAAACGGGTAGGGCTGGAGTCGGTCGAGGTCGGGATTCACGGCGGGCTCGTCAGGGCATCGGATGTGTTGCCAATTGTCATCAATGGCGCGCAATCCGGGCAGTTAAAGTCGGCGAAGATGCTATCATAGCCCGCTTATCTAGCGCGCCGCGCACTTGCGCTCAACCGGCCGCGCATTGTCCGCCCGATCGAACCGCCGTGAGACTGTCCCGCCTCAAACTTGCCGGCTTCAAGACCTTCGTCGATCCGACCACCGTGTTGTCCCCCGGACAGCTCGTCGGCGTGGTCGGCCCCAATGGTTGCGGCAAGTCCAACATCATCGACGCCGTGCGCTGGGTGCTCGGCGAGACGCGCGCGTCCGCGCTGCGCGGCGCCTCGATGCAGGACGTGATCTTCAACGGCTCGACCACCCGCAAGCCGGTCTCGCGGGCCAGCGTCGAACTGGTCTTCGACAATGCCGAAGGCAAGGCCGCCGGGCAGTGGTCGCAGTACGCCGAGATCTCCGTCAAGCGGGTGCTCGACCGCAGCGGCGATTCGTCCTACTACATCAACAACGTGCTGGTGCGCCGCAAGGACGTGGTTGACCTCTTTCTCGGCACCGGCCTGGGGCCGCGCGCCTACGCCATCATCGAGCAGGGCATGATCTCGCGCATCATCGAGGCGCGCCCGGAAGAGGTGCGCGGCTTTCTCGAAGAGGCCGCGGGCGTTACCAAATACCGGGAACGCCGGCGCGAAACCGAAGGGCGGTTGTCCGACGCGGCCGAGAACCTGCTGCGCCTGGACGACATCTGTCTTGAGCTGGGCGAACGCATCGGCCGGCTCGAAGCCCAGGCCGAGGTGGCCGAGCGCTACCGCCGGCTGCATCACGATCATGCCCAGAAGCAGCAGCTGCTGTGGCTGCTCAAGCGCAACGAAGCCCGCGCCGAATGCGAGCGTGTGCGCCAGGCGCTCGAGGGCGCCAGCCGCCAGATGGAAGCCGACAGCACCCGGCTGGGCGAACTGAACGCGGCCATCGAGTCGGCGCGGGGCGCGCATCACGCCGCCAACGAGGCGGTGCAGGTCGCGCAGAACGATTTCTTCAACGCCTCGGCCGAAGTCAGCCGGCTCGAAGGTGAGCGTCAGCATCTGGCCGACAACCGTCGCCGGCTGGCCGCCCGCATCGAACAACTCGATACGGAGCACACCCATTGGGCAGAGCGCCAAAGCCAGCTCGTCGAAGAGCAGGCCCGCTGGCAGGCCCTGCTCGAAGCCGCCGAGCTGCGCCTGGCGCAGGCCGAGGCCCGCCATGAAGCCGCGGCCGATCGGGTGCCCGAGGCCGAATCCCATTTTCGTACCGCCGATGCCACCGCCGCGGCCGCCCGCCGCGAGCTGGTACAGACCGAGCAGCAGGCCCGGGTGGAAGAAACCCGCAGCGCCAGCGCCCGACGTGCGCTCGAGGCGCTGCAGGCCCGCCAGGCCCGGCTCAACGCCGAAGAAGGTCAGATCGCCGCGCCGCCTGTCGCCGAGGTTGAACACTGCGAAATGCAGCTGGCCGCGGCCGAGGCGGCCTTGCAGCAGCTGATCGATGAGGGTGATGGCTTGCAGCAGGCGCTGCCGGCGCAGCAGGCCGCATTCAAGCAAGCGGTGGACGCGGAGCGCGAGATCCAGCGCCGCCTCACCTCCGCCCAGGCCCGCCACGACGCGCTGGTCCAGCTCCAGCGCAAGGTGCAGCAGCAAGGCGCACTGGGCGACTGGTTGCGGCGTCGCGGCCTCGACGGCGCCACCGCCTTGTGGCAGCAGCTGGAGGTGGCCACCGGATGGGAGAGCGCGGTCGAGGCTGTGCTGCGCGAACGCCTGGCGGCGCTGCCTGAGTCGGCGCTGGCCGACCTGGCCGCCTGGCGCGCCGAGCCCCCGCCGACCACGCTCGCCGTCATGCGCCCGGCTGATGGCCCGGCTGCCAGCCCCGCGCCGCTGCCCGGCGCCACTCCCCTGGTCGACCACCTGCGCTGCGATGCGCCGCTGCGCAACACCCTGGCGCACTGGCTCGCTGGTGTTTACGCCGTCGACGACCTTGCCGGGTGGGCAGACCGCCGCGACACGCTGGCGCCCAGGCAGATGCTGGTGGCGCCCGACGGCCAGTGCCTGACCCGCGACTGCTTCATTCACTTCGTGGCCGACGCGCGCACCCATGGCGTGATCGAGCGCGAACGTGAAATCCATGAACTCGACGCACTGCTCGACACCCTCACCGCCAGCCATGACGCCGCACAGGCGACGATGGCCGAGGCCGAGCAGGTGCTACAGCAAACCCAGGCGCGGGTGACGGCGCTGCGGCGTCTGCAACAGGATCGCCAGGGCGCGGTGCACCAGGCCCAGGTTGCGCTGCTCAAGCAGACCCAGGCGCGCCAGCGGGCCGACGAGCAACAGGCGCGAATCGCCGGCGATCTGTCCGAAATCGTGCGTGCGCTGGCCGTCGAGCAAGAGCACCTGAACGCCGCCGGCAGCGAATTGTCGCGCTGCGAAGCCTTGATCGAGGTGCTGCGCGAACGGGTCGAGCACGCCAACACCGTGCGTGCCGACCGCGAGGCGGCATTTCGCGAAGCGCAAAATCAGCTGCAAAGCCTGGCGCGCGATGTGAGCGAGGCGGGGTTCTCGCAACGCGAGTGCCGCGGCAAGCTCGATGACATTGCGCGCAACCTGGCACTGGCCGCCGAACAACTCGCCCGCATTGCGCAAGAACGCAGCGCCCGCGCGGCCGAGCACGATGCCACCGATCCGCAGGCCGGCGAAGCGGCCTTGCAGGCGGCGCTCGAACAGCGTGCAGCGCGCGAGGCAGCGCTCGGCGCGCGGCGCGACCAGTTGGCCGATGCCGCGGCGCAACTCAAATCACTTGAAGAAGACCGCCTGCGGGTGGAACAGTCCGCGGCGCCGCTGCGCGAGCAGGTGGCCGAACTGCGCCTGGCGCGGCAAGCCGCCGAGCTGGCGCAGGCGCAGCACCAGAGCCGCCTGGATGAAGTCGAGGCCGATGAAGCGGTGCTGACGCCCTTGCTGGCCGATGTGCGCGAAAACGCGCTGCAGCGCGATGTGGCCAGTCTGGCCCGCCAGATCGATGCGCTCGGGGCGGTCAACCTCGCCGCGCTCGACGAGCTCAAGAGCGCCAGTGAGCGCAAGGGCTATCTCGATGCCCAACACGCCGACCTGACCCAGGCCATCGCCACGCTGGAGGACGCGATTCGCCGCATCGACCGCGAAACGCGCGAACAGCTGCAGGCCACCTACGACACCGTCAGCGCCCAGTTTTCGACGCTGTTCCCCCAGCTGTTCGGTGGCGGACAGGCGCGGCTGGTGCTGACCGGCGAGGAGATTCTCGACGCCGGCATCCAGATCGTGGCCCAGCCTCCGGGCAAAAAGAACGCCTCGATCCATCTGCTGTCGGGCGGCGAAAAGGCGTTGACCGCCATTGCGCTGGTGTTCTCGTTGTTCCAGCTCAATCCGGCGCCGTTCTGCATGCTTGACGAGGTGGATGCGCCATTGGACGATACGAACACTGGCCGCTTCTGCGAGATGGTCAAGCGCATGGCATCACAGACCCAGTTCCTGTTCATCAGTCATAACAAGATCACGATGGAGATTGCCCAGCAATTGGTGGGCGTGACGATGCAGGAGCAGGGCGTATCGCGTATTGTCGAAGTCGACATGGAAGAAGCATTGCGGATGGCGGAAGCCGCCCCCGCGTGAGCAAAGAGCAAGGAAAACATGGCAATCAGTGAGTTGCAACTGGGTTTGATCGGTGCCGGCGTGGTCGCGGTGGTCGGCGTGCTTGCGTACAACAAGTGGCAGGAACGCAAGGCGCAGAAGCATGCCGAGAAGGCTTTCCGGTCCGAGCATCGGGATGTGCTGTTCGAGCCCAGCCTGTCGGCTGATACGCCGCTGGACATTCCCGACAATGTCTCGCCGCCGGAACCGGCCGCCCATCCTGCGCCGCAGGCCGTGCCGCGCTCGGCGCCACCGGCAGAAGTCGGGCGCAAGGCGCCGGACGTGCCGGCGGATGTGGACGAACGGGTCGATTGCGTGCTGCGCATCGAATCGATCGAACCGCTGGTGGCCGGGCGGGTCTGGCTGGCGCAGCAGACCGAGCTGGCCGGGTTGTCCAAGCCGGTGGGCTGGTTTGCCTTTGACGAAGGCAGCAACAAGTGGATCAGCCTCGAGCGCGACAGCGGCGAAGCCCACCACTGGTTCTGCGCTGCAATGCAGATGGTCGACCGCCGTGGCCCGATCAACGATGCCGACTTCACCCGTTTTACCGATGGCGTGCAGCGCCTGGCCGACCAGTTCATGGCCATCCCGGCCTCGCCGTTGGCGCGCGCCGAAGCGCTGGGTCGCGCCGAAGAGCTCGATCGCTTCTGCGCCAGCGTCGATGTCCAGATCGGCGTCAACCTGGTCAGCCGTGGTGCGCCCTTTGCCGGTACCAAGCTGCGCGGCCTCGTCGAAGCCCAGGGCATGCGGCTGCGCGGCGACGGCCTGTTCCATGCCGAAGATGACGACGGCAACAGCCAGTTCGTGCTTGGCAATCTCGAGCCGACACTGATGAGCGCCGAAGGCATGCGCGACCTGCAAACCCGCGGGCTGACCCTGATCGTCGACGTGCCCCGTGTGGCCGAAGGCGCGCAGGTGTTCGACCGCATGATGCTGGTCGCCCGCCAGCTGGCCGACACGCTGGACGCCGATCTGGTCGACGACAACCGCAGCCCGTTCGGGCCGGAGGCGGCCAAGGTCATTCGCGGCCAGATCCAGCAGTTCCAGGCGCAGATGCGCGAGTATGGCCTGCCGGCCGGCAGTGCGCTGGCGATGCGCCTGTTCGCAGCGTAAGGCCATGGCGGTTCCTGAATCTGCGGTGCAGCGCGCCGACGTGTTGCGCGCCGAGTTGCGGCGCCATGCGCATGCCTACTATGTACTCGATGCCCCCACGGTGCCCGATGCCGAGTACGACCGCCTGTTTGAAGAACTCCAGGCGCTGGAACGCGATTTTCCCGAACTGCGAACACCCGATTCACCCACTCAGCGTGTCGGCGGCGCGCCGCTGCCGGAGCTGGCCGAGGTGCAGCATGTCGTGCCGATGCTGTCGATCTACACCGAAACCGACAAGAGCGCGCAGGGCGCACTGGCCTTCGATGCGCGAGTGCGCCGCGGGCTCGGGCTGGACGACACCGACCCGGCCGTTCGCTATTCAGCCGAACTGAAGTTCGACGGTCTGGCCATCAGCCTGCGCTACGAACAAGGCGTGCTGGTGCGGGCGGCAACGCGCGGGGACGGGCAGACCGGCGAGGACGTCACCCACACCGTACGCACCATCGGCCAGATTCCGCTGCGTTTGCAAGGCGACGCCCCCGAGGTGCTTGAGGTGCGCGGCGAAATCTACATGCGCCGCGACGATTTCGAGCGCCTCAACGCGACCCAGCGTGAGCGCGGCGAAAAAACCTTCGTTAACCCACGCAACACCGCCGCCGGCGCCATTCGCCAGCTCGATCCGGCGGTGACGCGGCGGCGGCCGCTGTCATTCTTTGCCTATGGCCTGGGCCAGACCGCGGGCTGGACCGAACCGGCGACCCACAGCGGCCTGCTCGATGCGTTGGCCGGTTTTGGCTTCCCGGTGTGCGAGCATCGCTGCGTGACGGACGGGCCTGCTGGCCTGATCGACTTCCATGCCCGCATCGAGGCGCAGCGTGATGCCTTGCCCTACGACATCGACGGCGTGGTGTACAAGGTCGATGATCGCGCGCTGCAGCGCGAACTGGGTTTCGTCAGCCGCGAGCCGCGCTGGGCGGTGGCGCACAAGTACCCCGCGCAGGAAGAGATGACCCGTCTGCTGGACATCGAGATCCAGGTCGGGCGCACCGGGGCACTGACGCCGGTGGCGCGCCTGGCACCGGTGTTTGTCGGCGGGGTGACGGTCACCAACGCGACCTTGCACAACGAAGACGAGATCCGGCGCAAGGATGTGCGCATCGGCGACCAGGTGATCGTACGCCGCGCGGGCGATGTGATTCCGGAGGTCGTCGGCCCGGTGCTTGGCCACCGCGATGGCAGCGAGCGCGAGTTTGTCATGCCCACAGTGTGCCCGGTGTGCGGCTCGCATGCCGTGCGAGGCGAAGACGAGGCAGTGGCACGGTGCTCCGGCGGTCTATTCTGCGCGGCGCAACGCACCCAGGCCATCATCCACTTCGCCAGCCGCAAGGCGCTGGACATCGAAGGCCTCGGCGACAAGCTGATCGAACAGCTGGTGGAGCAGGGGCTGGTGAAAACGGCCGCCGACCTGTTCTCGCTCTCGGTCGACACGCTGGCCAAGCTGGAGCGGATGGCGGAGAAATCGGCCGCCAACGTGGTGGCCGCCATCGACAAGAGCCGCAACACCACACTGCAGCGCTTCATCTACGCGCTGGGCATTCGCAATGTGGGCGAGTCGACGGCGCGCGACCTGGCCCGGCATTTCGGCGGTCTCGACGCCCTGCTGGCGGCCGATGCCGCGGCGCTGCTGGCGGTGCCCGATGTCGGGCCGATCGTGGCGCAGTGCATTGTTGAGTTCTTTGCCGAACCGCATAATCGCGATGTCATCGCCGCCTTGCGTGCGGCGGGCATCCGCTGGGATGAACACGAACCGGCGCAGGCGGCGAGCGGGCCGCTGGCCGGTAAAACGCTGGTCATCACCGGCACCTTACCCTCGCTGTCGCGTGACGAGGCGCGAGCCCTGGTTGAGGCGGCCGGCGGCAAGGTGGCCGGCTCGGTATCGAAGAAAACCGATTATCTCGTCGCGGGTGAGGCGGCCGGCAGCAAACTGGCCAAGGCCGAGTCGCTGGGCGTTCCGGTGCTCGATGAAGCGGCACTGCATGCCTTGCTCGCTGGCGGCGACACGAATTTGCTTACGGAGTCATCAACATGAAGATTGTTACCAAGGCCGTGTTTCCCGTGGCCGGTATGGGCACCCGCTTTTTGCCGGCGACCAAGGCCAGCCCCAAGGAAATGCTGCCGATCGTCGATAAACCGCTGATCCAGTACGCGGTAGAAGAGGCGGTCGCCGCGGGCGTGACCGACCTGATCTTCATCACCGGCCGGACCAAGCGGGCCATCGAGGATCACTTCGACAAGGCCTACGAGCTGGAGACCGAGCTGGAAGCCCGTGGCAAGAAGGACATGCTCGAGCTGGTGCGCAATACCGTACCGTATCATGTCAATTGCATCTATATCCGCCAGCCCGAGGCCCTGGGCCTGGGCCATGCGGTGCTGTGTGCCGCCCCGGTGATCGGCGATGAACCCTTCGCGGTGATCCTCGCCGACGACCTGCTCGACAACCCGGCGGGCGATCCGGTGCTCAAGCAGATGGCCTCGGTCTACAACTACCACCGCTGCTCGGTGCTGGGCACCATGAACGTGCCGCGCGAGGCGACCCGCCAGTACGGCATCGTCAGTACCGAACGCCAGGATGGTCCGGTGCAGCGCATGACCGGCATCGTCGAGAAGCCGAATCCGGCCGATGCGCCGACCACGCAGGCCGTGGTGGGGCGCTACATTCTGACGCCGCGCATTTTCGATCACCTGCGCAATGTCACGCCGGGCGCCGGCGGCGAGTTGCAGCTGACCGATGCCATCGCCTCGCTGCTCAAGGAAGAGGCGGTGTTGGCGCATCAGTACGATGGCGTGCGCTACGACTGCGGCTCCAAGCTCGGCTACCTGAAGGCGACGGTCGAGTTCGGTTTGCGCCATGCCGAGGTCGGCGGCGGTTTTGCCGAATTCCTCGCCACGCGGGGCGATGTCGTCGCCGAACCCGAGGCCTGACCCCGGCCGGCGTCATTCGCAACACGGAAACAACAACGCCCCGCATCTGCGGGGCGTTGTCGTTGATGTGGCCAGCGGGCTTACATGCCCTGGTAGATCGGCCCTTCGCCACCTTGCGGCGTCACCCAGTTGATGTTCTGGGTCGGATCCTTGATATCGCAGGTCTTGCAGTGCACACAGTTCTGCGCATTGATCTGCAGGCGGGGTGTATCGCCCTCGCGCACGATTTCATAGACCCCGGCCGGGCAGTAGCGCTGCTCGGGGGCGTCATAGATCGCCAAGTTGGTGTCGATCGCCACGGCGGGGTTTTTCAGCTGCAGATGGCAGGGCTGTTCTTCCTCGTGGTTGGTGTTCGAGAGGAAAACCGAGGAAAGGCGGTCGAAGGTCAGTACGCCGTCGGGTTTCGGATAGTTGATCGGCGTGCATTCGGCGGCCGGCTTGAGCTTGCCGTGGTCGGCCGTGTTGTGGAGGGTCCATGGCGTCTTGCCGCCGAACAGGCGCTGGTCGATGCCGAACAGGAGGGAGCCCATCCACAGGCCCTTGCTCATGTAGGCCTTGAAGTTGCGGGTCTTGCGCAACTCGGTGTAGAGCCAGCTGGCCTTGAAGGCCTCGGGGTAGGCGGTGAGCGTGTCGCGCTCGCGCTCGGCGCCCAGGGCGGCAAAGGCAGCCTCGGCGGCCAGCATGCCGGACTTGATCGCGCTGTGCGTGCCTTTGATGCGCGCCGCGTTGAGGAAGCCGGCGTCACAGCCGATCAGCGCACCCCCCGGGAACACCAGCTCGGGCAGCGACTGCAGACCGCCGGCGGCGATGGCGCGGGCGCCATACGACAGGCGCTTGCCGCCTTCGAGGAAGCCACGCACATCCGGGTGCAGCTTGTAGCGCTGGAATTCTTCATAGGGCGACAGGTAGGGGTTGCTGTAGTTGAGGCCGACCACGAAGCCGACGGCCACCAGGTTGTCCTCCAGGTGGTACATGAAGGAGCCGCCGTAGGTGTGGTTGTCCAGCGGCCAGCCGGCGGTGTGCATCACCAGACCCGGCTTGTGCTTGGTCGGATCGATCTCCCACAGCTCCTTGATGCCGATACCGTAGGTTTGCGGGTCGCAGTCCTTGCGCAGCTCGTAGCGGGCTTCAAGCGACTTGCCCAGATGGCCGCGCACACCTTCGGCGAAGAAGGTGTACTTGGCGTGCAGTTCCATGCCCGGCTGGTAGTTGGGGCCGGGCTCACCGTCGCGGCCAACGCCCATGTCGCCGGTGACCACGCCCTTGACCGCGCCGTTGTCGTCATACAATACCTCGGCGCCGGCAAAGCCGGGATAGACCTCGACGCCGGCCGCTTCGGCCTGCTCGCCAAGCCATTTGACGACATTGCCGAGACGGACGATGTAGTTGCCGTGGTTGAGGAAGCAGTCGGGCAGCAGCGCATTGGGCAGCTGACGCGAACCGGTTTCGTTGAGCATGACGAAGCGGTCTTCGCTCACCTCGGTGGTGATGGGCGCCCCCATGGATTTCCAGTCGGGCAGCAGTTCGTCAAGCGCACGGGTGTCGAGTACCGCGCCGGAGAGCGTGTGGGCGCCGATCTCGGCGGCCTTCTCGATCAGGCAGACGGAGACGTCCTTGCCCGCTTCGGTGGCCAGTTGCTTGAGGCGAATGGCTGCCGACAAACCGGCCGGCCCGCCGCCGACGACGAGAATGTCGAACTCCATGGATTCGCGTTCCATTACGTTCTCCTTTAGGTGATGCTGTGTTATTGATTTCGTGTCCGGCTGGTAGGCACGGGCCCGTTTTTCTTGCAAAATCGGTGAGTGTTTAACATACGCTGCCGTATGTTACTCCAAGCACCGACCAATTGAGAAGAGTACACCCGGAGAGAGCCGATATGACAGAACCGCGAATTTTGCTGCACACCACGCGCATTCCCGTCCGCTGGGGGGACATGGACGCCTATCGCCATGTGAACAATACGATCTATTTCCGCTTTTGCGAGCAAGCGCGGGTGGAGTGGCTGGAGGCGGCCGGGTTTGCCGTGTCGCTGGACCAGAGCGAGGGGCCGGTGATCATCAATGCCGCGTGTACGTTCATGATTCCGATCAACTATCCGGCCACGGTGGTCGTCCGGCTGTATGCCGGGGCGCCCGGGCGCAGCAGCGTCATGAACTGGTACGAGATCGGCATCGATGGCGATGACCGGGTGTTTGCCGAAGGCAGTGCCAAGGTTGTGTGGATGAACCATTTGACCGGAAAATCGGTACCCTTGCCCGAGACGCTGCGGGCGATGCTGGAAAATTAACTATAATCTAACGCGTTCAATATAAACACGGAGACAGCCATGCCTGAAGCGCGCAATCTTGATCAACCCTTGTGGTCGCCCGCCCCGGAACGGGTCGCCGGCAGCCAGATGACGGCCTTCCGCGAACAGGTGAACGCGCGCTGGGGGCTTGATCTGGCCGAGTACGATGCGCTGCATGCCTGGTCTGTCGATCAGCCCGAACAGTTCTGGACGGCGATCTGGTCGTTTGGCGAGGTCGTTGGCGAAGCGGGCGCGACGGTGCTCGAGAACGGCGAGCGCATGCCCGGCGCGCGCTGGTTCCCGCAGGCGCGCCTGAACTATGCACAGAACCTGCTGCGTCGCCGCGACGGTGGCGAGGCGCTGGTGTTCTGGGGCGAAGACAAGGTCAAGCTGCGCTACACCTGGAGCGAGCTGTATCGCGAGGTGGCGCATTTTGCCGCCGCGCTGCGCGACATGGGGGTGGGGCCCGGTGATCGGGTGGCGGCCTACATGCCGAACATGCCGCAGACCATTGTCGCCATGCTGGCCGCGTCGAGCATTGGTGCGATCTTCACCTCGGCCTCGCCGGACTTCGGCGAGCAGGGCGTGCTCGACCGTTTCGGCCAGACCGAACCCAAGTTGCTCATCACCGTCGATGGCTACTTCTACAACGGCAAGTCGGTCGATTGCCACGCCAAGGTGGCGGCCATCGTGGCCGGGCTGCCGTCGCTCGAGCGCGTGGTCGTGGTGCCCTATCTCAAGGCCGAGCCGGCGCTCGAAGGCATTGCCCACGCGCGCAGCTGGAGCGCCTTTCTCAAGCCGCATCTGGCGGTGACCGAAATCGAGTTTGCGCAGCTGCCTTTCGACCATCCGCTGTACATCATGTACTCGTCGGGTACCACGGGGGTGCCCAAGTGCATCGTGCACTGCGCGGGCGGCGCGCTGCTCCAGCACATCAAGGAGCACCGCCTGCACACCGACGTCAAGCCGGGCGACCGCGTGTTCTACTTCACCACCTGCGGCTGGATGATGTGGAACTGGCTGGTGTCGGGCCTGGCCGTGGGCGCAACGCTGCTGCTCTTTGACGGCTCGCCCTTCGTTGATGAAGGCGACATCCTGTTCGACTATGCCGACGCCGAGGGCATGACCCATTTCGGCACCTCGGCCAAGTTCATCGACCATCTCGCCAAGCTCGGTCGCCGCCCGGCCGATACCCACAAGCTCGATACCGTGCGCGCCATCCTGTCGACCGGCAGCCCGCTGGTCCCCGAAGGCTTCGATTATGTGTACGAGGCGATCAAGAAGGATGTGTGCCTGTCGTCGATCTCGGGCGGCACCGACATCCTGTCGTGCTTCGTGCTCGGCAACCCGGTGCTGCCGGTGTGGCGTGGCGAGATCCAGTGCAAGGGCCTGGCCATGGCCATCGAGGTATTCGACGATGAGGGCCGGCCGGTGCGTGGCGAGAAGGGCGAGCTGGTGTGCACCAAGCCCTTCCCGGTGATGCCGATCGGCTTCTGGAACGACCCGGACAATGCCAAGTACCACGCCGCATATTTCGAGCGCTTCGACAACATCTGGTGCCATGGCGATTTCTGCGAAGTGACCGAGCATGGCGGCCTGATCATCCACGGCCGCTCGGACGCCACGCTCAACCCCGGCGGGGTGCGTATCGGCACCGCCGAGATCTATCGCCAGGTCGAAAAACTCGACGAGATCCTCGAATCGATCGTGATCGGCCAGGATTGGCAAAACGATGTCCGCGTGGTGCTGTTCGTCAAGCTGCGTGACGGCGTCGTGCTCGACGAGGCGCTGATCAAGAAGATCAAGCAGACCATCCGCGACAACACCACGCCGCGCCATGTGCCGGCCCAGGTGGTGGCGGTGGACGACATCCCGCGTACCCGCAGCGGCAAGATCGTCGAGCTGGCGGTGCGCAACGTCGTGCATGGCCGGCCGGTCAAAAACGTCGAGGCGCTGGCCAACCCCGAAGCGCTGGACTTCTACCGCGACCGCAAGGAGCTTGGCCAGTGAGCATCGGCCCGCGGATTCAGGCCGCCGCCTCGTCGCTGCTGATCGTTGATCTGCAGGCGCGTCTGCTGCCGGCGATCGACCAGGGCGAGGCGGTCATCGCGCATACCGTGTGGCTGATGCAGATCGCGCGTCAGTTGGCGGTGCCTACGGTGATCACCGAGCAGTATCCGCGAGGCCTGGGGCCGACGGCATCGGCGGTGCTGGCCGAGGCCGAGGGCGCGCGCGTGGTGGAGAAGATCTGTTTCTCCAGCCATGCCGAGTCCCGCCTGGCGGAGACGGCCGTCGACGCGCGGCCGCAGGTCGTGGTGTGCGGCACCGAGACCCATGTGTGCGTGTTGCAGACGGTGCTCGACCTCAAGGCAGCCGGCAAGGCGGTGTTCGTGGTGGAGGAGGGCGTCGGCTCGCGCCAGCCGCGCGACAAGGCACTGGCGCTCGAGCGCATGCGCGCGCACGGCATCGACATCGTGTCGCGCGAGATGGTGGCGTTCGAATGGCTCGAGCGCGCGGGCAACGACGTATTTCGGACGATCAGCCGACACTTCATCCGCTGAACGGCCACCTCGGCGACGCCTTCGGGGGCCGCCAAGGTGTCGACGAGCGCCGCAAAAAAAGCCCCCTTGCGTCGGTTTGAGCGCGCCGCCTTTTCGGCTATCATTGCGCTTTCCCGCAGTTGCCATTTCCATGACTAAGTATGTCTTCGTTACGGGCGGTGTCGTTTCCTCGCTAGGCAAGGGCATCGCAGCCGCCTCGCTGGGCGCCATCCTTGAGTCCCGCTCCATCAAGGTTACCCACCTCAAGCTCGACCCCTACATCAACGTCGATCCCGGCACCATGAGCCCGTTTCAGCACGGCGAAGTGTTCGTGACCGAAGACGGGGCCGAAACCGATCTTGATCTTGGCCATTACGAGCGCTTCACCAGCGCCAAGATGTCCAAGCGCAACAACTTCACCACCGGCCAGATCTACGAATCGGTGCTCAAGAAAGAGCGCCGTGGCGAATACCTGGGCAAGACGGTGCAGGTGATTCCGCACATCACGGACGAGATCAAGACCTTCATCAAGCGCGGCGCCGAAGGCGCCGACGTGGCCATCGTCGAAGTCGGCGGCACGGTGGGCGACATCGAATCGCTGCCCTTCCTCGAGGCGATCCGTCAGATGGGCATCGAAGAGGGCCGAAACGGCACCTGCTTCATCCACCTGACGCTGCTGCCCTACATCCCGACCGCGGGTGAGCTGAAAACCAAGCCGACCCAGCACTCCGTCAAGGAGCTGCGCGAGATCGGCATCCAGCCCGACATCCTGCTGTGCCGTGCCGACCGCTCGATCCCGGCCGACGAGCGCCGCAAGATCGCGCTGTTCTGCAACGTCATGCCCGAGGCGGTGATCGAGGCGCTCGACGCCAGCTCCATCTACAAGATCCCCGGCCTGCTGCATGATCAGATGCTCGACGAGATCGTCTGCCACAAGCTCGGCATCCTCGCCCGCGCCGCCGACCTGTCGGTGTGGGAGCGGCTGATCTTCGCCCTCGAAAACCCCGAGCGCACGGTCGACATCGCCTTTGTCGGCAAGTATGTCGACCTGACCGAGTCGTACAAGTCGCTGATCGAGGCCATCAACCACGCCGGCCTGCACACCCGCAGCAAGGTCAACATCCACTACCTCGACTCCGAAGTGATCGAGTCCGAGGGCGTTGGCGTGCTCGCCAAGATGGACGCCATCCTGGTGCCCGGCGGCTTTGGCAAGCGTGGCACCGAAGGCAAGATCATGGCCATCCGCTACGCCCGCGAAAACAAGGTGCCGTACCTGGGCATCTGCCTGGGCATGCAGCTGGCCGTGGTCGAGTATGCCCGCCATGTCGCCGGCATGGCAGACGCGCACAGTACCGAGTTCGACGACAAGACCAAGCACCCGGTGATCGGCCTGATCACCGAATGGCTCGATCGCAGCGGCCAGGTGGAACGGCGCGACAACGCCTCCGACCTCGGTGGCACCATGCGTCTGGGCGGCCAGATCTGCCATCTGACCGAAGGCTCGCTGGCGCGTGAGGTGTATGGCCGTGCCGACGTGATGGAGCGTCATCGTCATCGCTACGAGGTCAACAACACCTTGCTGAGCAAGCTGGAAAAAGCCGGTCTCAAGGTGTCGGGTCGTGCGCCCGCGACCGACCTGTGCGAAATGATCGAGCTGCCGGACCATCCGTGGTTCGTTGGCTGCCAGTTCCACCCCGAATTCACCTCCAATCCGCGTCATGGCCACCCGCTGTTCACCGCCTTCGTCAAGGCTGCAATCGCCGCCAGCACGAAGCAGGAGACCGCCAATGAAGCTGTGTGATTTCGAGGCCGGTCTCGACCGGCCGTTCTTCCTGATTGCCGGTCCGTGCGTCATCGAGTCGCGCGAGCTGGCGCTGGAGACGGCCACCGAGCTCAAGGCCGTCTGCGCTGAACTCGGCATCCCGTTCATCTACAAATCGTCCTTCGACAAGGCCAACCGCAGCTCGGGCAAGTCCTTCCGCGGCCCGGGCATGGCCAGGGGGCTCGACATCCTCGCCGAAGTGCGCGAAACCGTTGGTGTGCCGGTGTTGACCGATGTGCACGCCATTGACGAGATCGCCGCCGTGGCCAAGGTGGTCGACGTGCTGCAAACGCCGGCTTTCCTGTGCCGCCAGACCGATTTCATCGAGGCTGTGGCCACCTGCGGCAAGCCGGTGAACATCAAGAAAGGGCAGTTTCTCGCCCCCGGCGACATGAAAAACGTGGTCGACAAGGCCAAGGCCGCCAACGGCGGTGCCGACACCATCATGGTGTGCGAGCGTGGCGCGTCTTTCGGCTACAACAACCTGGTGTCCGACATGCGCTCGCTGGCGATCATGCGCGAGACCGGTTGCCCGGTGGTCTATGACGCCACCCACTCGGTGCAACTGCCGGGCGGGCAGGGCACCGTGTCGGGCGGCCAGCGCGAGTTCGTGCCGGTGCTGGCACGCGCGGCGATCGCCACCGGCGTGGCCGGCCTGTTCATGGAAACCCACCCGACGCCAGAAACGGCCATGTCCGACGGCCCCAATGCCTGGCCGCTGCCCCGGATGAAAGCCCTGCTCACCACCTTGCGCGACATTGACGCGCTGGTGAAGCAAGCCGGCTTTCTCGAGCAGGCCTGAACACAGAACAACCATTGATCTAGAAATCCGAAGCTTGAGAGGACTGTTATGAGTGCGATTGTTGACATCATCGCCCGCGAAGTACTGGATTCGCGCGGCAACCCGACTGTTGAAGCCGATGTGCTGCTCGAATCCGGCGTCATGGGCCGTGCGGCAGTGCCGTCCGGCGCCTCGACCGGTGAGCGTGAAGCCATCGAACTGCGTGATGGCGATGCCAGCCGTTATCTCGGCAAGGGCGTGATGCAGGCGGTTGAGAACGTCAATACCGAAATCTCCGAAGCCCTGATCGGCCTGGATGCCGAAGAGCAGGCCTTCATCGACCGCACCCTGATCGACCTCGACGGCACCGAAAACAAGTCCCGCCTCGGCGCCAACGCCACGCTGGCTGTCTCCATGGCCGTGGCCAAGGCTGCAGCCGAAGAAGCCGGCCTGCCGCTGTACCGCTATTTCGGCGGGTCGGGCCCGATGGCCCTGCCGGTGCCGATGATGAACGTCATCAACGGCGGCGCCCACGCCAACAACTCGCTGGACATCCAGGAATGCATGATCATGCCGGTGTCCATGGGCAGCTTCCGTGAGGCGCTGCGCTGCGGCGCCGAGATCTTCCATCATCTGAAGAAGATCACCGACAAGCGCGGCTACCCCACCACGGTGGGTGACGAGGGCGGTTTCGCCCCCAACGTCGCCGGCACCGAAGACGCGCTGAACCTGATCCAGGAAGCCATTTCCGCCGCCGGTTACGAGCCGGGTACCGATGTGCTGCTGGCGCTGGACTGCGCCGCCAGCGAGTTCTACAAGGATGGCCAGTACGTGCTCGCCGGCGAGGGCCTGACCCTCAGCTCGGAAGGTTTTACCGACTACCTGGCGACGCTGGTCGATCGCTTCCCGATCGTCTCGATCGAGGACGGCATGTCCGAGAACGACTGGGCCGGCTGGAAGCTGCTGACCGAGCGCCTGGGCAAGAAAGTGCAGCTGGTGGGCGACGACTGCTTTGTCACCAACACCAAGATCCTGGCGCGTGGCATCGAAGAGGGCGTGGGCAACTCGATCCTCATCAAGATCAACCAGATCGGCACTTTGTCCGAAACCTTCGCCGCCGTCGAAATGGCCAAGCGCGCCGGCTACACCTCGGTGATCTCGCACCGCTCGGGCGAAACCGAAGACAGCACCATCGCCGATATCGCGGTTGGCCTGAACGCCATGCAGATCAAGACCGGTTCGCTGTCGCGCTCGGACCGCATCTCCAAGTACAACCAGCTGCTGCGTATCGAAGAAGACCTCGGCGATACGGCCAGCTACCCGGGCCTGTCCGCGTTCTACAACCTGCGTCGCCGCTGAGCCCATGATGGCGCAGCGCGTTCGGCCGCATCTGCGGTAGTACGGGACATACCGAGCCGGTCACACGACCGGCTCGGTAGACCGCCTCATGCGCTGGCCTGTCCTGATTCTGCTCCTGCTCGTACTGGTGCTCCAGTATCCGCTCTGGTTCGGCAAGGGGGGCTGGTTCCGCGTGTGGGAGACCGAACGGCAGCTGGTCGAGCAGCAGGCGCTCAATCACAAGCTCGAGCAGCGCAATGCCGGCCTGGACGCGGAAATCCGCGATCTCAAGACCGGCACGGACGCGATCGAGGAGCGTGCCCGTTTCGAACTCGGGCTGACCAAGCCGGACGAAATCTTCGTCCAGGTTCCGCAAAAACGCTGAGCCGGCCGCCGCCGGCGCGCGTCAAAGAATCTGGTTGATGTCCTCGCGCTGAACCAGTTCGCGTTCAAAGTTGCACTGTTCGTCGCCCAGCGCATCGCGGGCCGACACCATGCCGATCGGCTTGCCCTGGTCGACCACCGGCACATGCCGGAACCCCCCGTCGTACATGAGATGGAGCGCGTGGCCCAGCGGCAGGTTCGCGCTGACGGTGATCGGTTTGGCGGTCATCACGACCGACAGGGGCGTCGTGGTCGGATCAATCCCCCGTGCGAGCACCCGCTGCAGTGCGTCCCGTTCAGTGAAGATTCCCGTCAGTTCACCGTTGTCGACCACCAGGATGGCGCCGACATGCGCTTTGGACATGATCTGCGCAGCTTCGCTGACCATCATCTGCGGCGCTGCGGTAATCAGTGGCTTGCCGGCGATGACGTGCTTGATCGTACGTTGTGACATGTGGCGCTCCTCGGGTGACTGGACTCAACTGTCGGACTGCAAGCTGCGGGCGCCGTCGAAGCGGCGCGCGAAATAGCGGTTGTCCATGCGCTCGACACGAACCCGTCCTTTGCTGCTCGGTGCATGGATGAACTTTCCGTCGCCCAGGTAGATCCCCATGTGGGAGTAGGGACGGTTGAGCGTATTGAAGAATACGAGGTCGCCGGGCTGGAGTGAGTCGACGTCGATGACGCGTGTTTTTGCGGCGATCTGCGCGGCATTGTGTGGCAAGCGGACGCCGCTGACCTGCTCGACGATGTAACTGACCATGCCACTGCAGTCGAGTCCGGCTTCCGGGTTGCGGCCGCCGAAGCGATACCCGGTGCCAAGCAGGCCGTAGGCGTACAGCACGATCTGTTCGGCGTCGCCCGGGTTGGCCAGTTGAACATAGTCGCCGGTCGGTGGTGTCGGCACGCTACCCGATGTCGTGCCTGCCCGTGGCAGGGGGGCGGTGACAGTCGAACATCCCGACAAGCCGACGACGACGACCAGTGCGGCGGACAGCAGTGAGCGGTGCATGGTGCTTCCCGACGGATGGGTGACGCCAGCTTAGTGCAAGCCTTGTCAGGCGTCCAGACGGAAGGTGACCGGGCCGTGGTTGGTCAGGCTCACATGCATCTCGGCGCCGAAGCGCCCGGTTTCGACGGTGGCATGCCGGGCACGGGCCTCGGTCACCAGCGCGTCGAACAGTTGCTCGGCCAGGGCCGGCGGCGCAGCGGTGCTAAAGCCCGGCCGCGTGCCCTTGCGGGTGTCGGCGGCCAGCGTGAACTGCGGCACCAGCAGCAGGCCGCCACCCACATCCTGCAGCGAGAGGTTCATCCGGTCGTCCGCGTCCTGAAAAACCCGGTAGCCAAGCAGGCGCTCGACCATGCGTTGCACGTTGCGTGGGCCGTCGGCCGGTTCGACGCCAATCAGCGCAAGAAGGCCGGGGCCGATTCGCCCGATACAGTCGCCGTCAACCACCACGTCGGCATGGGTTACCCGCTGGATCAGCGCGATCACACCGCGTCTCGCGACAACGCGCAGGTCTTGGGCGATTCGCCCTCGCGGGCGACGAGGCTGCGATCATGCTCCAGTTGCAGGGCCACATCAGTACTCTGGAAACGCCCGTCGGCCGTCTGGGCGAGGGTGAAGACGCCGTCACCGGAGCGCAAGCGCACATGGTCGGCGTGAACGGCGACCGAAAAACGTTCGCCATCCGGACAGACGAAGCGCGCCTGGCGCTCGGCATGGGCCAAATCAGCGTAACCGGCGATGCCGGCGGCGGTGCTGCCAAGGGCGAGGAGTCCAACAACAAGCAAGGAAATTCGAGGCATATCCAGTCAGGGCGGGCAGGTTAATCGATCAGTTCGATGGTGCCATTGACGTGCACGCTGATGGTGCTGTCGCCGGCTTCGACGGGGGCCGCCTTGACGGCCATTTCGGCCATTGCCGCCCCACGGAACATGGGCATGGGGTTGCCTTGCTCGTTGATGTTCAGCGCTTTGAGGCGGTACTTGCGGCCCAGCGTCTCGGTGACCAGGCGCGCGCGCGCCTCGAAGGCCTTGAGCGCCTCGCGGGTGGCGGCGTCGTTGGCGGCACGCAGTGTGGCCGGCGCCGGCATCAACTGCAGGTTGCCGATCGCCAGGGTACTTTGCAACTCGCCGATCAGGCGCGACAGCGCGGCGATGTCGGTGCTCTCGAGGGCGAGCTGGCTGCGCATGCGCCAGCCGGTGATGGCCGGGTTGTTGCGCCCGCTGCTCGACGGATTGCTGTAGATCGGCCAGGTCGAGGTGCTGCCGGTCTTGACCGAGACGGTGGTGTAGGCCTTGGCGGTGCTCAGTGCCGCGGCGATGACCTGATTCACCTTCTGGGCGACCGCGGCCGGCTCGTCGGCCTGGGCTTCGAAGTAGGCGTCGGCACGGGCCAGGTCGTTCACCGCCACGGCCGTCCCTTGCGCAGACAGCTCGATGGTTGGCAGGGCATCGGCAGCGTAGGTGTTGAACGTGAATGTTGCGAGCAACGCGATGGTGGCGCGACGCCAGCGGTCGGATCGGTTCATGTCGTGTCGTCCAGGGCGAGGGATGCCACCTTATACCGGAAGCACGCGGCGAGGGGCAGGGGTGGGGTGTAATCGATTGTGACGCTCGCGTTGCTGTGGCGGCCGTATTGACGCCACCTCTGCGAGGCGGGATGATCTCCCGCTTTCCCGTGTATCAGGACGTCTGCATGTCGCCCCATCTCGCCGGTGCGCTGTATGTGGCCGTGTCGGCCAGCTGTTTTGGCGCCATGGCCATCTTTGCCAAATACGCGTATCAGGACGGCGTGGATGTGGCCACGCTGCTCTTGCTGCGTTTTTCGATCGCCGCCGTGTGCATGGTGACCATCGTCGTGGCGCAGCGGCGCGCTTGGCCACGAGGGCTGAATTTCTGGCTTTTGGCAGCGATGGGGGGCATCGGCTATGTGGGGCAGTCGTACTGCTTCTTCTCGGCGCTGGAATTTGCGTCAGCGGCGCTGGTGGCGCTGCTGCTCTACCTGCATCCGTTCATGGTGACCCTGTTGAGTGCCGTGCTGTTCGGTCAGGCGCTGACGCGGGTCCGTTTGCTCGCGGTCTTCGCCGCCTTGCTGGGTACCGCCCTCATCATTGGCGCCGATGTCTCCGGCCAGCCGCTAGGCATCGCCCTGGGGGTGGCGGCTGCAGTGATCTACTCGGCCTACCTGCTGACCGCCAACCGGGTGATGCGCCATGAGGATCCGGTGGCTGCCAGTACGCTGGTGATGAGCGCTGCGGCCGTGTCGCTGGCGTTGTTGGCGACATTCAATGGCGTGGCCCTGCCGCAGAGCCTGCCAGGCTGGAGCGCGATCCTGGCAATCGCCGGGGTGTCTACAGTGATCGCGATGGTGTGCCTGTTCATCGGCATACAGCGACTCGGTGCGGCGGATGCGGCAACACTGTCGACGCTGGAGCCGGTGGTCACCACCTTGCTCGCTGCCGCGCTGCTCGGTGAGCACATCAGTGTGGTGCAGATGGCTGGCGGCGTGGTGATTCTGGCGGCGGTGATCGTGCTGGCGCGCTACGGTCAGCCCCCGGCCGCGCGGCCGGCGGCATAAAAAAGCGCGCAGACATCGCTGCGCGCCAAAGACTTCTTGCCTGGAGGAGTGCGGGTGTCGCGGAGACATCCGACGCCTCGAAATGTAAAGGCAATGCGATGCGCTGCCTTTGATCTGAATTAAACCGGTGCCACATAGCCCGCCGCGGCGGGGGGGTCGAGGCGGCGCAGCCCTTCGGCGTGTTCGCTCAGATGGCGCACATAGTTGTTGGCGCTGTGGATGAGTCCGGCCACCTCGTCGTCGGTGAGCGTGCGGATGATGCGCCCGGGGGAGCCGACGACCAGCGAGTGGTCGGGAATCTCGCGGCCCTCGGGAATCAAGGCGTTGGCACCGATCAGACAGCCGCGGCCAATCTTGGCGCCGTTGAGCACGATGGCGTTGATGCCGATCAGCGTGCCGTCGCCGATCTCGCAGCCATGCAGCATCGCCATGTGGCCGATGGTGACATTGGCGCCGATGGTCAGTGGCACGCCGTCGTCGGTGTGCAGCACCGAGCCGTCCTGCACATTGGAGTTATCGCCGATGGTGATCGGGTCGTTGTCCCCCCGAAGCACCGCGTTGTACCAGATGCTCACATTGCGGCCGAGCACGACCCGCCCCAGCACCGTTGCGTTGTCAGCCACCCAGCTGCCGGCACCGAGTACCGGAGTGCGGTCGTCAAGCGCGTAAATCGCCATAGTAGTGTCCTCTCTGCCCGGGCGTCTTCGCGCCTGTTGGCCGCCGCATGCGGCTTAAAAAAACGGCAATCATATCAACCATATGCTGCGCTGCAAACAGAAAATTCCCTCGAAAACAGGGGGATTCATCTGTGTTGACGGGCGCCGCCGTGGCGGCGGTGATAGCATGCGACGTCTCCGGATTTTGCGAATCGCGCGCCAATGCTCAGTTATCGCCATGCCTACCATGCCGGCAATCATGCCGACGTCCTCAAGCACCTGACGCTGATGTTGACGCTCGACTACTTCAACCAGAAGCCTGCGCCGTACTGGTATATCGACACCCACGCGGGGCCGGGCAGCTACCGGCTCGATCAGGGGCCGGCCGCGCGAACCCGTGAATTCGACACCGGGGTGGGCAAGATCGCCGGGGTGAAACCCCGGCCCAAGTCGATCCAGCGTTTCCTCGAGGTGGTCGGCTGCGCGGGCAAAGACGGCCTGCCGCCGGTCTATCCGGGTTCGCCGGAGATCGCGCAGCGGCTGGTGCGCAGCGATGACCGGTTGCGCCTGTTCGAACTGCATCCGACCGATTTCGACGCGCTGAACAAGCATTTTGCGCATGCCGGCAAGCAAGCCCAGGTCAGCAAGACCGACGGTTTCGCCGCGATCAAGGCCTTGCTGCCGCCGCCCACGCGCCGTGCCGTGGTACTGATCGATCCGCCTTACGAGGTCAAGCAGGACTACGACACGCTGGTTGCCACGCTCGAGGACGGCCTGAAGCGGTTTCCGACTGGTTGTTTTCTGGTCTGGTATCCCATCCTGGCGCGCCCGGAATCCCGGCGCCTGCCAAAGAAGCTCCTCAAACTGGGCGCGGCTGCGCGCGGTTGGCTGCACGCCACACTGGAAGTGAGCGCGCCGGCGGCCGACGGACTGGGCATGACCGGCAGCGGCATGTTCGTGCTCAATCCGCCGTGGGTGCTCGCCGGCCAACTCGCCGAGGCCTTGCCGTGGCTGACGCAGCACATGGGGGAGGGCGTGCCGGCGCGTTATCAACTGGACAGCCACAGCGAGTGAGGGCTGGCGTATGAATTCAACCGACCGTAGCGACCTGCTCACCTTGCGCGACGCCCTGCGCGAGTTTGCCGAGGTACGGGACTGGGGACAGTTCCACACCCCCAAGAACCTGGCGATGGCCTTGATTGGCGAAGCGGCCGAGGTGGTGGAGCATTTCCAGTGGCGCACGCCCGAGGCGTCGGCGGCGCTCCCCGAGGCGGACCGCGCCGAGGTGGCGCTCGAACTGGCCGACGTGCTGTTGTATCTGGTGCGACTGGCCGATGTGCTGGACGTGGATCTGGCCGAGGCGGCCCGGCGCAAGCTGGCCATCAATGAAGCGCGGTATCCCGCCGAGAAGGCGCATGGCCGGGCCGACAAATACACCCGGCTGTGAGCCTTTCGCGGCGATGATGGCTCAGATCGACAGCACTTCGTCCAGCGTGATGTCGACGATCAGGTCGTTCGACAAGGCCTCGAGGTCAGCCTGCAGCGCTGCCGCATCCAGATCCTGCCCGCCGTGCAGGCTGGCCTTGGCGTGGAACATGGTCTCGCCCGACATCGCGGCGCTGGAGATCAGGGTGTTGAGCTCTTCGACGTTCACCGCGTGGCGTGCCAGCACCTGCGAGACTTCGCGCACGATGCCCACCCGATCCTGGCCGACCAGCGTCAGGTGCAGACGGCGCGGGGCGGTGGCCGGCGTGCCCTCGCTGGCGCGAGTGACCGTGACCTTGAGCGCGTCCATCTGCTCGAGCGCGGCGATCAGCCCGTCGGCCGCTTCCTCGGGCACGGTGACGCGGAGAATGCCCGCAAACTTGCCGGCCAGCTGCGCCATGGACGATTCGAGCCAGTTGCCACCGGCCTTGCTGATGGTGGTGGACAGGGCTTCAACCAGGCCGGGGCGATCATCGCCGATGGCGGTCAGAACAAGGCTACGCATGAGGCAACACTCCGGTCGACATGATGCTTTGATTGTAGGCGAAAGCCGTGCTGTTCGGTCGGGAGGCGGCCAATGATCACCCTGTGGGACATCCTCCCGGTGGCGTTGCTGGCACTCATGGCCTGGTACTGGATGGACTCGCTCAAGGCGCGCGAGGCCGCGCTGCACGCGGCGCGCTCGGCATGCGCGCTGCGCAGCTTTCAGTTCCTCGACGACAGCGTGGCGACCGAACGGACGCACTTCGGCCGCAATGGCAATGGCCAGGTGGTGTTGCGGCGGGTATATCGCTTCGAATTCTCCGATACCGGCGACAACCGTCGGCCCGGTTCCGTGGTGATGCTGGGGCGCCAGGTCGAGGTGGTGCAGCTGGCCGGCGTGCTTGAGGTGGTCAAGTAGGCCTACAGCGCGTCGCCGGCTGCGACGGCTGACGACCAGGCCCACTGAAAGTTGTAGCCACCCAGGTGGCCGGTGACATCGACCACTTCGCCGATGAAATACAGCCCAGGCACCGCCAGGGCCGCCATGGTCTTTGACGACAGCGCGCGGGTGTCGACGCCGCCGAGCGTGACCTCTGCCTTGCTGAAACCCTGCGTTCCCGAAGGGGCGAGCGACCAGTTGCCCAGCGCCTCGGCGATGGCCTGGCGCGTTTTGGCGCTGGTCTGGCGCAACGGCGTGTTCCAGCCATGCAACTCGGCCCAGGCCTTGGCAAAGCGATTGGGCAGGACCTCGCCGAGCAGATTGCCGAGCAGCGCATTGCTGTCGGCATGCTCGGCCACCCAGGCTGCGGCGTCGTGGTCGGGGAGCAGGTTCAGGCGCACCGGCTCGGGCCGTCCGTCGCCACAGGCGCGCTGCCAGTAACTTGATATTTGCAGGATTGCCGGGCCGGACAGGCCGCGGTGGGTGACCAGTGCGCGTTCGCGGAACTCGCCGTCCGCGCAGCTGGCCACCACATCGAAGGCCGCGCCGGCGAGCGGTGCGAGGGCCGCGAGGGTTTCCGAATCCAGGGTGAGCGGCACGAGGGCGGGGCGGGGCGTGACCACCGGCAGCGCGAACTGGCGAGCGATCCGGTAGCCCAGGTCGGTCGCGCCAATTTTCGGAATCGACAGCCCGCCGGTGGCCACCACCAGTGCGCCAGTGTCGAACTGGCCGTGGTCGGTGCGGACGATGAAGCGCCCATCCGCTTCGCGCGAGACCACCTCGACCTTGACCGGCGCCGCCCAATCGACCTGCCCGTCGCTGCATTCGCTCTGCAGCATGTCGATGATCTGCTGGCTGCTGTCGTCGCAGAACAGCTGCCCGAGCGTTTTCTCGTGGTAGCGGATGCCATGACGCTCGACCAGTGAGACAAAGTGCTGGGCGCCATAACGGGCCAGCGCCGAGCGGCAGAAATGCGGGTTCTGCGAGAGGAAATGACTTGCATTGACGGTGCGGTTGGTGAAGTTGCAGCGGCCACCGCCCGAGATGCGGATTTTTTCGGCCAACGCGGTGGCGTGGTCGACGATCAACACGCGGCGTCCGCGCTGGGCGGCCCGTGCGGCGCACATCATGCCGGCGGCACCCGCGCCGATCACCAGGGCATCGTAGCTGCGCTTCACGGCGGCGCGACCTCGTTGATTGGGAAGCGGCGAAGCTTATCGGTCTGGCGTGGGGCGTGCAATGCGGATCGTGCGCAGCCCTTGTCCGCCAACGGCGTGCATGCCTTAATAGCGCCATGGGCGCTGCCCGGGTGGGGGATCTGCCTCGCCGCATGTGGCGGTGTCGGACGTGGCGGGATGACAGGAGGTCACATGAGTCAAAAACGCTTGACCGAGAACGTGCTGATGCAGAACCTGGCGAGCCTGGATGGCTGGTCGCTCAACGCAGACAAGACGGCGATTGCGCGCAGTTTCCGGTTTAAGGATTTCAATGCGGCGTTCGGCTTCATGAGCCGTATCGCGCTCATGGCCGAACGGCTCGACCACCACCCGGAGTGGTCTAATGTGTACAACCGGGTCGACATCACGCTGACGACGCATGATGCCGGCGGATTGTCGGACAAAGACATGGTGATGGCGCGCTTCATCAACGATCTCGGGGGATGATGCGCTGCGCCATGATCGCCCCCGCCCGAGGTGGTAAGCTCAGGCCTCAAGACGGCACCGCCAGCGCAGGCTGCGAAAAAAATCCGATCAGGAGCCGCCGTCAGGGAGAGCAGATGAAGCAGATCGAATGGCGCGCATTCCCGTATGGGGACCGCGTCTATCGCTATACCGGTTCGTCACTGGAGGCCCACTGGCCCTCCCTGCACGGCGGTGACCGCGAAGTCTTTCCCGACGCGCGGCGCGTGGCCGATCAACTCGAGCGTTGCGGGCCTGCACTGTCGCACGATGCCGACCCCAATACCCTGGCCGATCTGCTGCAGTCGGCGTGGCGGGATTACCATGCCGGTGACTTTTGTGCGGCCATGACGACCGGCCATGCGGTCGGACCCATTGGCGCCGTGGTGGCGGGCAGGGCGGCGATCGCCTACGCCATGCATCTTGAAAACGATCCGGAGCGTGTGCAGTCGCTGCTGTGCGATACCGCCTCGCACTGCGAGCGCCTGAGCCAGATCGAACCGGGTTGGGCGAATGCCTGGTATACACACGCGCTGGCGCTGGCGCGCTACAGCCAGCAGATTTCCATCGTCAAGGCGCTGGGCCGGGGGCTGGGCAGCAAGGTGCGCCAGAGCCTGATGGTGGCGATTGCCCTGGAGCCGGATCACGCCGCAGCCCATGCGGCACTGGGCGGCTATCACATCGAAGTGTCGGACAAAGTCGGGCGCGTGGTGGCGCGCCTGGCCCATGGCGCGAGCCGTGCGGAAGGACTGCGCCATTTCGAACGCGCCATCGTGCTCGATCCCGATTCGCCGAGCATTCGCATGGCCTACGCCAACGCTTTGGCGGTCAATCGGCGCAGCCGGCGCAGCGTGGCCGTTGAGCGCAATGTGACGGCGGCGGCAGCCTGCCAGCCGCGCGACGCCATCGCGCATCTCGACGCGGAGCGGGCGAGGGCCTTGCTTGAGGGGGTCGGGGTATAAAAAAAACCGGCGCGGACGCCGGTTTTTCTTGTGCTGCGAAGTGCCGCGTCAGACCGCGTCGAGCGCCTGGCTCAGGTCGGCGAGGATGTCGTCGATGTGCTCGATGCCAATCGACAGGCGCACCATGTCTTCGGAGACACCGGCCTTCTCCAGCTCGGCCGGCGAGAGTTGGCGATGGGTGGTGCTGGCCGGATGGCAGGCCAGGGACTTGGCGTCGCCGATGTTGACCAGGCGCGTCACCAGCTTGAGGGCATCCTGGAAGCGACCACCGGCCGCGAGGCCGCCTTTCACGCCAAAGGAGAGGATGCCCGAGGCACGGCCGCCCATGTATTTCTCGACCAGGCCAAAGTCCTTGTGGTTGCGTAGCCCGGCGTAGTTGACCCACTCGACCTTGTCGTGGCCCTGCAGGAATTCAGCCACACGGACTGCGTTTTCGCAGATCCGATCCATGCGCAGGGCGACGGTTTCGATCCCCTGCAGGATGAGGAAGGCGTTGAACGGGCTGATGGCCGCGCCCATGTTGCGCAGGGGGACGACGCGGGCCCGTGCAATGTAGGCCGCGGCGCCCAGTGCTTCGGTGTACACCACGCCATGGTAGGACGGGTCCGGCTCGTTCAGGCGCTTGAAGCGCGCCTTGTGCTCGGCCCACGGGAACTTGCCCGAGTCGACGATGATGCCGCCGATGGAGGTGCCGTGGCCGCCCAGATACTTGGTGAGCGAGTGCACCACGATGTCGGCGCCGTGTTCGATGGGGCGGCACAGATAGGGCGTCGGCACGGTGTTATCGACGATGACCGGAATGCCGTTGCGATGGGCGATTTCGACCAGGCGCTCGAAGTCGGTGATGTTGCCCAGCGGGTTGCCGACCGACTCGCAGAAAATGGCCTTGGTGCGCTCGTCGATCAGCGTTTCGAACTGTTCGGGCTGGCGGTAGTCGGCAAAGCGAACCTCGATGCCCATCTGCGGCAGGGTGTGGGCAAAGAGGTTGTAGGTGCCGCCGTACAGCGTCGAGGCCGAGACGATATTGTCGCCGGCTTCCGTGATGGTCTGGATGGCATAGGTGATCGCGGCCATGCCGGAGGCCAGCGCCAGGCCGGCAATGCCACCTTCCATCGCCGCAACACGGGCCTCGAGGACGGCCTGCGTCGGGTTCATGATGCGCGTGTAGATGTTGCCCTCGACCTTCAGGTCGAACAGATCGGCGCCATGCTGCGTATCGTTGAAAGCGTACGAGGTGGTCTGGTAGATCGGCACCGCCACCGCGTTGGTCGTCGGATCGGGTGAATAGCCGCCATGGACAGCCAGTGTCTCGAGTTTCATCGATGCGCCTCTCTACACGTCAGTAAAAGGGGAAAGTATATCAAGCCGGCTGGGTGACGGGCGGTGGCGCAGCGCGTCGGCAAAATGTTGACCGCATGGAGATCGGCAGCTAGAAAGTAAAGGATGAAGCGGCATAAAAATGCCGTAGCACCGGTCGATGACATGGGCCTGCCATGGCGTTGCCGAAAAGAAGATATAGACGGAGGAGACAACATGATTGCGTCAACCGACCGCATGGCCGGATGGCTTGAGGTGGCGGCATCACCATTATGGTCGTCCGACCGGGCAACGCTGCGAATCCACCCGGTATGCATGCACCACTGCACCTGCCATGCCATCTCGCTCAACGGCCGTTGGGTGTGCTCAAGCGATGGCAGCCTGACGATCTTCCATAGCCGGGAGTCTGCCGAGCATTTTCTCGAACTGGCTCACATCGACCATTACGAAGCAGGCGAACCTGCAGAGATTTCCGACACCATGCCGCTCAAGACACAATGCGTGTCTTTCCGGCCCAGGAAAGGACTCGTTGCCTGCCGCATGCGATGCAACGACGGGAGTTTGCTGGACTCCTGAACGCTCAGTCGGCAGGGGAGACGTCAATAATGGCCGCGGTGAGCACTGCGGCCATTGTTGTGTCGAACGCAACCAGAATGATGTTCGAGATGCCATTGTCGGCACGTAATGCCTTCAGGCATTCGCTCGCGGCGATCCGGGCTGCAGCATCGGCAGGATAGCCATACACACCGCAACTGATTGCCGGAAAGGCAACGCTGCGAGCGCCTTGAGAAATGGCGAGCGCCAGCGCATTGCGATAGCACGAAGCCAGTAGGTGTGGTTCGTGGTGTTGTCCGCCGCGCCACACCGGGCCGACGGTGTGGGCGATCCATCGTGCCGGCAACGCGAAGCCAGGCGTCAGGCGGGCTTCCCCGGTCGGGCAGCCGCCGAGCGTGCGGCATAAAGCGAGGAGTTCAGGGCCGGCGACCCGATGGATGGCACCATCAACGCCACCACCGCCGAGCAGGGACTCGTTGGCGGCATTGACGATCACATCAACCGACAGCGTTGTGATGTCACCCGTCCACACCCGGAGGCCGTCGGGTGGGCTGTCCGGTGATGGCGCTTGCGGGTCGGTTGGAAATGCCACGGGATGCCTCCGTTCAGGTGTGACTCATGCTGGGCTGACAGTCGACAAGGATTCTGGTCCCGACGCGAAAGGGGTGCAAGTGAACGGTTGGCGTGATTCGTGGTTTACATAATACAAATTATCGCGGTTTACCATGAGGTGAGCGTGATGCCCAACAAGCGGAAATCAGCGTCTGCCAGCCTCAGTATGCGAGCCCACGACCGATGCAGCACATCGCGTTGGCAAGCGCTCGCTAGCGGATGTCCTTCACGATGGCCGTGATGATGTCTACATCCCGTTCGGCCGCTTTCTGCGTGGTCTGGCTCGCACTGGCGGCCGGTGTCTTCCGCGGGGGCGCAACGCTGCGCTTCGCCTTTGTGGCCACGGTCGAGCGCGGCTTTTTTGTTGGACTGGCTATCGCAGGCTTGCCCGGCTGCGCCACGGGCGACACGGTCGTCATCCGCTCGGCGGTCTGGGGGGGCGCCCAGTTGGTTTGTGGCTCAGCTACCTGTGGTGGCGTCGCGTGTTGAATGAGCGCCGGGCCGAGTGCGGGTGATGGCGTCGGGGCGGCCATCGCGGGCGACGGCGTTGCCATCGCGGGCGGCGCTGCCGGTTCGCCCAGCGTTGCCAATGTGGTGTCCGGACCCGCAGGTGATTGCGGCACGGCGTCGCTATCGATGTTCGCTGGCGGCGAATCGGCGCGCCCCTGCAGGAGCAGAACGAGCCCCGCACCGGCGAGCGCGGCGATCGTCAACGCAGGCAACAGGCGCCAGCGGCGGCTGCCGACCGTTTCGGGGACATGCGCTCCGGCGTCCAGATCCCGGAGGATGCTCCGATTCATCTCCGGTGCCGCGGTTTGGCTGCCCGTGACCAGTTGCGGCGCGGTCCTCGCTATGCGTTTTGAGTGGTCTGACATGTGTATGTCTTAAAAAATGAAGATGTAATTATTTGGATGTCGTAAGATAGCGTTTTTTTGTGGTGTCGCAAATCATTTCGTGTGGCGCCCTCCTCCGTGTTCGATGGTTTTGACTGACTGCTTCCGATACGCGCCGTGATCGTCTTTGCGCTGAGCGTCTACTTCGTCGTTGTCTGTGTCGCTGTGGGGCTGCTGGTGTTCCCGGCGCGACGTGCCATGGCGATGGCGGGTTGTCGCCGCTCATCAGCGCGGGTGCGCCAGCAGCTGGCCCTCCTCTCCGGCGCCGTCGGCGCCTTTGTTGGCAGGCGCTGTGGGCAAGGCGCCCGTCTTGTTCGCGCGCAGTGGCAACGGCTGCGGCAGCACCCCGGCCGCGCTCTGCTCGGGAGTATCGTGGTGCTCACCCCGACGTTGGCGGCGATGATGCTGGCCGGCCCCGCCGTCTTCGATTTCTCCGATGATGTGTATTTGCCGGATCGCCAGATCGCGGCGCTGCTCCAGGGCGAACAGCTGGTGCCGCCCCTTCCGCTTCCGCCGACTATCTTTTCGACGCGGGAGGTCGAGCTGGTACGCCCGGACGTGGTCAATGCCAGCCGGAACTGGCAGCAATTGGATCCAGAGTTCGCTCAGCGTTTGCTGCTGGTGATCAAAATCATGCGCGAGCGGCATGGCTACGAGGTGGCCCTGATCGAGGGGTATCGCAGCCCGGAACGACAGACCGAACTCGCTGCCCAGGGGGGGCATGTGACACAGGCGGCCGCGTACATGAGTTATCACCAGTACGGACTGGCGGCCGATTGTGCATTCCTGCGCGATGGACAACTGGTCATCTCCGAGCGCGACGCCTGGGCAGCTCGCGGCTACGCCTTGTATGGCGAAGTGGCTGAGTCCGTCGGCCTGATCTGGGGCGGAAGATGGCGGATGCGTGATCTGGGCCATATCGAGCTCAGGCGCGAGGGCGTCATTGGCAGCCGGTTTTCCTGAGCGTGCGCAACGCATGCCGACCCCCATCCTGACATCTGGAGAGAATCATGTCCCGTCCGTTCATACTGCTGGGTGACAAGACAAGCCACGGCGGCACGGTCATCAGCGCCTCTGAGAGCAGCGATTGTGGTGGCCGCGGAATTGCGCGTGTGGGCGACCAGGTCAGCTGCCCCAAAAAGGGCCATGGTCGCGTGACGACCATCGCCACGGGTGATCCGACCGCGCTGATCGATGGGCGTCCGGCTGCCCGGCATGGGGATCTCACCGCCTGCGGCGCCACGCTGATCGCCAGCCAGTCACTGACGACCGACTGAGACGCCGGCTCACCGCATGATGCTTGCTTCCACACTTCTGCGCTTCGGCGCCACTGTGTTTGCGCTGGCGCTCGTATGGGCGCTGGTGCTGGCCTGGTGGCAGGCCAACGACCACACGCCGAGCACGGTCGACTTGCTGCTCTATCTCGGCGCCCTGCCAGGGGCGATGATCGGTGGCTACTGGTTGCTGCGTGGGTTCATCGATCACCTCAGGACGCCGCCCGAAGAGCGTGAGCTCGTATCCGCCAGTGATGACGACCCACTTGCCCGCGAGCAGGCCAAGACATCCGAAGCCGAACGGCGCTACACGCTGGGCCTGATCGCGGCAATCCTCAGCACTCGCGCAGGTGACGATGCAGATGAGATTCTCGCCGCGGCTGCCGACGGCAAACGCCCGACGCCCGACGCCGCGCTGCGCGACGACAACGGATTCCCGGTGTTTGCCGCATCTATCGACGCCCTCGATCTGGACGCGGTGGCGGCGTACTGGGGAGAAGATGCGTCGCCCCCGGCCGGACTGCAGCGTTGCCTGGCGCTGATCGACCGTCTCCTGCCCGGTGTGGTGGCGGCGGTGCGAGAGCAACTGTCGTCGCGACCGGCGGAGGCTCGCCTGCGCTTGGTCTGGCTGTTGCCGCCAGCCGTGCCGCCCGGCGAGTTTGCCTCACTCAAAGACTGGCTCCAGCGTCACTACCTGACCGAGCTTGGCGTGGGTCGCTGCGAATTGACGCTCAGAACGGTCGCCAATGAAGCGGCGGTGATGGCCCATATCGATGGCCTCGTCCTTGCCGCCGGGCAGCCGGGCGCCGAGGCCGACATCCACGGCGTACTGGCCGCCAGCTCGGCCATCGACCCCATCACGGTGCAGGCCTGGGCCGACCAGGGCGCGCTGTTTTCGGCGGACAACCAGCATGGCGCGGTGCCCGGCGAAGCTGCGCTGTGCCTGCTGTTTTCCGCCCAGCCGGAGGAAGGCGTTACGGTTCGTGTTTCCCGTGCCAGCGCTGCGGCGCGGGACAAGGCGGCCGATGCGGCGGGGCGTGTCAGCGGTGCCCTGCTGGGTAAGTTGGCGACCGAGCTGATGGCAGTTCATCACCTCGAAGCCTCGGCCATCCACGCCGTTGTCAGCGACGCGGATCATCGCGCCTCCCGCGTCGCCGAGTTGTTCGACGCCTTCGGCGAATCCCTGCCCGAGCTCGATCCTGTTGCCGACTTTCCCGGCGTCGGCGGTGTGTGCGGCACCACCCCGCCCTTTGGCGCCCTGCTGGCGCTGGCCTGCACCCGGGCAAAGGTGCTTGCCGCCGCGCAGCCAGCGCTCTGTGTCACACAGCAGCATGCCACCGCCCGGGCGGCCATCCTGGTCCTCCCTTCCGTACCGCCGGCCGACGTGCCGGTGGCCGATACCTGATCCAAGCACGCTCACTCCATGTCCCGACTTCGTTCCTTCCTCACCGATTCGCGCACCCTGGCATTCATCGGCATCGCTGCGGCGATGGCGTTTTTCTTTCTCGGTGCCAAGACGCTCAAGATCGCCTTGCTGTGGGCGGGCATTGCCAGCGGGATCGTCATTCTGCTGTGGTTGGTGGTCTGGGCCGTGCGTCGGCGCCGCGCCCGGCGCGCGGCCGACGAGCTCGGGACGATGCTCGAACAACAGGGCGATCGGGCCAAGGAGACGGCCAGCGAGTCGGCCCGCTCGGAGATTGCCGCGCTCCAGACACGCATGCAGGCGGCCGTCAAGACCATCAAGGGTTCGCGCCTCGGCCAGACATCCGGCAGCGCGGCCCTGTACGAGTTGCCGTGGTACATCACGATCGGCAACCCGGCGGCGGGCAAGAGCACGGCCATCGTCAACTCAGGCCTGAAGTTCCCCTTCGACGACGGTGCCGGCAATGTCATCAAAGGGATCGGCGGCACCCGGAACTGCGACTGGTTCTTCACCACCGAAGGCATCCTGCTCGACACCGCCGGCCGGTACTCGGTTCACGAGGAAGACCGCGCCGAATGGCTGGGCTTTCTCGGTCTGCTCAGAAAGCACCGCCCGCGTGCGCCGATCAACGGCATCATTGTCACCGTCAGCGTCGGTGAACTGGTGGGCAATTCGCCGAGCTTTGCGATGGGCCTGGCAAAGAATCTGCGCCAGCGGGTTCAGGAACTGACTGAGCAACTTGCGGTGTTCGCGCCGGTGTACGTGATGTTCACCAAGGCCGACCTGATTCCCGGTTTTCACGATTTCTTCCACGACCTGGACTGGAATGAGCGTGATCGCGTATGGGGCGCCACCCTGCCCTACGATCCGGCCGGCAGCAGCGATGCCATTGCGCAGTTCGACCACCATTTCGATGCCCTGTACGAAGGTCTGCGGGCACTCAGCGTGGCGCAGATGTCGCGCAGCCAGGGCGAGAGTTCGCCGCCCGGGCTGCTGACCTTCCCGTCGGAATTCGCGGGCATCAAACCGGCACTGAAGGCCTTTCTGGCGACCTTGTTCGAGGAAAATCCCTTTCAGTTCAAGCCGATCTTCCGTGGTTTCTACATTACCTCGGCCCTGCAAGACGGTGAGACCAGACCGTTGGCCAATGAGCGGATTACCCGCAAGTTCGGTCTGGTCGGCGACGGCCCGATGCCGCTGCGGATGACGGCGAGCCATGGCTTCTTTCTCAAGGACTTGTTCGCCAAGGTCGTGTTTGCCGACCGCAATCTTGTACGTCAGTATGCCAGCCCCACGAAAACCCGCTGGCGCCAGGCGGCCGTGTTCGGCGGCCTGTGCCTGCTGGGGCTGGCCTTGGGTGGCTGGAGCTGGTCCTTCGTCAACAACCGGGCCTTGTTGCGTAATGTCGAGCAAGACCTCCACCAGGCCGTGCGGGTTCAGGACGGGCGACTCGACCTGCAAAGCCGCATTGAAGCACTGGGCATACTGCAGGATCGCCTCGTTCAGCTCGAACGCTTCAACGATGACCACCCCGTCTCGCTCGGTCTGGGCCTTTACCAGGGCGAGCGCCTCGCCGACAAGCTGCGTGGCGAGTTCTTTGCCGGCGTGCGCAACCTGATGCTCAAACCGGTTACCGAGAACCTCGAAGCCTTTCTGACCGAGGTCAATCGCAACGCCGACCGCCTGACCGCTCGCGACGGCGAAACGCAAGGCGCCCGACCGGGCGCCTATACGCACGCGGCGCCGACCGATGTCGAAGACGCGTACAACGCCCTCAAGACCTACCTCATGCTGGCCAGCCGTGAGCGTGTCGAGGTCGGCCATCTGTCCGACCAGATCACCCGCTTCTGGCGTAGCTGGCTGGAAGCCAATCGCGGCACCATGACTCGCGAGCAGATGATTCGTGCGGCCGAGCGTATCCTGACCTTCCATCTCGAGCATGTTCGCGCCCCCGACTGGCCGACGGTGGACAACAATCTGGCCATCGTCGACCAGACGCGCGACAACCTGCGCCGGGTCGTCCGCGGCATGCCGGCCGCCGAACGCGTCTATGCCGAGCTCAAGGCGCGCGCATCGACCCGGTTCCCGCCGGTGACCGTCGCCAGCCTGGTCGGTCCCGACAACGCCGGGGTGGTGTCCGGGAGCCATGTGGTGTCCGGTGCGTTCACGGTGGAGGCGTGGCGCGAGTATGTCCAGCCGGCAATCAAGGAGGCGGCGACCAGCGAGCAGAACAGTGCCGACTGGGTGCTGAAGACATCGGTCAAGGACGATCTCACCCTGGAGGGCAGCCCCGAGCAAATCCAGAAGTCGCTGGTGGCAATGTACAAGCAGGAATATGCCGACGAGTGGAAGCGCTTCGTGCAGGGCATCAGTGTCAGCCGTTTTCCGGATTTTCCCGCGGCCGTGGCCGGCATGAATCGCCTGGGCGACCCGGCAACCTCACCGCTCGGTACGCTCATCCAGGCCATCTTTGACCAGACCTCCTGGGACAACCCCTCGATGGCCAATGTCGGGATCGAGCGCGCACAGAAAGGTTTTGTCGAATGGTTCAAGCGTTCCGTGCTGCGCATGACGCCGAGCCGGGTCCAGGTCGATGTCAACATGAGCGCTACGGCCGCGGCGGTGCCGATGGGGCCGGTCGGCAAGGAGTTTGCCGGCTTCGGTCGGCTGATCGTACCGCGTGACAATGCCGAGCCGCTCTCTGCCATCTATCTCAAGCAATTGTCGAAGCTACGCACGCGGCTCAACCAGCTCAAGAACCAGGGTGACCCCGGCCCCGGTGCCATCGGGCTCCTGCGCAAAACCATCGACGGCGGTGACTCCGAACTGTCCGACACCCTGCGCTTTGTCGACGAGCAGATGCTCACCGGCATGCCCGACAACCAGCGCGCCGTATTGCGGCCCTTGTTGTTGCGCCCGTTGTTGCAGACGTTTTCCGCCTTGCTGCAGCCGGCCGAGCAGGAGCTCAACAAGATCTGGGCGATCCAGGTCTATGAGCCGTTCAACCGCAAGCTCGCCATCAAGTACCCCTTTTCTGCGCAGGCCAACATTGAAGCCGCACCCCAGGAGATCGCCCTGATCTTTGGTCCGGAGGGGGCGATCGCACGCTACGTCGACAGCGCCATGGGGCCGCTCGTCGTGCGGCGTGGCAACACCATTACGCCGCGCACCTGGGGGGACCTGGGTATCCGTTTGCGACCGGATTTCATGACCGGCTTTTCGCGCTGGGTGGCTTCACTCGATGGCGCGGCCGCTGGCGCAGACGGAGGCGCCCAGCCGCAGACCGTGTTCATGCTCAGGCCGCGGCCCGTCCCCGGTGCCACCGGCTATGTCATCGAGATCGATGGACAAAAACTCGACTACCGGAATGGCCCGCTGCAGTGGGCGAACTTTGTGTGGCCCAATGCGGCCGGCGTGCCTGGTGCCCGGATCGTCGCCACCACCTTTGACGGACAGCCGCTCGAGCTGATCAATTTCCCCGGGCGGTTCGGGTTGGAGAAGATGATCAACTCGGCCCAGCGCGCACGTCAGCCGGACAACAGTTTTCGTCTCGCCTGGGCGCGCGACGGGGTCGAGGTCAGCGTCGATCTGCGTATCATCAGTAGCGCGCAGGCGCAGGCAGCATCGAGTCCCGAGGAGGCCCCCCGGCGTGGGCTGGGAGGCGTGGTGTTGCCGGTGGACATTGCCGGCAAGCAAGGGACAGACGCCTCAGCGCCGGAGCACGCCGCGGTGGCGGCCCTCTCCTCGTCTGGAGCCGAGCAATGAGCGCCGCCGTCAGCCCGCCGGCCACCTGCTTCGGCAAACTGCCCAGCCGTGGCGATTTCGTCAAGGGCCCCAACCAGCACCAGCTGATCAGCATGCTCGATCGCTGGGTGTCGTCGACCATGGAGCAGCTGTCGGACGACCCGCGCTGGAAGACCGCGTACGACAGCGCGCCGGCCGTTGACTTTGCTTTTGTCGGGGCGCGTAGCCGGGTATCGGTGGTTGGGCATCTCCGGCCCAGCCAGGACGCCTCCGGGCGACGCTTTCCGTTTCTTGCCGTGGCGACCGTCGAGCGGGACGATGCGCTCATGTTCCGTTGCGCACCGGCGGGCCTGTCACGTCCCTTCGGCGACTTGCGGCGTATCGCCCGTGCGGCGCTCGAGGGTTGTGATGTCGCCCAGATGCTCCGCGACCTGGCCGCCATCGACTGTGCCAGCGACGTGTCAACCGCGCTGGCCGCTGACCCGCTCGGGCATTTCGTGCGCCGTACAACGCTCGCGGGGCTCGCCGAACTGACCGCGGATCATCTCACGCCGGAGGCGGTTCGCCGGATCATCCTCGCCATCGGCTTGCTGATGCGCCCGGTGCTTGGCCTTGGCACGGCCCCGGTCGACAAGGCGCTGGTCTTGCCGCTGCCGGATGGCGAACCGCATCGCAACCTGGCGGCCAGCCTGTGGCTCTATCTGGTCTCGGCCTTTCTGCGCAAGAGTGCGGTGGAGCTGCAGGTCCTGATGGCACGCGATGCGCACGGCGCACGCATGGTGGTGGGATTCAACGGCGCCTCGCCGCGCCCCCTGCTGGCCGTGATGTCGCCGGGGTCGGAGCCCGAGCAGGCGATCGGGCTGGAGGATCCGGAATGGATCGACCAGCATCCGGCGCTGACCGACGACTACGGGGTGGCGAAATTGTCGTCGTACCTGCAACAACCCGCGGTCACGCTGGAGGCGGCAGTGAATACGTTTCGCGAAGTGTTTCTTGGGGAATGAGCATGTCTTTCCGGATCGTCTATATCTTTGTCCTTGCCCTGCTCATACCGGTGGCGCATGCACAGGCGCCCTCGACGCCGACCAAGGCGGTGGTCGTGTCCGGTGTCGTGCCTGATGAAGCGGCCCGCAGCACCATCCTCGGCCGCTTGCGCGAGCTCTACGGCGCCGCAGCCGTGGTCGATCGTCTCGAGGTCGGTGGGGTGGTGCCGCCGCCAAACTGGACCGAGTACATGGGCAAGCTGCTTGGTCCGAATCTCAAGCAGGTACGTGATGGTCAGCTGGCGGTCAGCGGCACGCAGGTTGCCCTCAAGGGCACGGTCAGCAACGAGGCGCTCCGGCAGCAGATCGTCAGCGACATGGCGACCGCGCTGAATCCGACCTACACCGTGGATAACGCACTGGTTGTCGGCGCTGGCGCCCAGTCGCTGCTGGATCAGACCTTGTCAAACCGGGTGATCGAATTCGAGGTCGGATCGGCCACCCTGACACCGGCCGGGGTGGCGATTGTCGATGAAATGGCGCAGGCCATCAGCCGCTTGGGCGCGCCGCGTATCCAGATCATCGGGCATACCGACAGCAGCGGAGAGCGCATGTCCAACGTGGTACTCAGCCTGTCGCGCGCCAACTCGGTACGTGATTACCTGGTGCGCAAGGGGTTACCAGGCGATGCGCTGAGCGCGCTGGGTGCCGGCCCGGATCGCCCGCTGGCCAGCAATGACACGCCGGAAGGCCGCGCAAAGAACCGCCGGATCGAGTTTCGTCTGGCCAACTGAGGCCACTCGGGCACCGCGGCGTCAGCGGTGCCCGCCTCAGTATCCACCCTCGTCGTGTGCCGAGGTCGCCGGCGCCACGCCGAGCAAATCTTCCATCTGCGACAGTGCGCCCTCGTCCTTGACGACGGCGCGCAGCCACTCATGAAGCGACATGTTTCCCCAGCGTGCGGCCTTCTCGGCCAGATACGCCACCGGGCTGTGCGGTTCGGTCTGCTTGAAGAAGGCGGCGATGTCGTTGAGCTGGCGAATGGCCTCGGCGCGTGTGCGGATCGGCCCGGATGACGCCCCCGCTTGCATGCGCACCTCGGTGATTTCCGGATCGGTCGGCGGTGGTACGGCCGACGGCGTGTGCAGGCCGGCGTCATTGGCGTAGCGCTGGCACCGTTGTCTCAGCTCGTCGACGGTATCAAAGGTTGCACCGAAGGCCGGGGCGTCGTCTCCGAGGGCGCCGTCGACGATGTCCTTGAAGGTGGTCATGGCCGCCGCCAAGGCATCGAGATCGGTCAGCACGCTGGCATAGTGCGCGGCGGGCGTATCCCGGCGCGCGATGTCGAACTGCTCCAGCGTGACTTGTGCTTTCTGCGCCAAGGCGTCGGCGGCAGCCGGATCGCGTTCGATATTGGCTGCGGTTGCCTGGGCTGACGCCAGGTCGAGTAAGGAGAACTGCCCCTTGGCCGAGCGTGTCAGCGGGGTGTCGCGGATCAGGCGCGCCGTGCGGGTGACCAGCCAGTCGAGCGTGCCGATCCGCTCGCTCATGTCGCCGTCCTCGGGGACGGGGTGCAAGATGGGCCACCACTGGGCGCACAGTTCGCCGAGCAGACGATAGCCATCGGCCAGCCCACCCAATCCGCGTGTCTTGGCCAGCGCTTCGCTCAGCCATGCCGCCACGCGCAGATCCTTGCTGCGTGTGGCTAGTAATGCGGTACTGACGCGAACGACATGGGACCAGTCCGCCTCCTTTACGTCGGTGATCCATTCGCCCTGGGATAGCGATGGATCGTCAAAGCGACGCGCTTCCTGGATCTGGTCGAACTCGGGCGAAAACATCATGTCCTCGCCGCAGGGGCCGTGTGGCCCGGCCAGCGGTTGCATCAGTGCATCGATATCCATCCGGGTCTCTCGTCAAGCGCAAAGCGTGGTTATACAACATGCATTCGTCAAGTGGAAGAATGACAATGCCTTAATTGCTGCGCCTTGCGTGGTCGGCTTGGTGGCCCTGTCCGCCGCATTGAGATGGGGTGTCGTCTGCCCTGATGCCGTGTTGCGCCAGGAACGCCAGCAGCGCCGGCGCATGAGCCTCGATACGCTCGACCGAATCGTGGGCGGCGTCGGCCACTTCGAGCAGTTGCAGCCGAGTGCGGTGGGTTTGGGCGATGGCGTGAGCATCCGAGACGGGAACCGTGGTGTCGGCGGCGCCGTGCACCAGCAGCAACGGGCAGCGCAGCCGCCCCGCTGTGGACAGCGGGGCGATCGCGTCGAAACGGTGACCAATCACCCACTCCACATAGCGCAGTATCAGCCTGACGACCAGATCGGGCAAAGGCCACCGGCGCAGCGCGCGGCGCATCATCCAGCTCGGATGCGCAAACGCGGAAATGCTGATGACGGCACTGACGTCAGTACGGCGGCTGGCCGCCAGCAGGGCCGCCGCGGCGCCGACCGAGTGGCCGACGAGTACGATGCGGCCGGCCCGCGCTGGATGCGCCGCCTTGAGCCAGTCCACACACGCCGACACGTCCTCGGCAAATTTGGGCAGGGACGAATGGCCGTCACTGTCGCTGCGGCCATGATTGCGGGCATCGGCAAGCAACACGTTGAATCCGGCGCTGCTGAACGGCTTGGCCAGCGGCAGCATCATGGTGATATTGCCGCCCCAGCCGTGTTGCACCACGACGGTAGTTTGCGAGGCGGCAGAGGGGATGAACCACGCAAACAGTCGCTTGCCACGGACAGTGGTGATGCCGGTCTCGGAGACGGCATGAGCGAAGCCGGGCGGCGCGCCCTGCGCTATTACCCGCGGCGCCCGGAAACCCAGGTGCAGACCGGCCAGCAACAGCACGATGGCCAGCGTGATCATGGCGAGAAAGATCAGCAGAGCGGTCAGCAGCGTTCCGTCTCCCGATGGTCGGGGGCACGCGCCTTGCGCGCCCCCGCCGGCCTCAGTCGAGTGCCAGTCGCAGCTTCAGCCATAAGGTGCGGCCGGGTTCGTTGATGCGCTCGGTGGTGTCATAGCCGGTGATGTTCGCCCCGCTGCGCGAGATGTGCTCGGCGTAGGTCTTGTCGAACAGGTTGTCGATGCCGGCGGAGATGAGCGTGCGCTTGTTCGGCGTGTAGCTGGCGTTGATCGAGAATACGCCAAAACCGCCGGTCTCGCCGATGTCCTGGCCGACGATGTTGCCGCTGCCAACGCTGACGCGATCCTGCCCCGAGACGAGGCGCCACAGCGCACCGGCCGACCAGCGCTCGGTCTTGTAGTTGAGGCCGAGGCGCCCTTCGAGCGGCGGGATCTGGCCTAGCGCGGTGTCGTCGGTGTCATTTTCGCCATGCACCCAGGCCAGCGTGGCGGTGCCGGTCCAGTTGGCGGTGAAGGCGTAGCTCAGATCCGCCTCGGCGCCCCAGGTGGTGGCGTCGATGTTGCGGGCGTTGCTCGCCCAGGTGCTGACGGTCGGGACGGTTTCGATCAGGATGTAGTCGGCATGTTTGGCATAGAAGGCCGACACCGAGGCCTGCACCGGTCCGGCCTGGTGCAGTGCGCCAATGTCGAGCTGGGTCGTTTTTTCCGGCTTGAGATCAAAGGTGCTGGCTGTGCCGGTGTTCATCATCGACATGGCGGCCGGGTTCTTGTTGCGTTCCCAGTAGTCTGCGGCCCGCTCGCTGTGCCCGAGACCGGCATAGAGCGTCTTGCCGCCGCCAAGCTCATGTTCGTAACGCAGGAAGCCGGCCTTGAGCGTATCGGTCTGCGTCGTCCCGGAAGTGGTCTTGCCGGTACGTTCATCCTCGGCCCGGCTGCGATCGAGGCGCAGGCCGCCGATCATGCGGTGGCCGTCGGCGAACATGTGTTGCAGTTCGCCGAACACGCCATAGCTGGAAAAGCGCATGTCGGCCGTCCGGTCGAGTGATTCATAGTCCGGAATGCCGGCCATGCTGCTGGCCTTGCGCAAGGTGTGTTCGTTGCGTTGCAGCTCGGCGCCAATGTCGAGCACGGTGGCGTCGGACAGGTTGAGCGTGGCGGCGAGGCGGCCGCCCTGGGTTTCGCGGTCGGGGTTGTTGACCGACTTCATCCCGCTATTGGTGCGCAGCGAGTAGTTGTCCATCACATGATCGACATAGTTGTAGTAGACCTGCGCTTCGACCTTGGCGACTACCGGCGAGAGGTTGGATTTCTCGAACTTGAGGCCGATGTTCTCGCGGTCGAACTTGACGCCGTCCATGCTGCGATCGCCATAGCGCGCCTCGCCGTCGCTCTTGGCCAGTGACAGCTCGAGCCGGGTGTCCCGGTCGGGGGTCCAGCCCAGTGCGAGGTTGGTGCTCCAGCGGGTATAGGCCGAGTGCACCTCGTTGCCGGCGCCATCCTTGTAGTTGTTGGCGTCCGAGCGCGTGGCGGCGACATCGGCGTAGAAGTCCGGCGTGCCAGCCTGCCCGGTCAGCACCTGGTCGTTGCGGTCAGCACTGCCCACCAGCAGGCTCATGTCGCCCTTGGCGCCGGGCGCGTCGAACGAAGGGGGCTGGCGCTCGAACAGGACCACGCCGGCACTGTTGCCCGGGCCGTAGCGAACGCTCTGCGGCCCCTTGAGTACGGTCACCTTGTCGTAGGCCTCGGGGAAGACATAGGCCGTCGGCGGATCCATGCGCATGCCGCAACCGCCGAGGATCATCTCGCCGTCGAGCAAGATGCCCAGCCGAGATGCGGCCATGCCGCGGAAGACCGGGTCGCCGTCGGTGCCACCTTTGCGGATGACCGAGAAGCCGGGGATGTTCTTGAGCAGGTCGGCGCCGTCATGGGCCGGCACCGGTTGCCGTGGCGCCTTCGGATCGGTGGTCACGACCAGGGCTTCGGCCATGGCCGGGGCGGTCACCACGACGTGGTCCAGCACGGTGTCGTTCGTCTGGGCCAAGACGCCGTGTGTGGCCAACAGGCCGATCACGGCGGGCAATAGTTTCATTCGCATCATCTCAACTCCTGGACTCGTCTATGGATCTGAACGGGCCGAAGCATAAGAATCTGGCGATATGCTGCGTTTGACCTGCCGCAAGAAGCGCCCGACGCGGGCTGCGACAGATCGTCGCAAGCGGCGGGGCACGGCGGATGTTTCGAACGTAAATGAAAAGATGGCACGCCGATGATGGCGTGCCATCGAAGCCATCAGCTCGCCCAATGGGCGGGCCGACGGAGGCTGCGATCAGCTCTTGGGCGCGGCCAGTTCATTGATCACGCGCTTGACCCCTTCCACCCCGGCCGCGCGTTGCGCGGCGGCGTCACGCTGGGCGGCGGAATTGACCTGCCCGCTGAGCAGGATCACGCCGTCGCTGACTTCCACCTGGATCTGGGCGTCCTGCAGGCTGGTGGTTTCGGCCAGCGAGGCTTCGACCTTGCCCTTGATGGCCGCGTCGGCCGCCGATGTGCTCATGGCCGGTGCTGCCGTGCGCGCGGCGGCGTCGCCGGCCATGGCGGGCGGGAGGACGCCGAAGGTAAAGGCAGAAATGGCGATGAGGCTGGCTGCGGTGAATCCGTGTTTCATGATGAGACTCCTGTATGGAACGAATGCTGACGCCGAATGGGTCGTCACCTTCGCTACAGCAGCGATCATGCCAATTCAATATTTGGTAATAAAATCAGGCGGTTGTAGCGACGCGGCGGCACGAACGCGGCGCACGCCGCGTGGTGGCCGTGAAATCTGTCGTGTAATGACAACGGCAAACCTGTGCAGTCGTGACGTCCCCCTTGTTTTACGCGGATTTCGCTTGTCCCGAGACAGCGACATCACCGGGCGCATCGGCGAGACGGAACATGGCCGGTGTCAGCGCGTGACGCTGCAACAAGCGGTAGAACTCGGTGCGGTTGCGCTCTGCCAGTCGCGCCGCGTCGGTGACGTTGCCGCCGGTGAGCTTCAGGACCTGCGTCAGGTAGTCGCGCTCGAAACGCAGGCGGGCTTCGGCATAGGTGAGGACTTCGACCGATGGTGCGCGCAAGGCGCGCTGGACCAGGGTGGCAGCGATCAGCGGCGTGGTGGTCAGCGCACAGACCTGCTCGACCACATTGTAGAGCTGGCGCACATTGCCCGGCCAGGCGGCTGAAACCAGCATTTCGAGTGCTTCCGGCGCGAAGCCGTGTATCGTCTTGCCATATTTTTCGGACAGCCCATGGATGAAATGGCCGGCGAGCAAGGGGATGTCCTCGCGCCGCGCTTCGAGCGACGGGAGCGACAGGCGGACGACATTGAGCCGGTAGTAGAGGTCCTCGCGGAAACTGCCCTCGTGCATGGCCGCGTCGAGGTCGCGGTGGGTGGCAGAGATGATGCGTACATTGACCGCCCGCGCCCGGGTCGCCCCTACCGGGCGCACGGCCCGCTCCTGCAATACCCGCAGGAGTTTGACCTGCAGCGGCAGGGGCATGTCGCCGATTTCGTCGAGAAACAAGGTGCCGCCGTCGGCACTGAGGAACAGACCGTCATGCGCGCTGCCGGCGCCGGTAAAGGCGCCCTTGACGTGGCCGAAGAGCTCTGACTCGAGCAAGGCCTCCGGAATGGCGCCGCAGTTGATCGCCACAAAGGGTTGCTGGGCGCGCGGGCTGGCGCGGTGGATGGCGCGGGCGAGCAGTTCCTTGCCGCTGCCGCTGGCGCCGCGGATGAGCACCGACGCATCGCCGGCGGCGACCATGCGCGCTTCTTCGAGGACTTCGTTCATGCAGGCGCTGCGGCTGACGATCTCGGCGCGCCATGCCTGGCTGGCCTCGCCGGCCTTGAGCGTACGCGGCGCCGAGACGTCGAGGGCGCGCTTGACCTTGTCGAGCAACACCCGGCTGTCGAAGGGCTTGGTGAGGTAGCCGAACACCCCGCGCGCGGTGGCGTCGACCGCGTCGGGAATGCTGCCGTGCGCGGTGAGCAGGATGACCGGCAGGCCGGGATGCGAGCGGCGGATTTCGTCAAACAGCGCCAACCCGTCGCGCCCGGGCAGGCGCACATCGCTGATCACCAGATCGGGGGGGCGCACCGCCAGATGCGCCAGGGCGGCTTCGGCCGAATCGACTGCCTCGACCCGGTAGCCGCTGGCACGCAGTCGCATCGAGAGCAGGCGCAGCAGGTCCGGATCGTCGTCTACCAATAACAGGCGGGGGCTCTCAGGGGTGTCGGGGGGTGCCGGGTCCGTCCGCACGGCAAGGTTCATTGGGGTTTCTCCGTTGAGCGTCGCGTCGCAGCCGGGGCCGGCGCAGGCAAGCTGCGCTCGATCGCGGTCAGCGCGTCCAGCTTCTGTTGCAAGGTGGCCACGGCCTCCCGTCCGGCCTGCTGTTCGGCCAGCAGGGCTTCGTTCTGGGCCAGGAGGCGGGCACGTGTGGACAGCTGAACATGCAGGATCCGCGCCAGCGGATGCAGGCTGGCGGCATCCGGGCTGCGATTGGCGAGCAATCGGTCGAGCAGCGTCATTGCTTTGGCCAGATCGGCGTCGGCGCGGGGCTGCGCATGCAACAGGGCGAGGCGCATCTGGCTCATCGGATCGCCCCCCTGCCCTTCAATTGCCTTCAGCTCCCTGGCGAAGCCGGCAGCGTCGAGCTCGGCCACATGCCGCCCGTAGGCCAGCAATGCTCGCGGCGTCACGTCGTCGTGTCGTACCGCCGTCTTGACGGGTTCATCGGCGGGTAGCGGATGGGCCACCGGAAACTGCGCGCAACCGGCCAGCAGGCCGAAGACGAATGCGGAGGCCGAGTAACGGCCGAGGCGGAGGAGTGTTTGCATACCTGCTCAATGGCTTACCGGAAGTTCGATTCGAAAGTGGGCCCCGCCGTCGCCGGACAGCAGCAGCACCCGGCCACCGTGGGCCTGAACATACTCGCGGACGATGGACAGGCCGACGCCGCTGCCCTGACGCGGTGTCGCTCCCTGGCGACGCCCCTGGAAGAATGGGTCGAAGATGCGCGGAATATCGTCTTCGGCGATACCCGGGCCGCTATCAATGCAGTCGATATGAATGTGGCGGGCCGCGCGCGTTGCCTTGAGGGTGACGACGCCGCCCGACGCGCTGAAGGAGATGGCGTTGGCCAGCAGGTTGCCGATTGCCACGCTCAGCTTGGCTGCGTCACCATCGATGGTGGCCGGCTCACTGGCCAGCGCGATGTCGACATCGCGCGATTTGGCCTGCAGCCGCTGGCCGTCGGCAACTTGCGCCAGCAAGGCTTGCAGGGCGATGGTGCTGCGCTGGAGGCGGCGGGCGTCAAACACCGCGGCGTTGAAATCGAGCAGGTCCTCGATCCGGCCCTGCAGCAGGTGGGCGTTGTCGCGCAGGATATGGACCACTTCGCGCTGGCCGTCGGCGAGCGGTTCGGTGACCTCGTCGTCGAGCAGTGCAATGCCTTCGCGCAGCGCGGCCAGCGGTGTCTTGAGCTCGTGCGACACGTGGCGCAGCATGCGCGCCCGGTCGGCTTCGAGCTCGCCGAGGCGCTGGCGCAGCCAGTCGAGTCGCTGGCCAACCTGGCGCAGGTCGGCCGGGCCTTCGATGTCGACCGGCGCGTCGAGCAGGTTGTCGCCGAGCCGGGCAATGCCCTCCTCGATCTGCTTGACCGGTCGTGCCAGTTGCCAGCCAAAAAAGGCCGCCAGGGCCACGGCGACGAGCAGCGCCAGCAGCACCTGCCATGCCAGCCGCAGCCGGTTGGCCTCGAGGGTATCGAGCAGGCGCGCATTTTGCATGGAGATCCACTGACGGGCTTCCACGCTGAGGCGCTCGTTGATGCGGTGCAGGCGGTCGAGCGCTTCGCGCAAGGCGGCATCGTCGGGGGTGCCAACCAGTGCGGCTTCGGCCTGGTCGGCGGCGGCGCGCCAGGTGTCGGCCATGCCGCCGAGCGTGGCAGGCTCGGCGCGGAAGAAGATGGTCAGCGCGGACTCGGCGTCGTTGCGCGCCTCGCGATAGCGCCCGCGCAGGGCCGGGTCGCCCAGCACCACGAACTGCCGTGCGCTGCGCTCCATATCGATCGTGCGTTGGGCCAGCAGCTGCGTGGCCGAGCTCAGCCCGAGCGCCGTGTCGGCGCCGGCGCGGCTTTGCTGGGCAAAGGACTCGAGCACACGCAGACCCTGCAGCGCGGCAGCACTCAACACCAGCGCGATGAGTACGAAGCCGGCGAGCAGCATCTGCCGGAATGACATTCGGGAAAACATGAAACCGCCCAAGGCATGGGTGACAGTGTCGACTGTAGGCGACACGCCGCCGCGAAGCGGTAAGCAAATGAAAACGTGGCGCTATGCCGGCGTCCTGAATCGCGTTACGTCGATGGCTGGTGTCGCCAAACGGCGACACGGAAAAATCATTGATAAACAATGGTTTGACTGTGTTCTGGCCTGTTGGTGTCGGCATCCGGCGACACCGCCCTGCCCTGTAACACCGCTGCGCGACCGGCCGCGATGATGAAGCGTCGGTGATTCAATGACTTCCTGTACGTGGCATGCTGTTTGCTGAAGCGGTACCAAGCGGGTGCTCGCCCGCAGCAGCGATCGTTCAAGGAGATGAGATGTTCAACAAACCCGGCCTGTTCCCCAAACGTGAAGCCCCCGAGCCCACGCCCGCCCCCTTTAACTCATCGACCCAAAACAGCGCGACAGCCACGACGCCTCGCCCGACCCCCCGACCCGGAACCTTTGGAGCCCACATGCGCAGCCAGACCGATACGCCCGCCGTGCCCGCCACCCCCGACACGTCCGCCACGGCAGAGGTGCCGCCCAACGACACGACCGAAGACAGCGGCAGCCGGCTGATCGTCGGGCCGGACGTCAAGCTCAAGGGTGCCGAGATTCTCGACTGCGACACCCTGGTGGTCGAAGGCCGCGTCGAGGCGACCATGGACAGCCGCGTGATCCGCATTGCCGAGCAAGGCGCGTTTTCCGGCAAGGTGGGCATCGACGTGGCCGAGATCCACGGCAACTTCGATGGCGAACTGACCGCGCGCAAGCAACTGATCATCCACGCCACCGGCCGGGTCAGCGGCAAGATCCGCTACGGCAAGATCCTGATCGAGGAAGGCGGCGAGGTGTCCGGCGATGTCCAGTCGCTCAATTCGGCGCAGTCCGGACGTAACGAGTACGACAGCAACAAGTCGGCCAAGGACGAGAAGGTCAAGTCGCTGGTGGCCTCGGCCAACTGAGAACTTGTGAAGAAATCGTCTCGAGCAGGGCCGAGTGCAAGGCGTGAGCGAGTGAGCAACGCAGCAATCGGCACGCGCAGTCGATTGATTCACAAGTTCTGAGCCTGCCGTTTGCATCGCGAAGTGGGTGCCGCGCGCACCCGCTTTGCCGTCGACCTCACACGTTGCCGGCACATGCGACAATCCGGTCTGACTGTGTTCGGTTTCCGGAGAATTTGTCCATGCTTCGCCTTGCCTTCGGCGCGATCTTGATCGCCGCCACCAGCCTTGTCACCGCGCCCCTCGTCCGGGCCGATCCCCCCGCTGCCGCCGCGCCAATCGTGGCACGCTGGGCCAGCGATGCGCCGCTGCGCGCGGCCATCGATGAACTGGCCCAGATGCTGCGCGCCGTGGGCCACGACTTGCGCCAGAACCAGCGCACGGCAGCGCAATACGACGCGCTGGCCGACTGGATCGTCAAACGCCTGGCAAGCTTCCCGACCGCGCATGCCGACAAAAATGCCGCCATTGCGCTGTCCGACATCAAGAAGGAATTGGCCGATGGCGCCGACATCATGACCCACGCCACCCATCTGCCGGCCCGTCGCATGGGCTATCTGATCGCCGTGCAGGCGCTCAACCGCTACGGCCGGACCTTCGAGCACCCGGACTGGGTACCGATTCCGGAATGATCCTCAACGCAGTCGCGGCGGCGGATACGGATGTTCGACCGTGCGCCCGGCGAGCCGGTCGGCGAGAATGCGTGCCGTGCCGGCGGCAGTGGTCCAGCCCATCGCGCCGTGGCCGGTGTTGAGCCACAGATTGCATGGCCCGGCCTGCCCGACCAGCGGGAGGCCTTCGGGCGTCATCGGGCGCAGGCCCGACCACGCCGACGGTTGGCTGAAATCGGCCCCGTCGGGGAACAGCGCCCGTGCCCGCGCCACCAGCATGGCGACATCCTTTGACGGCTGGCGATTGGCGTAGCCGGAAAATTCGGCCGTGGTGGTCAGGCGCAGCACATTGCCCAGGCGCGACCAGGCCGTCAGCGTGCCGTCGTCGACCCCGGCCAGCGTGGGCGGTGTGTGCTCGGCGCCGATCGGGAACGACACCGAATTGCCGCGCACCGGATAGATCGGCAGGCGCAGCCCGAGCTTGCGGGCCAGCACCGGCGAATAGCTGCCCAGCGCGAGCACGAAGGCGTCGGCGCGGTGCTCGCTACGATCTGTGGTGATCGCGGTGATGCGCTCGCCGGCGACGGTCCAGTCACGCACGGTCTCGTTGAAACAGAAGCGCACGCCTTGTGCCCGGCACCAGTCGGCCAGCCCCACGGTAAAGCGATGCGCGTCGCCGCTGGCGTCGGAGGGGCAATGGATGGCGCCGGCTATGGCCGTGGCGCGTTGGCGCAAGGCGGGTTCGAGGCCAATGACGGCTTCGGGGGTCAGCACGTGGGCGTCGATCTGCGCTTCGCGCAACAGCGTGAGTGTGGAGATGGCCTGTGCCAGGGCGGCGTCGGTCGCGTACAGATAGATGAGTCCACCGCAGGTGTGGGCAAACTCGACGCCCGTGTCATCGACAATCGCCGCAAGCGCGTGTTGTGCATAGCTGGCCAGGCGCATCAGCGCGAGTGAGTTGCGCGCCCAGGGCTCGGCGCGGCAGTTGCGCATGAAGCGCCAGCCCCAGCGCAGCAAGGCCGGATCAGGGCGCGGCTTGATGCGCAGCGCCTGTTCGCGATCGAACAGCGAGCGGAGCAGCGCCATGGGGGCGCCTGGCGCGGCCCAGCTGAAGGCATGGCCGGGCGAGATCAGCCCGGCGTTGGCAAAGCTGGTTTCCTGTGCGGGCGCCGGGGCGCGGTCGATGACGGTCACGTCGTGGCCATCGCGGCACAATGCGTGGGCAGTGGTGACGCCCGCCAGGCCGGCGCCGAGGACACAAATCTGCATTCGGTTTTCTCTGACTTGCCCGCAGCGGCGCACGAGCTGCCGCGGCTTCGGGTAAAGTTTCGGTTTTTCCTGATCGTAACCCGACGGCAAACGCAATGGCCCAATATGTAATGTCGATGCTCCGAGTGAGCAAAGTCGTCCCCCCGAAACGCCAGATCATCAAGGACATCTCGCTGTCCTTCTTCCCCGGCGCCAAAATCGGCCTGCTCGGCCTGAACGGCTCGGGCAAGTCCACCGTGCTCAAGATCATGGCTGGTGTGGATACGGAATTCGAAGGCGAGGTTCAGCACCTGCCGAACATCTCCATCGGCTACCTGCCGCAGGAGCCCGAGCTCGATCCGGCCAAGACCGTCAAGGAAGAAGTCGAGTCCGCCCTCGGCGAGCTGATGGACGCGCGGCAGAAGCTCGAAGCGGTCTATGCCGCCTATGCCGAACCGGATGCCGACTTCGACAAGCTGGCCGAAGAGCAAGCGCGCTACGAGAACATCATCTCCACCGCCGGCGCCGATGTCGAAACCCAGATGGAAATCGCCGCTGACGCGCTGCGCCTGCCGCCCTGGGAGGCGGTGATCGGCAAGCTCTCCGGTGGCGAGAAGCGCCGCGTGGCGCTGTGCAAGCTGCTGCTGGCCAAGCCCGACATGCTGCTGCTCGACGAGCCGACCAACCACCTCGACGCGGAATCGGTCGAGTGGCTGGAGCAGTTCCTGGTGCGCTTCCCCGGCACCGTGGTGGCCGTCACCCACGACCGCTACTTCCTCGATAACGCGGCCGAGTGGATTCTCGAACTCGACCGCGGCCATGGCATCCCCTGGAAGGGCAACTACTCCAGCTGGCTGGAGCAGAAGGAGGAGCGCCTGGAGCAGGAAGCCAAGCAGGAAGCGGCGCGCATGAAGGCGATGAAGAAGGAACTGGAGTGGGTGCGCTCCAATCCCAAGGCGCGCCAGGCCAAGAGCAAGTCGCGTCTGGCCCGCTACGAGGAAATGTCGAGCGTCGAATACCAGCGTCGCAACGAGACGCAGGAAATCTTCATTCCGCCCGGCGAGCGCCTCGGCGACAAGGTCATCAACTTCGAGGGCGTCAGCAAGTCCTTCGGCGACAAGCTGCTGATGGACAACGTCAGCTTCAGCATCCCGCCGGGCGCCATCGTCGGCATCATCGGCCCCAACGGCGCCGGTAAATCAACCCTGTTCAAGATGATCATGGGCAAGGAGCAGCCGGATTCGGGCGTTATCGACATCGGCAGCACCGTGCAGGTGGCGGCGGTGGATCAGTCCCGCGAGGGCCTCGAGAACGACAAGACGGTGTTCGACGTCATCTCCGGTGGCGCCGACATCCTCACCGTGGGCAAGTTCGAGTGCCCCAGCCGCGCCTACATCGGCCGTTTCAACTTCAAGGGCGGCGACCAGCAGAAGATCGTCGGCAACCTGTCGGGCGGCGAGCGCGGCCGTCTGCACCTGGCCAAGACGCTGATCGCCGGCGGCAATGTGTTGCTGCTCGATGAACCGTCGAACGATCTGGACGTCGAAACCCTGCGTGCGCTCGAAGACGCCTTGCTGGAGTTCTCCGGCTGCGCGCTGATCATCAGCCACGATCGCTGGTTCCTTGACCGCATCTGCACCCATATCCTGGCCGCCGAGGGCAACTCGCAGTGGGCCTTCTTCGAAGGCAACTACCAGGAATACGAAGCGGACAAGAAGAAGCGTCTGGGTGAAGAAGGCGCCAAGCCGAAGCGAATCCGCTACAAGCCGATCTCGCGCTGATCGGCGCTCACCCGGGGGGGGCGTGCGCGGTGCGCGCCCCCTTGTTCCATTCACAGGTAGTTCCGCGATGATTCAGGCACTTCAGACACTCTTGAACAAGCTCGCAGCGCCGACCGCCGACGCGCAGGACGAAGCGCTGTCGCTCCAGCTGGCCACCGCGGCGCTGCTGATCGAGATGATGCAAGCCGACAGCGATACCTCGCCGGCTGAATTGGCCAGTGTGCGTTCGCTGCTGGCGAGGGAATTCGGGTTGGACACCGCGGCCGTCGACCAGCTGCTGGCCGATGCGGCCGAAGACGCACGTGAGGCGCCGGGCTTTCATCCCTTTACCTCTCGCCTCAACCAGGGGCTGAACAAGGCGCAGAAAGTGCAGGTGATCGAATATCTGTGGACCATCGCGCTGGCCGATGGCGAGATCTGTGCGCATGAAAGCCACCTGATGCGCAAACTGGCCGACCTCTTGTATATCTCGCGCGGTGATTTCATTGCCGCCAAGACGCGCGCGCAGGCCGCGCATCAGCGCTCGAGCTGAGCCGACGCTCAGTTCGGCGCGATGGCCTCGGCCGTGGTGTGCATGTCGGCGACGGCACAGACCGGCTCCGGCACGCCGAGATAAAAGCCCTGCCCCCGGGTAATTCCTGCCTGGCTGACCCACGATAGCGTGGCCTCGTCTTCGATCCACTCGGCCACCGTCTCGATGCCGTGGCTGCGTGCCACCTGCACCACGGCCTGGACGATCTTCTGCGCCCGCGCATCTTGCGCCACACCGCGGACATAGCCGCCGTCGAGCTTGACGATATCGACCGGCAGATCGCGCAGCGTGGCAAAGCTGGCCACGCCGCTGCCCAGGTCGTCCAGCGCGATGCAGAAACCCGCGCAGCGCAAGGCGTGCATCAGGTTGAGCACGTCGGTGCGGTCGACGGCCGCTGCCGTTTCCGTCAGCTCGATGCAGATCTGGTGCGGATGGACATCGGCGCGCTCGAAGCAGTCGGTGATCCATTCGGCCAGGCCAGGGTCGGAGGCGGAGCGGCCGGACAGGTTGATCGACACATAGCGCCCGCCATCGAGCACGGCGCCGAAGTTGCGCGCGATGCGCGAGATGATGTGGCGGTCGAGGGCGGCGATCAGGTCGAAGCGCTCGGCCGGCGGAATGAACTCGGCGGGCGAGACCAGCACGCCGTTGTCGTCACGCATGCGTACCAGCACCTCGTAGCCGCGGGCCCTGCCGTTCTGGAGGTCGAAGATCGGCTGGCGCCACAGTTCGATCCGGTCGTCGTCAATGGCGCGCTCGATGCGATGAGCCCAGTGCACATCGCTGGAGCGGGCCATCGCGTGCGGGCTGCGCTCGAAGGCCACGACCCGGTTCTTGCCGCTGCGCTTGGCACTGTACATCGCGGCGTCGGCCTCGGCGCGCGCACGCTGAATGGAGTCCTGATCGAGGTAGGCGCATACGCCGATCGAACAGCTCACATGGTAGGCCTCGCCGCGCTCGTCATGATAGGCATAGCGCTCCACGTCCGCCCGGATCGATTCGGCAATGCGCATGGCCACCGCTTCCGGGCACTGCGGCAGCGCCACGAAGAATTCGTCGCCGCCAATACGGGCGGGCACGTCCATACGGCGGATGTGCTTGCGGATGATGGTGGCAACCGCACGCAGCACCTGGTCGCCCGCCGCATGTCCGCAGGTGTCGTTGATCAGCTTGAAGCGGTCGAGGTCGACGCAGATGAGTTGGCCGGACGACTCGACCTGGCTCATCCGGCGCTCGAAGCCGGCGCGATTGTGCAAGCCGGTGAGACCGTCGTGGGCGGCATCCCACTCGGCGCGGCGCATGGCTTCGATCTCGTGGCTGACGTCGCGCAGCACCATCACCACCGAGCCGGTGGCCGGGTCGTCGTCCTCGGCCAGCTCCAGGCGGGCGCAGGAGCCCTTGATCATGGCGACCCCGCCGCGACGCGGCAAGGCGCAGGCGATCGGGTCGATGCGCACGGTGTGCCCGGGCCGCGCCAGCGTGACCCAGTCGACCATGTCGCCGTCGCCGCCACTGGCCTGGATCAGATCGCGGACGTCGATACCGATGACCGCTTCGGCCTCGGCACCGACCAGCTGGTCGGCAGCGCGGTTGCTTTGCAAGACGCGGTGGTGATTGTCGACGACCAGCACCGCATCAGACATGGCGCGGACCACCTCGGCGTAGAGGTGGTCGCGTTGCTGTGCCAGGCGGACGGCGTCGGCGGCGCGCAGGATGTTGCCGATCCAGTTACCGACGGTGCTGACCATGAGCCCGATGGCGGCTTCTCGGTTGGTGTCGAAGGGCGAGACGACGATCGCGCGCCGGTAACCGGTCTCGCCAATGCGTGTGAGCGGCTGGAGCAGCGCGGGTGGCTGGGTGTCGGTCGCAACAATGCGGGCGCCGACATGATCGTTGTCGATCTGCGGCCACCGGCCGTCGAAGGCGCGTGCTGCAATGGCGCATGTGTCGGCATCGATAGCGCTGGGGTCGGCGCAGGCGCGGTGGAGGACCCGGACTCCCTCAGGGCGTTGTTCAACGATCGACACCTGAGTGCCGCCGCTGTGCGCCAGCAGCAGCGACAGGCAGTTGTGGATGCGCTGCGGTTGCGGCAGAGGCGCCGAGACGACATCGGCGAAATCGCTGCGCCAGCGCGATAGCGCGAGTTGTTGCGCAACTCCGGTCTGGTCGTTCTGCGGCGTGCCGGCGACAAAGACGCGTGCCCTGCCGCCGGGCAGGATCAGTACACCACCGACCAGCACCAGTTCGGCGCCCACGGCGATGTTGTCGAGCCGGCCGGGGCGCGCGCTGACGCGTGCCGTGTCGATGGCCTGGTGCAATGCCGGCGCGTGTGGCCAGATCTGCTCGATTGGCGGTGTCGCGCCGTGGATCCGGCGGAAGGCATCGCTGGCGTCGACAAGGCCGCGGCTGTCCAACTCACACCAGTAAATGTGGGTGCGCGCGGTATCTTTGGCGAGGGCGTATTTCAAGGCGGACCACCTGTTCGGCTGTCGGCGCCCCAAGCGGCATCGTACCAGCCTCATGAGCCATGGGCATGATGTGTCGGACGGCGTTGACAAGCACCGGCCGCCCCGGCAAGGGCAGCAAAAAAATGAAATATGCAAATTTGGTGCAAGCGGAAGGAAAGGTCAACCGTGGCGTGGCGTTGTGTCAAAAAATCACAAGATGCGCTTAGATCGTTGTCTGCTGCGGTGCAGCACTTTTTGTTTAGTTTTTCGGCATACCACATACAGATATTGTTTCTTGCCGCGCCGGCGCCGTGGTCGCACATCTTTGTGCGCTTCGCCATAAAGTTTCTCGGCGATGCTCCGTTGAATCACAGACCCGCCCCTCCGCATCGGTAACCGAGATGACCCAGTCCAACGCCCGCCTGCTTGTGCATTTCGAGTTCGACCTGGAAGCGCCGCCGGCGTTGGCCGGGCTTGATGTCCCCGGTCTGCAGCAGGCATTGATCGACGCACTCGGTGCCACGGTGTTCAACGGCATGCCGACGGTAAGCACAAAACAACTTGCCAAAGCGGATGTACGGGTCGTGGGGCATCGTTGTCGTGTCGAGGTCGAGTCGACGGCAGCGCAACGTATCGATCCTGTGCTGATGGCAAGTGTGGCCCCGCATCTGACCGATGATGAGGTTCAGCAGTTGTGCCAACGGGCGGCGGCCAAAGCCCCCGCCTCGCCGGAGGCGCTACGTGCCTATCTGCGACGGCAGGCACTGGCGCTGGCTAACGGTTACCGTCTGCTGCCCTGCCAAGTGCGCGCGCAGACGAGTGCCGGAGCCGACACCGTCCTGGCGGCCAAGCTCAACCTCACCAACGGCGGCGTACTGGTGAATGAGGAACACCGCAAGACACGTCTCAAGGCCGGTCAGACGCATGTGGCCATCATGCTAGGCGAGCCATCCATCCGGCTGACGGCCGCCTTGTCGGGGCACACTCTCAGCGGGCCGGTCATTGCCGTTGATATCGCTGCCCTGGCGCCCCATCGCGACTTGCTTCAGGCGCTGTGGGCACGTCAATGCGTGTCGGGGTAGTCGGCAAGCACCGCCTCCACCGAAGACAGCTGCGCGATGAAACGGGCCACCAGTTCGGGGTCGAAGCTGTGTCCCGCCTGACCCACCAGGCAGTCGACCGCGCGCAGGTGCAGCGTGTTTCGGGCCCGGATCATCAACGCTTCGGTATCGAAGCGGCGTGGCAGAAAATTTTTGCACCGTGCGTCAATGCCCGATGACGCAGCTCGGCCTGCGCCAGTACGATGACGAGCATCGGCTGTCGCGGCATCTGTCCGGATGCTTGATGCAGCAGGCTGAGCAATGCCAGGCCGGGGACGGAGATGGTCGTTACGTCGCCGATGCCGGCCTAGTCGAACGCCGCCCGCAAGATCGGGTCGCCTCCGAGCGCATCATCACATACCAACACGGTCGCGCTGTGTACGAAGGCATTACCCATCATGTCGCCCTCCCGCTTTTCGCCGTCTGACTATCCGGACTTACGACGCGTGGCGTCTGTTGCTGAAGCGGTATCTTCGTGGCAGGCATCGGTCCGTGGAAAAAATTTGCGTACTGGCTGTAAAGACGGTTCAGATCAAGGCCTTGCCGACCGATAGTTGGCAACATACTCCGCATTTTTTACCGAGCGGGTGTGGTGAGATATCAGGCGCGTGCTTGACGCGCGCTGCCTGCGCTGACGCGATCGTGAGGGAAACAGGGAGCCTGCATGTCGCAGAACGACGCCGGGGAAGACAACCAGCTGTCTCGAGAAGATCAGAATGCCATCCTGACGCTTCAGCAAGATCTGCTGGCGGCTATCGCACGCGGTGACGAGCCGCTGGCGCTGATTGACCGTCTGTGCCTGCTCGAAGAGCAGCTGGTGCCAGGCGCTGTCGCCAGTGTCATGCGCTTGAGCGACGAATCCGGCACACTGCAGGTGCTGGCCGCGCCGAGCATTCCTGACGAAGCACAGGCCCGGCTGCAGAATCTGCGCCCCGGCCCCGGGGCGGGGTCGTGCGGCAATGCCGTGTTTCGCCGCGAGCCAGTGTTCGTTGCCAACACCTTTACCGACCCGCGCTGGGCCGAGTTGCGCTCGACAGCGGTCGACTTCAACATTCGAGCGTGCTGGTCGATGCCGATCTACGGCGCTGGCGGCAAGGTCATCGGCAGCTTTGCACTATCAAGCTTCGCGCACCGTGAGCCCGGTGTGTTCCACCGCCGCTTGCTCGAGATCGGTGCGCACCTGATCGGGATCCTGCTCGAACGCCAGGCACAGGACACCCAGTTGCGACTGGCCGCGCGCCTGTTCGAAACGAGCGAAGAAGGCATCGTCATCACCGATGCGCACAACCGCATCCAGGCCGTTAATCCGGCCTTCAGCCGCACCACCGGCTACGCCGCGGAAGAGTGCCTGGGCCGTCGCCCCTCAATGCTCTCCTCGGGCCGACACGACAAGGCGTTCTACCAGCGCCTGTGGGGCGAGCTGATGCGCAACGGGCACTGGCAGGGTGAGATCTGGAATCGCCGCAAGAATGGTGAGATCTACCCCGAATGGTTGGTGCTGTCTGCCATTCGCGACCCAGCCGGGCAGATTACCCAGCATGTCGGCATTTTTTCGGATCTGACCGAGTATCACGCTTCCCAGAATCGTATCCGCTTCCTGGCCACCCATGATGTGCTGACCGAGCTGCCCAACCGCATGTTGCTCGAGGAACGCTGCGGCCAGGTCGTTGCCTGGGCGCGCAAGGCTGGCCATCGTGTTGCGCTGCTGTTTGTCGACGTTGACAACCTCAAGCTGGTCAATGATTCGCTTGGCCATGCCGCCGGCGATACACTGCTGCAGTCGGTCGCCCAGCGCTTGCGCCACTGCGTGGGCGAGAAGGATCTGGTGTGCCGCCAGGGGGGAGACGAGTTCATCGTGCTGCTCGATGAGCTACCGAACCTCGAGGCTGCCACATCGGTGGCGCAGCGCATCAACGACCGCCTGGGGGCGCCCTACCATACCGACAGCGGCGAACTGGTCACCTCGGTGTCGATCGGCATTGCCATGTATCCGGACGACGGGGACGACTTCAATGCCTTGTTGCGCAAGGCCGACGCGGCCATGTATCAGGCCAAGGAGGCGGGGCGGAACACCTTCCGCAGCCACCACCCGGAGGCCGACCCGGATGCGCTGGACGAACTGGTGATTCGCAACGGGCTACGGCCGGCGCTGACGCGTGACGAGTTTGCCCTGCACTACCAGCCCATCCTCAGCCTGGCCACTGGCGCGCTGCTCGGCGCCGAAGCCCTGCTGCGGTGGCGGCATCCGACGCTGGGCGACATCCCGCCGGACCGCTTCATCCGCGTGGCCGAACTGAGCGGGCATATCGTCAGCATTGGCGAGTGGGTGCTGCATGAGGCATGCCGGACGGCGGCAACATGGCCGGGGCACGAGCTGAGCGTTGCAGTCAACCTGTCGCCCTTGCAGTTCCGCCATGGATCGCTCGAGGGCTGCATTGCGGCAGCCCTGGAGGCCTCGGGCCTCGATGGTCGCCGGCTGGAGCTGGAAATCACCGAATCGACCCTGATGGGCGACACCACGCTCCTGATCGAGCAACTCGCCCGCCTCAAGGCCCTCGGCCTTCGCCTGGCGGTGGACGATTTCGGCACCGGCTACTCCTGCCTGGCCTATCTGCGCCGGCTACCGGTGGACAAGCTGAAGATCGACCGTGCCTTCGTCGGCGACATGAGCGAGGATGCCGACGATGCGAGCATCGTCCGCGCCATCATCCAGATGGCCGAAGGCCTGGGTGTGCGAACCACCGCCGAAGGGGTCGAAAGCGCCCATCAGCACGCCATGCTCGAGGCGCTCGGTTGCGCTGAGGGACAGGGGTATTTCTATGCCCGGCCGATGCCCGCCGAGGCGTTTGCGCGCTGGGCCGCCGACGACACTGCCCGGCCCGCGCTTACTTGAGGGCGAAGCCGCGGTGCTTGAGCGCCTCGACCAGACGGTCGCGTCCTGACAGCGTTTCCGGCCCGGCGATGCGCTTGGCCGAATGGATCGACCAGGTGCCCTTCACGTCCATCTGCTGTCCTTCATAGAAGCGGGCCATGGCGGTGTTGTAGTCGGCAATGGCGGCAGCCTGGTCGGTTGAATAGCGCTCATGGTGCAGCACCGCGGACTGCGGCAGACGGGGCTTGACACTGGCCGGACGTGCCGCGTCTTCATGGCCGACGCACATGCCGAACACGGCGAAGGTCTTGGGCGGCAGGTCGAGCACGCGGGCGACGTCCTCCGGCCGGTTGCGCATGCCGCCGATGTACACCGTCGACAAGCCCATCGATTCGGCCGCTGCCACCGCGTTTTGTGCGGCCAGCGCCGCGTCGATGACCCCGACAAGGAACATCTCGGTGTAGTCCAGCGCCTCGCTGGGCCGGCCTTCGGCGGCGGCGATGCGCTCGAGCCGCGACAGGTCGGCGAGCCACACCAGTTGCAAGGGTGCCTGGCGCACATGCGCCTGGTTGCCGGCGAATTCGGCCAGTTGGTCACGCGTGGCCGGGTCGCGCACCGCCACCACGCTCCACACCTGCAGGTTGGAGGAGCTGGCGGCCGACTGCGCGGCGGCAATCATGGCACCGAGCTGGGCGTCGCTGACCGGATCGGGACGGAAGGCTCGCACCGAGCGGTGGGTGAGCAACTGATCGATCAGCGTCGTGGTGACGTCGGGAACCGTCTGCTCGACGCCGCCGTAGCGGGTTTCATACAAGGGGTGGTGTGTCGTCATGTTGGGGGCGTCCATTCGATACAGACTTATTTTTCCAGGGGAATCGGTGTGGCGCGGTCGACGGTGACGGCCGTCACCGAGTTTTGCGGGCTACCGGAAATGTCCTTGTCGGTGTAGGTCAGGTACACCAGCGTATTGCGGCTGACGTCGACAATGCGAACCACGTGCAGTGTCTTGAAAATGATCGACCGGCGCTGGCTGAACGCGTCCTCCTGCCGGGGCAGCGGCTCGAGAAAGCGGATCGGGCCGACCTGCCGGCAGGCGATCGAGACGTCCGACAGCTCTTCGGCCACGCCGAACGCGCCGGCAATGCCGCCCCGTTCCGGTTTGGCCACATAGCAGGCCACGCCCTCGACCTTGGGGTCATCAAAAGCTTCGACCACCAGTTTGTGCGAGCCGGTCAGCTTCCACTCGGTATTGACGCCGCCGATATCTTCGGCGGCCACGGGCAGCATCCATAGCGCGGACACCAGGGCAAGCAACTGGGCTTTCATCGACCGGTCCTTTGTCATCAGCGGGTGTTCAAACATGACCAAGATGGGGGCGATGGTCCAAGTCTCAAGCGCCGCGATGACAATTGCCGCCATTGGACGCTTCGGATAGCCTGACGACATGACACGAACCACCAGCCGCCTGACCACCGACGCCCTGCTCACCCGCCTGCTCGAGGCGGGCCAGATCAGCCGCCGCGACCATGATGAAACCGTCACCGCCCTGCGCATGCGCGGGCGCAACGACCAGCACCCACTGGCGCTGGTCGGCGAGCGACGGCTGACCCGCGCCAGCCCGCCGCACGACACCCTGAGCGTCGAGGCACTCACCGAGTGGCTGGCGGGCGATGCCGGCCTGCCCTACTTCCACATCGACCCGCTGAAGATTGATGTCTCCTCGGTGTGCAACCTGGTCTCGCATGCCTACGCCACGCGCTTTCGCATCCTGCCGGTGGCGATCCGCGACAACGATGTGACCATCGCCACCGCCGAGCCCTACGAGAGCGAGTGGCTGTCGGTGCTCGAGCAGGCGCTCAAGATCCGCATCCACCGGGTGCTCGCCAACCCCACCGACATCGTGCGCTACCTGGCCGAGTTCTACAGTCTGGCGCGCTCGCTCAAGCATGCGGTGGCGCAGCACGAGGGCGCGCAGAGCGGCATCGGCAACTTCGAGCAGCTGGTGAAGCTGGGCTCTAACAAATCGCTCGATGCCAACGACCAGGCGGTCATCCACATCGTCGACTGGCTGCTGCAATACGCCTTTGAGCAGCGCGCCAGCGACATCCACATCGAACCGCGGCGCGAGGTGTGCAATGTGCGCTTCCGCATCGACGGGGTGATGCACCTGGTGTACCAGACCCCGGTGCCGGTGGCCGCGGCGATCACCAACCGCATCAAGCTGATGGGCCGCATGGACGTGGTCGAGAAGCGCCGCCCGCAGGACGGGCGGATCAAGACCCAGTCGGGCAATGGCGAGGAGATCGAGCTGCGCCTGTCGACCATGCCGACCGCCTTTGGCGAAAAGCTGGTGCTGCGCATCTTCAACCCCGATGTGCTGCTCAAGTCCTTCGGCGACCTCGGCTTCAGTCAGGCCGAGGGCGTGCGCTGGCGCGAGATGTTCTCCCAGCCCAACGGCATCATCCTGGTGACTGGTCCGACCGGCTCGGGCAAGACCACCACGCTGTATTCCACGCTCAAGGAACTGGCCACGCCCGAAGTGAACGTGTGCACCATCGAGGATCCGATCGAGATGGTCTATCCGCATCTGAACCAGATGCAGGTACAGCACAACATCGGGCTCGATTTCGCCAGCGGGGTGCGTACCCTGCTGCGTCAGGACCCGGACGTGATCATGGTCGGCGAAATCCGCGACCTCGAAACCGCCGAGATGGCCATTCAGTCTGCCCTCACCGGCCATCTGGTGCTGTCCACCCTGCACACCAACGACGCGCCGTCGGCCATCACCCGTCTGCTCGACCTGGGCGTGCCGCCCTACCTGATTCGCTCCACCCTGCTCGGCGTGCTCGCCCAGCGCCTGGTGCGTACCCTGTGTCCGCACTGCCGAAAACCCCATCCGATCGACGAGGCTAACTGGTGCGAGCTGGTCGCGCCGTGGAAATCCACGCTGCCCACCACGGCCAACGGCCCGGTCGGCTGCCTGGAGTGCCGCATGACCGGCTATCACGGCCGGGTTGGCCTGTACGAGCTGATGACGCTCAGCCCCACCCTGCGCCAGCACATCAGTCCGGACATGGATCTGGCGCGCTTTCGCGCACAGGCGGTGCGTGAGCACATGACCCCGCTGCGCCTGGCCGGCGCACGGCAAATTGCAGCGGGCACCACCACCATCGAGGAAATCGCCCGCTCGACCCCACCCGCCAGCGGCGAGGCGCAGTGATCAGTTTGCCGGGGCGATGCGCAGGATGCGCCCCTCGGTCTCATCGAGCACATACAGCGCACCGTCGGGGCCCTGACGCACATCGCGGATACGATGGCCGATCTCGGTCAGCAAACGCTCCTCGCTTACCACCTGTTCGCCCTCGAGCACCACACGCACCAGCATGCCGAACTTGAGCGAGCCGACAAAGAGATTGCCCTGCCAGGCCGGAAACAGTGTGCCGGTGTAGAACGCCATGCCCGACGGGGCAATCGACGGCGTCCAGTGATGCACCGGTGCGGCGACATCGGCCCGCGCGGTTCCTTCGCCAATGCGCCAGCCGGTCACGTACTCGCGGCCAAAGGTGATCTCCGACCAGCCATGATTGGCGCCGGCGCGTGGGATGTTGATCTCGTCGCCGCCCTGCGGCCCGTGCTCATGAGTCCACAGCGCACCGGTGACCGGATGCCGGGCCGCGCCCTGGACATTGCGATGACCGTAGGACCAGATTTCAGGCAGGGCGTCGGCGCGGCCGACGAAGGGGTTGTCGGCCGGCACGCGGCCGTCCGGATGAATGCGCACGATCTTGCCCAGATGGCTGTCGAGCGCCAGGGCCCGCTCACGCGAGTGGTAGCGCTCGCCCAGGGTAACGAACAGGTGCCCGGCGTCGTCAAAGACCAGGCGTGAGCCGAAGTGGTGTCCGCCCGGCGGGTCGTCCTGCTGGGCGAAGATCACCTCGACCTCGCTCAAGCGCGGCGGCGTGGCGTTTGCGTCGAGCCGCGCGCGGGCGACGGCAGTCCGCACCCCGCGCGCCGTGGGTTGTGCAAAGCTGAAGTAGATCCGCTGGTCGGCCGCGAACTGCGGCCCGAGCACCACGTCGAGCAGACCACCCTGCCCCGAGGCATACACCGGCGGCACATTGGCAATCGACGCCGACAGCACGCCGTCAGCGCCGACGATCCGCAGGCGACCAACCCGTTCACTGACCAGCATCCGGCCATCTGGCAAGAAAGCCAGCGACCACGGGGTGTCCAGCCCGGTGGCGACTGGCGTGACGGCGAGCTTGCCCCTGGCTGAATCGAGCCGGAGGGTCTGGGCGTTGGAGAGGCCGGCGGCCAGCACCAGGGCCAGCGCGGTGATCCATCGTGAGGTTAGTAGCCAGTGGCGCATCCTCGGAGTCCTCCCGTTGGTGAGTACGGCACGGGCCCGCCGCGATGGGGGCCAGCCCTAGTCGAGTGCAGGGCGCCGAGGCAGGATGGTCGTGCACTCCGGGTAGTGCCTGCAGCCCCAGTAGTCACCGTGTGAGCCGGTGGCATTGACCATCTTCTCCCCGCACGCCGGGCAGGTCGGCGTGGTGTAGCCGCCCTCGGTGGCGATGGCGTGCAGGCGTGTGCGTGCATCAGCGGGCAGTCGCTCGATCATGGCCAGTAAGACCCGGCCGTCGATCAGCACGATGCCATGTTCGCGACCGAGCGCCCGCGCATGCGCGGTGAAACGGCCGTTGGTCATCAAGAACCCACGCTCGATCTGTTCGTGTGTCATCGCGCCGATCAGTTCCCGTACTGACGGCACGTCGAGGTGGGTGACGCCGCGGCTGCGCACATGCACCAGGCCGGTGGCTTTCTCCAGGTTGAGTTTGTCCTGGTACAGATAAACGTCGCAGCCCTGCGCATGGGCCAGCGGCAGCGCACGATGCGAGATCGCCTTTTGCGTGTAGTAGGCCACGCACACGGCGTCGAAACGCTGCCATTCGAGGCTCTCGAGCAAGCTCAAGGTCCAGACGCGCGTAGCGGCCGGCACCATGTCCGGGTCGAAATCGAGGGCGTCCGGGTCGTCCAGCGCGCTGGGGTCGAACTCGGTCGGCGCCGAATGGATTGTCGGCGGCGGGTCATCGGTGCGGGGTGCCGGCCGGGACCGGTGCGCGCGGCCGCGGTGTTGCGGTGCCAGCGTATTACCGGCGCGGGCCTGACTGCGCAAGCGCATCGCCATGATGGCGCCGCCGAAGATCACCGACACCAGCAAGGCCAACACGGGAATTACCACCATGGCGCGATCCCGCGTCTGATCCCAGCTTTGCACGGCCACCAGCAGCACGCCGGTCAACCCGACGGCGAACGCCCACAACCGCCATCCGCCGCGGACGGGCATCGGGGGGGCACGCCGATGTTCTTTTGCCTGCTTCATTTACTCTCCCACGCGCTGGCTCAGCGCGCCTAACCCGACGGCGCTGCCGCACGTCGAGATACCCGGATTCTGGCATAGCCGATTCGCGCAAACAAACAGTGCTTGCTGATGTCATTGGCACTGACGGGCGGCTCGACGATTGCACCCCGGCGCGGCGCGGGCGACAATCTGCGGCTGTTGACCCCACCTGGAATGTGCCCAACATGAAGTTGATCGTCGCCATCCTGTCGCTCGTCCTGCTTGCCATCCTCGCGCCACTGGCCTTCATGCCGTCGGCCGATGATCTGGCTGAGGCGCAGGCCGGACTGCCCTGGCAGATCGAGGTTGACGCCAATGGCCGCAGCCGCGTGTTCGGCCTGACGCTGGGCCAAAGCACGCTTGGCGATGCACGGGAACGCTTCGGCCCGGATCTGGCCATTGCCGTCGTCACCGCGCCGGGCGAGAAAGGTGCGCTGGAGGCCTACCTGGGCAGTGCGCAACTGGGTTTCGTCACCGGCAAGCTGGTGCTCACCGTTGCACTGGCCGACGACGTGCTGGCGGGAATGCGCGACCGGGCCGTCAAGACCGAGTACATGGAGTCGACCACCCGCAAGGCGACCCTCAGCGCCGCCGATCTGGCAACCGCCCTGACCCGGCCGATCGACAGCATCGTGTTCATCCCGTCGGTCAACCTCGACGAAGCGGCCATCCAGGCCCGCTTCGGTCAGCCCGCCGAGCGGATCGCCACCAATGCCCACCAGACCCACCTGCTCTTCCCCGACAAGGGCCTCGACCTGATCGTCGACAGCGAGGGCAAGGAGATCCTGCAGTACGTGGCGCCACGCGACTTCGATCGTGTTCGTCAGCCGCTGCGCGATGCCGCCGCTCAGTAGTGCGGCGGAATTTCATCCTCCGGGCGTCCGGCGCCGCGCGGCTGTACCGACTGCAACTGGCGCTTCAGGTCCAGCACCTGGGCCTGCAACAGTTCGATGGCCTCCTGCTGGCGAAACAGGGTCATGTTCATGCCGTCGAGCATGTCTTCGGCGGCCATCAGTTTGCACTCCAGTGCTTCGAGGCGTGATTCCATCAGTCGTACTCCAGGCTCGGGCAGCGGGCATTGTACGCATTCGCCGGGCGGGGTCGACTGCATCACGCACAACATCGCGTTGCGGTGATATCCGCGCATCCAATGTGCATTAAACTGGCGGGCACTGCCGACCCATCGCTGTTAACACCATGACCCGATACAAACTCGTTTTCTCTGGCGACATCCTGCCCGGCCACGACCCCGATCAGGTCAAGGTGCAGTTGCTGTCGATGCTCAAGGTGGCGCCCGAGCAGGCGCACAAACTGTTCTCCGGCAAGCGGGTGACGCTCAAGAAAGGACTCGATGCGGAGCAGGCGCAGGCCTATCGTCGCAAGCTGTCGGCGATGGGGGTCGGTATCCGGGTCGAGGCCGAGCGCGATGAGGTCGAGCCGCCGCGCCCAGCGGCAACCTCTCCGGCGCCCGTGCCCCCGTCCTCGCCCACCCCCGCCGCTGCCGCGGCGCTTGACCTGGTACCCGCCGAGCCGGCGCCGGCGAGCGAAATGGATTGCCCGGAGTGCGGGCATCATCAGCCGCGGCGCACCCTCTGCCTGAACTGTGGCTGCGACATGCCGCGGGTGCTTGCCGCCCGGGAGGCGCAGGCGCAGGAGGCGAAAGCCGGCGTGTCGGACACCCAGCACAGCAGCCTGCGGATCCACCCCGGCGAAGCACCCATGGTACTGGCCGAGCCGGCCCGGCTGTTCGGTGGCGACTTCGGCGGGCGGATCGGGCGGCGATCGTACTTTGCAGGCAGCATGCTGCTCACCAGCGTGCTGTTGTGGATCGCGATCGTCGGCATTCGCATGGAGAGTTTTCTGGTGCTCGGGCTGTGCGCGCTGGCCGGCGTGTTCTTTGGCATCCGCCTGAGCATTCTGCGCTGCCACGATTTTGACTGGCGCGGCTGGTGGGTGCTGATTACCGCCATCCCGTATGTGGGGGCCCTGTTCAGCCTGCTGCTGATGTTCTTCCCCGGCAGCAAGGACGACAACACCTATGGCGCACGGCCGCAGCCAACGAGCTGGGGCGCTGCCGTCGGTGCGCTGGTGGTTGTCGTGGCCTCCTTCATGCTCGCATTCAGCTTCTTCGCCCAGGATATTGCCGGTGCCGCGATGCGATATGGCGACACGGCAAGCTTCAGTGGCGCCCCGGATGAGACGGACAGGCTTCAGAACGCAGCGCTGCGCCACTACGACCCGGCGCGCGACCGCATCGTCATGTACTCGCTGACCACCTGCGGCTACTGCGACCAGAAGCGTGCCCAGTTCGATGCGCTGGGGGTGCGCTATCGCGAAGTGTTCATCGACACCGACCGCGCCGCCGGCGAGGCGATGTGGGCTAAATTGCGCGCCAGTGGCTGGACGGGTGGCGGCGTGGGCACACCGACGCTGGAGGTCAACGGGGTGATGCTGCCAAATAACCCCTCGCTCGCCGCCATGAGCCGGCATTTTCTTGCCGACGCCAGCCGTTTCTAGGCCCGGCGGGCCCGCCGGATTGCTCTAGCGGGCGGCCAGCAGCCAATGGCGGAACTGGGCGAGCGCCGGGCGCTCGGCCGTGGTGACCGGGCAGACGAGGTAATAGGCGTAGCGCGACGGAATGGCCAGGTCGAAGGGCCGGACCAGGCGACCAGCCTCGATGTCCCGGCGCACCATCGGATCCAGGCCAAGCACCACCCCCATCCCGTCCATCGCCGCCTCGAGCGCCAGGCTGGAGTTGGAAAAATGCGGCCCGCGAGTGGGGTCGACGCCGCTCACTTTTGCCGCGCGTAGCCAGTCGAGCCAGCTCACCCGCTCTGAGCGGCCGACCGCGGTGTCGTCATGCAGCAGCGTATGAAAACGCAGGTCGGCCGCCTGCTTGAGACGGCGCGGCCCCTTGAGCAGGTCGGGATGGCACACCGGCACATAGGCCACCTCCATGAGCAGGTCGCTGCGCATCCCCGGATAGGTGCCCCGGCCAAAGCGAACCTCCACATCGGTCAACCCGTCGCGCAGCGACACCAGGTCCGACTCGACGTCTTCGAGTTCCGGCGCGTCGACCGTGTTGGGCTCTGTTCCCAACACCAGGTCGATGTCCGGATGCGCCTCGGTGAAACGTTGCAGGCGATGCACCAGCCAGCGTCCGGCGAAGGCCGGCGGGACGGTGACCCGCAGTTGGCGCGACGGGCTCTGTGCGCCGACCGATTCGACAGCGGCCGCCAGTCGTGCCAGCCCCTCGCTGACCCCCGGCAACAGGCGCTCGCCCGCCGTAGTCAACGCCAGGGCACGGGTGAGGCGACGAAACAGGGAGACGCCCAGATGCGCTTCGAGCGCCTTGATCTGCTGGCTGACCGCCGCCGGGGTGACGTGCAACTCCTCGGCCGCCTGCTTGAAGCTCAGGTGCCGGGCCGCGGCTTCGAAGACGCGCAGGGATGCCAGTGGCGGCATGGATCGGGGCATGGACACAGTTTAGTCAAACTTAAGCATCACATCACCAATGATCGTTTGTTGCGTCGCACAACGGCGGGTAGAGTCGTCCATATCGTCGCAAGCCGCCCCAGAACGGCCGACGCAACTGGAGCAACACCCAATGCAACGCACCGCCAACCCCGGCAAACCGCAAGACCGCTCGATCAATCCCGACCATTACATCGCGCTGGCCCACGAGTTGCGCAGCGCCACCCTCGCCCATGTCATCGACACGGCGTTCAGCCGCGTGACCAGCCGCATCAGCCGCGCCGTGCAGTGGCTCAACAGCCACCCGGTGATCTCCTGAGCCTTCCTCCGCTGCTCAGCCGCGTGTCAGGTCACGCAGCACGGGCTGCAGCATGGCGGCGCCGAGCCGCTTGCTGCGCGCACCACTCCAGCCATGTTGCCCGTCCGGTAGCAAGCGATTGTCCTTGAACGGCATTTCGAGCGTCAGCGACAGGCAACCGAAACGGTGCGCCACCCACTTGCTGGCGAGGGTCAGCATCTCCTCGCCGAAGCGGTCGGGCGTGTAGCCGACCTCGGTCTGAAAGTCCGGGCTGGCATCGGCCAGCGCGGCCAGAAAGGTCGCTTCGCGCCCCGGCAGCGTGTCAGGGACGCCCGGCACCATCTGCGCACCGTCGATGAACACGTACGGCAGCGATTCGTCGCCGTGGATGTCGAGGAAGAGTGCGCAGCCGGTCGTCTCCATGTGCTCGCGCACGCACAGCACTTCCGGGCTGCGCCCGGCGCTCGGAGTCATCCACTCGCGGTTGAGGTTGGCGCCGGCGGCGTTGGTGCGCAGGTTGCCGCGAATGGCGCCATCGGGATTCATGTTCGGCACGATGTACAGGCAGGCATGTTCGCGCACCCGGCGGGCCAGCGGGTCGGCACCGTCGAGCAGGCGTTCGAGCAGCCCTTCGACAAACCATTCGGCCATGGTCTCGCCGGGATGCTGGCGGGCGATGATCCACACCGGCTGGCGCTCGGGCGCCGGCCGCCCCACCACTACGCAATCGACACTGCGCCCGTCGACCGTCGCGCCAAGCGAGCGCACCTGCGCATAGGGCGACATTTCGGCGCGGCCCAGCAGGTCGAGATGGCGCTCGTGCGAGTACGGCTCGAAATAGGCGTAGTAGATGTTGTTGCGCTCGGGCGTGTGTTCGATGATCAGGCGGCCGTCTTCATGGCGTGTGCCCGCCACCCGGAACCATGTGCGGCGGTCGTAGGAGGCCACCGCACGGTAGTCGGGCCAGCCGTCCGGATATGCCGCCTCGGCCGCGTTCTCGAACACCATGCGCAGCGGCACGCTCGCCGCGTCGTGCACCCGGAAATGGAACCACTGGCAAAAGCTGGCGCCGTTGTCCGGCCGCAGGCGCAGGCGGATCGCCTCGGGCGCTGCCGCCTTCACCACCTCGATACTGCCTTCCGTGAGCCTGACTGATCCGTATCTACGATCGCTCTCCTGCTGTCGGTTGTGTGTCAGCGCCCGGGCGTTGCCGAGGGTGTGGCCGAGCGGCGCCAGACGGTCTGATCGAGGCGCAAAGCACCGCCGCTAACTCGGGCTGTGGCGAGCATTTGCGGCGAGCAGGTCGTCTTCAGGACAGAAGGACGCATGAACGAGAACGCTCAGGCTCTTCGTCTGGCATCGCCGGAAGACCCAGCGATCGGTGTCAGGCGTCGGCGGCAAAGGTGTAGCCGTCGGTGTCCAGCAGCTTGAGCGCGTCGACGGAGACGGTGGTCGATCGCGTAGCTACCATCAGGCCGCGGGCGCGCGCAGCGTGGAAGCTGATGATCTTGTAACGCCCGCCTTTCCGTCCTCGAACACGGGAGTGATGATCCGCCCCTTGAGACGGCCCGGCCGGATGACGAGTACTCCTCCGGCGAGGTTCACCAGCACCTTGTCGGCGGACTTCCCAAGGTGTTGATCGCCTCGGTGGGGCAGTCGCCCCAGAAGTCAGCTGGTGCGCCCGACCGCGGTGGCCAGCCGCGTGCCGCTCGAGCCGGTAGGCCTGAATCAGGTCCAGCGGGCGCAGCACGCCGTAGAGGCCGGACAGGATGCGCAGGTGCTGCTGTGCGTAGGCGATGCCCTCGGCGTCCAGCGTGGCGGCGTCGAGCCCATCGTAGACATCGCCATTGAAGGCAAACAGGCAGGGCTTGGCGTTCTTGCGGTTGAACGGGCGCGACCACTCGGCGAACCGGGCCACGTTGAGCGCGGCGAGCTTGTCCGAGATGTGCATCAACTCGCCCAGCGCCGCGGGGCTGAAATCACGCATGACGCCGACCAGGGTTTCGGCGGCATCCAGAAAGGCGGGCTGGGTCGGCGCGCACTCGGGCGCCGGGGTGTCGTAGTCGAGCGACTTGGCGGGAGAAATAACGAAATGCATGGGTGGCCTGTGGTACATCGGAAGCGCTCATGGTAGCAAAAGCGCCGTGGCCGGCGCAGTTCGGGTGCGCGGCGCGAAACGGCCCGCACACCGGGGTTTGACAGCGCACCGGCGATTTCAGAGTATTGGACGATTCCGCAGCCTCCGGCCCGCCGCCATGACCCACTCCCCCTTGCTTGATCGTTCCCGCCGTGCCGTGTGGCATCCGTGCACGCAAATGAAGAGCCATGAATCGCTCCCCCTGGTGCCGGTCACCCGGGGCGAAGGCGTGTGGCTGTACGACGACGCGGGGCGGCGCTTTCTCGATGGCGTCAGCGCCTGGTGGGTGAACCTGTTTGGCCACTGCAACCCGCGCATCAACGATGCGATCAGCGAGCAACTCGACACCCTCGAGCATGTGATGCTCGCCGGCTTCACGCATGCGCCGGTGGTCGAGTTGTCCGAGCGCCTGTCGGCGCTCACCGGCCACCGGCTCGGCCACGCCTTCTATGCCTCCGATGGGGCCTCGGCCACCGAAATCGCCCTCAAGATGAGCATGCATGCCTGGCGCAACCTCGGCGAGACCGGCAAGGACCGCTTCATCAGCCTGGCCGGCAGCTATCACGGTGAAACGGTGGGTGCGCTGGCGGTGACCGACGTTGCCCTCTTCCGCGACGCCTACGCCCCGCTGGTGCGCGCCGGCAGCACCGTACCCAGCCCCGACGCCCGCCAGGCCGAATCGGGCGAGACTGACGAAGACGTGGCCGAACGCGCGGCGCTGGCGCTGGAACACTACCTGGCCGAGCATCACGACGAGATCGCCGCGCTGATCGTCGAACCGCTGGTACAGGGGGCGGTCGGCATGGCAATGTACCACCCGCACTACCTGCGCCGTGCCCGTGAGCTGTGCGATACCTACCGGGTGCACCTTATCGCCGACGAAATTGCCGTCGGTTGCGGCCGCACCGGCACCTTCTTCGCCTGCGAACAGGCCGGCATCTGGCCCGACATGATGTGCCTGTCCAAAGGCATTTCGGGCGGCTACCTGCCACTGTCGCTGGTGCTGTCCACCGACGCGATCTACGACTGCTTCTACGACGACGATGTGCACCGCGGCTTTCTGCACTCGCACTCCTATACCGGCAATCCGCTGGCCTGCCGGGCCGCGCTGGCGACGCTCGATATCTTTGAGGCCGACGATGTCCTCCAGGCCAACCAGACGCGCGCCCGACTGCTCGGCGATGCCGCGCAGGCGGCCTTTGCCGGTCACCCGGCGGTGCGCCACCTGCGCCAGCGCGGCATGATTCTCGCCTTCGATGTCGACACGACGCGCAGCGACTTCAGCCAGCGCTTTTTCGCCGCCGGGCTGGACGCCGGCGTGCTGCTGCGTCCGCTCGGCCATACGGTGTATTTCATGCCGCCGTATATTGTCGAGGCTGACGATATTGCCCACCTGGTCCGCGGTGCGGCCACGGCGCTCGAACGCAGCCTGAACCCCGCCCGATGACGCTGCTGTCGCAACTGCGCGCCGATCTGGCCGATCGTGCCGGCAAATCGCTCATCCGCCGCCGGCGCACGCTGGACACGCCCTGTGGTCCGCATGCCGTGGTCGATGGCCGGCCGATGCTGTCCTTCTGCAGCAATGACTACCTCGGCCTTGCCGCCCACCCGGCGCTGTCTGCCGCCATCGCCGAGGGCGCGGCACGCTGGGGCGCGGGCGCGGGCGCCTCGCACCTGGTCAGCGGGCACTACGCGGTACACGAGCGGCTCGAAGCCCGGCTGGCCGAGTTCACTGGCTGCGAGCGCGCGCTGGTGTTCTCGACCGGCTACATGGTCAACATGGGCATCGCCGCCGCACTGCTCGGGCGCGGCGACGCCATCTTTGCCGACCGCCTCAACCACGCATCGCTGGTCGATGGCGCGCTGTTGAGCCGCGCCGAGCATCATCGCTACGCTCATGGCGACACCGCCGCCCTGTCAGGCCTGCTGGCCGGAAGCTCCGCCCGCCGCAAGCTGATCATCACCGACAGCGTGTTCAGCATGGACGGCGACATCGCCCCGCTGGCCGAGTTGCTCGCGCTGGCCGAAGCGCACGACGCCTGGCTGTTGGTCGACGACGCCCATGGCTTCGGCGTGCTCGGCCCGCAGGGGCGCGGTGCACTCGCGGCTGCCGGCCTGGCGCACTGGCGGCTGCTGCTGGTCGGCACCCTCGGCAAGGCTGCCGGTCTGTCGGGCGCCTTCGTGGCGGGCCATGCCGATGTGGTCGAATGGCTGATGCAGACCATGCGCACCTACATCTTCACCACCGGCGCGCCCCCGGCGCTGGCCCATGCCCTGCTCACCGCTATCGACCTGATTGAGCGCGGCGACGCCCTGCGCGCCACGCTGGCGACGCATCAACAGCAGCTGCGCGACACCCTCCGCCTGGCGCAATGGCAGCGGATGCCGTCTACGACTCCTATCCAGCCGGTAAAAATCGGGGATAATGCCGCCGCCGTGGCTGCGGCCGCGGCACTGTGGGATGACGGCCTGTGGGTGCCCGCCATCCGCCCGCCGACCGTCCCGCCAGGTACGGCCCGTCTGCGCATCTCGCTCAGTGCGGCGCACACCGAACACGATGTTTCCCGATTGACCAACGCCCTCCACCGGATCGAAGCCACGCCATGAGTCGCCCGCCCCTCGTACTGCTCCACGGCTGGGGCCTGACCCCCGCGGTGTGGCAGCCGCTGCGGGCCCAGCTCGACCCGGCCTGGCCGTGCACCGCACCCGCCCTGCCCGGCCACGCCGACGACGCGCCCCGGCCCGATGCGCCGACCCTGGCCGCGTGGACCGATGCGCTGGCGACCACGTTGCCCGACCACGCGCTGGTGTGTGGCTGGTCGCTCGGGGCGCTGGTCGCACTCGACCTGGCGCGCCGTCACCCGGCCAAGGTGGCGCGCCTGGCGCTCATCGGCGCCAGCCCGTGCTTTGTCCAGCGCGCCGACTGGGCCTGCGCGCTGAGTGCCGACGTGGTCGCCGGGTTTTGCCGTGACTTTGCTGCCGAGCCCGACAAGACCCAACGCCGCTTCGTGGCGCTGCAGTCGCTCGGCGACGCGGCACGGCGCGATGTTACCCGCCACCTCAGCGCCACACTGCTTGCCGCCACGGCCGAGCGGGCGCCCGGGCTGGCCGACGGCCTCGACATTCTCGCGCAGACCGACCTGCGCGCATCGCTCGATCACATCACCTGCCCGGTGCGTCTCCTCCATGGCGCCCACGACGCGCTGATGCCGGCGGCCGCCGCCCGCGCGATGGCCGAGCGCCTGCCCGATGCGCGCTATTCCGAGTTTGCCGACGCCGGCCATGCGCCCTTTGTGTCGCGCGCCGCCGAGTGTGCCTGCCTGCTGCAAGGCTTTGCCGATGACTGAGCGCAAGCAACGGGTCCGGGCGGCGTTCGACCGGGCGGCATCCACCTACGATGCCGCCGCCGCCGTGCAGCGCAAGATCTGCGCTCACTTGCTCGACCTGGCCCGGGCCCATCCGCCGGCGGCGCCGGTTCGGCGCCTGCTCGATGCCGGCTGCGGCACCGGGAGCGGCGCAACACGCCTTGTCGATTGGCTGGCACCGAGGCAGTGTTTCGCGCTCGATTTTGCGCCCGGCATGCTGGCCCGCCATGTCGACCGCCCGGGGCACGCCGCCATCTGTGGCGATCTGGAGCACCTGCCGCTGGCCGATGCGTCGGTGGACGCCATCTGGTCGAGCCTGGCGTTGCAATGGTGCAACCCCGCACGCGTCATGGCCGAGCTGGGGCGCGTATTGCAGCCCGGCGGCACGGCCTGGGTGGCCACGCTGGGGCCGGACACCTTGTGGGAGTTGCGTGAGGCGTTTCGCGACATTGATGATGCCGAGCATGTGATCGGTTTTCATGGTGAAGATACCTGGCGGCAGTCGGCCATCCAGGGCGGGCTGCGGGTCGCTGCCTGCCAGCGCGTCCCGGCGGCGGCAACCGCGGACAGCCTGCGTCGCCTGCTCAAGGACATCAAGGCCATCGGTGCGCACCAGGTCGGCAGCGGTCGCCGGCGCACACCGTTGGGCAAGGCGGCGTGGCGGCAGCTCGAATGCGCTTATGAGCACCATCGCCGGGCAGACGGGCTGCTCCCGGCCACGTACGATGTGATCCTGCTCGCCCTTCACAGGACTGCCTGATGCCTTCTTCCTTCTTCATTGCCGGTACCGATACCGAGATCGGCAAGACCTTTGCCACCTGCGCACTGCTGCACACCGCGCGGCGCGTCGGCCTCACTGCCATCGGCATGAAACCGGTCGCTGCCGGCGCCGAGCGCGTCGGTGATGAGTGGGTCAATGAAGACGCGGCCTGTCTGCGTGCGGCTGGCAGTGTCGATCCGGGGCTGGACGATCTCAACCCGATCTGCCTGCGCACCGCCGTGGCGCCGCACATTGCCGCGGCCATCGAGGGCGCGCGCATCGAACCGGCGAAAATCCTCGACGCCTTCGGGCGCCTGTCGGCGCAGGCTGACCTGGTGCTGGTCGAGGGCGTGGGTGGTTTCCGGGTGCCGTTGACCGACACCTTCGACACCGCTGACCTGGCCGTTGCCTTGAAGCTGCCGGTCATCCTTGTGGTCGGCATGCGGCTCGGCTGCATCAACCATGCCCTGCTCACCGCCGAGGCCATCGCCGCACGCGGTCTGACCCTCGCCGGCTGGGTGGCCAACCAGATCGACCCGGCCATGCAGCGCGTGACTGAAAACCTCTATGCCCTCCAGCAGCACCTCGGTGCACCCTGCCTGGGCCATGTGCCCTTCCAGCCCGACAACGATCCGGCAGCCGTCCGGACCCTGGTGCTGCCGACGCTGACGCCGTGACACGTCACGGCGCTTGTCACAAGGGCGAAGCGCCCGCTACAGCACGTCGAACAGCTGCCGGTTCAGTTCGTCGAGCCGGCGCTCGGCCATGATCGACTCGTGCATGCAGCGCAGCCAGTCGGTGTAGTGCGTGCGCAGCTCGGCATGACTCTCGCTGGCCTGCACCTGACGCATCAGGTCGAGCTTGGTGTACGGCCCGTGGAAATGCTTGAGCGTGTTGATCATGAAGTTCCGGGCCTTGTCGAGCGCCTTCGGGTCGCGCGTCTCGGGCAGGCTGGCCAGGTCGAAGCTTTGCGCCGGCGCGGGTGTGGTCTGCGGGCTCGCAGGGTCGTTGGCGGCCTCGATCGGCTCGATATAGCCGCCGTCAATCAACTGCGTGAGCGGCTCTTCAATGGTGTCGCTACCAATCAGCGACTTGAGGATTTCGAGGGGTTTTTTTCCGTCGACGAGGATCAACAGTCGTCGGAGGGCGGGCTTGAGGCGATCGGCTCGTGTCTCGACCTCCGCCACGCCTTTTGCCGTCTTGGCATAGGCAAGCATCATCGTTTGTCTCCAGGTGTGGATGCCTTGCAGCCGCCGCGGATTGTTCCGTCTATCGGGATGCAAGGGGTCAAGCTTTTTTCTGACTGACGAAGGGTCTCCTACTCCCCGGAGATGTTCTCGGCAAATCGTCACAAAACATTACAGCAATTACTGACGACAACGGCCGGTGCGTGACGTAGTGCACGCACATGGCCGGTTCCAGGCGACAAACGTTGCGGCGGAGCGCTCAGCCGCGCTGGCGAACCTGCTCGAACAGGCAGATTGCGGCCGCAGCGGCGACATTGAGCGACTCGACCTGCCCGGGCATCGGGATGTGCACCTGAGTGGTGGCCATCGCCTGCAGATCGGCCGACAGGCCACGCCCTTCGGCGCCAAACAGCCAGGCCGTTGGGCCGGTCAGGTCGAGAGCGAAGAGCGAGCGGCTCTGCACGCTGAGGACGGTTGCCGCGATCTGCCCGGTGTAGCCGGATAGCAGCGCAGAAACGTCGACATGCTCGAGCACCTGCATCCGGAAATGCGCGCCCATGCCCGCGCGCAGCACGCGCGGCGACCAGGCCTGGGCGCAGCCGTCGGTCAGTAAGGCGAGCTCGATGCCGGCGGCAGCGGCGGTGCGCAGCAAGGTGCCGAGGTTGCCGGCGTCCTGCACCGCATCGAGCACGACCAGCGAGCTCGTGGCGGACACGACGGGCGCCTCGCTGGCCGGCATCTGCATCAGGGCCAGCAGGCCCGATGGCGAGTCGACGGCGCTGACATGCGCAAACAGGGTGTCGGGCAGGCTGGCAACCGGGCAGCGGCCAGCGCTGCGGTCGAGCAGCGCGCGGTGCTCTTCGCGGTGCAAGCCGCTGTCGCTGACCACCAGCTGAGTCAATGGCAAGCCGGCGTCGAGGGCAGCGCTCACCAGATGGGCGCCATCGAGTACCGTCAGCCCGGTCTTGCGCCGCTCGCGCCCGGAGGTCGACAGCGCGTGGATGCGCTTGACCAGCGGATTGTCGCGCGAGTGGATGGTGATCATGCCGCCAGGCCGAGCGTCGCCACCGCGACGTTGATGAACCCAAGGCTGGTATTGACGGCCACCGCCTGCCGGATCCGGCCGAGGGCGGCAGCGCCGTCGGGCCAGCGCTCGGCCGCCACGGCCTGCCGCAAGCGCTGCCACGGCACGAACCACACATAGGCGTAGATGGCGATCATCACCAGGCCGACGCTCATCATGATGTGCCAGGCGCGCGGCGCGTTGGCAAAGCCAACCGCCATCAGGCCGCCGAAGCCGGTGATCAGAATGGTCAGCACCGCGACCCACACCATGGGGAAGAAGCGCGAAAAGACATCGCGCCACAGTCGCAGTCGCTCTGGCGGCGCCAAAGCCCCGGCCGCCGGCCGCAGGCACAGATAGGCAAAGGCCATGCCGCCGACCCAGACGATCACCCCGAGTAGATGGAAGAACAACAGGATATGTGGCGCGTTCATGCGGTCACTCCTCGAACAGGGGCGGATTGAGCCACAGCGCGCGAACCGGGCCGAAACTCTTGCGGTAGAAGTCTTTCACGCCGTACTGCCGAATGGCGGCCAGATGGGCGGCGGTCGGATAGCCCTTGTGGGCGGCCAGGCCATACTGCGGGTAGGCCGCGTCGAGCGCAAGCATCTGCGCATCGCGCACGGTCTTGGCGAGGATCGAGGCCGCGGAAATGGCGGCGACCAGCGCGTCGCCCTTGACCACGGCCTGCACCGGGTAGGCGATCTGCGGGCAACGGTTGCCGTCCACCAGTACTTCGTCAGGTGCCACATCGAGCGCTTCGACCGCACGCTTCATGGCAAGCATGGTGGCGTGGAGGATGTTGAGCTGGTCGATTTCCTCGACGCTGGCTTCAGCCACCGCCCAGGCCAGCGCCCGCTCGCGGATGATCGGCGCGAGCAGGTCGCGCCGCTTTTCGGTGAGTTTCTTGGAGTCGGCAAGGCCGTCGATCGGCCGGACGGGATCGAGAATGACCGCTGCGGCAACGACCGAGCCACACAGCGGTCCGCGCCCGGCTTCGTCGACGCCACAGATCAACCGGTGCTCATGCGTGTGCATCGGCGCCGCCCTTGAGCATCGGGAGGATGATATCGGCCGCCCGTTGGGCGGTGTCCTGGCGCAGTGTATGGTGCAAGGCGGTGAAGCGTTGGGCGAGCGCCTCGCGGGCGGCGACATCGTCGAACCAGCGCGCCAACGCCTCGCCGAGCGCTTCCGGTGTGGCATTGTCCTGCAGCAGTTCGGGCACGACCCCTTCGTTGGACAGGATGTTCGGCAGGCCGACCCATGGCAGATAGGCCATGCGCTTCATCATGCGGTACTGAAAATCGCCCATGCGATAGGCGATGACCATCGGACGCTTGAGCAGCGCCGCTTCGAGCGAGGCCGTGCCGCTGGCAACCAGCACCACATCGGCGGCCGTCATGGCGTCGACGGCATGGCCGAACAGCAGGCTCAGCGGCAGATCCCTGGCGTCGGCAGCGTACTGGGCGTGCTCGAACAAGGTGCGGGTCTCGCGGGTGGCCAGCGGCACGAGGAAGCGGGCGTCGGGATAGCGCGCGAGCAGATACTTGGCGGTGTCGATGAACAGGGGCGCCAGGTTGGTCACTTCCGACGCCCGGCTGCCCGGCAACAAGGCGAACACCGGCGCGCGCTGCGGCAGATGGAGGCGCTCGCGCGCTTCGTGCTGGTTGGGGGCGAGCGGAAAGGTGTCGGCCAGTGGGTGGCCGACATAGGTGGCCGGCACGCCGGCGGCGTCGTAAATGGCGGGTTCGAACGGAAACAGGCAGAGCATGTGGTCGACCGCATTGCGAATGCGTTTGATCCGCCCGCCCCGCCAGGCCCAGATCGAGGGGCTCACGAAATGCACGGTGCGCACGCCATGACGACGCAATTGCTGCTCGAGCCAGAGATTGAAGTCTGGCGCATCGACACCGATGAAGACGTCCGGCGGATCCTTCAGGAGGCGATTGAGCAAGGCGTGCCGCATGCGCGACAGCTCGCGATAGCGCTTGAGCGCGTCGACATAGCCGTGCACCGCGAGCCGGTCATAGGGCCACCAGGCCTCGAATCCGGCCGCTTCCATCTTGGGGCCGCCGATACCTTCACAGCGCAGCGCCGGCACACGTGCCTTGAGCGCTGCGATGAGGTGGCTGGCTAGCAGGTCGCCGGAGGCCTCGCCCGCGACCAGGGCGATGCGTAAGCCCATGGCGTCAGCGGACGATGCCGCGATTGGAGACCGCGATGAAGTCCGAGAATGGCTTCACTGCTTCGTTCTCGTGCGCAGCCGCAGCGATGTGCTGACGGGCCTCCTCGAGACTCAGGCCTGAACGATAGAGCGACCGGTAGGCGCGCTTGATGGCCATGATCTCGTCAGACGAATAGCCGCGCCGCTTCAGGCCCTCACTGTTGATGCCATGCGGGCGCGACGGATTGCCGGAGACGGTGACAAAGGGTGGCAGATCCTGCAGCAGCACGGTACCGACACCGCAGAACGAATGCGCACCGACGCGGACGAACTGGTGGACTCCGGTAAATCCGCCGAGAATGGCCCAGTCGCCGACGTGAACATGGCCGGCCAGGGTGGCGTTGTTGGCGAAGATGGTGTGATCACCCACCTGGCAGTCATGCGCGACGTGAACGTAGGCCATGATCCAGTTGTCGTTGCCGACCCGGGTGACGCCCGCGTCCTGCGAGGTGCCGACATTGAACGAACAGTACTCGCGGATGGTATTGCGGTCGCCGATTTCGAGTCGCGTCGGTTCGTCGTCGTACTTCTTGTCCTGGGGCGATGCACCGATCGAACAGAACTGGAAAATCTCGTTGTCGGCACCGATGCGGGTGTAGCCTTCGATGACCACATGCGGGCCGATTCGCGTATTCGCACCGATCTCGACATGTGGTCCGATCAGGCTGTAGGCGCCCACGCTGACACCATCGGCCAGCTTGGCATCCGGGTGAATGATGGCCGTCGGATGAATCATGGTTTGGTCTTGAGCGCGCACATGAGATCGGCCTCGGCAGCCACCTGGCCATCGACGCGGGCTACGCCGTGATACTTGTAGATGTTGCGCTTGCTGTTGACGATCTCCACTTCCATCACCAGCTGGTCGCCGGGCGTGACCGGCCGCTTGAAGCGGACGTTGTCGATCCCGGCGAACAACACCAGGGAGTTTTCGTCCGGCATGATGCCCATGCTCTTGAACGACAGCACTGCGGCCGCCTGCGCCATCGCCTCGACGATGAGCACGCCCGGCATGACCGGATGGTTCGGGAAATGGCCCGGGAAAAACGGTTCGTTGATGGTGACGTTCTTGATCGCCACCACGCGCTTGTCCTCTTCCAGTTCGACCACGCGGTCGACCAGCAGGAACGGATAACGGTGCGGCAGGTACTTCACGATCTCGTTGATATCTAGTGTGGTCACGACGAGGCTTCTCCCTTGTCCAGTCGTTTTTCAAGTTCGCGTATGCGCGCCGCCATGCTGTCGAGGTGACGCAGGTGAGAAAACTCTCTGACCCAGTCGCCATGGGCTTGCAGCGGCAGGTTAGCGGTGTAGACGCCCGCTTTTCGTATTGATTTGGTGACCAGGGTGCCGGCGGAGACCATCACATCATCGGCGATCTCGAGGTGGCCGATGATGCCCGCCTGGCCACCGATCATGCAGCGCGCTCCGATCCGGGTGCTGCCGGCAATGCCAACGCAGCCGGCCACGGCCGTCATGGCGCCGATGGTGACGTTGTGCGCAATCTGGATCTGGTTGTCGAGTTTCACGCCGTCGCCGATTACGGTGTCGTCCATGGCGCCGCGGTCGATGGTGGTATTGGCACCGATCTCGACATCGTCGCCAATCACCACCCTGCCCGTCTGCGGGATCTTGACCCACCGCCCATCGCGCTCACGGGCATAGCCAAAGCCGTCGGCGCCGATCACCGCACCTGAGTGGATGCGGCACCGGGCGCCGATGACACAGTCCGGATAAAGGGTTACGTTGGCGCTCAGTCGCGTCCCAGCACCGATGCGGCAGCCGCGGCCGACCACCGAGCCGGCACCGATGACCACGTCCTCACCGAGCACCACCGAGGCGTCGATGCAGGCACCGGCCTCGACCCGGACAGAGGCCGGGATCTCGCTGCTCACGCTCGCCCGTGGGTCGACACCCGGATCGGGCGGCGGTTCGGGATGGAGCAACTGCGCGACACGCGCAAAGTACAGATAGGGCGCATCGGAGACGATGTAGCTCTTGCCGGCCGGCGGGGTCAGCCCCGCGCCGACGATGACGGCCGCCGCCGCGGTGCTGTCGAGCTGTTTACGGTACTTCGGGTTGGCAAGAAAACTGATCTCGTCCGGACCAGCACTGTCGAGCGGTGCCAGTGCTCGGATCAGTGTGTCGCCCGGTCCGAGCAACTCTCCGCCCAGACGGGAGACGATGTCATCGACGCGTATGGCCACAACACGCTCGCCCTTAAGGGTTCTCGGCCAGTGCCTTGATCACTTTGTCGGTGATGTCGATGCTCGGGCTGGCGTAGACGGCTTCCTGGAAGATGATGTCGTACTTTTCCGCCTCGGCGATCTTCTTTACCACCTTGTTGGCGCGATCGAGCACCGTGGCCAGCTCTTCGTTGCGGCGTTGGTTGAGATCCTCACGGAACTCGCGCTGGCGGCGTTGGAAATCACGGCTCAGGTCGCCGAAGTCGCGCTCTTTCTTGCGGCGCTCGGCTTCAGGCATGGTCAGGCTGTTCTTTTCCAGATTGCTTTGCATCGCCTGCAGTTCTTTGGCAATGCCTTGCAGTTCACCATCACGCTTGGCGAACTCCTTCTCGAGTCGCTGCTGCGCCTGGACGGCCGGCGCCGCTTCACGCATGACGCGCTCGGAATTGACAAAACCGATACGCGCCTGGGCCATGGCAGAGCCCGCACCCAGCATCAAAGCCGCAAATACATAAATTGAATAACGGGAAAACTTCACGCAAACCTCCGAAATATGACGGGCCGGCCCGGGTTAGAACACCGAGCCAAGCTGGAACTGGAATCGCTGGATCTTGTCGTCTTCTTCTTTCTTGATCGGGAAACCCACGCTGAGTTTCAGCGGCCCGATCGGCGAACTCCAGGAGAATCCAAGGCCGGCACTATAGCGCAGCTCGCTGAACTCGAGTTTCTCATCCTGCCCCCACACATTGCCGACGTCGAAAAATGCCGACAACCGGAAGCTGCGGTCGCGCCCCGTGCCGGGCAGCGGGAAATAGTACTCAGCATTGGCAATGATGCGCCGGTTGCCTCCGATGGCGTCCAGATCGCCGTCGGTATTGAGGATTCGCGGACCCAGCGAGCTTTGCTTGAAGCCGCGGACTGACCCGATGCCGCCGGCGTAGAAGTTCTTGAAGAAGGGCAAGGGCTTGCCACCATAACCAACGGCCCAGCCCACCTCGCCGTTGACCATGAAGGCCGAGTCCTGCCCGATCGGGAACCAGTACTGGTGCTGATACGACGCCTTGGCGTAGCGCAGCTCTGCGGGGGGGATGGCAAGCTCAAGGAAGGCGCGCTGATACTGGCCTTTACGCGGGTAGATCAGGCTGTCGCGGCCATCGCGCGACCAGCTGATCGAGCCGAGCAGACTGGTGGCTTCGTTGCCGAAGGCTGTGACGAAGTCCTTGTATTGCACCGGGCTGTCGTCAAAAGTGGTGACTTCTGTCCGGTCGACCGTCAGACCGACGTTGATCCGGTCGTCTTCGGCAATCGGGAAGCCGTAGCGCAGGCCCAGGCCGGTCGAGGCGGTCTTGTAACGCGCCAAGTCGAGCGAATCTGCGTCGTAGGTGCGGTGGTAAACGTCGAAGCCGCGGCTGATGCCATCGACCGTGTAGTAGGGATTGGTGTAGGACAGCGAGTAGGTGCGCGTGCTTGCACTGGTATTGAGCTGGAGATTCAGTGCGTTGCCCGAGCCGAACAGGTTCTGCTGCGCCACGGCGGCCGAGAGCACGACGCTGTCGGAACTCGAGAAGCCCACGCCCAGCGACAGGTTGCCGGTCTGGCGTTCCTTGACCTTGAAGTTCACATCCACCTGGTCGGTGGTGCCGGGCACGGCCGGTGTCTGCACCGCCACTTCTTCGAAGAAGCCGAGGCGATCCAGGCGGACCTTGGATTTGTTGATGCGCTCGCCGTCATACCAGGCGCCTTCCATCTGGCGCATTTCGCGGCGGGCGACTTCGTCGCGGGTACGGTCGTTGCCTTCGACGTTGATACGGCGGACATACACCCGCTTGCCCGGATCGACGAAGATCGTGAACGCGACCTGGTGCTTTTCGCGATCGACCTCGGGGGCGGCGTTGACGTTGGCGAAGGCGTAGCCCTCGTTGCCCAGCCGCTCAGTGATGGCCTTGTTGGTGTTGGTCAGCGCTTCGCGCGAGAACACGTCGCCGGCCTTGACCTTGACGAGGTCGCGGTACTCGGCGTCATCCAGAATGAGATCGCCGGTCAGCGAAACGGCGGAGACGGTGTACTTCTCGCCTTCGGTCACCGCAATGGTGATGTAGATGTCTTTCTTGTCCGGCGTGATCGACACCTGCGTGGAGTCGATGCTGAAATCGAGGTAGCCCTGGTTCAGGTAGAACGAGCGCAGGGTTTCGAGGTCGCCAGAGAGCTTCTGCTTCGAATACTGGTCGGACTTGGTGTACCAGGTCAGCCAACCGGGGGTGGTCTGCTCGAAAAGATCCAGCAGGTCTTCTTCTTCGAACAGCGTCGCGCCGACGATCTTGATCTGGCGGATCTTGGCCACCTCGCCCTCGTCGACATCGAAGCGCACCGCGACTCGGTTGCGCTCGAGCGGCGTGACGGTGGTCTGGACGGTGGCAGCGTATTTGCCGCGGGTCAGGTACTGGCGCTTGAGTTCCTGCTCGGCGCGCTCGAGCACCGAACGGTCGAAAATGCGCGACTCGCCCAGGCCGACATCCTTGAGGCCCTTCTTGAGTGCGTCCTTGTCGAATTCCTTGACGCCGGAGAAATCGATCTGTGCCACGGCGGGGCGCTCATCGACCACCACGACCAGCACATCGTTCTCGACCTCGATGCGCACATCGTCGAAAAAGCCGGTGGCAAACAGTGCCTTGATCGAGTCGGCTGCCTGAGCTTCGGAGAAGCGGTCGCCCACCTTGACCGGGAGGTAGGTGAACACCGTGCCGGCCTCGGTTCGCTGGATGCCTTCAACGCGAATATCCTTGACGACAAAGGTGTCAAACGCGAACGCAGGTGCGGCCACGGACAGGGCTGCGAGCAACCCGGAAAGAAGCTTCAGTTTCATTGAGGAATCAGCCAGAAATCAGGCGGTTGATGTCGTTGTAAAAAGCGAAAGCCATGAGCATGACGAGAAGGGCAAGACCGACTTGCTGGCCAATCTCCATCACGCGTTCCGGGACGGGGCCGCCTCGCAGCATTTCGATCACATAATACAGCAAATGCCCACCGTCCAGCACCGGGATGGGGAGCAGGTTGAGCACCCCGAGACTGATGCTGATGAGGGCCAGAAACTTGAGGTAATGGTCGATCCCCATCTGCGCGCTCTGGCCCGCGTAGTCGGCAATCGTGACCGGACCGCTGAGGTTTTTCCAGGACAGTTCACCGGTCAGCATGCGGCCGATCATGGCCAGGCTGAAGGTGCTCATTTCCCAGGTCTGGGCGACGGCCTTTCCGAACCCTTCGATTGGTCCGTGGGAGACCGTCACGAACATGGCTTCACGCCCCTCGGGCAGTGGCGCCACCATGATGCCAACCCGCCCTACTCGCTCGCCATTGCGCTCGGCCGCTTCTGGCGTCAGCGTGCCCGCCATCCGGACACCATCGCGCAGCCAGGTGAACTGCATGGCACGGCCGGGGGCAGCGCTGACCTGTTCAACCAGTTCCGTCCAGTCCGCAATCGGGGCGCCGTCGATCTCCACCACCGTGTCGCCAGCACGCAAGCCGGCGAGCGCTGCTGGACCGTCGGCGACGACTTCACCGACCAGCGGTGGAATCACCGGTCGATGGGGGCGAAAGCCGAGCTGGGCGACCGGATCGTTCTTTTCCTCGTCGATGGTGATGCCGAGCAGCGAGACATGGCGGGTGACACGTGCGCCGTCGGCCGTTACCACCGTGACATCGATGGCGGGCTCGTCGAGCACCGCCTTGAGCAGTCGCCAGCGCCAGTCCTGCCAGGTGCGTACCGTCTCGTCACCGACCTGAACGATTTCGTCGCCGCTGACAAAGCCGGCCTGAGCGGCCACGCTGTCGGGGCGGGTGACATCGACCCGCGCCCGCAACTCCTCAACGCCGCCGACGAAGACCACCCAATACAGCAGTACCGCCAATGCCAGATTGGCCAGCGGACCCGCCGCGACAATGGCAAATCGGCGCCACACACTTTGCTGGGTGAAGGCCCGCGGCCGTTCGGCGTCGGATACCTCCCCTTCCCGTTCGTCGAGCATCTTGACGTAGCCACCAAGCGGAAAGGCGGCCAGCACCCATTCGGTCTGGTCCTTGCCGGCGCGCCACTTGAGCAGCGGACGGCCAAAACCCACCGAAAATCGCAGCACCTTGACGTCGCACCACCGTGCCACCGAGTAGTGGCCCAGCTCGTGGATGAGGATCAGGAGTCCGAGGCCGACGACAAACGGAATGAGGTACTGGAAGATCGACATCACGCCGCCTCTGCCGACTGGACCAGCGCACCGGCCAGCGCCCTGGCCTCGGCGTCGACCGCTTCAAGTTCTTCGATGCTGGCGTCGCCCGCGCTGCCCATGCGCGCCATGACCGCCTCGACAACTCGGGCAATCGACAGATAGGCCAGTCGACCGGCGAGGAAGGCGTCGACGGCGATTTCGTTCGCTGCGTTCATCGCCGCCGGCACGCCCCGCCCTGCACGCAATGCGGCGTAGGCCAGCGGGAGGCAGGGGAATCGGCGATGGTCCGGCCGCTCGAAATCGAGGTGACCGATCGCACACAGATCGAGCGGGCTGACGCCGGCATCGATCCGCTCCGGAAAGGCCAGCGCATGGGCAATCGGCGTGCGCATGTCGGGGTTGCCAAGTTGCGCCAGCACTGAGCCGTCGGCGTACTCGACCATCGAGTGGATCACGCTCTGGCGATGGACCACCACCTCGATGCATTCGGCCGGCACACCGAACAGCCAGTGCGCTTCGATGACCTCGAGCCCCTTGTTCATCATGGTCGCGGAGTCGACCGAAATCTTGCGCCCCATCGCCCAGTTCGGGTGGGCGCAGGCTTCATCCGGACTGACACGTGACAGCGAGTCGACATCGCGGTCGCGAAACGGGCCACCGGAGGCGGTCAGCAGCACGCGGCGGACACCTGCTGAGGCCGGGTCGCGCCGATAGGTTGCCGGGAGCGACTGGAATACCGCATTGTGCTCGCTGTCGATCGGTAGCAGCGTCGCCCCGCCGGCGGCGACCGCGGACATGAAGAGGGCGCCGGACATCACCAGCGCTTCCTTGTTGGCGAGCAGCACGCGCTTGCCTGCCCTGGCGGCGGCCAGCGTCGGGCGCAGGCCAGCGGCGCCGACAATTGCCGCCATCACCGCATCGACCTCCGGCGCTTCGGATACCGCCGCAAGTTGATCGGCGCCATGCAAGACCTCGGTGGTGCCGCCGCCCTCGGCCAACAGGGTCTGCAAGCGGGTGGCGGCCTCCGGTGCGTCGACCACGGCATAGCGCGCCTTGAAGCGGATGCACTGCGCCGCAAGGCGGGCCAGCTGTGTCCGCCCGGTCAGGGCAAAGATGCGATAGCGGTCGGGGTGTCGGGCCACCACGTCGAGCGTGCTGACACCGATCGAGCCGGTTGCGCCAAGGATGGTCAAGCTTTGCATACCCTGCCTACGATGAATATCGAAACATGTGGCTCCCGTTGGCGGTGCAGCCCCGGGGCGCGCTGACGGCGGGCTTTCAGTCCGCCAGCAACACCACCAGGCACGCCACCATCGGCAGTGTCGACGTCAGGCTGTCGATCCGGTCGAGGATGCCGCCGTGACCCGGCAACAAGCCGCTGCTGTCCTTGATGCCGGCCTGCCGCTTCAGTAGCGATTCAAACAAGTCGCCAATGACACTGATGGCCGTGAGTACAGCCAATGCCACCGCACCTAGGAGGACGGTCTGCGCTGAGAGTTCAATTCCGGCATACCGGCTCAGCACCAGGCCGTAGAGTTCGACGGCGACGATGGCACCGATGACCCCCTCCCAGCTCTTGCCGGGGCTGATCGCTGGCGCCAGCTTCCGCCGGCCAAACGCACGGCCGGAAAAATAGGCGGCGATATCGGCAATCCAGACGATAGCCATGGCGGCGAGCAAGAGCGCGACGTCGACATGGCGCAGGTAGATCATGGCGACGCCGGTCGGCACCACCACGATCATGCCGACAAGCATCGCCGGCAGCCCCTGGCCAAGCGGCCAGCGCCGCAGCAGCCAGGGAAAGGCGCAGATCAACCAGAAGCCGACCGACAGCAGAAGAATGGGCATCAGCACGGCCGGGCGCACCGGCGGCGCCCACAGGCCGCCGCCTGCGGCAATCAGGGCCACAAGCGCGCCGAGCAGCGCGCCATAGGCGACGCGGGGCGTCGACGACCACTTGGCAAGCCCGCCCCACTCCCAGCCCGCCAATGCCGCAATCAGCGCAACGAACATAATCCAGGCAGGGGCCGGAAACACGCCCAGCGCCAGCGACAGGACCGCCAGCATGACGATGGCGGTCAGGATGCGGGCTTTAAGCACGGGACGCGCCTTTGGCCGATTCGGAGGGGGGCTCGAGTTGTTCGCTGGTGCGGCCGAAGCGGCGCTCGCGCTGGTTGTACGAGGCGAGCGCCTCGTCGAACGCTGCGTCACCGAAATCCGGCCACAGGGTGTCGGTGAAATAGAGTTCGGTGTAGGCCAGTTGCCACAGCAGGAAGTTGCTGATGCGTTTTTCGCCGCCGGTGCGGATGAACAGGTCGGGCTCGGGCGCGAAGGCCATCGACAGATGCGGCTCTAGCGCCTCTTCTGTGATGTCCGCGTCGCTGCCCGCCTCCGCGACCAGTTTCCTGACACCCTGAAGAATGTCCCAGCGCCCGCCATAGTTAGCGGCCACCGTCAGGCTCAGGCGGGTATTGCCGGCGGTGAGCGCTTCGGCGTCCTCGATCATGGTGACCAGCGACGCATCGAAGCGACTGAGGTCGCCGATCACCCGGAATCGGATATTGTTTTCGTGAATCCGCTCGATCTCTTTCTTGAGCGAGCGCATGAACAACTGCATCAGGAACGATACTTCGTCCGCGGGGCGACGCCAGTTCTCCGAACTGAAGGCGAACAGCGTCAGGTGCGAGATGTTGCGTTCGATACAGCAGCGGATGATGCTGCGCACCGCCTCCACACCACGGACGTGGCCGGCAACGCGGGGCAGGAAGCGCTTGCGGGCCCAGCGACCGTTGCCATCCATAATGATGGCAACATGCTGAGGCCCGGCGTCACGCGCCGGAATCGCGCGTGTCGAACTAGCGAATTTGGATGTTGCCATCCTAGGTGGTGACCCAGAGTCGAGCGGCACGGGGCCCGCTCAGACCTGCATCATGTCCTGTTCTTTCTGCACCAGCAGTGCATCGACCTCGGCAATGTACTTGTCGGTCAGTTTCTGGATGTCGTCCTGGGCCTTGCGATCTTCGTCTTCCGAGATCAGCTTGTCCTTGAGGGCATCTTTCAGCGAGCTGTTGGCATCGCGGCGCAGGTTGCGGATCGCGACCTTGGCGCCCTCGCCTTCCTGCTTGACGACCTTGATCAGGTCACGGCGACGCTCTTCGGTCAGGGCCGGCATCGGCACACGGATCAGATCGCCGACCGAGGCCGGATTGAGGCCGAGATCAGAGTCGCGAATGGCCTTCTCGACCTTGCCCACCATGTTCTTTTCCCACGGCTGGACGCCGATGGTACGTGCGTCGACCAGCGTGACGTTGGCCACCTGATTGACCGGCACCATGCTGCCGTAGTACTCGACCGTGACATGGTCGAGCAAACCGGTATGGGCGCGGCCCGTGCGGATCTTTCCGAGGTCGTTGTTCAGCGCCTCCACCGACTTCTTCATTTTCTTTTCGGTGGCTACTTTCAGTTCAGAGATCATGTCGGATTCCTCAGCAGTAGACCAGTGTGCCTTCATCTTCACCCATCACGACGCGCTTGAGCGCACCGGACTTGAAGATGCTGAACACATTGAGCGGCAGCTTTTGATCACGGCACAAGGCGAATGCCGTGGCATCCATCACCTGCAGGTTGCGGCTGATGGCTTCATCGAAACTGATCCGGCTGAAGCGCTCAGCATGGGGGTCGCGCTTCGGGTCGGCAGTGTAGATGCCATCGACCTTGGTCGCCTTGAGCACGATTTGCGCACCGATTTCGGCCCCACGCAGTGCAGCGGCAGTGTCGGTGGTGAAAAACGGGTTGCCGGTACCTGCGCCAAAAATGACCACGCGCCCATTTTCAAGATAGCGGATCGCCTTGCCGCGGATATAGGGCTCAACAACCTGCTCGATATTCAGCGCCGACTGGACGCGTGCGACCACGCCCGCCGCACGCATGGCATCGGCCAGCGCCATGGCATTCATTACGGTCGCCAACATGCCCATGTAGTCGGCTGTTGCGCGATCCATACCGGATGCCGCACCGGCCATGCCCCGGAAAATATTGCCTCCGCCAATGACCACCCCCACCTGCACACCCATGCGGGCGACTTCAGCCACTTCACCCACAATCCGCGAAACCACATCGGGGTTGATGCCGTAGGCATCATCACCCATCAGGGCCTCGCCGGAAAGTTTCAGCAGGATGCGCTGGTAAGCGGGGGTTGTCATGCGGGGGCTCTCCGGCAATTACTTCTTCGCCGCAGCGGCCGCCTGGGCAGCCACTTCAGCTGCGAAGTCATCGACCTTCTTCTCGATGCCTTCACCAACGATGAACAGCACGAAGCTGCCGACCGTTGCGTTCTTCGACTTGAGCAGCGCGTCGATGGTCAGCTTGTCGTTCTTGACGAACGGCTGGCCCAGCAGCGTCACTTCCTTCAGGAACTTCTGCACCGTGCCTTCAACCATCTTGGCAACGATCTCTGCCGGCTTGCCCGACTCGGCGGCCTTTTCGGTGGCGATGCGACGCTCGGTTTCGATCAGCGCAGCGTCAACCTGCTCGCTCGACAGCGCCTTGGGCTTGCTGGCAGCGATGTGCATGGCCAGATCACGACCCAGCTCCTCGTCACCGCCGACGACGTCAACCAGCACGCCAATCTTCGAGCCGCCGTGAATGTAGCTGGCCACGGCACCTTCGGTCTGGATGCGGGCGAAGCGACGGATCGACATGTTCTCGCCGATTTTGCCCACCAGCGCAGCGCGAACGGCTTCCACCGTCTGACCGTCGATTTCCAGCGCCGACAGCGCGGCGACATCGGCCGGATTCTGCTTGGCCACCATTTCGGCCAGCTTGGCACCCAGGGCCAGGAAGTCGTCGTTCTTGGCCACGAAGTCGGTCTCGCAGTTGAGTTCGACCATCGCCGCCAGTTTGCCGTCATCGGCGATCCAGGTGGCCACGATGCCTTCCGCGGTCACGCGGCTGGCGGCCTTGCTGGCCTTGTTGCCCAGCTTGACGCGCAGAATCTCTTCCGCCTTGGCCAGATCGCCGTCAGCTTCGGTCAGCGCCTTCTTGCATTCCATCATCGGCGCGTCGGTCTTCTCGCGCAGTTCCTTCACCATGCCTGCGGTAATTGCCGCCATGCTTACTCCTGAATTCTTTAGTTGATCAGTGGTGCGTCCGGATTCAGCCCTGGGCTTCGTCGGCAGCGCCTTCTTCCACTTCCACCTCGACGAACTCGTCGCCGCCGGCGGCCACGATTTCGTGCATGGCCTGGCTGCGGCCTTCGAGCACGGCGTCGGCGGCGCCACGGGCGTAGAGGCGGATCGCGCGGCTGGAGTCGTCGTTACCCGGGATCACGAAATCCACGCCTTCGGGCGAGTGATTGGTGTCGACCACGGCAACGATAGGAATACCCAGCTTGCGGGTTTCGGTGATGGCGATCTTGTGGTAGCCGACATCGACCACGAAGATGGCGTCGGGCAGGCCGCCCATATCCTTGATGCCGCCGATACTCTTGCGCAGTTTTTCGATTTCGCGCGTAGTCATCAGGGCTTCTTTCTTGGACAGACGGTCGATGGAGCCGTCTTCGACCATGGCTTCCATGTCTTTCAGGCGCTTGATCGACTGCTTGACCGTTTTGAAGTTGGTCAGCATGCCGCCGAGCCAGCGCTCGTCAACATAGGGCATGCCGCAACGCTGCGCTTCTTCGGCGATGATTTCACGCGCCTGACGCTTGGTGCTGACGAACAGGATGGTGCCCTTGTTGGCGGCCAGCTTGCGAATGAAATCCATCGCTTCGCGGTAGTTGACCATCGTCTTCTCGAGGTTGACGATGTGAATCTTGTTGCGCTGGCCGAAGATGTACGGCGCCATGCGGGGGTTCCAGAAACGGGTCTGGTGGCCGAAGTGAACGCCGGCTTCAAGCATCTGGCGCATCGTAACGTTAGACATTGTGTTGCTCCTAAAGGGTTAAGCCTCCGCCCGGACGCAACCTTGCGGTCGCTACTGCCCGCCATGCGGACAGACCCTTTCCGGTGTAAAGCCGGGCGTGTGGATTTGTCTTGCAAGATCACCACGATCAAGCAAGCTCGCAAGTATAGCAGTGCAACATGACAGCGCTCAAGCGCCTGCATGCGCTGAATTGAACGCACGATTGCTGGCTGCGGCGCCATGCGATAGCCTTTCGCCTTTACCGACCCCTGCCTGGCCCATTCCAGCATGACAATCGACATCAAGAACACAGAAGACATTCAACGCATGCGCGTCGCCGGCCGTCTGGCCGCCGAAGTGCTCGACTTCATCACGCCGCATGTCAAACCTGGCGTGACCACCGATGAGCTCGACACGCTGTGCCATGACTACATCGTGAACGTCCAGAAAGCCATTCCGGCACCGCTCAACTACGCGCCGGCCGGCTACACGCCCTACCCCAAGTCGATCTGCACCTCGATCAACCATCAGGTCTGCCATGGCGTGCCGAGCGACAAGGCGCTGAAGAAGGGCGATATCGTCAACATCGACATCACGGTCATCAAGGACGGCTACCACGGCGACACCAGCCGCATGTTCCAGGTCGGCTCGGGCGTATCCATCCTTGCCAAGCGCCTGTGCCAGGTGACCTACGAGTGCATGTGGGTGGGTATCGCCATGGTCAAGCCCGGCGCGCGACTGGGCGATATCGGGGCGGCCATCCAGAAGCATGCCGAAGAAAACGGTTTTTCCGTCGTGCGCGAGTTCTGCGGCCACGGCATCGGCAAGAAATTCCATGAAGACCCGCAGGTGCTGCACTATGGCCGAGCCGGTACGGGGCTGGAACTGAAGGCCGGCATGACCTTCACCATCGAACCGATGATCAACGCCGGCAAGGCCGCCATCTCGGAGTTGCCCGATGGCTGGACCATCGTCACCAAGGACCGCAGCCTCTCGGCCCAATGGGAGCACACCATCCTGGTGACCGACACCGGCGTCGAGGTCTTGACGGTGTCGGACGGCACGCCGGCCCGCCCTGCTCTGGTCGACGCGCTGCTGCCATGACCGCACAGGCCGCCGTTGACCCGCAGCGCGCGGCCATTTCCGCCGTGCGAGATGCCGTGCGCGCGGGTGAAAAAAAGCTCGCCGACAGCTATATCCAGCGCCCACTGACCCGTAGTTATCTCCGGGGACGTACGGCCTTGGTCGATAGCGCCCTCAAGCAGCTGTGGCGCACATTCGCCCTTCCGCCCGACATTGCCCTGGTTGCCACCGGGGGGTATGGCCGAGGCGAACTGCATCCCTACTCTGACGTCGACCTGCTCGTTCTGTTGCCAGGCGAGATTGGCGCTGCGCATGAGGCGGCTCTCACCGGCTTTGTTGGTGCGCTGTGGGATATCGGCCTGCATATCGGCCATAGCGTGCGCACGGTCGAGGAGTGCATCGAGACTGCCCGGCAAGACGTCACGATTCAGACCAATCTGCTCGAGAAACGCCTCCTGGCCGGGCCGCGCGCGCTGTTCGACCAGCTCGACCGGCAGTTGCATGCCGACCTCGATGTGGCGACCTTCTTCGCCGCCAAGCAACGCGAGCAGGAGCAGCGCTATGCACGCTACGAAGACAGTCCCTACGCGCTCGAGCCCAACTGCAAGGAGAGCCCCGGCGGCTTGCGCGACCTGCAGGTGCTCGGCTGGGTCAGCCGCGCTGCCGGCCTAGGCAAGAGCTGGCGCGATCTGGCGCACCGGCGCCTGATTACGGCCGACGAAGCCAATGATCTGCGCTCGGCCGAGCGTTTCCTGCAACATGTGCGCATTCGCCTGCATCTGCTCGCCGGCCGCGCCGAAGACCGGCTGCTCTTCGACCACCAGGAGAACCTCGCCAAGGCCTTCGGCATCAAGCCGACGACCGGCAAGCGTGCGGCCGAAGTGCTGATGCAGCGCTACTACCTGACCGCCAAAAAGGTGATGCAGCTCAACACCCTGCTGTCGCTGAACTACCAGGACGTGCTGTTCGGACAGGAGCGTGCCGCGCCGCTGTTCATCAATGAGCACTTCCAGAGCGTGCGCGACCTGCTGGACATACGCGAGGAGGACCTGTTCGAACGCACGCCATCAGCCATGCTCGAAGCGTTCCAGATCCTGCAGCAGCGCTCGGAGCTGACCGGCATGACGGCACGTACCTTGCGTGCGCTGTGGATCAATCGCCGCCAGATCAACGCCCGCTTCCGTGCCGACCCGGCCAATCGCGAGCGTTTCATCTCGCTGCTCAAGGCGCGCCGCGGCATCGTCCATAACTTCCGCCGCATGAACCAGTACGGCATCCTGAGCAACTACCTCCCGCCCTGGCGCAAGATTTCGTGCCAGATGCAGCACGACCTGTTTCACGTCTATACGGTCGATCAGCACACCATGATGGTGCTGCGCAATCTGCGCCGTTTCACCATGGGCGAGCACGCGCACGAATACCCGCTGATGACGCGGCTGATGCTGGGCTACCAGGACCACTGGCTGCTGTATGTCGCATCGCTGTTCCACGATATCGCCAAGGGGCGCGGCGGCGATCACTCCAAGCTCGGCATGGTTGATGCCCGCAATTTCTGCGAACAGCACGCCATGGCGCCGGCAGATACGGCGTTGGTCGAATGGCTGGTCGAGCACCATCTGGTCATGTCGCATGTCGCCCAGAAGGAAGACATTACCGACCCGGCGGTGGTCGAGCGCTTCGCCGCGCGCGTCGGTAACGAAGAACGGCTGATTGCGCTGTATCTGCTCACCCACGCCGACATCCGCGGCACCAGCCCCAAGGTCTGGAACGGCTGGAAGGCCCGCCTGCTCGAGGATCTCTTCCATGCCACGCAACGGCTGCTGCGCGGCGCCTCGGCCGTCGAGGCGCTCGGTCTGGACGACCGCCAGCAGGACGCGGCGCGCATCTTGCGCTATTTCGGCTTGCGCCCCGGCACCGAGGATGCCCTGTGGGCCAAGCTCGATTCGGTGTACTTCATGCGCCACTCGGCCGACGAGATCGCCTGGCACACCCGCCACCTCTATCACCGCCCAGACAGCCCCGAGCCGGTGGTCAAGGCACGCCTGAGCGAGGGCGGCGAAGGCTTGCAGGTGATGGTGTTCACCCACGACCAGCGGGATCTGTTCAAGCGGTTGTGCGGGTTTTTCGGCAAGCTCGGCTACACCATTCTGGACGCCAAGGTGCACACCACACGGCACAACTTCGCCCTCGACACATTTGTGCTGCAGAACCCGGGTGGCGATGCCCACTACCGGGACCACCTCGCCCTGATCGAGCACGAGCTGAGCACGCGGCTGAGCACCGATGCGCCGATCGATCGCCCCACGGATACGCGGCTGTCGCGCAAGGTGCGCCACTTCCCCGTAGCGCCGGCGGTCAGGCTGCGCGCCGACGACAGCGGCAAGCACTACATCCTGACACTCACCGCCGCCGACCGCCCCGGGCTGC
>JAWKYX010000005.1:0-100856 GCA_041396265.1 Rhodocyclaceae bacterium
GTGGTCTGGCGGATCCAGACCTCGGTGGCGATGGCACTGCTCTGGGCCGTTGTACTCGGTGGCCTGATCGGCGTGCTGGCGATGCTGCCGTGGACCCTGCGCACGCGCCGCGAGGCGCGCCAGGTGCGCCATCAACTCGATGCGGCGGCCGCCTTGCCGAAGCCCTCATCCACCATGCCACCGCCACCCCCGCGTCGTCCGCCGGAGACGCCGCAATGATGGCCCTGACGTAATTGTCGCTAGCCCTGCCAGCGTTCGTTCGCCGGCGCTGGAGGTGCGGGTCAGCCGCGAGGCGCCGGCGTGGCCTGCGTTACCAGTTGCGGCGAATGCGGTTGCGGTGCTGGACGTCGCTGGGCAGCAGCTTCTGCATGGCTTCGAAGCGCGCCTCGAGCAGTTTGGCGGCCTCGTCGAAGCTGCTGCGCGGTAGCTGCGGCAGCTCGCTCTGGCGGGCGATGAGGCGGGCGAGCAAGTCGATGTGATGCTTGCGCTGCTGGCTGTCGGCCGGCAGGAAGACGCCGATGCCGGCTTTTTCGAGGGTGTCGAGCACCTTGAGCCGACGCTCGACGCGGCGCAGATAGCGGCTCTGAGGGTCCTGGGCGACAGACGGTGTCGGATCCGGCATGACGGGCCTCCTTGGTGCGGAAATCGGCAGGGTTCGGCCCCGCAGCGGGGCGACCGAGCTGTCGAAGCTAGCACAAGGCGCCCGGGGCCGGCGCCGCTTTCCCGCTGCCCGGCGGGCAGGGGGCGCCGGCCGGGGCGGTTGGCCGTTCAGGCGTGGTGAATGGTGGTGCCGAGCAGGGCCAGGAACTGGGCGATCCACTGCGGATGCGCCGGCCAGGCGGGGGCGGACACCAGGTTGCCGTCGGTCATGGCGCTGTCGACCGCGATCTCTTCGTAGTGCCCACCGGCGGCGCGCACGTCGGGCCCGCAGGCCGGGTAGGCGGTGCAGTGCTTGCTGCGCAGCACGTCGGCCGCGGCCAGCACCTGCAGCCCGTGGCACACCGCGGCAATCGGCTTCCGGGCCTGGTCGAAGTGGCGCACGATGTCGAGCACACGGGTGTTGAGGCGGATGTATTCGGGGGCTCGCCCGCCGGGGATGCAGAGGCCGTCGTAGTCGGCCGGGTCGATGGCGTCGAAGCTGGCGTTGAGGGTGAAGTTGTGGCCGCGCTTTTCGGTGTAGGTCTGGTCGCCTTCGAAGTCGTGGATGGCGGTGGCGATCTGCTCGCCGGCCTGTTTGCCGGGGCACACGGCATGGACGGTGTAGCCGACGGCCAGCATGGCCTGGAAGGGCACCATCAGTTCGTAGTCTTCGACGAAATCGCCGGCCAGTATCAGAATCTTGCGTGTCATTGTGGTCTCCTCCTGAAGGGTGGGCGCCGTGCGGTGATGACATCGTCGCGGCGGCAACTACACTGTAGGGAGTCGACGGTTCGTCGGGGTAGTAGCGAGGTGCTACAAGGAGTCGCCATGTGCAATCTGTATTCGGGGCAGGACCCGGCCAACTATGAAACCGTGAAGCGGTCGGTGCGCCTCAACGGCCATGTCACCAGTGTGGCGCTGGAGCGCCAGTTCTGGGACATCCTCGAGCGGTTGGCGGCCACCGAGGGTTTCAGCCTGCCGCAGTTTCTCGCTAGGCTGCACGAAGAGCAGTTGGCCCGGCATGGCGATGTCAGCAACTTTTCATCGCTGTTGCGGGTGGCGTGCACCATCTATCTGAGCCGCGGTGAGCGCGCCTCGGATGAGGTGGCGGCCGAAGCGGCCTGAGGGCAGGCTCAGGCCGCCTGGGTGGGGCAGGGTGTGCCCGGCGGCTGTGCCGAGGGGCGACCAATGAGATAGCCTTGGGCATAGTCGATGCCGATTTCCTCCAGCAGGGTGAGGATCTCGGCGTTCTCGACAAATTCGGCGATGACCTGGATGTCGAGCTGGCGGGCCAGCGCGGTGATGCTGCGCACGAAGACCTGGTCACGGTCGTTGTGGAGCATGTTGGCCACGAAATCCCCTTCGATCTTGAGGAAGTCGAAGGTGAAGTTGCGCAGGTAGTGGAATGAGGAGAAGCCCGAGCCGAAGTCGTCGATGGCCAGCTTGAAGCCTTCCGAGCGCAGCTCGGACAGGAAGCGCTGCATCAGGCTGAGGTTCTTGACCGTGTCGCGCTCGGTGATCTCGAACACGATGCGCTCGGCCGGGAAGCCCGAGGTGGCGACGATGCTGCGCAGGGTGGCGGTGAATTCCGACAGCACCAGGGCGCGTGGCGAGAGATTGAAGAACAGGTAGCCGTCGTAGTCGGTGCCGGCCACCTGGGCCAGCGCAGCCTCGATCACGATGGCGTCGAGCCGGTGGATGACACCGACCTTCTCGGCGATTTCGATGAACTGGTCGGCGCGAATCACCTCGCCGTTGATCTCCATGCGCGAGAGCACTTCGACCGCCGCCACCCGTTTGTTGGCAATGCCCATGATCGGCTGGAAGTACGGGGTGATGCGTTTTTCTTCGACCGCAGCCAGCACGGCGACGCCCATTTCCGACAGATCGCGGAAGACGGTCATCACGTCGGCGTTGGTGGGCAGGCGGACCCGCTCCTTGCCCTCGGCCTTGGCGCGATACATCATCGAGTCGGCAAACAGGAAGAGGTCTTTCGGGTCGGCCGCGTGGTCGGGATAGACCGCCACGCCGATCGATGCCGAGGCGTGCAGGCGGTCGCCGTTCTTGGCTTCGATCGACACGCTGCGCGCCACCTCCAGCACCCGTTGCGCCACCGTGTAGCCCTGCTCCAGGTCGGCCTCGGGCAGCACCACGACGAACTCGTCGCCGCCGTAGCGGGCGAAGATGTCGCCCGGACGCAGCGCCTCGCCGACGCCGGTAGCGAACTGCTGCAGGAAGCGGTCGCCACAGGCGTGGCCATAGTGGTCGTTGATCAGCTTGAAGTTGTCGAGGTCGAGCAGCAGCAGGGTGAAGGGCGTCGAATGACGCTGGCTGCGGCCGACTTCATAGCCCAGCAGTTCCCAGAACACGCGCTGGTTGTAGAGCCCGGTGAGGGGATCGCGGGTGGCGTAGTACTCCAGGTCGCGGGTGTATTTGTGGATGGCCTTGATCGAGCCGACCACGTTGAGCAGGGTCGACAGGATGCTCTCGAGGACCAGCATGTGGGTCTGGTCGGTGAGGGTGTCGGCATGCACGCCAATGCCGACGATGCCACCGATCTTGGGCTGCTCGACAAACAGCGATTTGACCTTGAGCGCCAGCTCGGTGGCGTCGACCTCGGCCGATAGCGCGGACTCGCTGTCGTGATGGTGACGCAGCGTGACCTCGGCCGGGCCGGACAGGCGGGGGTGGTGCTTGACCGCGTCGGCGATCTGTTGCTCGACCATCGTGCGCAGGGTATCCGTTGGCCGGCCGTGCCAGAACACCTCCACGTCAAAGGCTTCGTCGTCGATCTGGAACACCGAGAACAGCACGTGGACTTCGATCACCGCGTTGATGTCGGTGAGCAACTGATTGACGTATTCACGCCAGTCGCGGATGACCTCGGAGGTAATGACGAATTTCTCGAGCAGCCCGATCTCGAACAGCAGGATGTCCTTGTCTACCGCGATCGAGCGCAGGCGCATGGCCAGCGTGCCCAGTGCCTGCTGGATGCGGGCGATTTCGGCAAAGGGCTGGGTGTCGGTCGGATGGCTCAGTGCCTTCAGGTCGGCGATGCTGCCGATGGTATTGACCTGTTGCTCGACGGCTTCGACGCTGTGTCCGATGCGACGGCTGACCCACCACACGCCGCCCGCGGCGATGCCGATGCCCAGCAGGATGCTTGGCATGGCGCTGAAGAAGAAGGCCCACAGCGCTTCGGAGACAACCTGCGACAGCGGTGCCCGCACCTCGATGGCGCCGAGCACCTCGCCTTCGTGCGCCAGGTTGTGGCAGCTCAGGCAGCGCGCTTCGGCGATGAGCGGGAAGACGCTGCGCAGATTGCCGTTGGCGGCCTGTTCGCGCGGCTCACCGGTAGCGAGGACGTCGCGCAGCAGCGGATCGGCCGCGCGGTCGGCCGGGGTGGCGCCGGGCGCCGCCGTGTTGTGGATGCGGATGGTGGTGTCGGGGTTGCTCGCGCGCAGGGCTGCGTTGAAAGCGCGCGCCTGATCCGGATACCACCCGGTGTTCATCACCTCATAGAGCATGGCCTGCGTCAGGCGGGCGCTTTCCTCGGCCTGGTGGCGGGCATGGCGGGTCAGCGTCTCGTTGAATCCGCTGCCAACGGCATACCAGCTGCCGCCGACGAAGACGAGCCCGACCAAGGCCGAGGTCAGCAGGATGAAGAGGCGGATGCTCATGGCGCGGCCGTGGGCGAGAAATGGGGATTCAACGCTACCCGGCCGGGCCTGGGATGAATTTGCGATGAATCAAATATTTCGTTACATCCGCCTGGAGGCGCGGTATTTCAAGGGGTTTGTGCGATACGTGCCAGTATGGGCGCGAGGTAGGTCCCGGTGTGGCTGCCGGGGGTCGCGGCGAGGGTCTCCGGGGTGCCGGCGGCCAGAATGGTGCCGCCGCCGTTGCCGCCCTCGGGCCCGAGGTCGATCAGCCAGTCGGCGGTCTTGATCACGTCGAGGTTGTGCTCGATCACCACCACCGTGTTGCCGTGGTCGCGCAGCCGGTGCAGCACCGCTAGCAGCATTTCGATGTCCTGGAAATGCAGGCCGGTGGTCGGCTCGTCGAGAATGTACAGCGTGCGGCCGGTGTCGCGCTTGGACAGCTCCAGCGCCAGCTTGACCCGCTGCGCCTCACCGCCCGACAGCGTGGTGGCGCTCTGGCCGAGGCCGATGTAGCCCAGGCCCACGTCGTCCAGTGTCTGCAGCTTGCGTGCCACCGCCGGCACCGGTGCGAAGAACTCCAGCGCCTGTGAGACGGTCATCTCCAGCACGTCGTGGATGGTCTTGCCCTTGTAGCGCACGTCCAGTGTCTCGCGGTTGTAGCGCTTGCCGTGGCAGACATCGCAGGGCACGTACATGTCGGGCAAAAAATGCATCTCGACCTTGATCAGGCCATCGCCCTGGCAGGCCTCGCAGCGCCCGCCCTTGACGTTGAACGAGAAGCGCCCCGGCCCGTAGCCGCGGGTGCGCGCTTCGGGCACGCCGGCGAACAGCTCGCGGATCGGCGTCAGCAGGCCGGTGTAGGTGGCCGGGTTGGAGCGCGGCGTGCGGCCGATGGGCGACTGGTCGACATTGATGACCTTGTCGAAGAAGGCCAGCCCGTCGACGCTGTCGTGCGCTGCCGGCTCGGCATTCGAGCCATACAGATGGCGCGCCGCGACGGCGTACAGGGTGTCGTTGATCAGGGTGGACTTGCCCGAGCCGGACACCCCGGTGACGCAGGTGAGCAGACCCACCGGCAGGTGCAGGTCGACGCCCTTGAGGTTGTTGCCGCGGCAGCCGCGCAGCACCAGCTCGCGGTCGTCACGCGGCGCGACGCGCCGGGCCGGGATGGCGATGGACCGCCGCCCCGACAGATAGGCGCCGGTGAGCGAATCGGGGTGGTGGAGGATGTCTTCCGGCAGCCCCTCGGCCACCACCTGGCCGCCATGTGCACCGGCGCCTGGGCCCATGTCGACCACATGGTCGGCGGCGCGGATGGCGTCTTCGTCGTGCTCGACCACGATCACCGTATTGCCCATGTCGCGCAGGCGCTTGAGCGTGCCGAGCAGGCGGTCGTTGTCGCGCTGGTGAAGGCCGATGGAGGGCTCGTCGAGCACGTACATCACGCCGGTCAGGCCGGAGCCGATCTGGCTGGCCAGGCGGATGCGCTGGGCCTCGCCGCCGGAGAGCGTGTCGGCCGAGCGTTGCAGGGTGAGGTAGTCGAGGCCGACGTTGATCAGGAAGTGCAGGCGGTTGGTGACTTCGCGCACGATCTTGTCGGCGATCTGGGCGCGGTGGCCGGTCAGCTGCAGGGTCTCGAAGTAGTGTGCGCAGTCGGCCAGCGGCAGGTGGCTCAGCTCGGGCAGGGTACGGGTGCCGATGCGCACATGGCGCGCCTCGGCGCGCAGGCGGGCGCCGGCGCACACCGGGCAGGTCTGGGTGCCGCGCAGCTTGGCCAGCTCTTCGCGCACGGCCAGCGAGTCGGTCTCGCGGTAGCGCCGCTCGAGGTTGGGGATGATGCCTTCGAAGGGGTGCTCCTTGAGCACCGCGCGACCGCTGTCCGACAGGTAGCGGAAGGCGATCGCCGTCTTGCCGCTGCCGTGCAGCACCACCTCGCGCACCGCCTCGGGCAAGTCCTCAAAGGGCGCCTCGATGTCGAACTGGTAGTGCTTGGCCAGTGAGGTGAGCATCTGGTAGTAGAACTGATTGCGCCGGTCCCAGCCGCGGATGGCGCCACCGGCCAGCGACAGCGCCGGATGCGCCACCACACGCTGGGCGTCGAAGAACTCCATGGCGCCCAGGCCGTCGCACTTGGGGCAGGCGCCGGCCGGGTTGTTGAAGGAGAACAGGCGCGGCTCCAGTTCGGCCAGCGCGAAGCTGCACACCGGGCAGGCGAAGCGGGACGAGAACAGGTGCTCGGCACCGCTGTCCATTTCGAGCGCGATGGCGCGGCCCTCGGCATGGGTGAGCGCGGTCTCGAAGGATTCGGCCAGGCGCTGGCGGGCGTCGGTACGCACCTTGAGCCGGTCGACCACCACGTCGATGCTGTGGCGCTTGTTCTTGTCGAGCTTGGGGGCGGCGTCGAGGTCCACCACCTCGCCATCGATGCGTACCCGCACGAAGCCCTGTGCGCGCAGCTCGCCGAGCAGGTCGAGCTGCTCGCCCTTGCGGTTGGCCACCACCGGCGCGAGGATCATCAGCCGGGTGTCTTCGGGCAGCGCCAGCACATGGTCCACCATCTGGCTCACGCTCTGCGCTTCGAGCGGGTGGTCCGGGTGGTCGGGGCAGTAGGGCGTGCCGGCACGGGCGAAGAGCAGGCGCAGGTAATCGTGGATCTCGGTCACCGTGCCCACCGTTGAGCGCGGGTTGTGGCTGGTCGCCTTCTGTTCGATGGAGATCGCCGGGCTGAGGCCTTCGATGAGGTCCACATCCGGCTTTTCCATCAACTGCAAGAACTGCCGCGCATAGGCCGACAGCGACTCCACGTAGCGGCGCTGCCCCTCGGCATAGAGTGTGTCGAAGGCCAGCGATGACTTGCCCGAGCCCGACAGGCCGGTGATCACCGTCAGCCGGTTGCGCGGCAGGTCGAGATCGATGTTCTTGAGATTGTGGGTGCGTGCACCGCGAATTCGAATGTTGTCCATGCCAGGCTTCGTGACCGAGTTTGGGCTGCACCAGGGCAGGTCGATTGAGATCTCGCCGGCCAGCCTGTCAGTCGATCGTGCACTGCAGCCCGCCGGGCGCAACCTGCTAATATACGCAATTCACTTCGCCCGGACCAAGTTTCGTCCCCCATGGCCGATACCGACACCATGACATCCGCCGAACGGCGCACCGGCGCGTCGCTGGCAGGCATTTTTGGCCTGCGCATGCTCGGCCTGTTCCTGATCCTGCCCGTGTTCGCGGTCTATGCGCGCGGCCTGCCGGGCGGCGACAACCTCACCCTGGTGGGGCTGGCGCTGGGTATCTACGGGCTCACCCAGGCGTGTTTCCAGATCCCCTTCGGCATCGCCTCCGACCGCTTCGGCCGCAAGCCGGTGATCATCTTCGGCCTGCTGCTGTTTGCCGCCGGTTCGGTGATGGCCGCGATGGCCCATAGCCTGCCGTGGATCATCGCCGGCCGCGCCCTGCAGGGCGCCGGCGCCATCTCCGCTGCCGTCACCGCGCTGGCCGCCGATCTCACCCGCGAGCAACATCGCACCAAGGTGATGGCCATGATCGGCTCCAGCATCGGGCTGGTCTTTGCCGTGTCGCTGGTCGCCGCACCCGTGCTGTACGCGGCCATCGGCATGGCCGGCATCTTCTGGCTGACGGCCGGGCTCGCGCTGCTGGCTATCGTGGTGCTGCGCCGCGTGGTGCCCAACCCGCCCCGGGTCGAGGCCAAGCCGGTGCGTTTTGCTGGCGTGCTGCGCGATACCCAGTTGCTGCGTCTCAACCTCGGCATCTTCACCCTGCACACGGTGCAGATGGCCATGTTCGTGGTGGTGCCGGCGGCGCTGGTGGCGCGCGGTAACCTGCCGGTCGCCGAACACTGGAAAATCTACCTGCCGGCGGTGCTGGTCAGCTTCGCGCTGATGATCCCCGCCATCATCGTGGCCGAGCGCAAGAACCGCCTCAAGCCGATCTTCATGGCCGCCATCGCGCTGCTCTCGCTCACCCAGCTCGGCCTGCTGTTCGGCCGTGAGCAGGTGTGGCAGATGGCGGTGCTGCTGGTCGCCTTCTTCGTCGCCTTCAATATTCTCGAAGCCACGCTGCCCTCGCTGGTCTCGCGCGTCGCGCCGCCGGCCTCCAAGGGGGCGGCGCTGGGCGTGTACAACACCAGCCAGGCCCTGGGCCTGTTTCTCGGCGGCATGCTCGGCGGCTTGTTGAGCCAGCATCTCGGGCCGGACAGCGTGTTCGTGGTCACGACGCTCATGGCACTGCTGTGGCTGGGCGTGGCCATGACCATGCTGCCGCCGCCCAAAGTGGCCGCGCGCAGCTACCCGATCGCCGCCACGGTAGACATTGAGGCTGTACGCCGGCAAATTCTCGATTTGCCCGGCGTACGCGAAGCGGTCATCGAACATGATGCGCGCATGGCGCATCTCAAAGTCAATCTGGACCGGTGGGACGAATCCCGCCTGCGCCAACTCATCGGAGGAGAAGTCTGAAATGGCATCGGTCAACAAAGTGATTCTGGTCGGCAACCTGGGGCGTGACCCGGAGATCCGCTACGCCCCGTCCGGCGACGCCATCTGCAACGTCAGCATCGCCACCACGGACACCTGGAAAGACAAGCAGACTGGCGAGAAGAAGGAAGCCACCGAATGGCACCGTGTGGTGTTCTTCGGCAAGCTCGCCGAAATCGTCGGGCAATACCTCAAGAAAGGCCGCGCCATCTATGTGGAGGGCCAGTTGCGCACCCGCAAATGGCAAGACCAGAACGGCCAGGACCGCTACACCACCGAGATCCGCGCCACCGAAATGCAGATGCTCGGCGGTCGTGACAGTGGCGGCAGCGGTGGCGACGCACCGATGGACGACGGCGGCTACGACCAGCGCCCGGCCAGCCGCCCCGCGCCGCAGCAGCGCCCGCAGCAAGGTGGGGGCAACAAGCCGGCACCGGCCAGCGGCTCGGGCGGTGGGTTTGGGGATTTTGACGACGATATTCCGTTCTAGGGCCGGATAAGCAGCAAGTAGTCAGCAATAGGAACGGAGCCATTGAGGTGGCTCCGTTCTTTGCATTGGTACGCGGCGGAAAATACGCTGATGACATAGTTGTTTTTTGTCTATGATGAAGGAGTCATTTTTTTAACGATGTGATGCCATGTCCCCATTTCGTCTCAAACGTTCGCTTGCCGCGTCCGTATGGGTATTAGCTTGTCTGGCTATTGCGTATCTTCTACTGCCGGCGCACGCAGTCGCCAAGCCAACAATCGCAGCGCTTCACCTCCAAACGTTGCGCGAGCTGGCGGCGCTACCCGATTCGCAAATCGATCTGCTGCGCATCAAACTGACCATTGATCGCATGATCGATCCCGCTATCGACATCGACGCTGAAGTAGCGCGTGTCGAGGCAATGGCAGTGGAACTGGCGGGGCAAGTCCCGCTATTGGCATCGAGCCGGGTCAAACTCGATGTGCTCCGCCGTTATGTGTACCAGCCCGGCCCCTGGAATCAGCATCGCAGCTTCAGCTACGACCTCGGCGACCCGTTTGGCCGAGTGCTCCGCAACAAACTACTCCCCACGTACCTGAACTCCCGGAAAGGGAACTGCGTCTCGATGCCCATCCTGTTTCTCGCACTCGGAGAGCGGATCGGACTCGACCTGAGTCTTGCCACTGCGCCCGAGCACATCTTCATCAAGTTCAGGGATGACGACGGCACGCTCTACAACCTCGAGACGACCAGCGGCGCGGGCGTCACGCGGGACCTCTGGATGCGCAAACAGCTACCGATGACCGACGCGGCAATCAACAACGGAATTTACATGCGTCCGCTGACAAAACGGGAAGCCATCGGCGTTCTGGCCGATGTGCTGCTGAGCCATTACGGACGCCAGAAGCAGACAGATGCTCGAATCGCACTGGCCACGCTGATGCTCGAGATCGACCCGAGGGACGTGCGCGCAATGCTCGCGCTTCGTGCCGCTTACCGCTACATGTGGGCCACAGAGTTCGTCGAAAAGTACCCCACGCCCAACGATATTCCCATCCCCGAACGTCCGCGCTTTGTCGAACTTGAGCGCAGTCTTCTCGCCTGGCAACGCAAGGCTGAAGCGCTGGGCTGGCGCATGCCGCCTGAAACATATCAATGACCGGAAAAACTTTCTGTGTGGATGCCTCATCATGAATAAATTCTTGTTTTTACTGGCTGTTGTTGTCTCGCTGCTCGGCGTGGGCGGCGAGGTTCAGGCCCGGTACATCCAGTCGGATCCCATCGGGCTTGAGGGAGGGAGTAATACTTACGGCTATGTAGGGGGGAATCCGCTGAGCTATACCGATCCGATGGGGCTCATGCAATCGAACGGGAGCAATGTGCCCGGTGGTCCCATTTGGGGAGGGCGAAGCGCTGGGGGATATGGAGGCGGTTCCAGTGCGATAGGAGTGTCCAGAGGAGCTAGCGGCGGCAGCGCTTCCCCCCGATTCTGCCCTCCTTGACCGCGTAATCGTCGATAGCAGAGAGAAATGCTATCCCACTCAAACCAGGCGAATACATACTGGTTCAAAAGATGGGTTTGGCGGCAGGTCAGAGACCCGCAAGGAAACTGACTGGGATGCGAATGGATGGACCTCAGCCCCAACGCCTATGCAGATCCACGCGCACTGCAACCCTTACCTGCATGTTCCGGGAGTTACGAACTCGGACGGGACTCCTTGGCTACCGGTGAAACCATGAAGTACGACTACGGCTCTTCAGTACGGATTGTTTGTCCTGAAACCTCTCAGCACTATACTGGGAGTGTTTGTGGATTCCGCGAGATTGTCACGCCAGAGACGGCTGAAAAATTTCGAGTACCGATCGGCACCATATTGGTGCTGGTCGAACGAAGCGATGGAGCAGCCATCGAAGTTCCCGAAGATAACTTGGAGCCACTTGCCTAATATGCCGGCCGAAGGCCGGAGAGTGGTCGTGGATTGATCAATGGCGCACCGAGTGCGATTTGCCGGTGCTCCCGGATTCCGCGGCGCTGCATCCGGACTTGTATGTTATCGATGCTCCCTTGTTCTCAACGCGCAACCATCGCCACAGCCATCCGCCGCAATCCCTCGTCCAGCGTCTGGCGCGGGCAGCCGAAATTGAGTCGCACGAAGCCTGGCGGAGCGCCGAAGTGGCGGCCGTCGGAGAGGCCGATGCCGTGCTCTTCGAAGAAGGCGGCGGGGTCGGTGAGGCCGGCGTCGCGGCAGTCGATCCAGGCCAGATACGTGGCTTCGGGGCGGGTGGTGCGCAGGCCGGGCAGGGCGGCGACGGCGTCGACGACGCGCTCGCGGTTGCCGCGCAGGTAGTCGATGAGCGCGCGGCGCCAGGGTTCGCCGTCGCGGTAGGCGGCCTCCGTGGCGACCAGGCCGAGCACATTGGGATGCGGGATGAGGCCGCGCATGGCGTGCAGGTAGCGCTTGCGCAGGCGCGCATCGGGGATGATGGCGAAGCTGGCGTAGAGCGGGGCGATGTTCCAGGTCTTGCTCGGCGCCATGAGGGTGATGCTGCGCCGGGCGATGGTCCTATCAAGCGCGGCGATGGGGGTGTGGGTGCCTTCGAGGACGAGGCCGCAGTGGATGTCGTCGGAGCAGACGATGAGGTCGTGCCGCTCGGCGCGCTCGGCCAGGGCGGTCAGTTCGTCGCGGGTGAACACGCGACCGACCGGGTTGTGCGGGTTGCACAGCAGGAGCATGCGGGTGCGCGCGTCGATGGCGGCGTCGACGGCGTCCCAGTCCCAGCCCCAGTGATGTCCTCCTCGACCAGCGCACGGCCTGCAGCGTGCGCCCGGTGTTGGCCGGCGCGGCGTGCAAAGGGCGGGCACCGGCGTGGCGGTGAGCACGCCGTCGCCCGGCTCGCCTGCAATGGCGCAGGCGACATTGAAGCCGGTGACCACGCCGGGCAGCCAGACCAGCCAGTCGGGGTCGATGCGCCAGCCGTGATCGCGCTCGAGGCTATGTACGACGGTGTCGGTCATGATGGCCAGGGCCGGCGTAGCTGAACACCTGGTCGATGCGTGCGTGAAGCGCGTCGAGGATGGGCTGCGGGGTGGCGAAGTCCATGTCGGCCACCCACATGGGCAGGATGTCGTACGGCGTAGCGCGCCCATTTTTCGTCGGGGATGGCGCGGCGGTCGATGACGGTGTCGAAGTCGAAGATCGGGGTGGTCATGGGCGGAGCGAGTGGTGGACGGGATGGCCCGGAGTGTAGGGAGGTGGGGCCGTCGGTGTCACGCGCGCACATGGGCCCGGAAGACCAAAAAAGTCAGGCGCGGTGGGTGTTGGCGGTGGCCGTGGTGCAGGTTGGCAGGGTGAGCGGTTTGCCGCCGACCTGACGACCATGATCGCGACGTCTTTGCCAGGCGAAAGGCGGGTTTCAACCCGCCATTGGTGCTTGGCCGCCGGATCGATGTCCGCCCCCTTCGGGGGCAGCGAACGAAGTGAGCGTGGGGGCGGTCATCCGCCGGGCCGTCCCAAGGATGGCCGCCGCCCCTCGGGGGCAGCGAACGAAGTGAGCGTAGGGGCCCGGTCATCCGCCGGCCGCCCCGGCGGCCGCAGCCCCCCTCGGGGGCAGCGTGGGGGCCCGGTCATCCGCCGGGCCGTCCCAAGGATGGCCGCAGCCCCCTCGGGGGGCAGCGAGCGACGCGAGCGTGGGGGCCCGGTCATCCGCCGGGCCGTCCCAAGGATGGCCGCAGCCCCCTCGGGGGGCAGCGAGCGACGCGAGCGTGGGGGCCCGGTCATCCGCCGGGCCGTCCCAAGGATGGCCGCAGCCCCCTCGGGGGGCAGCGAACGAAGTGAGCGTGGGGGCCTTCCTCTACAGCCCGCCGCCGTGGTGTTCGACAAAATGCTTGAGCACCATCTTGAGCATGGTCACCCGATGTTTGTCGCCTTTGGCGCGCGCGGCTTCGATGTCGTCGCAGATCATGCGCTTGATGCGCTTTTCGCCGCTGGCGGTGTGGGTGAGGTAGTTGCCCAGTTCGACCGCGACCATCTCGGGCAGGTGTTCATGCTCGGCGATGGCGAGAATCTCTTCTTCGGTGAGTTCGGACAGTTCGATGCAGTCCTGAATCGTAAGCATGATGGCTCCCTCCTTGTATTGGACGCGGCAGGAGCGGTATCGCCGGATTCGGGTTGCGCCGGCGGTGCCGCGCGGCGTCATGACATTCTGGTTACAGTAAAGCACTGATCGATACGGCAAAGTTTGATCCGTGGCAATCCCTTGGCGCAAGCCCGCTAAAATGCAGCCGATGCTGAATCAATGGAGACGAGAATGTCGGTGCTGATTCCCTGGCCGGAAGAAATCTACGCGGTCGATTCGTGCTACATGCGGCCGCAGTTGGCGGCAATCCACCTGATCCGCTCGGGTGACCAGGTGGCGATTGTCGATACCGGCAACAACGCGTCGGTGCCGCAGGTGATGGCGGCGTTGGCCGAACTGGGCCTGGGCGCCGAGGCGGTGAGCCATGTGCTGCTGACGCACATCCACCTCGACCACGCAGGCGGCGCGGGGGCCTTCATGGCGGCCTGCCCGAACGCCACGCTGGTGGTGCATCCGCGCGGGGCGCGGCACATGGCCGACCCGGCCAAGCTGTGGGCGGGTACGGTGGCGGTGTATGGCGAGGCCGATGCGATCGCCCGCTATGGCGAGATCGTGCCGATCCCGGCCGGGCGCATCCTTGAGGCAACCGACGACCTGCTGATCGACCTCAACGGCCGCGCCTTGCGGGTGGCCGATACGCCGGGCCATGCCCGGCATCATGTGTGCTACTTCGATGAACGCAGCCGCGCGTGGTTTACCGGGGATGTGTTCGGGCTGTCGTATCGCGAGCTCGACCACGATGGCAAAGCCTTCGTGTTTCCAAGCACCACGCCGGTGCAGTTCGATCCGCCGGCGCTGCATGCGTCCATCGACCGCCTGATGGCCGCGGAGCCGGCGGCCATGTACCTGACCCACTTCAGCCGGGTGACGGACCTGCCGCGGTTGGCGGCCGACCTGCACCGGCTCATCGATGCCCATGTGGCCATCGCCCGCGCCGGTGCCGACGCGGTCGATCATCGGCACCAGATCATCCGCAGCGGGCTGTCGGCGCTACTGCGCGAGGAGGCCCGCCGCCAGCAATGGACCCTGGACGAGGCCGCGCTGTTCGATCTGTTTGCGGTGGACCTGGAACTCAACGCGCAGGGGCTGGAGGTGTGGCTCGACAGCGGGGCCTAGTTCTTGTCGCGCAGGGCGTCGTACTTGGCCTGGGCGCCGCGATCGCCCTGCAAGGCGGCCTGCAGGTACCAGTGGCGGGCCAGGCGGGTGTCCTGCGCCACGCCATAACCTTCTTCATACATGTGGCCGATCAGGTACTGGGCGCCAATATCGCCGCCGTTGGCCGCGGCGCGGTACCAGTGGGCGGCCTGGGCATAGTCCTGGGGCACGCCCTGGCCGAGGAAGTACAGCGTGGCCAGCGCGATCTGCGCTTCCATGTGGCCTTGCTCGGCTGCCCGGCGGTACCACTCGGCGGCGGTCGAGAAGGAGCGGGTTACATGGTCGCCGTGGTCGTACAGCAGCGCGAAGTTGAATTGCGCCTGCGGCAGGCCGGCTTGGGCTGCGCGGCGTAGCCACTGCCACATGGCGTTGGCGTTGTCGCTGTGGGTCTCGCCACGGTAGAGCATCATGGCAAAGTTGAACTGGGCCAGACGGTTGCCGCGTCGCCCCGCGACTTCGAAATAGCGCGCTGCCGTGGCATGATCGCCGCCTTCGTAGGCCTCGGTGCCGGCTTGCGCCAGGCGCATGGTTTCGAGGGTCTGGGCTTGCGCTTGGTTGGTGGCGGCGCCACTGGAAAACGACAGGGCCAGCGCAAGCGCCAGGGCGAGTGGGCGAACAGGCATGAGAGAGGCTCCCGCGGGTTTTTCGTTGGAGCGCGGCGAGTCGAGGGAGTTCAGTGGGATGAGCATTTCGCAGGTGGATCGGGCGCGGCGCTTCGGCGGCGTGGCACGGCTGTATGGCGATACGGCGCTGGCGCGGCTGCAGCAGGCGCGGGTGGCGGTGGCCGGCATTGGCGGCGTGGGCTCATGGGTGGTCGAGGCGCTGGCGCGCAGCGGCGTGGGCCACCTGCGGCTGATCGACCTCGACCATGTGGCCGAGTCGAACATGAACCGCCAGATCCATGCGCTGGAGGACACCCTCGGCCAGGCCAAGGTCGCGGCGATGGCGGCGCGCATCGGCCAGATCGATCCTGGGGTCGTGGTCGAGTGTGTGGACGATTTTGTCACCGAAGAGAACGTGGCCACCACGCTGGCCGGGCCGCTCGACATCGTGATCGACGCCATCGACGACCTCGCCGCCAAGACTGCCATCGTGCTGCACTGCCGGCGCCACGGCATCCGCCTGGTGACGCTGGGGGCGGCGGGCGGGCAGATCGATCCGACGCGGATTGTCATTGGCGACCTCTCGCGCACCGAGCAAGACCCGCTGCTGGCCCGGCTGCGCAAGCGCTTGCGGCAGAACCACGGGTTCTCGCGCAACCCGGCGCGGCGCTTCGGCATCGACGCGGTGTACTCGACCGAGCCGCTGCGTTACCCCGCCGGCAGTTGCGATGCCGACGCCGGCCCGGCCGGGCTCAGCTGCGCCGGCTTCGGCTCGAGCGTGGTGGTCACGGCCAGCTTCGGGCTGGCCGCTGCCGGCCGGGCAATCGACCGACTGCTGGCAGCGGCGGAGAGCTCAGCGGATAAATAAGGCCGGGTCGACCGGCGTACCGTTGAGGAACACGCTCCAGTGCAGATGGGGCCCGGTGGCCCGCCCGCTCGACCCGACAGTGCCGACCACCTTGCCCTGCGCCACCGGCGTGCCCGCCGCGAGGGCCACGCTGTCGAGATGGCAGAACATCGAGATCAGCCCCTGGCCGTGGTCGATGAACACGGTTTTCCCGTTGAAGAAGAAATCGCCCACATGGGTGATCACCCCCGCCGCCGGTGCCATGGCCGGGGTGCCGGTGCTGGCGGCGATGTCGAGCCCGCGGTGCGGCGCACGCGGCTGGCCATTGAAGGTGCGGCGCAGGCCGAAGGCGCTGGAGTACCGACCGTCCACCGGGGGGATGAAGTCGATCTGCACCGACTCGGTGTCGCGGAACAGCGTCTTGACCTCGTTCTGCGTTGCCGCCTCGGCCTCGATGCGCCGCAGGTCGGCCGGGTCGGGCTCGACCATGCGCTGGTTCTTGATCCGCAGGTGCTGCACCGGATAGGCCTTGTCGGTCAGCGTCAGCTGGCGTGCCTCGGTGCGTCCCTGGCGGGTGATCGATACCGCGTGCTGGCCGGGCGTCAGATCCAGCGGCAGGCCGATCCAGGCGCCCCACTGGTTGCCCTCGCGGCGCACCAGCACGGGCGTGTTGCCGAAGCGCACGTCCGGGCGAGGCTCGCTGGCCGGTGCCACCGGCAGGTGGGCGATGCCGCCGGGGACCAGCGATGGCGTGGGGGCGCCGACGGCGCTGAGCGAGAGGGTGGCAAGCGTTGCGGCGAGCAGGAGGCGACGCCGGTGGGGCAGGGATGTCATCATGGGCGCATGATAACGATTTGCGCCGGGGGCGGCAGCGCGGCGGGGCCGCTTGCTTCGCCGGGGCGTATCAACCAGGAGAGACAGATGGCAGGCAAGGGCATCGTATTGTTTGGACACGGCGCACGCGATCCGGAGTGGGCCGGCCCGATGAACCGCGTGGCGGCGCGCATTGCCGCGCGCGCGCCGGATACCCCGGTGCGTGTGGCCTTCATGGAGTTCATGCGCCCGACGCTGGATGAGGCGGTCGATGCGCTGGTGGCCGAGGGCGCGGACCAGGTCACGGTGGTACCGGTTTTTCTGGCCCAGGGTGGTCACCTCAAGCGCGACGTGCCGGTGCTGGTCGAGTCCGCCGCCGCGCGTCATCCGGGCGTGTCGGTTGTGCAGGTGCTCGCCGCGGGCGAGGCCGACGGCGTTGTCGAGGCGCTTGCGAAATATGCCCTGGGGGTTGCATGATGGCGCTCTGACGCTGCTGCGTCGCCCCTGGAGCCCCGTGCTGCGCAAAGATGCTGCCCGACGATATCACTGTGTCATCTCCTGACATCCCGCCATCACGCTGGCCCCGGTGGGCGCCGGCCCTGGTCGCCGTCCTCCTGCTGGGGGCGATGCTGGGCGGCTGGTGGGCGATGCGCGCCCGCGTGCTGTCGGCGGCGGAGCAAGGCTTTGCCCGCGATGCCGATGCATTGGTCGCCGAGGCCGAGGCGCGTTTGGCCCGTTTTGCCGACATCGAGCGCGGGGCGGCCGGGCTGGTGCGGCTGGCTGGCAAGGTGCCGACCAGCGACTGGGAGTCCTATGTCGACTCGCTGGGCTTGGCGCGCGCTTTTCCGGGCTTCACCAGCCTCTCGGTAGCCTGGCGCATTCCCGACGCCAGCCGCCACCAGCTCGACCCCTGGGTCAGCGGGGCGGTCGGTGAATACTTCGACATCCGCCCGGCGGGGGTACGCAGCCTGTATCTGCCCGTGGTGCGCGTGGCGCCGGCGCCGGCCGACCTGTCGCGCGTGCTCGGCTTCGACCTGTTGTCCGATCCCGTTCGCCGTGTCGCCGCCGAGTACGCCTGGCGCACCGGTGATATGGCGCTGTCGGCGCACACCGCGGTGCGTGGCGACGCCGGGGGCGGGCCGGCGTTTTCGCTGATCATGCCGGTGTATGCCACACCGGACGTGCCATCGAGCGATGCCATGCGCGAGGCCGCAGCGCTGGGCGTCATCAGCGCCGACTTCCGTGCCGACGCCTTCCTGGAGGCCCTGCTCGCCGGGCGTGGCCGGCTGCTGGCCGTGCAGTTGTACGACTCGCGCGATACCGATCCCGCCGAGCGCCTGGCCGTGCACGGGGTGGACGAGTCCGGGGCGCTGTTCGCCACCGATCGCCAGCTGCATGTTGGCGGCCATGCCTGGTATTGGCGGCTGGCCTCGACGCCGGCCTACGAAGCGACGATTCCGTGGTGGCAGGCGCATGCAGTGGGCGCCGCCGGCGCTACGCTGAGCGGCGTGCTGGTGGTGCTGGTGGGGTTGCTCGGCCGGGCGCGTCGCGGGGCCCGGCAACGTGTTGCACAGATGACTGAAGCCTTGCGCGAAAAGGACCAGCGCTTGCGCCTGGCCCTTGAGGGCGCACAGGAAGGCTGGTGGGACTGGGACCCGGTGCGCGGCGGCATGCTTGCATCGGATCGGGCCTTGCAGATCCTGTGTGTTGTCGAGCGTCTGCCCGCGAGCCAGTTGCTGGCCTTGTGGCGCAGTCGCTTGTATCCACAAGACCGGGCGCTGGTCGAAGCCGCGATTGCCCAGCATATCGATTTCAATGCCCCGCTCGACATGCGCTGTCGCATCGTGCTGCCCGACGGTGTGATGCGCTGGGTACGGGTGCGCGGCAAGGCCCGCCGTGACGCCAGCGGTGCGGTGCTTGGCGTGGCGGGCTTCATCGCCGACATCACCGATGAACAGCTCGCAGCGCAGGCTCAGGCGCGGCTGGCGGCGCGCCATGCCAGCGCCCTGGCCGCTTTGCCCGATCTACTCTTCGAATTCGATGAAGACGGCCGGTATGTCGGTTACCGCATCGGCAACGAGGGCGACCTCGCGGCACCGCCCGAAGCCTTCCTGGGCAAGCGCAGCGCCGAGGTGTTACCGGCGGCGGTGGCCCGCGCGCTGGACCAGGCATGCAAGAAGGTGGCCACGCACGGCGGGGTCGAGCGTATCGAGTACGAGCTCAATACGCCCAACGGGGCGGCCCAGAGCTTCGAAGGCCGGGTGGTGCGGGTCGATACCGGTGGTTTTCTGTGCATCGTGCGCAATCTCACCGACCTCAAGCGTGCCGAGCACGAGCTGACCCGCCACCGCGACAATCTGGCCGATCTGGTGGCCGAGCAGACCATGGACCTGCTGCTGGCCAAGGACGCCGCCGATCGCGCCAACCGCGGCAAGAGCGAGTTTCTCGGCACCTTGTCGCATGAGCTGCGCACGCCCTTGCATGCCATCCTGAGCTTCGCCGAGATGGGCCAGAGCGCGGAGGCGACCGAGGCCCGGCGCACGCACTGTCTGCAGCGCATCGAGCACAGCGGCAAGCGGCTGCTGGGCATGGTGTCCGACCTGCTCGCCGTGGCGCGCAGCGAGTCGCTGCATGGCAAGTTGGCGCTGGCGCCGGTCGATTGGGCCACGGTCTGCCGAGACGTGGTGGCCGAGTGCGAGGCGCTGGCTCGGGCCAAAGACATGCGGCTGACGCTGTCGGTGGCGGAGCGGCTGTGTCCGGTGCGGGCCGACGGGTTGCGCCTGGAGCAGGTGGTGATGAACCTGGTGACCAATGCGATCAAGTTCTCGCCCGTCGGCAGCGAGGTGCACCTGCGCCTGGCGGCGCATCCGGGTGTGCGGCTGCCGTCCGACCCGGAGCACGACGAAGTCATGGCGCTCGATGTGATCGACCACGGTATCGGCTTGCCCGAGGAGGGGGCCGAGCGTCTGTTCGAGGCCTTTGTCCGTGGGCATGCCGACGTCCCCGACGCGCCGCCGGGCAGCGGGCTGGGGCTGTCGATCTGCCGCCAGTTCGTGGAGGCCTTCGGCGGGCGTATCGAGGCGTTCAGCGGTGACGACGGCGGGGCGGTGTTCCGGGTGCAGCTGCCGTGTGCCACGGTGGCCGCTGCGGTGGCCAAGCCATGAGCGCCGCCGTGGCATCGCGCCCGCGCATCCTGCTGGTCGATGACGAGCCCTTCAATCTTGAGATCATGGCCGACGCACTGCCAGCCGAGGCCTACGAGGTGAGCACCGCCAGTGGCGGTCAGCGGGCGCTGACCCTGATGCGTGAGGACGCGACCGGATTCGACCTGATCGTCCTCGACCGGCGCATGGCCGCGCCGGACGGGCTGGAGGTCTTGCGGCAGATGCGTGCGCTGCCAACCCAGGCCCATACGCCGGTGATCGTCCAGACCGCGGTGGCCGATCCCGACATGGTGGCCGAAGGCATCGCGGCCGGCGCCTACTTCTACCTCACCAAGCCGTATCGGGCGGCGTCGCTGCTGGGGCTGGTGCAGGCCGCGCTGGCGCATCATTTCGAGCGGGTGCGTCTGCGCCTCGAAGTGCGGGAGTTGCGTCGCACGGTGGGGCTGGTCGATGCGGCGCAGTTCCGTTTCCGTAGCGTCGACGAGGCCAGCGCCCTGGCGCATGGGCTGTCGATGCTGTGCGCCACGCCGGACTTGGCGGCCATTGGCTTGTCGGAGCTGCTGCGCAACGCGGTCGAGCATGGCAACCTGGCCATCGGTTACGACACCAAGACCGCACTGGTACAGAGCGGCCGCTGGCGCGAGGAGGTGGACCGGCGGATGCGGCTGCCCGCCTATCGGGACCGGCGGGTATGGGTCGACGTGCGGCGCGCGCCGGAGCGCGTCAGCATCACCATCCGCGATGAGGGCGCCGGCTTTGACTGGCGGCCGTTCATGAGCCTGTCCGCCGAACGCGCGACACAGGTCAATGGCCGTGGCATCTCGCTGGCCTGCCGGCTGGGTTTTCTGTCGGTGAGTTATCGCGATGGCGGGCGCGAGGTGGTGGTCGAATGTGCGCCAGCGGTGGTTTGCCCCAACGGACCGGAGGCAGTGGCTTGACACTTGCGCATATAAGAATAAACTAATATGCGTGAATCGACAGACATCCCTCTTCCCCTTGATCGTGCTGTGCGCTGCCGCCCTCGCGGCGGCGCCGGCGTTCGCGGCTGATCTCGAGACTGCGCTCGTCGAGCGCGCGCCCGTCGACGTTCTTCATGTCGCCGAAGGCGTCGTCGAGGCGGTCAGCAGCGCCACCATTGCCGCGCAGGTGCAGGGCCGCATCATCGACGTGCAGGCCGATGCCGGCGACCGTGTGCGGGCCGGGCAGGTGCTGATGCGCATCGACGCCAGCGAGGCCAACCAGGCGGTGGCTGGCGCCGCCGCTTCGGTGGCTCAGGCACAGGCCGCCTATATCAACGCCCAGGCCGAGTGGCGGCGCACGGTGGCGCTGCGCGAAAGAAGTTTCGTCAGCCAGGCGGCGGTTGATCAGGCCGAGGCGGCGATGAAGGCCGCGCAGGCCGGGCTGAAGGCGGCGCAGGCTGGCCGTGGCCAGGCGGTGACGGTACGCGACTTCACCACGATCGTGGCGCCGCTGGCCGGTGTGGTGGCCGAGCGCCATGCCGAGGCCGGCGAAATGGCCCAGCCGGGCCGGCCCTTGCTCACCGTGTATGACCCGGCGCGGCTGCGCGTCGTCGCGCAACTGCCGCAATCCGTGGCCCAGGGGGTGTCGAATGCGCCGCTGGCGGCGGACATCATCCTCACCGGCAGTGCGGGCCGCGTCGCCGCCACGGCGGTGATGCTGGTGCCGTCGGCCGACCCGCGCACCCACACCATGGAAGTGCGTGCGCTGTTGCCGGCGACGGTCAGCGGCGTGGTGCCCGGGCAGTTCGCCCGCCTGATGCTTCAGGTCGGTGCGACACCGCGCCTGACCGTGCCGGGCGCGGCGGTGTTGCGCCGGGGCGAGGTGACCGCGGTGTATGTCCAGACCGACGCAGGTTTCCGCCTGCGCCAGATACGACCCGGCGCGGTGTTGCCGGACGGCCGGATCGAGATCCTGGCCGGGCTGAACGTGGGAGACAGGGTTGCCCTGGATCCCGTCAGGGCGAGTCTGCTGCGTCATCAGAACGCATCACAACAATAGCGCGGACTCGCGACGATGCCTCCGAACGATTCACCGGCCGTGCCGGTGGGCGGATTGGCGGCATCAGTGCTCACAGCCAGGAGGAGAGACGAGATGGCGCATATTGTGATTGTGGGGGCGGGGCTCGGCGGTTTGCCGATGGCTTACGAGATGAAGGCGCTGGCGCGCGCGGAGGACCGGATCACGGTGGTGGCCAATACCGGCCGCTTCCACTTCACGCCGTCCAACCCGTGGGTGGCGGTGAACTGGCGCAAGCGCGACGACATTGAGCTGGAGATCGCGCCGCTGCTGGCGAAGAAGAAGATCGATTTCGTCGAACAGGCGGTGACCCAGGTGCACGCCGCGGACAATCGACTGACGCTGGCCGATGGCAGCACCCTGGACTACGACATTCTGGTGCTGGCCACCGGCCCGCAGCTGGCTTTTGACGAGATCCCCGGGCTGGGGCCCGAGGGCTTCACCCAGTCGATCTGTCATGTCGATCACGCGGTGGGCGCCGAGTCGAACTGGCAGGCCTTTGTCGATGACCCCGGCCCGATCGTGGTCGGTGCGGTGCAGGGCGCCTCGTGCTTCGGGCCGGCCTACGAGTTCGCGCGCATCATGGAAACCGACCTCCGCAAGCGCAAGCTGCGTGACCGCGTGCCGATGACCTTCGTCACCTCCGAGCCTTACATCGGCCATCTCGGCCTGGGCGGCGTGGGCGACTCGAAGGGCATGATCGAGTCGATGTTCCGCGACCGCCACATCAAGTGGATCTGCAACGCCAAGGTGGACAAGGTCGAGGCCGGCACCATGTTCGTCACCGAGCATGACGACGAGGGCCAGCCGAAGCGTCAGCACGAGCTGCCGTTCAAGTACTCGATGATGCTGCCGGCCTTCCGTGGCATCGACGCGGTGCGCGGCGTCGAGGGGCTGGTCAATCCGCGCGGCTTCGTGCTGATCGACGAATTCCAGCGCAACCCGCGCTACCCGAATATCTACGGCATCGGCGTGTGCGTGGCGATCCCGCCGGTGGAGGCGACGCCGGTGCCGACCGGGGTGCCCAAGACCGGCTACATGATCGAGTCGATGGTGACCGCTACCGCCAAGAACATCCGCGCCGCGCTCGACGGCAAGGACCCGGCCGAGCGCGCCACCTGGAACGCCATCTGCCTGGCCGATTTCGGTGATACCGGCGCGGCCTTCGTGGCCCTGCCGCAGATCCCGCCGCGCAATGTGAACTGGTATTCGGAAGGGCGCTGGGTGCATCTGGCCAAGGTCGGCTTCGAGAAGTACTTCCTGCGCAAGATGAAGAAGGGCACCACCGAGCCGATCTACGAAAAGATCGTGCTCGATGCGCTGGGCATCATGAAACTCAAGAAAACGGTTGAACGCTCCACGTGACTGACGCAACACCGCCCCTCGGCCTGTCCGGCAAGATCGCCAGCGGCTTCCAGCGCAATGCGCTGACGCCGCTACTGGCGCTGGTGCTCTTCCTGATGGGCGTGTTCGCCACGCTGATCACCCCCAAGGAGGAAGAGCCGCAGATCGACGTCACCATGGCCAACGTCTTCGTGCCCTTTCCGGGCGCCTCGGCGCGAGAGGTGGAATCGCTGGTGTCGCGCCCCGCCGAGCAGGTGCTCTCGCGCATGGCCGGGGTCGAGCATGTGTATTCGGTGTCGCAGCCGGACATGGCGGTGCTTACCGTGCAGTTCGAGGTCGGCGTGCCCAACCAGGAGGCGCTGGTGCGCCTCTATGACACGCTCGATTCGCATCGCGACTGGCTCAGCCCCGAGCTGGGCGTGCTGGCGCCGATCGTCAAGCCCAAGGGCATCGACGACGTGCCGATTGTCGGTCTCACCCTGTGGACCGAAGACCCCGAGCGCGCCGGCTTCGACATGCAGCAGGTGGCGCGGGCGATCGAGATCGACCTCAAGCGCCTCCCCGGCACCCGTGACGTGGTGACCATCGGCGGTCCCGGCCATGTGCTGCGGGTGTTGATGGACCCGGCGCGGATGAACGCTCATGGTGTGACCGCGGTGGATCTGAAATCCGCGCTGCAGGTGGCCAATGCCTCGCAATCGGCCGGCCGGTTGGTGGCCGACAACCAGGAAGTGCTGGTGCAGACCGGTACCTACATCCGCTCGGCGCAGGATGTGGCCGCCCTGGTGGTGGGCGTGGCCGACGGCAAGCCGGTGTATCTGGCGGATGTGGCCGAGGTGGCCAACGGGCCGGACCAGCCCTCGCGGTATGTGTGGTTCGGCGCGGGGGCGGCGGCGGCCGAGCGCGGCATCGACACCGCCGGGGTATCGCCCGCGGTGACGCTGTCGGTGTCGAAAAAGCCCGGCGCCAATGCCTCGGACGTGGCCAACGCCTTGCTCGCCCGGGTCGATACGCTGAAGGGCACGGTGATCCCCGACGGCGTCAACGTCACCGTTACCCGCAACTACGGCGAGACCGCCAACGACAAGGCCAACAAGCTGATCGGCAAGCTGGTCTTCGCCACCAGCGCGGTGGTGCTGCTGGTGCTGTTCACGCTGGGCTGGCGCGAGGCGATCATCGTCGGTCTGGCGGTGACGCTGACACTGGCGGCGACGCTCTTTGCCTCCTGGGCGTGGGGCTTCACCCTCAACCGGGTGAGTCTGTTCGCGCTTATTTTCTCGATCGGCATCCTGGTCGACGACGCCATCGTGGTGGTGGAGAACATCCACCGCTGGCATCAGCTCGAACCGGACAAGCCGCTGTGGCAGCTCATCCCCAAGGCGGTGGACGAAGTCGGCGGGCCGACCATTCTGGCCACCTTCACGGTGATTGCCGCGTTGCTACCGATGGCTTTCGTCAGCGGGCTGATGGGGCCCTACATGAGCCCGATCCCGATCAACGCCTCGATGGGTATGTTCATCTCGTTGCTGGTGGCCTTCGTGGTCACGCCCTGGCTGGCGCAGAAGATGCTCAAGTCGACCGACGGTCACGCGCACGCCGGTGAAGACCGCATGACGCGCCGGCTGACCGGCTTCTTCCGCGCCACGATCGGGCCGCTGATTGACGCACGGCGCGGCCGGCGCAACCGCAGCCTCCTGTGGCTGCTGGTGATGGCGCTCATTGCCGGCTCGGTGGCGCTGGCGGCGGTCAAGCTGGTGGTGCTCAAGATGCTGCCGCTGGACAACAAGTCCGAATTCCAGGTGGTACTCGACATGCCGGTCGGCACGCCGCTGGAGCGCACCGCGCAGGTGTTGCTGGAGATCGGTGAGGCGGTGGGCAAAACGCCCGAAGTGACCGACTGGCAGGCCTATGCCGGCACCGCCAGCCCGATCAATTTCAACGGCCTGGTGCGTCAGTACTACCTGCGCAGCGCGCCGGAGCAGGGCGATTTGCAGATTAATCTGGTCGACAAGCACAAGCGCGATCGCAGCAGCCACGAGGTCGCCGGCGCGGTGCGCGAGGCGGTCACGGCCATTGCACGCGCCCACGGTGGCAACGCCAAGGTGGTGGAGGTGCCGCCCGGCCCGCCGGTGCTCTCGCCGATCGTGGCCGAAGTCTATGGCCCGGACTACACCGGTCAGCTGGCGGTAGCGCAGCAGGTGCGCGAGGTGTTCGACACCACGGCCGACATCGTCGGCGCCGACGACACCATCGACGAGACCGCGCCCAAGCTGGTGCTGCGGGTCAACCAGGCCAAGGCGGCGCTGATGGGCGTGGCGCAGGCGCAGATCGTCGAGCTGATGCGCCTCGGTCTGGCCGGTGAGAACGTCACGCCGGTGCACGGCGGCGACAACAAGTACGAGATCCCGGTGCGCATCCAGCTGCCGCCGTCGCAGCAGTCGACCGTGGCGCATCTGCTGCAGCTCAAGCTGCGCGCGCAGGACGGCACCTTGGTGCCAGTGTCCGAGCTGGTCAGCGTGCACCCGACCGAGCGCGATCAGGTGATCTATCACAAGGACTTGCTGCCGGTGGTGTATGTGACCGGCGACATGGCTGGCGCGCTGGATTCGCCGCTCTACGGCATGTTTGACATCCGCAGCCAGATCAAGGACATGCCGCTGGTCGGCGAACGCCTAGCCGGGGTGTTGGACGAATGGTTCATCCAGCAGCCGCATGATCCCTACGCGGGCTACAGCGTGAAATGGGACGGCGAGTGGCAGGTGACGTATGAAACCTTCCGCGACATGGGCGCGGCCTACGCGGTCGGCCTGATCCTGATCTATCTGCTGGTGGTGGCGCAGTTCCGCCGCTATCTGGTGCCGCTGATCATCATGGCGCCGATCCCGCTGACCATCATCGGCGTGATGCCGGGCCATGCGCTGCTCGGCGCGCAATTTACCGCCACCTCGATGATCGGCATGATCGCGCTGGCCGGCATCATCGTGCGCAACTCGATCCTGCTGGTGGACTTCATCAATCATCAGGTGCGCGCCGGCGTACCCTTCGCCGAGGCGGTGATCACCTCGGCGGCGGTGCGCGCCAAGCCGATCGGCCTGACCGCGCTGGCGGCCATGATCGGTGCGGCGTTCATCCTCGATGACCCGATCTTCAACGGGCTGGCGATCAGCCTGATCTTCGGCATCCTGGTGTCCACCCTGCTCACGCTGGTGGTCATTCCGGTGCTCTACTTCGCGGCCATGCAGCATCGCGTGGCCGAGCTTCAGTCTGAGGGACGTCCGTCATGAATCTCACCGTCAACCAGTTCGTGCGCATCTTTGCCGGCGCCTTCGTGCTCATCTCGCTGGCGCTTGGGGTCGAGGGGTCACCGCTCTTTGTGAACGCCAATTTTCTGTGGTTCACCGCCTTTGTCGGCGCCAACCTGTTTCAGAGTGGCTTCACCCGGATCTGTCCGCTGGAGACCATCCTGCGCAAATTCGGTGTCAAGGACAGCGTCGGCTGCAGCTGACCGGCGAGGTGGGGCGTCCGCCGCCCTCAAGTCACCCCCGCGGTGGCCGATAAGCAGGAATGTCGTCCCCCGCGTCTGCCTCTCTGACCCCCACTGATGCCGCGCCTGGCCATGACGGCCGGGCGGACGCGCTGTCGCGGCGTCGCGCTCTGCCGCTGGCGCTATTGGTGCTGGTTTTTGGTGTGGTGCTGACCTGGGCGGCCAGCCACGCTGTCGATCGCCTCGAGTCGGCACGCGCCAGACAAGACACCGAGCATGCGGTGAGTCGGATCACCGCCGCCCTGACCGAACGCATCAACTACTACATCGCCCATCTGCGCGCGACCGCCGGCCTGTTCGTCGCCAGCGATCGTGTGTCGCTGTTCGAATGGGACCGCTACGCCGCCACCACCGAACTGAGCCCGCTCAACGATCTGGGCGCGGCGGGCCTGGCCTATGCCCCACGGATCGCCGCAGATCGCCGCGCCGACTGGGAAGACCTGATGTTCTACAACTACGATCGGGCCGTGTCGATTCGCGGCTCGGCGGTCGGCGGCGCGTATCCGGTCCAGTTCGTCGCGCCACGCACCGAGGCGATGGAAAGAGTGCTCGGTTTCGACCTGAGTTCCAGCGCGGTGCGCCGCGAGGCCATCGTGGCGGCGACCGAACGTGGCGATGTCGTGCTCAGCGGCCCGGTCGCGCTCGAGGATTCGACGGACGCCTCTCCGGCCGGGGTGCTGGTGTTGCCGATCTACCACCCGGCCATGCACCTGATGCGCGACACGGCACGGGCAGACCTGTCTCGCGGTGTGGTCGTGCTGGGCCTGCGCTATCGCGACTGGATCGCGTCGGTGACCGACGTCTGGACTGACGAGGTGGCGGTCGAGTTGATCGATGACAGCGATGACGCGCCGGTCGTGCTGGTGCCCAGCGCCGCCGAGGTGTCCGCGGCCAGCGTCTCCCGCACGCTGACGGTCGGCGGCCGGCAGTTGCGGCTGGTGTTCCACCCGGCCCGTCAGCTCGAAGACAGCGTCGCCGGGATCACCGTGCGTACGGCCGGCGGGTTCATGACGATCGCCTTTGCCTTGTTGACCTTCTACCTGGCGTCGGGCCGGCACCGCGCGCTGGCCACCGCGGCACAGGTCAGCGGCGCGCTGGCGGCATCCGAACGGCGCTTTGCGCTGGCGGCCAGTGCCACCAGCGACGGCATCTGGGAATGGTCGCCGGGGCAGCATGCGGTGTTCCTGTCGGCACGGGCGCAGCAGATCCTGTTTGGCCGGGCGCAGGCGGAGGCCGTCGGCTGGCGAACCGTACTGCGCTGTTTGCCGTTGGGCGAACGTCGCGCGCTGCTGTTGGCCTTGCGCGGGCACCTGCAGCATCGGCAAGCGCTGGATGTGGCCGTCGGTCTGTGCGATGCGGATGGACGCCGCCGGCATTTGTTGATTCGCGGTCAGGCGGTCTGGGACAGCTTCGGACGGCCGACGCGGGTGGCTGGCGCCATCTCGGATGTCACGCCGCTGCATGAGCGCGAACTGGCGCTCGAGCGGGCGCGACAGTTCTATGCCCGCGTGCTCGATTTCCTGCCCCATCCGGTGCTGGTCAAGTCCGAGGACCATCGCTATGTGCTGGCCAACCGGGCCGCCGGCGAGTTGCTTGAGCGTCCGCCGGAGGCTGTCGTCGGCCGGCGGACCGAAGAGGTCTTGCCGGGGCAGTCGTCCGAGCATGTCGCCGAGGATGCGCGTGTGCTCGAGGAAGGGGGGGTGAGCACGCGCGAGTTCCATCTTCTGCTCGACAACGGCAATGAGCGCGACGCAATCATCAGCAAGGCCGGGGTGGCCGGGCTGGAAGGCGAGCCGGTGGTGTTGGTGACGGTGACCGATGTGACGGCCCTGCGCCAGGTGGAGCGCTCGCTCAAGCAGTCGCTGGTCGAACTCGATGCCTTGTTCAGTAACTCCCCGCTGGGGATGGCGATGGTCAAGGTCAATGGCACCATCGTGCGCGCCAACGCGGCGTTTTCGCGCATGGTCGGTGTCGCGGTCGATGCGCTGCCGGGCATGCGCTATGCCGAGCTGACGCCAGAGCGCCTGCATGTGCTCGATCAGGCCAAGACCATCGACGCGCTGCGCCAAGGGGTGGTGACGCCTTATGAGCGCGCCTTCCTGCGCCCGGGTGGGGTGGAGGTGCCGGTGGTGCTCAGTGGTGCGGTGATGCGCGCCGCCGATGGTGAGATCGCCATCTGGACCGTGGTGGAGGACATCTCCGAGCGCAAGGCGGCCGAATCGGCGCTGGCCGCGGCCCACGCGACCAACGCGTCGATCGTCGAGGCGATGCCTGACATGCTGGTGCAGTTCGACGAGGCGCTGAATCTTGTGGCGGTGCGTCGCCCGCCGGGCGTCGCGATGCGCGAGGACATCGATAAATTCGTCGGTCTGCCGATTGCCGAGATCGTCTCCCCCAAGCGCCTGGCGCAGGTCTTGCCGACGCTGCGCAAGGCGCGGGCGAGCGGGGCATTGCAGTGTGTCGAGTATCGTGCGCCGGATCCACACGGGCGCATGCAGGACTACGAGGCGCGGGTGGCGCCGATCAGCACCGGCGGTCTGCTGGTGGTGCTGCGCAATGTGTCGGAGCTCAAGGCACGCGAGCGTGCGCTGCGCGAGAGCGAGGCACGCTTCCGGCTCATGGCGGATGCCTCGCCGGTGGTGATCTGGCTGGCCGATGCGCAGCTGAACATCACCTACGCCAACCGCGCCTGGCGGCGGCTGACCGGCTTGTCGCTCGATGAGACGGCCGGGGTCAGCTGGGTGAGCGTGATCCACCCCGATGATGTGGGCCGGGTGAAGGCCGTGGGGCGCGAGGCGCGCGCCGCGCAGCAGCCCTACCGGGTGGAGTTCCGGGTGCGCCAGCCCGGTGGCCGCCATGCCTGGCTGCTGGCGATGGGCGAACCGCGAGCGGATGAGCGCGGTGAGGTGGTCGGCTTCATCGGCGTGGCGATCAATATCTCGACCGAAAAGCATGCCCTGGAGGCGCTGCGCAAGCACCGCGACCACCTCGCCGAGCTGGTCACCGAGAAGACCGCCAGCCTGATCCAGGCCAAGGAGGCGGCCGAGCGCGCCAACGAGGCCAAGTCCCTGTTCCTGGCCAACATGTCGCACGAGCTGCGCTCGCCCATGCACGCCGTGCTGAGCTACGCGCGCCTCGGTGAGGACAAGGCGCACAGCGCCCCGCCCGACAAGCTGCGCGACTACTTCCACCGTATCCGTCGCAGCGGCGACCGGCTGCTGAGCCTGGTGGACAATCTGCTCGACCTGTCCAAGCTCGAGGCGGGGCGGATGACGCTGGACATGCAGACGCTGTCGCTGGGCGAGGTGGTCGTCGACGTGTGCGCCGAGCTCGACGGCCTGTGCAGCGCGCGGCAGATCCGCATGCGCCCCGAGCTGGACGCCTCGGTGCCGCGCGTCAAAGGCGATGCCATGCGCCTGGGGCAGGTGGTACGCAATCTGCTGTCCAACGCGATCAAGTTCTCCCCCGATGGCGGCACGATAACCGTGGCACTGCGCACCGAGGCGCCGCCCAGCGCTGCCGCCCCCGCCACGGCGGTTCAGCTGCAGGTGATCGATCAGGGCGGCGGCATCCCCGAATCGGAGCTCGAAGCGGTGTTCGACAAATTCGTGCAAAGTAGTGCCACCCGCACCGGTGCCGGCGGTACCGGTCTGGGTCTGGCCATCTGTCGCGAAATCCTGAGCGCCCACGGTGGCCGGATTCGCGCCTACAACGTGGCAGGCGGGGGGGCCTGCTTTGAAATCGTTTTGCCGTCCGCTGACGTGGTGGGCGAAACGCCGGGAGAGGAGTCAACGCCGTCATGAGTCAAATCCGCATCCTCGTTGTCGACGACGAACCATTCAACCTGGACATCATCAGCGAGTACCTCGAAGGTGCCGGCTACCTGCTCGAGATGGCCGCCAGCGGGGAAGAGGCCTGGACCTTGTTGCGCAACCCCGAGTCGCACTTCGACCTGGTGGTGCTCGACCGCATGATGCCCGGCATCGACGGCCTGGAATTGCTACGCTGGATCAAGGCCGACCGCCGCCTGGCCGACATGCCGGTGATCATGCAGACTGCCGCGGCCAGTCCCGAGCAGGTGCGTGAGGGGCTCGCCGCCGGGGCCTACTACTACCTCACCAAGCCCTTCGAGCCGGAGAGCCTGCAGAGCATCGTGCGCGCTGCGCTCGACGATCTGCATCAACGCCGGGCGCTCGCCGAGCGTCTGGCGGTGCAGCGCAATGCCTTGCAGACGCTCCAGCACGGCTTGTTCGTTTTCCGCACCATGGAAGAGGCGCACGGGCTGGCGGCCCTGGCCGCGTCGATCTGCGACGAGCCGGACGTGGTGGTGCTGGGCCTGTCCGAGTTGCTGGTCAATGGCGTCGAGCACGGCAACCTGGGGATCTGTTTCGACGAGAAGTCCCGCCTGCGGGAGTCCGGCCAGTGGGAAGCTGAAGTGCTGCGCCGCCAGGCCTTGCCGGCCAACGTCGACAAGCGGGTGCGACTGACCGTCAGCGCCGAGCCGGGGGCCTGGGTGTTCGCCATCGAAGACGAGGGTGAGGGCTTTGCCTGGCAGTCGTTTCTCGAACTGGCGCCGGAGCGCGCCTTTGCGCCCAACGGGCGCGGCATCGCCCTCGCGCGTCAGCTGGCGTTCGATGAGCTGGAGTATCTGGGCAATGGCAGTTGCGTCCGGGCCACCGTGCGCAAGCGGGGCGCATGAGCCGCGCCGGTGGGTGCAAAAAGTGACGTTTTCTTGCGGACTACCGCGCCTGACTTGGGGCACACTAAGGGAAAACCTCCCGGACCAAGCGTCGCCGGCCCGGGACGACAACAAGGCACTGCCATGACCAGCCCCGCCCTGACCGTCCTCGTGGTGGACGATACCGCCGCGAACCGCAATCTGATGGCCGCCTTCCTGGCCAAACTGGGGCATGACGTCGTCTTCGCGGTCGATGGCGTCGACGCCCTGGAACGTTTCGAGCAGCGGCGTCCCGACATGATCTTGATGGACCTGATGATGCCGCGCATGGACGGATTCGAGGCCACGCGGCGCATTCGCGCTGCACAGGGCGAGGCGTGGACGCCGATCATCATCATGTCGGCGCTCAACGCCGACGCCGACATTGTGGCCGGACTGGATGCCGGGGCCGACGACTATCTGGTCAAGCCGGTGTCCTTTGCCGTGTTCGCGGCCAAGATGCGGACCATCGGCCGGCTGCAGGCCATGGAGCGCCGCCAGCGCGAGTTGCTCGATCGCATGCAGGCCATTTCCAACGCGGTCATCGACGGCATCATCACCATCGACGAGGTGGGCATCATCCAGTCAGCCAACCCGGCCGCCTGCGCCATGTTTGGCTACGACAACACCGAGCTTGCGGGAAAGCATGTCAGCATCCTGGCCGCGCCGCCGAAGGCGGCCCACCCGGAGCGCTACCTCGCCCGCTACCTGTCGGGCGGCACCGCCGGCATGCTCGGCACGGTACGCGAGCTGGAGGGCGAGCGGGCGGACGGAGAGGTGTTTCCGCTGGAGGTCGGCGTGACCGAACTGCAGATCGATGATCACCGCCTCTACATCGGCGTGATGCGCGACATCAGCGATCGCATCAGCCAGCATGCCGCGATGACCGAAAACGCGGCCCGCCTGCAGCGCTATCACGATGAACAGCAGCGCGAGCAGGAGCTGGCCCGGCAGATCATGGCCAGTCAGATCGATACCGACTGGCTGCGCGATCCGCGGGTGCACTTCACGGTGATGCCGGCGCGGCGCTTTTCGGGCGACCTGGTCGTCACCGCCTGCTCGCCGGGCGGGCGCTTGTACGCCATGCTCGCCGATGCCACCGGCCACGGCCTGTCGGCGGCGATCAGCGTGCAGCCGGTGCTGCCGGTGTTCTACAACCAGGTTGCCCAGGATGCATCGCTGGCGCAGCTGGTGGGCGGGCTGAACACCGTGCTCCACCGTTCCCTGCCTGTCGGGCGCTTCGTCGGCGCCGCGCTGGTGTGCCTCAGTGGGCACGGTGACACGGCCGAAGTGTGGGTCGGAGGCATCCCCGAGGTGCTGCTGTTGGGCGCGGATGGCCGGGTCCGGCAACGCTTTGCCTCCAACCACCTGCCACTGGGGGTGGTTGCCACGGCCGGCGAGGGCTGCGTGGTTGCGCAGGTCAGGCCGCAGCCAGGTGAGCAGCTGGTGCTGTATTCCGACGGTGTGATCGAGGCGACCAACGACCAGGCCGAGGGCTTTGGCGTCCTGCGTCTGGAGCAGGTGCTGGAGGCCAATGATCCGGCGCGCCGCATTCAGGCACTGCGCATCGCGCTGGCCGAGCACCTGGCGGGCGCGTCGGCGCATGACGATATGTCGGCCTTGCTGATCGACTGTGCGCCGCACCCCGACCTGCCGGCGCTGGCCGATCCGGTGATCTGAGCACGGCGCGTCGAAAATGGCCTACGGTTCGCCGCGCCGGGGCCGTAGATACACTGGATGACCCGTGTGCCGGCGTACGACCGGCCGGAGCGCCTTGCCCGGATTTCCCGACCTGACCCTTTCTGCGATCCGCCATGAACCCTTATGACGACCGACGCGCGACCCGGCGCATTCCGCTGGGCTGCAACGCACTGATCAAACCCGCGGGCGACACGCCTGCCGTCCCGGCGCATTGCGTCGAGCTGAGCCCCGGTGGCATGACGCTGGAAACCGCCTATGTGCCCAGCGTGGCCGAGCTGCTCGATGTGCTGGTGCGCCAGCCGGACGGCGGCCTGGATCGCCCGCCGCTGCATGTGCGGGTCGAGGTCAAGCGCTGCCACCGGGCGGAATCCGGCAAGTACGTGCTCGGCGCGCAGATCGTCCAGGTGCTCAAGTAGGGCCTAACGACAGACCAGGCTGGGTGCCGGGCTGTCCTTGGCGTTGTTGGCGGCCACGGCTGTCACCACGCACTTCATGGCGCCGCATTCGCAGTTGAACACCAGCGCCTGTGTTGCCACCAGGGGCTGACCCGACGAGCACGCGCAGGGCTCGACGTATCGGGCTGCCGCCGGCGGGGTGTTGGCGGGCGTTGTGCTGGCTGCCGGGGGCTGCGGTGTGGCCGCGAGGCCGGTCTGGCACAGCAGCGCCATGATGAGCGTGGCGGGCAGACGGGTCATGAGATATCTCCTGACGAAGCGACGGGCGGATGGCTGCTGTCAGTATGGCCAATGGATGCCAGCGGCGAAAGCCCGGTCAACGCGCCAGCTGCCAGAGATTGAGCAGGAACAGGATCGCGCACAGCACCTGCCACACTGCCACCGGGTTTTTCTGGATCAGCGGCTGACGCCGGATGTCGGCGGCCAGCCGTGGATTGGGGACGGTGAAGTCCTGCAGGAACTCGGAGAAGGCGTCGTAGCGGTCGGCCGGATTGGGTTGCAAGGCCTTTTTCAGGCAGCCTTCGATCCACAGCGGCAGGTCGTGGCGGCGGTGGCGGGCGGGGATGTAGTCGAGCTCGGCGTAGGACTTGAGGCTCACGCGCTTGACCGCCGGTTCGTCGAAGGGCAGCGCGCCGGTGATCATTTCATAGGCGATCACCGCCAGCGAGAACAGGTCGGAACGAAAGCTGCCGCGCTCGCCCATCAGGTATTCGGGCGCCACGTAATTGACGCTGCCCTGCGGCACGGACTTGTCGAGCGGCGAGGCGATCTCGTCGGTGCCGGCGATCATCACCGTGCCGAAGTCGAGGATCTTCACCCGGCCGTCGCGGTTGATCATGATGTTCTCGGGCTTGAGGTCCTGGTGCACCATGTCGGCGCGCTGGAAGGCGCGCAGCCCGGCCACCGCCTGGCGGATGATGTCGCGCACCGCATCCAGCGACGGTTTGGGGTTGTCCTGCATCCATTCGCGCAGGTTCATGCCCTCGATGTGCTCGCCCAGGTAGGTCATGAACTGCTTGTCGGGCCGGCCGGGGTAGGTCTTCATCACGTTGGGGTGGTCGATGCGCTGGCCGACCCACTCCTCGCGGATGAAGCCGTCGAGATACACCGCGTCCTCGGCGAAATTTTCGGACGGCGCCTTGAGCACATAGCGCTGGCCGCTGTCGCAGTCCTTGACCAGGTACATGTGGCTGCGCGTGCCGGAGAAGATCACATCCAGCACCTCGTAGCCGTCGATCTTGTGGCCGGCGGCCAGCACCGGTGGGATCGGCCGCTGGGTGAGGCGGCGGTGGGTCTCCTCCAGGGTTTCGAGCGGCAGGGTGTCGATGGCCACCAGCAAGGCCGAGAGGTTGTCGTCCGAGCCGGCGGCCAGGGCCTCGTCGACCAGCTGGCGGGCGAGGGCTTCGAGCTCGTTGCCGGCGCCGGTGAGGATGTCGCGGATGCGCGCGGCCGGCAGCACGCCGTGCACGCCGTCGGTGGTCAGCAGCACGCGGTCGCCCTCGAGCAACTCGCGAGTCAGGTAGTCCACTTCGAGGCGGGTGTCGGCGCCCAGCGCGCGGGCCAGGAATTCGCGCCCGCCCTCGCTCATCACATGGTCGCGCGTGAGCTGTTCGAGCTGGCCGCCGCGCACATGCCAGACGCGGCTGTCGCCGGCATGGAAGACATGCAGGGTGTTGGACTTGATGACCGCCGCCGAGAAGGTGGTGAGCAGGCTGTCGCGCACGCCGTGGCGCGCGGCGTTCTGGCGGTACACCCACTGGTTGAGGCCGTTGAGCACCGAGCCGGCGGCCTTGCGCACGCTCCAGGTCGGCGGGGTGGAGAAGTAGTCGTTGATGAAGCCGGTGACCGCCATCTGGCTGGCGATTTCCGAATCGGCCGCGCTGCTCACCCCGTCGCACATGACGGCGGCGGCGCCTTTCAGGTCGCGCTCGGTGCCTTCGGGCAGATGGGCGGCGAAGGCGTCCTGGTTGACGGGCTTGGGCCCTTCGGTGGAATGCCCGCCGAAGCGGACTTCAAGGCGCGTGCTCATGGGCGGCTGGCGCTCCGGGTGCGGTGAGGCGGGTTGAAACCCGCCCTACGGCGCCCGGTGGCGGCACGTAGGGCGGGTTTCAACCCGCCAATGCTGCGTGAATCAAAGGGCAATCATACCGCCGCGCTCAGCTCACGCTGATCAGCTCGACCGAGCCGTCCTCGCGCACCTCGGCCATGTGGCCCTTGGGCTCTTCCATCAACAGCAGGGTGACGAAGCCGAGCACCGCGGTGAGCGCGATCACGCCGAAGAAGATCTCGTAGCTGACCAGCGACAGCACGGTGAGGTAGACCACCGCGCCGACGTTGCCGTAGGCGCCGGTCATGCCGGCGATCTGGCCGGTGAGGCGGCGCTTGATCAGCGGCACCACGGCAAACACCGCGCCTTCGCCGGCCTGCACGAAGAAGGAGCAGGCCATCGCCACCGCCACCGCCAGCCACAGCGGCCAGCTGCTGTTGGTGAGCGCCATCAGGCCGTAGCCACCGGCCAGACCAGCAGTGAGGATGAGCAGTGTCTTCTTGCGCCCGAAGCGGTCGGAGATCCAGCCGCCGCCGGGGCGCGACATGAGGTTCATGAAGGCGTAGGCCGAGGCCACTAGGCCGGCATAGACCGGGTCGAGATTGAAGGTTTCGGCGAAGAACAGCGGCAGCATCGACACCACGGCCAGCTCGGAGCCGAAGGTGGCGAAGTACAGGATGTTGAGCACCGCGACCTGCTTGAACTTGTAGCGGTGCATCTCCGGCACCGGTTTGGTGAAGATCTCGTGGTTGACGCGATACGCGCTGAAGCAGTCATACACGTAGATGGCGGCCAGGCCGAGGTAGATGGCGGTGGCGGCGAACTCGGTGATCATCTTCACGCCAGCGGGCGAGAGCTTCCAGGTCAGCAGCGCGAGCGCGGCGTACATCGGGATCTTCATCAGCAGCAGAAACCAGAAGTCGCCAGTGCTGGTCACTTCCAGGCCACCGCTCTTCTTGGGCTTGAAGTAGGTCGAGCCCTTGGGCGTGTCGCTGACGTTGAAGTACCAGATGAAGGAGAACAGCAGGCTCAGCGCACCGGTGATGCCGATGGCGTAGCGCCAGCCGTTGTCGCCGCCGAACACCAGCGCGATGGTGGGCAGCAGCATGGCCGCCGCGGCGGAGCCGAAGTTGCCCCAGCCGCCGTAGATGCCCTCGGCGGTGCCCAGCTCGTTGGCCGGGAACCACTCGCTGACCATGCGGATGCCGATCACGAAGCCGGCGCCGATGAAGCCGAGCAGGAAGCGGGCGATGGCGGCCTGGGTGAAGGTGTCGGCCAGCGCGAACATGAAGCAGGGCACGCTGGAGATGAACAGCAGCGCGGCGTAGGTGATGCGCGGGCCGTATTTGTCGGTGAGCATGCCGATGAGGATGCGCGCCGGAATCGTGAGCGCCACGTTGAGGATCAGCAGCGTCTTGACTTGGCCCGGCTCCAGGCCCAGGGACTTGGCGATGGCACCGAGCAGCGGGGCATGGTTGAACCACACGAAGAAGGTGATGAAGAACACCATCCACGACAGGTGGAGGATCTTCATCTTCCCCGTGAAGGAGAACAGGTTGAAGCCTTTCTCGTTTGACATGTTGCGACCTCGCGATGCTTTGGAAAATCGGGTGCCCGGCGGCTGTCTGGGGCCGAGCGACGCCTGCGCGGGCACCGTGGTGCCTGCGGGCGTGTCATGAAATCGGTGCCGGCCAGCCGCCGGCAGGGCTTACAGCTGCAGGAAGACCGTGCCGTCCTCGACCCTGGTCGGGAAGGGTTTGGTGCAGCCCTTGTCGGGGGCGACCGCCTCGCCGTTCTCGAGCTGGATCTTCCAGTTGTGCAGCGGGCAGGTCACCGCGCGGCCGTGGACGATGCCCTGTGACAGCGGACCGCCCTTGTGCGGGCACTTGTCATGCACGGCAAAGACTTCGTCCTCGCGGTTGCGGAAGATCGCGATGTCGCCGTGGGTCGGGCTGCTGACCACGCGGGAGCCGAGCACCGGGATCTCGTCGAGTTTGAAAACCGGCTGCCAGGCCAGGTCGGCGGGGCTGAGGGTTTGTGCAGTCATGAGCTTTCTCAATGCCTAAAAATGTTGTTCAGAGCGGGGTGCCGTCGTCGCCGGTCTCGGCGGGCCACCAGTGGTCCCATTCGTTCATCGTGCGCACCTCAGGCCGTCACGTCTTCGAAGTTGCGGCGCAGTTCGGCCTTTTCGGCATGTTCCTGCCACGGGTCGACATAGTCCTGCAGCGCGAACAGCAGCCTCTCGTACAGCGCCTTACGGTTGGCTACGTCGTCGAGCACATGCTTCTTCACGTAGTCGAGGCCGACCCGCTCGATGTAGTGCACGGTGCGCTCCAGGTAGTAGCCTTCTTCGCGGTACAGCTGCAGGAAGGCGCCGGAGATCTCCTTCACTTCTTCGTCGGTCTGCACCTTGCAGAAGAACTGCGCCACCTCGGTCTTGATGCCGCCGTTGCCGGCCACGTAGATCTCGTAACCCGAATCGACGCCGATCACGCCCACGTCCTTGATGCCGGCCTCGGCGCAGTTGCGCGGGCAGCCAGACACCGCCAGCTTGACCTTGTGCGGGCTGTACATGCCGAACAGCATCTTCTCCAGCTTGACGCCCAGTTCCATCGAGCGCTGGGTGCCGAAGCGGCAGTGCTCGGAGCCGACGCAGGTCTTCACCGTGCGGATCGACTTGCCGTAGGCGTGGCCGGAGACCATGCCGGCCTTGTTGAGGTCGTGCCAGATCAGCGGCAGATCGCCCTTCTTGACGCCGAGCAGGTCGATGCGCTGGCCGCCGGTCACCTTGACCGTCGGCACCTGGTACTTCTCGGCCGCATCGGCAATGGCGCGCAGCTCGGCCGGCGTGGTCAGCCCGCCCCACATGCGCGGCACCACCGAGTAGGTGCCGTCCTTCTGGATGTTGGCGTGGGCGCGCTCATTGATGAAGCGGCTCTGCGCGTCGTCGGCGGCCTCGTGCGGCCAGGTGGAGATGCAGTAGTAGTTGAGCGCCGGGCGGCAGGAGGCGCAGCCGTTGGGCGTGCTCCACTCCATGAAGTCCATCACCGCCTGCGGCGACAGCAGCTTGTGCTCGCGGATGGTCTTGCGTACTTCGCCATGCGAGTGGTCGGTACAGCCGCACACCGCCTTGTTGTTGGAGTCGGCCGGCTGGTAGGCGCCACCGATGGTCGAGGCCAGGATCTGCTCGACCAGGCCGGTGCAGGAGCCGCAGGAGCTCGACGCCTTGGTGTGCTTGCGCACCTCGTCCAGCGTGAACAGGCCGTTTTCCTTGATCGACTTGACGATGTCGCCCTTGCACACGCCGTTGCAGCCGCACACCTCGGCGCTGTCGGGCATGGCGGCGGCGGAGTTCACGCCCTTGTGGCCGGCGTCGCCCAGGTGGCTGTTGCCGAACAGCAGGTGGTCGCGGATTTCGGCAATGTTCTGGCCGTCCTTGAGCATCTGGAAGTACCAGGCGCCGTCCTTGGTGTCGCCGTACATCACGGCGCCGACCAGCTTGTCGTCCTTGAGCACCACGCGTTTGTAGACGCCCGCACCCGGGTCGTTGAGCACGATGTCTTCGGTGCCTTCGCCGCCCATGAAGTTGCCGGCCGAGAACACGTCGATGCCGGTCACCTTCAGCTTGGTCGAGGTCACCGAGCCCTTGTACAGCCCGATGCCGAACATCGCCAGGTGGTTGGCGCAGACCTTGGCCTGCTCGAACAGCGGCGCCACCAGGCCGTAGGCCGTGCCGCGGTGGTTGGCGCATTCGCCCACCGCATACACGCGCGGGTCGTAGGTCTGCATCGTGTCGTTGACCACGATGCCGCGCTCGCAGTGGATGCCGGCCGATTCGGCCAGCGCGGTGTTGGGGCGGATGCCGGCGGCCATCACCGCCAGGTCGGCCGGAATCGACGCGCCGTCCTTGAACACCACTTTCGAGACACGGCCCGACTCGCCGGCCTGCAGCTCGGCGGTGAAGGCCGGCAGGCGGAACTTCATGCCCTTGGCTTCGAGCGACTTCTGCAGCATGTCGGCAGCGGTCTTGTCGAGCTGGCGCTCCATGATCCAGTCGCTGATGTGCACCACGGTCACGTCCATGCCGCGCAGCGCCAGGCCGTTGGCCGCTTCCAGGCCGAGCAGGCCGGCGCCGATCACCACTGCGTGCTTGTGGCGGGCCGCCGCTTCGATCATGGCGTCGGTGTCGGCGATGTCGCGATAGGCGATCACGCCCGGCAGGTCGGCGCCGGGGACGGGCAGCATGAAAGGATTCGAGCCGGTGGCCAGCAGCAGGCGGTCGTACTCGCATTCGCTGCCGTCGGCGGCGAAGACCTTGCGTGCGCGGCGGTCGATCTTCACCACCTTGTTGTTCAGGCGCAGGTCGATGCCGTTGTCGGCGTACCACTGCTTGTCGTTCAGGATGATGTCCTGGATGGTCATCTCGCCGGCCAGCACCGGGGAGAGCAGGATGCGGTTGTAGTTCGGGTGCGGCTCGGCGCCGAACACGGTGATGTCGTACATGTCAGGCGCGATCTTGATCAGCTCCTCCAGCGTCCTCACGCCGGCCATGCCGTTGCCCACCATCACCAGTTTCAGTTTGCGCATGTCTTGCCCCTTGCATACGGCCCGGCGCGGTGGCGCCGGGTCGGTCGTCCGGTTGTCGGTGCAGCGCACGCCGGCGCCGCTTTAACAGGCTATTAGCAAGGGGTGTGCCAGTGCCGTGAATGCACTGAATTGGATGCTGCGGTGCCGCATGGCACCGAAAAAGACGCCGGGCCCGCACCACGGCAGTGCGTTGCGCACCGCCGAAAGGCGTGACGTGTCAGCGCGCGGTGCTTACCCGGCGGAAGAGCACATGCAGGCCGAAGGCCAGGACGCCGACGAAGGACACCAGCGACCAGTTGGCAATCGACAGCCCGAGGAAAGTCCAGTCGATGGCGGTGCAGTCGCCGGCGCCACGGAAGATCATCGGCAGCAGCTCGGTCAGCGGAAAGCTCTCCATCAGGTATTCGATACCCGGGCCGCACTCGGCAATGCTCGGCGGAAAGCGCTGCATCCAGCTCTGCCAGGCCGCCACACCGCCACCGCCCAGCGCGAACAGCGTGATCAGCCCGCCATAGACCTTGCGCGCGCCGCCGGTGCTGCCGTGCAGACCGCCGACCAGTCCGAACAGCGTGGCCACGGCGAAGGCATAGCGCTGGATGATGCACATGGGGCAGGGCTCGAGTCCGACCACGTGTTGCAGGTACAGGCCAAAGCCGAGCAGGCCGCTGCCCACCAGGAAGAGTGCGAAAAAGGGCAGGCGGGGGCGGTCGAGCAGGCTGAACATGGCGGTCGCTGGGAAAATGATGGGCGGATTCTAGCAGCCCGCGGGCGGACTGACCCTCAGACGGGTGTCGGCCGCTCGAGTTCCGCCGTTGGTACACGGCGCTGGCGGAAAGCCCGCACGGCGAGCACCACACCACTGATCAGCAAGGCGATGCCGCCCACCTCGGCCAGCGTCGGCCAGCGCTGGTACCAGACAAAGCCGTAGGCCAGCGCGGCGAGGGTCTCGAAGACGATCAACTGCCCCGCCAGCCCCGGCGGGAGCAGGTGGCTGGCGCGGTTCCACAGCATCGTGCCCAGCCAAGAGGCGAGCAGGCCGGTGAGCAGCATGAGCAGGACGAACACCCCCGGCCGTGGCCCGGCGAGGTCGACCGCGCCCGTGGTGGCCCACTGCCACAGGGCGATCCCGGCCAGTGCCATCAGCGCCAGCGGCAGCGTCATCAGCCCCTGTGCGGTGGCCCAGGCGCGGGCCAGGCCGGCCGATTGGCGGCGCAGCCAGTAGCTGTTGTTGAGCGGGTACCAAGTCCAGCACACCAGCGCCACGCCGGCCAGCGCCAGGCCGCTCCAGTAGCGGGCGTCGTGGTCAATGTCGCCGGCCTGCGCGCTCTGGCCGTGCACCAGCGCCAGCCCGAGGCCGATCACCGTCAGCGGCAGCAGCAACCGGGCCCAGGGCAGGCTGTGGTCGGCGGCATCGCGGCTGGTGAGCTTGGCGGTGATGGCGATGGCCACCGGCAGCGTGCCGATGATCATCGTCGGCACGGTCACGCCGGCGAGCTGGATGGCGCTGGCCAGCGCCGCGAAGTAGAGCATGTTGCCGATCAGTGCCAGCTTGGCGGCGGCGATCCAGTCGGCGCGCGTGAGCCGCTTGAGGGCGGCGCGGTCGGCGCGGGCGAGGACGATGGCCAGCACGCCGAAGGCGGCATAGCGCCCGGCGGCCAGCATGATGCCGGAGTAGTCGGGCAGCAGCAGCGGCACGATGAAGACCAGCCCCCACAGCAGGCCGGCGCCGAGCGCGGCGCTCAGGCCGGCGAGCATGGGTGCCCAAATACGGGTAGGAAACAAGACATGATCAGCCTGACAGCAGAGGATGAGCCGCCAGCGTACGGCTCAGCGCGGCCCGGGTCTTGTACCGATTTGCGCTTGATACTCCGCCGGGGTCACGCCGTAGGCCTGGCGGAACCAGCGGGTGAGGTGGCTCTGGTCGGTAAAGCCGGCGTCGAGCGCGACATCCAGCGGCCGCTGTGCGCCGGCCAGCAATTGCTTGGCGCGCAACACACGGCGGGCCTGCACATAGCGGTGCGGGCTCAGATGAAAGTGCCTGGCGAAGGCGCGGGCGAAGTGGTGCATCGACAGCCCGGCGATGGTGGCGAGCTGTTCGAGATCCAGGGCCTGATCGAGATGCGCCTCGATGTAATCGACCACCCGATCAAAGCGCAGCGCTGCCGGGTCGGCCACGCGGCGGGCATGGCGGCCGTGACGCTCGGCGATGCCGAGGATGGCGTCGGTCAGCGCGGTCTGCGCCGCCAGCGGCTCGTCGGCCTGCCACATGCGGACGAAGGCGCTCGACAGAGCCTGCGCCAGCGCGGCGTCCTTGACCGTGGCCTGCGGAAAATACACCTGCGGCCCGGCAATCGCGCTCATCGCCGCCGGCTGCAGATACACCATGTGATAACGCCAGCCGCCCTCGCTGGCGGCCTCGCCGGTGTGCGGCTCGTCGGGGTTGAGCAGCACCAGCGTGGCCGGATCGGCGATGTGCCCGCTGCCGCGGTACTTGAAGCGCTCGACGCCGCTGGCGATGACGCCCACCGAAAAGCCTTCGTGCACATGGGCCGAGAAGGCATGCTCGATCAGTCGCGCGGTGTACAACTCCACGCCCGGCAGGAAGGGCGCCGGGCGGAAGGTGACGAATTCGCCGGGGTGTTCGAACATGGGGGCGGTCGCTCAGGGGGATGCCCCGATTCTACGCCCCGCGGCGGATCAGTCGTGTCCGGGGCCTGTGATTGCCGTGCCGAGCCAGTCGCGCAGCGTGGCCGCGTCGAGCAGGCCGCTGCGCGCGCGGCGGGGCTGGTCGGTGGCATAGCGGTAGCTGCGCGGCAGCTCGCCGAACCAGGCCGGGTCGATGCGCTGGCGCAGGCGTTCGGGCTCGGTGGCGTCAAAGGCCCAGTGTTCCATGTCGGTGAGGCCGAAGCGCTTGCGCAGGGCGTCGGCTTCGGCATGGCGCTCGGGATCGTCGGTGGCGACCAGCACCAGGCGCTGGCGGGCGCGGGCGTCGGTGAGCGTTCCCAGTAACGCCAGTTCCTTGAGGCAGGGCGGGCAGTCCACCGACCACAGCACCAGCACGAAGTCGCTGCCCGCGCGGCGCGCTTCGATCTGCGCCAGACTGCCGGTGCCAAAGGCGTTGACGTCGGCCAAGGCCGGCCGCGCGAGCAGGAGCAGACCGGCGAGCAGTGTAGCGAGGCGCGTCATGGGGCGGGCACCGGGATCAGCTGATAACCGTCGGCCTGGGTCTGCCAGGAGAGGAACAGCTCGCCCTGGCGGACGATCATCAGCGGGTGGTCGGAGCCGCCGGCGGTGCTGGCCAGCGTGCGGTCGGGCGACCAGTGCTGGCCGCCGTCTTTTGACTCGCTGATCAGCAGAACCGTGCCGTTCGGCTGCAAGGCTTTCCAGGCGACGACGACCCGGCCGTTGCCCAGCGCCCGCACTTGCGGCCGGCTGGCACCGGGTTGATGGGATAGCCGGCGAGTCGGGCTGCGTGCGCCGGTGGTGGGGTCGATGCGGCCGTAGTGCAGGCCGGGGGCCTTGCCGCCGCCGGCGAACCAGGCCATGTGTGCCTGGCCGTCGGCGTCGACGCTGAGGTCGGGGCCGTGATGCGGGCAGCCTTCAATCACCCAGCCGTCGTCGGTGGCGCGCATGGGCTCGGCGAGCGGCAGTGCGGCGGGGTCGAGGCGGGCAATGGCGTGGTCGCGCAGATTGCCCGGAAACACATGACGCCACAGCGCCAGTGGCGGGCGGTCGCCGTCGGTGGCCAGCGCGATGCGGCAGCATTCGCAGCTGTGGTCGGCGAGCTTGCGGTTGGGTGCAAAGCTGGCGCCATCGTCGGTCGAGGTGGCGGTGTAGATGGCCGCGCCAGCGTAGTCGGTGCCGCTTTGCTTGGCGACGGCGAGGTCGCGCTTGTCGATCCAGGCCAGGGTGATGCGCCCGGCGCCATCGACGATGAGCGAATCAAAACGGTGGCTGATCGGCGCGCGGTCGTCGTTGACCGTGATTGGCGCCTCGAAGCGCCCGCCGCCATCGTTTGAGCGGGCAAAGCGGATGTCGCCGGCGTAGGCGCCGGGGATCTTTTGCGTCCAGCTCACCACCAGCGTGCCCGTCGGGGTGAAGGCGATCTTCGGGCGGTTTTCACCGTCGCTGTAGATCGACTCGGCCTGCGGATTGACGGCTATCGCCGGGGCGAAGGTGTTTTCGCCATCGGCGCCATGGGTGACATAGACGTGCCCGCCCTGCACGAAGGCCAGCCACAGCCGGCCTTGCGCGTCGAAGGCCGGGCTGGGCGCGCGGCCGCAGTGGGGCGAAGGCAGGGCGGCCGCGTCCTGGCATTGCGCCAGGGTCGGGCCGCTTGCGGTGCCATCGTGGCCGCCGTGCGTGGCCGCCAGGCTGACGCTGACCAGCATCGGGGCGAGCAGGAGCGGGGTGAGGCGCATGGCGGTACTCATCAGAAGCTCAGCTTGCCTTCGACATACAGCGTGCGCTGCGGCCAGGGGTGGGCGACGAAGGCGTCGTCGTTGAAGAGGTTGTCGATGCCGACGGCGAGGTGGCCGCTCTGGGTGATACGGTAAGTGGCTTTGAGATCGACGAAGAGGTAGTCGTCCTGCGCGCCATAGACATTGCTTTCCTTGTCCGAGTTGTCGAGGTTGCCATAGCTGTTGCTGGCGTAGCGCAGGCCGAGCGAGGTGTCGAGCTTGTCGCCGGCATGCCAGGTGGCGAGCAGGTTGGCGCGCCAGCGCGGCATGCGCGGGAAGATCTTGCCCTCGGTGCTGGGGTCGGCGCTGTTCTTGACGATCTTGCTGTCGGTCCAGGTGATATTGGCGTTGAGGTCGACCGGCAGGGCAAAGACGCGGTTCTGCTGCAGCACCAGCTCGAGGCCGGTGGTGCGCACCTTGTCGACCGGCAGGAAGGTGCTCACGCTGTTGATGACGTCGGTCTGGCTCCAGATGGCGTCCTTGACGTTTTCATGGAACAGGTTGGCGCGCACGAAACCGTTGGCCAGCAGGCGCTCGACCATGAAGTTGTGATGGATGCCGACCTCGGGGCGCAGGTGCGCATTGGCGATGGTGCTGCTGTTGATCTTCTCTTCGTTGCTGAACAGCTCCTCGACAATCGGGAAGCGGTAAGCGCGGCCGATCGAATAGCGCAGTTGCCAGGCCTCGGCCGGCTGGAAGCCGAGCGAGAACTTGGGCGAAAAGCCGGTGGCGTCGCGGTCTTCGAAGTCGAGCAGGGCGGCGGTCTTGTGCTTGTAATAGAAGCCGTCATAGGTCTGCCACTGCTCGTAGCGCGCGCCGACGGCCACATCCCACTGCGGTGCAAAGTCCCAACCCCACTGCGCGAAGGCGGCGTGGGTGCGGGTTTTGCCACCGGTAGTCTGGTTGTGCACCGACTTGGTGCCGACGGTGTAGTTGGTGGAATCGTAGCTGTCGATGGCCAGGCTGTTGCGGTCGAAGTGGTAGCCGGTGACAAAGTTCATGTCGTCGCGGCCGGCGAAGCGGTCGGTGCGGGCTTTCACATCCAGCGACAACCAGCCGGTGTCTTCGTAATCCGACACCGAGCCGGCCGTGGTGTAGGTCGGGTCGTCCGGGTTCTTGTTGGAGCTGCGGGTGTGGTCCTTGAGCACGTCGAAATGGCTCAGGTTCGTTTCCAGCGTCCAGCCGCTGGCGCCGAGCGGGCCTTCCAGACCGACGCCGAGTTGCAGGGTCTGGCGGATCTGGTCGCTGACGGCGAAGTGACTCGAGCTCACGCTGAACCCGGCACCGTTGTAGACCGCGTTGCCGCTCCACACCGCGTTGCCGGCGGCGTCGCGCAGGTAGTTGGTGGGGCGGGTGCGCCAGTCGCGGTCTTCATAGGCGACGGTGGCGGTGGCCTGCCAGTCGCCCAGCGTGTAGCCGAGCTTGAACTTGGTCAGATCGGTGATCGTGGCCGCCGGGCCGGAGTCGCCCACCCAGATCACGTCGTTGCTCTGGCTGTCACGGCCACGGATGGCGCCATCGGTGACGACGGTGGCGCCGCCGGCCGGGGCACCCACGCTGCGGCTGCGGAAGGTTTGCGGCTGGCCCTTGTTTTCGAGGTGGTTGTGGAACACGAACAGGCGCAGGTCACCGAAGGCGTCGCCAAAGGCGAGGTATTCGCGGTGGCCCGAGTAGGTCTCGTCGGCGCCGAGGTGGTCGAACTGCTGGTGGAAGCTCGCCGCTTCGGCGTGCAGTACGCGCTCGGTGGGCAGCTTGGTCTTCATGTTCACCACGCCGCCCATGGCGTTGCCGCTGTATTCGGCGGAGAAGGGGCCATAGATGACCTCCGCCGATTCCAGCTCGTCGGCCGCCACCAGGCCCCAGCGCGGCGCGCCCGACCAGCGGGTTTCGAGCAGCGAGTGCAGCGGCATGCCGTCGGCGAAGACCATGGTGCGCGCGGTCTGGAACATGTTGGCGCCACGCATGGCCACCGTGCCGTTCGAGTCGCCGATGTAGCGTTTGCGCACCACCATGCTCGGCTCGTACTTGAACACATCCTCCACCGAGGTGGCGTTGACCTGCTCGGCCTTCTCCGCCGTCACCACCGTCGACGGGCTGGTGAAATGGGTCGGGATCTCGGCCGGGGCGTTGACCCGCACGGTGCCGAGCTGCGGCGTATCGTCAGCGCTCGTGTGCGGGGCGAAGGTGGTCATGAGCAAGGCCGCGCAAGGGTGTGGCGCGGAAAGGGGGCTGGTAGGCGGAAGTGCGGATCAGCATCTTCGAGAGTCCTTGACGGTGGGCCGGGGGTGGCGGGAGGATTTTTAAGATACATCAAAAATGCATCAAATAAAAGCAAAGATACTTATTGTATGAATCTATTCCCGAAGCGCCGCTGTCGCGATGATCTGTCGCAGGGCCGGGCGTTTGCCAAAAGGACATCGGTCAGCCTGATATGGATGCCGAAGGCTCGGGCGCAGCGGCGGAGCGTTTGCTCGTCGTTCATGAAGCCCGGCAGGTACCGCGGCCACCGATTGCAGGTGAAACCGGCGGCAAACGAGCAGTCGGGTACAGGGTGGTTCCTTGCGGGGCGCTTTCGGGGTGTCGGTGCGCCCGGCGGGGCAAACATGGCCAACGCGCTGTTCGACGCAGCGGTGTCTTCATGCGAAAAAGCGTCGTGCCGAGGAAGATGAGCACACCCCGGCGGCTGGAAGGCCGTAGCCAGAAGGTCAGCCAGTCACGCTCATCGGTCAGGCGTTGTCCGAGGCTGCCGAACAACGGCACGACCAGCAACAGCGGTGTTACGGCGGCGCCTAGGCCGAATGTTGTGGCCCCTGCTCAGTCCGGCCGCGGCGCTGCCCGTCATGGCACTGACGCCGAGCAGCCAGCCAAGCGGTGCGCAGGGCGTCATTGAGCGCTGCGCCGAGCAGCAGCGGCGGCAGTGCGGCCCCCGCGGTGGGCGTTGGCGCAGCTGAGCTTTTGGGGCCGAGCCTTTGCGGTGGAAGGATCAGCGGTTGCGTCCCCGTGGCAGCTTCAGGGCCGGTGCTTGAGCCTTCAGCATCGGAGCGAGCAGCCACAGACCGGCCAGCGTACTGGCCAGTGCCGATGGCTTTGTTGCCCAGGTGTCGCTCTTGAGGACCTTCTACTAAGTACGCCGCCGAGCTGGCCGGCGAGCGCCCCCAGCGCGGCATAGGCGAGCACGCGGCCGATCAGAAAGGCGCCGGTGTGGCGCAGCGCCTCGCCGCGCCCGCCTGCGCGCCCCAGCACCCAGCTGCCCATGAAGGGCAGGCAGGTGATGGTGCAGGGGCGGTCAGCCCCATGGACAGTCCGAGCAGCAAGGCGCCGAGCAGGCCGACCTGGCCGTCGGGGGCGATGAGGGCGGCCAGTTCGGGCGGGTTCATGCCGAGGCGTCCGGGGTGGGTTTGCGGACGAGCTTGATCGGCTTGACGTCGCCCTCGGCGATTCGCCCTTGACCCGCGTTTTGTAGTACTCGCGCACGACCGGAACAGCGGGATGGGGCCGAGCTTGAGCGCGATGATGTCGTCGTCCGGGCAGAACTCGACGCCCGCACAGGGTGCAATCGTCGATAGGGGCCTTGCGGCCATGCTCGGTGTGGATTTCGTGGATGTCCATCGGGCAGGCTTTGGCACAGATACCGCATTTGTCGCACTTGTCGTGGGCTCGCTTGCTCAGACGCGCGAGCGACAGGAAGCGGAAGGCGGCATTCATGGCCAGCATGGGACAGATGCGGCAGAACGGCTGACGTATGGCCAGGTGCGCCGATGACCACGAAACCGAACAGCGTGTTGGCGAAGGCGCCGATGGCAAAGGCCAGCCACTTTCGGCGTTGAGCGCGAACTGTTCGGTGCCGCCGGTCAGCAAGGTCGTGGCGATCCGGGAGGGGCAGATGTCGCAGTAGGGGTTGCCGAAGGCGTGCGGTGTGGCACCCATGCCGGTCAGGAGGGGCAAGGCGAACACCAGCCGATCAAGACGAAGCCATTTGACCGGACGGACTTCCTTGCCGACCGATTTGGGGCCTCAGTGCGTGCTGGGCCACGCCAAGCGCCGCCCGACACGCTGTACGATTTCCTGCAAGGTGCCCAGCGGGCAGACCCGCAGCCGCAGAAGGCCTTGCCCAGCACGAAGAAGAATGCGAGGAAGGTCGCACGGTCATGGCTAGCGGTAGCGTGACTCTTGCGCTGACCTCTGCGCCTTGACGAGGGCCTCGCCGACCCGGTGGTGCATCTGATGCTGCAAGGGGATCAGCACGCAGTAGCCGCCGTTGTCCATGTCGTAGGCATTGGTGGACAGGGCGGGGAGCGTCGGAGATCTTTCTCGGCCGAGTAGTGGCCAACGATGCTGGCGCCCCAGACGGTGACGAAGAGCGATCAGTTGCACCGTGAGCCGACTCGCGTCAGCGTTGGAAAGAGCGATTTGAAAGCCTTAGCCATGAATGGCCTCTTTGCGCGCAGTAGCGGGACGGCGATGAGGGCCCCGAGGGCGCTGAACGCTGCCCCAGGCGAGGCTTCGCTGGCGTTCGGGCTCGGGCGAGTAGGTGTATGAAGGCCGTCACAAACTGACGGCCGGCATCGCTGTGCGCCGTGCTTCAGCACGAAGCCCGCTTTCGGACGAGATCGTGCGCGGCTTATGATTTTTCGGGATCGAAATCACGTGGAAAGATGACGGTCAGCGACTCCGTGCGCATTGGTGAAGAGCGTTTTGACCGACCCCGAACTCGGTCTCCATCGTGACGGCGTGCTCGGCGAGCGCTGGCCTTGCCAACGCACAAGAAAGCGCCAGCGCTCGCTCTCGCGATAGTGACCGTGTTCGCGTGGCAGCGGAGTGGGGACGATCTCCAGTTCGCTCTTGGGTTGCGTGAGCAGCCGTGTGGGTGCGTCACTGGGATTGTTGAAGTACCACACGGTGGAGGCTACGCGTACCGTGGTGTCGTTTTCCGCGCGCCTGGAGCCAGCGATAGTTGCCCATGGTGGGGCCTGAAGGCTGGATGGCTGCACGCCCTGCCACTGCGGGGTAGTCGACCTTGAGGCGCGGAATCCCCCCGGGGCGAAGGCTGTAACTGCGTCGCTGCCGATGTTCTGGACGACGATGCTTGCCGCGCCCCGACCGCCACCCGCGCGGCGAGAGGAGCGCTGCTCCGGCAGTGGGCGGCTCTTCGGGGGCCGGATGGGCGGCGTGATGGAGTTGTGCCTGAACGGCGCCGAGGCTGACGCACCCTGTGCGGAGCAGCGCGCACAGCGAGCGTTTCATGGGCTGTCTCCTTATTTGAACGCGTAGCGGTAGGTCAGCCGGCTCGACGGGGCGGCTGCCGTGTAGGTGACCGTGCCGCTGGTGTCCTTCTTGACCTCGGCTGCGTAGCGGCGATCGGTCAGGTTGTCGAGATTGAGCATGAGGAGTGCGGCCCTTCAGCCCACCGACAGGTTCATGACCCAGTTCCAGCCGCTGTACTTCTCGGTGTTGGCGTTGTCCAGCCAGTACTCTCCTTGGCTGTTGGCGGCCAGTGGGCGCGCGCCAGCCGACCGGGGATTTCCAGCCAATGAAGGTGCCATACTGCTGCTTGGGCACGAAGGGCAGTCGGTTGCCGGCGCGGTCCCTGGTTGGTGGTGGTCATCCTGACGCGAACGGGCTCGCTGAAGCTGTCATAGGTGTAGTCCGAATAGGCATAGTGGCCGCCCAGTTCGGAAGCCATGGCCCAGTTGCACGCTGCCAGACAGCTCTAGCCCCTTCTTGTCCGTCTTGCCCGCGTTGGCATATTCCGTGGTGCCGCCGGTGTTGATCTGGACAATCTCGTCTTTCACTTTCGTGAAGTAGATGCTGGCGTCGAACTGCCAATTGCGTCGCGCCCTTCAGGCCGAACTCGATATTGCGCGACACCGGCGCCTGGAGATCGGGGTTGCTGGAGATCTTCCGGTCGAGGGATCCGTCCCGCCTGGGCGATTGCCCCGGAAGGCCGTCAGCTTGGGCGTGAGCTTGTAGCTGATGGCAAGCTTCGGTGAGGGTAGCCGGAAGGTCTTGTCGGTTTCATGGATGCCGCTGCCGGCGACGTACTTGCCGGTGCTGTAGTCGTAGCGCCGGATTTCGTTACCGTCTCCTCGATATGGATGACGTCGTACCGCAGGCCGACGTCGACGATCCAGTCCTTGGCCGGTCGCCGTAGACTTCGGCATACAGGGCGGTCAGAAGGCTGCTGCCTTCGTCGATTTCGGCCAGCGCGCCCTTTGCATCGGATACCGTTGCGGAGGATGCGGCCGCTGCCGGATGTGCGAACATCGCGTACTCGTATTTGCGGAGTCGGGAATGCGCTCCTTGCGTACGGTGAGGCCGCCGACCAGCGTGCCGCCGGTGTGGCGCCAGTTCACTTCCGTGTCGGTGCCGATGTTAGAGGGGACCCACTCGGCGGTCTCGTTGATGATGCCGGTGACGGGGCGGTTGGGTACCAGGTGTTGTAGTAGAAGCGCGGCTTGAAGGTGACGTCGCCGCGTTCGATCTCCAGGCGGCTGTTGAAGAACCAGACTTCCTCGAATATCGCCCCGAGTGCTTCAGCACTGGAGGTGTCGGTTTGCCGGCCGGTGTCGCGGAAGCGCTTGAACTTCGGGCCGCGTCCATGCTGCCGGAGCTGCATGTTTGCCTCCGCGTAGGACAGTCGCCTTCGAGCGCATCCGGTCGTTGAGCATCCAGCCGTGCTTGAGTGACACCCTGGGTCGTATCGAACTCGTTCCATGCGCGCCGTCGTTTTCCATCGTGCGGGTGCGTGGCGGTAACGGCGAGCGCATCCTTCTCGCCTACCACGCCGTGGCGCAGGTGGTAGTTCTGCGTACCCATGTTGCCCAGGCCGATGCGCGCCGAGTTGCTCTCGGTGTCGAAGACCGACTTCGAAATGATCTGGATCGCGCCGCCGGAACTGCCTGCCGCGAACAGGTTGCCGGGCCTCTTGGCGATCTCGATGCGCTCGATGTCCTGTGTGTCGATGAAATCGGAGCCGTAAAGCCGTCCGGGTCGGTCATCGGCACGCCGTCGCGCAGCACCATGATTTCGCGGATGCCATAGGGTGTCTTTGAGACCCGCGCCGATGATCAGTCGGGCGTCAAAGCCGCCGTTCTTGCTGTCGATGAGCACACCGGGCACTTCCCGAGGCCTCCTTGATGTTGAACATCTTCTTTGCTCGAGGGAGGCTTACCGACCACGGCGATCGATTGAGGAACGTCGGCCGTCGGGCGTTCCTCCGCGGGTGGCGGTGACGCTGACTTCGTCCATCATCGGGGCGCTTGGGGCGGTTTCTGCCCAGACGCCGGGAGATGTCAGGGCTATCGCGGCTGCCAGCGTGTTCAGGTGGAAGGGATGATGCATGGAATCCTCGTTCTTTCGGATGTGAAATGGCGTGCGTATCCGCATGGCGTGGTGAAGGCCATGTGGTGGTGACGTGGAATTGAGGCGGTGCTGGCACCGTCGGGGCGAACCTGGACTGCCCGGTGCGCGGTTTTTTACGGCGTGGCTGGGGGCGGGGGGGTGTCAGCGCCGAGCGGTCAGGAGAGATCGGCGGGGCGCGCACCGGATGGCGTGCGTGGGCGGGCGACGTGTTGTGACGTGTTTGCCCTGGACGCACCTGAGCGGTCACACGCGTGTTGCCGATGTCCGCAAGCCGTGGTGCTGGCCCGGGGCGACGTCCGGCTGGGCCGCGTGCAAGCAGAAGGGGCAGGGCGAGTGTTGCGTCGGTGCTTCGCCGGGGCCATCGTCCGGATGGTCGGCAGCGACCTGGACGATGCCAAGGTCGGTACACTGAAGAACGCGCCGGCGACGCGGTGCCGGGATGGGACATCAGACCGCTTGCCAAACCATTGCTCAGCACGGCCGTGCAGAGCACCCAGCGTATCCAGCACGAGAGGCGAAGCGCGTGAAAACTATGGACGCGAAATCTACCACTTGAGGTATAGGGTGAGAAGAATTCGCTTACAAAATAGATGGCTGCGACGACGTCGCAGTCGCGCGTCGATGCGGAATCAGTATGCGGGCGACGGGAACGCGCACGGGCAGCTCATTGGCCGCCCGATGAAATCGCTTCAAAGCCCTGTCGACGGGGCCGGTGATCAGTCGCTGTTCATGAAGCCCAGCAGGTGCAGCAGGCTGGTGAAGAGGTTGAAGATGGAGACGAACAGCGTCACGGTGGCCATGATGTAGTTGGTCTCGCCGCCGTGGATGATGTTGGAGGTCTCATACAGGATGAGGCCCGACATCAGCAGCACGAAGGCGGCCGACACGGTCAGCGACAGGGCCGGGATGCTGAAGAAGATCGCGCCCAGGCCGGCCAGGAAGGCGACGATGATGCCGACCATCAGGAAGCCGCCCATGAAGGAGAAGTCCTTGCGGGTGGTCAGCGCATAGCCCGACAGGCCGAGGAAGATGGCGCCGGTGGCGGCCATCGCGGTCATGACGGTCTGCGTGCCGTTGGGCAGGTTGATGTAGTGGCTGATGATCGGCCCCAGGGTGTAGCCCATGAAGCCGGTCAGCGCGAACACCGCAGGATGCCGCCGGCGCTGTTGCGCAGCTTGGAGGTCAGGAACAGCAGGCCGAAGTAGCCGACCAGGGTGATGATCAGGCCCGGATGCGGCAGATTCAGCGCCATCGACACGCCGGCGGTCAGTGCCGAGAACAGCAGCGTGGCCGACAGCAGCATGTAGGTGTTGCGGATGACCTTGTTGGTCGCCAGGACCGAGCTTTGCTGGCCGCGACCGACATCGGTGGGGAAGGGGGAAGTGCGGTTCATGGTGCGCTCCGTTAAGTGTCTGGTGTTGATTGCCGGCTGGCGGATCGCTCGAGGCGGTGCCGCGCTTTAAAGCCGTTTCTACGCGTTGCAGTGTAGTCGTAGTGTTTGGTACGAACAAATCGAATAAAGTTCATGCGTTGTTCGAAAAAACGGAGGTCTGTCGGGCGTGGCGACACTCAATTACAAACACCTGCGCTACTTCTGGATGGTGGCCAAGGCGGGCAGCATCGCCCGCGCCAGTGAGCAGCTGCACCTGACGCCGCAGTCGGTGAGTGGCCAGATCACGGCCTTCGAGGCGCGGCTCGGGGTTGCGCTGTTCCAGCGCACCGGGCGGCGGCTGGTGGTGACTGAGGCCGGTCAGCGCATCCTGCGTTACGCGGAGGAGATCTTCGCCCTCGGCGATGAACTGCTCGATGTGCTGCATGATGCCGACGCTGCGCAGGCGCCGCCGTTCCGTGTCGGCATTGCCGATTCGGTGCCCAAGCAGATGGCCTACCGGCTGGTGGCGCCCACGCTGACGCTCGACGAGCCGGTGCGCCTGGTGTGCCGGGAGGGGCGGCTCACGCCGCTGCTGGCCGAGCTGTCGGTGCACCATCTCGACATGGTGATTGCCGACCGTCCCATGCCGGCGCGCTACAACGTGCGCGCCTACAGTCATCTGCTGGGTGAGAGCGGGCTGACGGTGATGGCGGCGCCGTCGCTGGTCGCGCGCTTTGACGGTGACTTTCCGCGCTGCCTGGATGAGGCGCCGTTCCTGCTGCCCGGCGAGGACGTGGCCGTGCGGGTGCCGTTGATGCAGTGGTTCGAGGCCGAGCGGCTGCGTCCACAGATCATCGGCGAGTTCGACGACAGCATACCAGGCCTTCGGCGGTGCGGGGGCGGGCTTCTTCTGCGCACCCAGCACGGTGGTGCCGGATGTGCAGGCCCAGTATGGCGTGGTGCCGGTGGGCGAGATTCCGGGCCTCGCCGAGCAGATCTACGGCATCACCACCGAGCGCAAGCTCACCCACCCGGCGATCGTCGCCATCAGTGGCGCGACCGCGCCGGCTGGGTGGGCGCGAAAGGCGCGCGCAAGCGAATCCGCCGCAGCTGAGGGGTGGCGTGCCGGTGTCGCGCGCCCGGCGCACCGACTATGCTTTCTTCGAATCCTCTGCCGCCGGACTGCTGCCATGCCGAAATTTGCCGCCAACCTGACCCTGCTGTTCAACGAACATGCCTTTGTCGACCGCTTCGCGGCGGCCGCGGCCGCCGGCTTCAAGGGCGTCGAGTACCTGTTCCCTATGCCTGGCCGGCGGCGCAGCTGGCCGACGCCTTGCACACCCATGGGCTGGTGCAGGTGCTGCACAACCTGCCGCCGGGCGACTGGGACGCCGGCGAGCGCGGCATTGCCTGCCATCCGGACCGGGTCGGCGAGTTTCAGGACGGGGTGGCGCGCGGCATCGCGTACGCGCGGGCGCTGGGCTGTCCGCAGCTCAACTGCCTGGCGGGCATCCGGCCCGAGGGCGTGGACCCCGAGCGCGCGCAGGCGACCATGGTGGACAACCTGCGCTTTGCGGCGGCAGCGCTCAAGGCCGAAGGGCTGACGCTGCTGATCGAGCCGATCAACACCTTCGACATCCCCGGTTTCTTCCTCAACCGCACGGCGCAGGCGGCCGAGCTCATCGCTGCGGTGGGGGCCGACAACTTGTTCATCCAGTATGACATCTACCATGCGCAGCGCATGGAGGGCGAGCTGGCCAACACCATGGCGCGCTACCTGCCGCAGATCGCCCACATGCAGCTGGCCGACACGCCGGGCCGCCACGAGCCGGGCACTGGCGAGATCAATTTCCCCTTTCTGTTCCGCCACCTCGACGCGCTCGGCTACGACGGCTGGATCGGCTGCGAATACCGGCCGCTGGCGGATACGGCGGGCGGATTGGGCTGGCTGCCGGCGGCGTGATTGTCCCTGCAGTTGTCATGCGGCCGCGCTAAACTCTGCGCTTTACGTGCTCAGGAAGCGCCGGCGTGCCTGGCCGGCCGTGTGCCCATGATGTCCTTCCGTTTTCTCGCCGTGTGCGCCCTGTTGCCGTGGGCCGCGCAGGCCGCCGAGCTGACCACCCGCCCGCTGTCCGAACTGGCGGTGTATCCCGTCTATCGGGTCAACGCCACCGCCAACCCGGTCGATGAGGCGCAGCTGGGCCTGGCCGTGGCGGGCCGGATCGAGGCGCTGCCGGTGCGTGTCGGCGAGACGGTCAGGCGCGGCAGCCCCCTGGTGACGCTCGATGCGCGTGAGTATCGCATCGAGCGCGATCGCGCGAAGGCGCAGCTTGACCTGGTGACCAGTCAGCTGCGGCTGGCCGAAGCGCAGCTGGCGCAAAATCGCGCGCTGGCCCAGCGCGATTTTCTCAGCGCCGATGCGCTGCGGGTGAAGGAAACCGAGCTGGCAGTGCGCAAGAACGAATTGGCGGCGACCCGGCAGGGGCTGGCTGCCGCCGAACTGGCGCTGTCGCGCACGACGCTGGTGGCGCCTTTCGACGGCGTGGTGCGGTCGCGCCTGGCCAGCGTGGGTGACTATGTGTCGCCGGGGGCGCCGGTGGTGGTGCTGGCGGCGACCGCCACCCCCGAGGTGCGCGCCAGCGTGCCGGTGTCTCAGATCGCCAGTGTGCGTGCCGCCAAGGCCTGGGTGCTGGATGCGGCCGGGCTGGAAGTGCCGCTGGCGCTCAAGCGGGTGTCGCCGCTGGTCGACCGCGCCGCGCAGGCGCAGGACGTGGTCTTTGCACCGACGCAGGCCATGCCCATCGGCCTGGCCGGTGAGGTGCGCTGGCAGGGCGGGCAGGCGATGCTGCCGCCGGCCTATGTGCAGAAACGCGATGGCGTGTTCGGTGTTTATGTGATGCAGGGCGATGCGCCGGCATTCCGCCCGCTGCCCAAGGCACAGCAGGGGCGCCCGGTGCCGGTGCCGGCCGATTGGCCGGCCGATCTCGCCGTGGTCGACGAGGGGCGCTTCCAGATCGGGCTGAAGCCGGTCGGGGCGGCGCAGTGATGGGCTTCTACCGGCGCCTGATCGACAACCACCCGCTGGCCAACATCGCCTTTGCGCTGGTGCTCATCGGTGGTGCGCTGACCTATGTGCTGATGCCCCGGGCGCAGGACCCGGAGATCAACTTCAACTGGGTGAACATCATCACCACGCTGCCCGGCGCCTCGGCCGAGGACGTGGAGCAGGAACTCACCTCGCCGCTCGAGGACGCCATCGCGCAGGTCAAGGACATCAAGTATGTGTCCTCGTCGAGTCGCGAGAACCTGTCGTCGATTCTGGTGCGCTTCAATGAGTTGTCCGAGCGTGAATTCGACAAGCGTATCGCCGACCTGCGCCGCGAGATCCAGAACAAGGCCTCCGACGAGCTGCCCGAGGAGGCGACCGATCCGCAGGTGGTGGAGATCACCACCTCCAATGGCTTCCCGACGGCGATCCTGGCGGTGTATGGCCCGGCGCTGGACGAGCGCCTGCGCCGCGCCGCTTTCGATCTCAAGAAGGATCTCGAACGTCTGCCCGGCGTGGACAAGGTGATCGCCGCCGGCCTGGACGACCCGGAACTGCATGTCGACTTCGACCCGGCCGCCTTGGCGGCGCGTGGGCTGTCGCCGGTGCAGGTGGCCGACTCTGTCCTCGGCTGGTTCCGCAACACGCTCGGCGGCCGGGTGCGGGTGCAGGACCGCGAGTGGCTGGTGCGCCTCGAGGGCAAGACCGACGACCCTGACGCGCTGGCCGCTGCCGCGCTGATCACGCCGCAGGGACGCATCGCGCTGGACGAGGTGGCCGAGGTCAGTCGCGGCCACGAGCGCACCACCCAGCGGGTCAGCGTCCATGGGCAGCCGGCGGTGATGCTGTCGGTGACCAAGCAGAGCCGGGTCAATACCCTGTCGCTGGTCGACGAGCTGCGTGCCTTTGCCGAAGCGCGCAATCCGCTGCTGCAGCACCAGGGCGTGCAGCTGGTGATGCTCGACGACCAGACCGACATGACCCGCAACGCCATCGGCATCATGGAGTCCAACGCCCTGCTGGGCCTGATCGCGGTGCTGGTGATGTGCTGGCTGTTCCTCGGCCCGCGCATGGCGCTGCTGGTCGGCCTTGGTGTGCCTTTCTCGCTGGCCGGCACCTTCCTGGTGGTCAATGCCATCGGCTCGACCCTGAACCTCACGGTGCTGCTCGGCGTGGTGATCGCGCTGGGCATGCTGGTGGACGACGCGGTGGTGGTGGTCGAGGCCATCTACTACCGCATGCAGCGCGGCGAGCCGGCGCGCGAGGCGGTGATCAACGGCGTGCTCGAAGTGGCTGCGCCGGTGACCAGCGCGGTGCTCACCACCATGGCCGCCTTCCTGCCGCTGATGTTGCTGCCCGGCATCCTCGGCAAGTTCATGTTCGTGGTGCCCTTTGTGGTCACCGTGGCGCTCGGCGTCAGTCTGTTCGAGGCCTTCTGGATTCTGCCCACCCATGTGCTGAGCATTCGCCCGAAGGCCGGCGCCGCGGCGAGTGCCGGGCAGGCGCGGCGGGTGCGCTTCACGCACTGGGTGCGGGTCAAGTATGCGCGCGCGCTGATCCGCGTCATGCGCTGGCCCAAGCTGGCGATGGCGCTGGTGTTGCTGATCGTGGTCGGTGCCGGCGCGATGGTTGGCGCCGGGGTGGTCAAGCAGCAGTTCTTTGCCTTCGACTCGATGCGCCTGTTCTATGTGAACGTCGACATGCCGGCGGGGATGTCGCTCGAACGCACCTTGCAGCGCGCCGACGAGGTGGCCGAGACCGTTCGTGTGCAGCTCGATCCGGCCGAGATGCGCACCGTCACCGCCTACGCCGGCATCAAGTTCACCGAGACCGAGCCGCTCTACGGCGACCAGTACGGCCAGGTGCTGGTGTCGCTGGCGCCGCGCCAGACCGATGGCGCATTCACCGGCGAGATCATCGAGCGGCTGCGCGAACCGGTGATGGCGCTCACCGGCGAGGCGAAGCTGTCCTTCCTCGAGATGAAGGGCGGCCCGCCCTCGGGCAAGCCGATCAGCGTCAAGGTGAAGGCCGACGACTACGACATCCTGCGCGCTGCCGCCGATGCGCTGAAAGCCGAGGTGGCGAAGATTGACGGGGTGAAGGATCTGACCGACGACGACGTGCCGGGGCGCACCGAAATGCGCCTCACCCTCGACCGCGAAAAGCTCGCCCGCGCCGGCGTGCAGCCGGCCACCGTGGCGCGCCTGCTGCGCCTGTATGGCGAGGGCGAAACCTTGGCCAGCGTGCGGGTCGATGGCGAAAAGGTCGACCTGATCGTGCGCGCCCGGCCCGAGACGCTGAGCGATATCGATGCGCTGCTCCAGCGCACCGTGCCGCTGGGCGACGGCCGCCAGGTGCAGCTGGGCGAGCTGGTCGACGCGCAGATGCGTATCTCCAAGGGCTACATCCGCCACTACCAGCTGCGCCGGGCGATCACCGTCGAGGCCGACCTGGCGCCCGACACCACCGACACGGTGACCGCCAACAACCGGCTCAAGGCCGCCTGGGCCGAGTTGCAGCCGCGCTTCCCGACCGTGGCGCTGGATTTCTCCGGCGAGCTCGACGACATCCAGGAGAGCCTGGACTCGATGGTCAAGCTGTTTGCCTTCGGCGTCGGGCTGATCTACCTGATCCTCGCCACCCAGTTCAAGAGCTACTGGCAACCGATCCTGATCCTCGTCACCGTGCCGCTGGCCTTCACCGGCGTGGTGCTCGGCCTGTTCGTGTCCGGCAACCCGATGTCGTTGTACACCCTGTACGGCGTCATCGCCCTGACCGGCATCGCCGTCAACAGCGCCATCGTGCTCATCGATGCCGCCAACGACCGCCTCGGCAAAGGCATGAGCGTGCTGCATGCCGCGGTGTATGCCGCGCGGCGGCGCGTGGTGCCGATCCTCATCACCACCACCACCACCATCGGCGGCCTGTTCTCGCTGGCCGTCGGCCTCGGTGGCAAATCACTGATGTGGGGCCCCGTGGCCGCCAGCATCGTGTGGGGGCTGGGCTTCTCGACCGTGCTCACGCTGTTCGCCGTGCCGCTGCTGTACCGGCTGGTGATGCGTGCGCCGAAGCGACCAGTCGACCTGGATCAAGGTGCGGTGGTGGCGCCGGCGTAGCATACAGGCCATGTGGCGTCGATTTGTCATTCTGCTGTTGCTCCTGATCCTGCCGCTGCCACTGCTGGCAGTTGCCGGCGGCGGGTGCGCGTCTGACACCCCCGCCGGCTTCACACCGGATGGCTGACGTGGCGGCGGTGTCGGCAGCGCCGTGCTGCGCCGACGTCGATGTGTCGGGCGGCTGTGCCAGCTCGACTGCGCCGCCAGCGCAATTCACTGTGCGCTCCCCGCTGCCGCGGCTGGCCTGAGCGCACGCGTCCACGTGCTGCATGCGGCGCCGATGCCGGGCTTCAGGTCGGTCACCGTCTCCCGCCATGACCGCCCGCCCATTCCCGCTGCCTGAATCCGATCCCGCCGGGGTGCGTGCCGCCCCGCATCGCCTGTCGTGATTTAGGAGCCTCCCGCATGAAAACACTCGAACTGGCCGTGCTGGCCAGCGCCTGGCTGGTCGCCTGCAGCGACTCGCCGACCTCCGCCGTCGCGCCCGTGTCGGATGCCGTGCTGGCGCAAGGCACCACGCTCTATGCCGCGCAGTGCGCCAGCTGTCATGGCGCCAATCTGGAAGGCCAGCCGGACTGGCGTGAGCGCAAACCCGATGGCCGTCTGCCGGCCCCGCCGCACGACGCGACCGGTCACACCTGGCATCACCCGATGGAGATGCTCGTCCAGATGACCCGCGACGGCATGGTGCCGCCGCTGGCGCCCGAGGGCTATCAGAGCGACATGCCGGCCTTTGGCCACATCCTGTCGGACGACGAGATCCGCGCCGTGCTCGCCTACATCGAGAGCCAATGGCCCGCTGAGGTGAAACAAATGCGCGCCGAACGATTCAAACCCCAGACAAGCGGGCGCTGAGCGCGCCTGCCGAACAAGGAACCGAACATGAAAACCATTCAGATGTTTCGCCAGCTGGCGCTGGTCGCCGCGGTCTCGATGAGTGCCGGCACGGCCTGGGCCGAGCTGCCCGAAGCCACCATGTACAAGGACCCCAACTGCGGCTGCTGCAGCAAGTGGGCCGAACACATGCGCGCTGCCGGCTTCGCCGTGAAGGAAGTCCCCAGCCAGGAGATGGGGCGTATCAAATCGCAGCTGGGTGTCCCGGAGGCGCTTGGTTCCTGCCACACCGCGCGGATCGGGCACTACGTCATCGAAGGCCATGTGCCGGCCGCCGACGTCAAGCGACTGCTGGCCGAACGACCCGCCGGCGCCCGCGGCCTGTCCGCCCCCGGCATGCCGATGGGTTCGCCTGGCATGGAAGGCGGCACCCCTGACCGCTATGATGTAGTGCAGTTCAACGCCGATGGCGGCGAGACCGTGTTCGCGCGCCATTGAGCGAGCATTCGAGGAGGCATTGCCATGCAATCGTTCTGTCGGACGCTGGTATTGGCCGCGGCGCTGGCCGCGGCCCCGGTCTACGCCCAGGAAACCGGCTCGGTCACGGGTGACAAGGCCACCGACATGGCGGTCGACCTCGTGGTGGTGCGCCCGCTCGGCTTTGTCGGCGCGGTGATCGGCACGGTCGGCTTCGTGCTGGCCTTGCCGTTTACCGTACCCAGCGGCTCGGTGGGTGAAACCGCCGAGGCGTGGATCGGCGAGCCGCTGGAATACACCTTCAACCGGCCGCTGGGCAATTTCGACCAGTGCGGGGCGGATCGGCATCCCTGCGGGAATTCGCCCTGACGAGGTGAGGGGGGCATGAGCGTTGCCACGCTTGGGGTTAGTTGCCTTCGGCGGAGGGGCGTTGGCCGGGTCTCGCCCCGGCGGACGAGTTACTTCTTTGTCGCGCGGCAAAGAAGTAACCAAGAAAACGCGCCCACTGTGCCGCCGGCTTCGCCGGTGTCCTCTCTACGCCCGGCGCCGGCGGGTCGTGTCGCAAACTCGCCCTGCGGGCTCAAACAGCGATACGACAATTCCCGCCGTCCCCGTTCCCCGTTCGGCGGCACAGAAGGGGAAGGGTACGCGGCTTACCTTCGCCGTTGCCCGCTCGGGCGGCGTTGCGTAGGGCGGGTTTCAACCCGCCATCGGTATTCGTTCGCAGATCATTGGCGACTGGAAATCCGCCCTACGAAACCCTCAATCTGCTTTGGCGTGGCCGGCTGGCACCTCATCTCTCTGTCGCCGAGCGCAGCAAGTGCGGGGCGGAAAAGCGGCTTCGCTGTTTGAGCCTGAAGGGCGAGTTTGCGAAGTCGCCCGCCCCGTGCTTGCGGAGGGAGGGAAGCCTGAAGGGCCATGACAGTGGGGTGTGCTTTGCTTACCTTTCTTGCACAAGCAAGAAAGTAAGTCGCCCGCCGGGGCGAGACCCGGCCAACATCCCCTTCCCGAAGCCACGCCCCGCGGAATCGGGCAAAGCGCACCCCGGCGCCGCCCGGATGCCGCAAGCCGCGTCGCGTCTACAGCAGGCCGATCGCCACCAAGCCGGCAAAGGCAAAGAACAGCGCCAGATGGCTGACCCCTTCGATGGCGTTGGTTTCGCCATTGTGCAGGTTGTTCATGACGGCGAGCATGGTCAGCAGCAGCATGCCGCCCTGCATCGGGGTCAGCGCCATGATGATGCGGTCGTCGGTGAGCAGGGCGATGCCCTCGATCACCGGCAAGGTCAGCAGCACCGTGGCGAGCGAGGCGCCGAGGGCGATGTTGACCGTGGTCTGCATGCGGTTGGCCGCGGCGGCGCGGGCGGCGGTGAGAATCTCCGGGCTGGCCGAGAGCAGGGCCACCAGCACGGCGGGCAGGCTCTTGGGCAGGTCGCTGCCGGCCAGGCCGGCGTCGAGCAGTACGGAGAGCACTTCGGACAGCAGGCCGACCAGGACGATGGCGCCAACCATGATCGCCACATGCAGCCACGAGGGGCTGTGCGCGGTGTCGTGGGCTTCGGCATCCACCGCAGCGACATGTTCGAAGAAGGTGCGGTGCTCGACGGTCTGCAGGCGCAGGAAGGCGGCGTACATCAGCACCATGGTGCCGACGCTGAACAACGAATAGGCCTTCCAGTGTTCGTCCGGCACGAAGTCGGGGATGAACATGCCGATGCCGATGGCGACGATCAGCATGGCCATGAAGGAGTTGGCCGAGTCGAGGTTGTAGCGCGTGGTGCCGTGCTTGAGGCCGCCGATGATCGCGGCGATGCCGAGGATGCCGTTGATGTCGAGCATCAGCGCGGCGAACACGGTATCGCGCGCCAGCGTGGGGTTGGGGGCGCCTTGCAGCAGCACGACGAGGATGACCACCTCGACCGACACCGCGGCGATGGTGAGGATCAGCGTGCCATAGGGCTCACCCCAGCGCACTGCCAGTACCTCGGCATGGTGGCTGATGCGGAAGGCGACGCCGATGATGGCTGCCAGGATGAGACCGAGCAGCCCCCACAGCAGGAGTCCGCCCTGTTCGACGGCGCCGTGTTCGAGGGCAATGCCGGCGCCGAGGATCACGGCGGCGATAAAGATCGGGGTTTCTGCCTTCAGGGCGAGTCGCATGGCAATGGAATGTGGGGTGGGGGAGGCTCGATTGTGCCTTGCCAAGGGGGCTGATACCACCCGCAGGATGTGACGATTCGCGAACTCGGGGGGCGCGATACGCGCGCAGCGCGTCACCGGAGCAGGCGCCGGAACAAAAATCAAGGCCCAATGCCGGGGCGGATACATCGGCGGTGTCGCGGGGCAATACGCTGGCGTGTGGTTAGAATGCGGTGATGATGCCGGTGTGTGTCGGCGAAACAAGGGGAGCGGGTCGTGATCAAGCGTGTGGTGTGTCGGGGAGAGAAGATCGAAGCGGTGGGACCGACGATCGAGATCGTGCTCAAGGAACTGGCCCGGCGTATCAGTGCGCGAGATGCCGCGCTCGAGGGCGTGCTCGATCAGGTGGTGGTGGCGGATGATTTTCCCGCCGCTCTGGTGGCCTTGGGCGAGGCGCCGGCGCCGGCCGGGGCGATCGTGCCCACGGTGGCGCGGACCTTGTTCCTCGAGACCGGTCCGGTACTGGTGCTCGAGGGCGCGCAGGTGGCCGCGGCGCTGGGCAGCGAGGTCGACGCCATGGCGCGCTTCGTGCACTTGCTCCATGGCGAGCTGTGGCGGGTGCGGCTGCATCTTGATGCGTTGGCCGCTGGCGAGGCCGGGCTTGGCGCGTGGCAGGATTCGGTGTTCGACAGCCAGCTGCGGCCGGTGGTCGAGGCCGTACGCAGCGAGTACGCGGTGAGCCGTCGCACGGTGTGGTCGCTGCCCAACGATGCGGACCTGATGCTCAAGCACCTGCTCGATGTGATCGACGCGCTGCCGGCGGCCACCGCCGAGGATGTGGCCACCGCCGCCGACGATCTCGACGGCCTGTTCGTGCGCAGCCTCGGGCGCATCGCCCACCTGGTGCAGACGGCAGCCCACACACAAGGCTATCTGGCGGGGCTGGAGCGATCGATGGCCGCGATCAGCCCGGAGATGGCGGCGGCCGTCGAGGCGAGCTTCTTCGGCCCGCACTGGTCGGCGCTGTCGGCGCAGCTCGATACGCTGTTCCAGGCCACGGATGCGGCGGCCATCGAGGCCGCTCGCGGTGAGGTGCAGCACACCCTGGTGGGCGTGTTCGCCAGTCTCGGGCTGCGACTGCGTCGTGCCGAGGACGGCGGCGTGTGGCTGGCGCCCGGTGCGGCGGCCTGAGCCATGAACCGTCGTTTTGTCGCCGGCGCGCGGTCGGGGTTCCGTATCTTCCTGCCGCTGTCGATCGGCCTGATTCCGTGGGCGCTGGTCACCGGTGTGGCGTTGACTTCGGCGGGGCTGAGCGTGGTCGAGGCGATGGGCATGAACCTGATGGTCTACGCCGGGGTGGCGCAGATCGCCACGCTGCCGCTGATCATGGCCGGTGCGCCGTTGTGGTTGATCGGGCTGACCGGGCTGGCGCTCAACCTGCGCTTCCTGATCTTCAGCGCGGCCATCGCCAAGGGGTTCCACGGCGTCCCGCTGCGGTTGCGAATTCCGTCCGGCTATCTGCTGATCGACGGCGTCTTTGCCGTCTGCACCGAGCGCATGCTGGCAGTGCGTGACTGGCGCTGGCGCCTGGGCTATTTCCTCGGCCCGTCGCTGTGGGGCTGGGGCCTGTGGCAGAGCTTCGTGCTCACCGGCGTGCTCGGTGCCGGCGCGCTGCCGCAGGACTGGTCACTGGAGTTCATGGCGACCATCGCGCTGATGGTGATCCTGGTGCCGCTGTCGAAGAACCGGCCGATGCTGGTGGCGGCCCTGGCCGGCGGGGTGGCCTCGGTGCTGCTGCGCGGCATGCCGCTCAAGCTGGGGGTCATCGTGGCGATCGTGATCGGAATTTTGGCCGGGTTCGTTGCCAGCCGGGCGATGCCCGAGCCCAAGGGGGCGTGATGGACGGGATCTGGTTGTGGGTCAGTTTTGCCCTGGTGTCGATGGCCACGCACCTGCCGCGCGGCAGCTTCATCGTGCTCGGTCAGCGTGCCAGCCTGCCGCCGGCGGTGCAGGGGGCCTTGCGCTATGCGCCGGCCGCGGCACTGGCGGCCATCGTGGCGCCCAGCGTGTTCGTGGTCGATGGCGACGTCCAGCCGTTCAATCCGAAGCTGGCGGCGGCGCTGGTGGTGTTGGTGGTGACCTTGCGCTGGAAGAATCCGTGGCTGCCGTTCATCGTCGGCATGGGGGTGCTGCTCGGGCTGCGCAAGGGGCTGGGGTTTTGAGCCCGTGGTCCGGGAAATCGGTTTTTCGTTCGTCCCGGTAAGGGTAACAATCGAGGCGCTGTTGCCCCGCTTTCGGGGCAGTCGCACATTGTTGTTCTCCCCGCCAGGAGGTCGGTCATGCACTCTGCTGTCATCCCAGCCAACGAAGCACACCGGCTCTGGGCCTTGCGTCAGTGCGACATTCTCGATAGCGAGCGCGAGGCCTTGTTCGACGAGGTGACCTCGTTGGCGGCCTGTGTCTGCGAGGCGCCGATTGCGCTGATCTCCCTGGTCGATGTGTCGCGCTAGTGGTTCAAGGCCTGCGTGGGGCTGGAGGCGACAGAAGCCGCCCGCAGCGTCTCCTTCTGTGCCCACGCCATCTTGCAGCCCGGCGTGTTTCTCGTGCCCGATACCCACGCCGCCCCGCGCTTTGCCGATAACCCGCTGGTGACCGGGCTGCCCCACATCCGTTTCTACGCCGGCGCGCCGTTGTTCACCCCGGAGGGCTACGGGCTGGGCACCCTGTGTGTTATCGACACCGAACCGCGGACGCTGACCGAGACGCAGACCAAGGCGCTCGAGCGGATGCGCAACCATGTGACCAAGCTGCTCGATGTTCGGCTCAAGACCCGCGAGCTGGCCGAACGCAATCAGAAGCTCGACGCCTACAGCTACGCGGTGTCGCATGACCTGCGCGCGCCGGTCAGGGCGGTCGCGGGTTTCAGCCACCAGCTGCGCACCGAGCATGGTGGTCAGCTCGACGAGGATGGTCGCGAACTGGTCACGGACATCGAACGGGCGGCCAAGCGCATGGGGCGGCTCATTGACGATCTGCTCTATCTGTCCTGCGCGGTGCGTGCGCCGATCTCCGAGGCGCCGGTCGATCTGTCGGCGTTGGCCGGTGAGGCCGCCGCCATGTGCCGCCGGGAGTATGCCGGGTCGGCCCTGAACATCACGGTCGCCCCGAACATGCGGGTCAGGGGCGATCCACGCCTGATCCGGCTGGCGCTGGACAACCTGATCGGCAACGCCGCGAAGTTCTCGGCACGTGCCGACGCGCCGTCAATCGAGATCGGATACGAGATGGCCGGTGAGGCGGCGCGCTTCTTTGTGCGCGACAACGGCGTCGGATTCGACATGGCCTACGCGGCCAAGCTGTTCGAACCCTTCTCGCGCCTGCATTCGACGGACGAGTACCCCGGCACCGGCATCGGGCTGACCACCGTCAAGCGGGTGATCGAACGCCATGGCGGGCGTATCTGGGCCGAGGCTGAGGTCAATCAGGGCGCGACCTTCTACTTCACCCTGCTCACCGATCCGTCGCCAGAGGGCGCATAGCGCCGCAGCCGTTCAGGCGGCGGGCGGTGTGTCGGACGCTTGCTGCCGGATCGGCAGGGTGATGCGGAAGGTCGTGCCTTTGCCCGGGGTAGAGTCGACGTCAATCTGCCCACGGTGCTGCTGGATGATGCCGTAGGACAGCGACAGGCCGAGCCCCGTGCCCTTGCCAACCGGCTTGGTGGTGAAGAAGGGCTCGAAGATGCGCGCCCGGACATCCTCCGGCATGCCGCAGCCGGTATCGCTGATGCTGATCTGCACATGCTCGGCGTCGGGTTGCGCGGTGGTGATGGTGATCCTGCCCGGCGCGGTGATGGCGTGCGCGGCGTTGACCAGCAGGTTCATGAAGACCTGGTTGAGCTGCGAGGGGCGGCACTCGATGCTGGGCAGATCGGTGAAGTGGCGCACCACCTCGGCCTTGTACTTGATCTCGTTGTTCACCACGTTGAGCGTGCTGTCGATGCCGGCGAGGAGGTTGGCCCAGACCCATTCCTGCGCCTGATCCGTGTGGGAGAAATCCTTCAGGTCGGCGACGATCTTGCGCACCCGCGAGGCGCCTTCTTCGCTCTCGCGCAGCAGGGCCGGCAGGTCCTCCTTGAGGAAGTCGAAGTCCACGGCCTGCTTGAGCTGGCGGACCGCCTGCAGGGCCGGGTCGTCGGCCGGGCGGCCGTCTTCGAGCGCTTCGAAGGCGTCGAACAGCCGGAAAATGTCGCCCAGGTAGCCCCGCAGGCTGGTGATGTTCGACAGCACATAACCGATCGGGTTGTTGATCTCGTGCGCCACGCCGGCGGCGAGCTGGCCGATGGAGGCGAGGCGTTCGGACTGCACGAGCTGCTCCTGGGTGTCGTGCAGCTGGCAGTTCAGTTCGGTCAGCTCGGCATAGCGCTTGAGCAGCTCCAGTTCGGCCTGCTCACGCTGGGCGATGTCGGCCGCGAGCTGTTCGGTGCGGGCGGCGACCTTGGCTTCGAGGGTGGCCTCGATCTGCTTGCGCTCGGTGATGTCCTGCACGGTCTCGATGACGGCGATGATCTTGCCGCCGGCGTCGCGCAGCGGCGCGGCAAGGAAGTAGATCCAGCGTGCGCTGCCGCCGAGGTCGGGATAGAAGCCCTCGGCCTCGATGGCATCCGGTGTGTGGGCGGGGCGGCGCCAGCGGTCGCCGTAGTAGTGGTTCAGCGCGTCGTCGCCAGCCTCGTCGAGGATGAGGTCGGCCATCAGCGGGCGGGCCTCGTCAAAAAAGGCGCGCCAGTGTTCGCGGCTGCCCAGCAGTTGCTGTGCGGGGGTGCCAGAGATGCGCTCGCAGGCGCGGTTCCAGTGGGTGACCTGATGATGGCGGTCGATGATGAAGGTGGCAATCGGCAGGTCGCGAATGATCTGGTCGAACAGCGAGCGGATGCTGCTGCCCAGGCTCTGGCGGCGCGGACGGTCGGTGATGTCGGTGAAGACATGCAGGGCCAGTGCGCCGTCGGCGTCTTCGAGGCGTTTGGCCCGCACCTCGAAGCGTCGCGGACAGCCATTGGGTGCCTGGTGGTCGATCTCGATCGGCGCCGGTGCATCGCCGGCCAGGCAGGCCTCCCCCTGCCGGCGCAGGCAGGCCGCGGCAGCGGAACTGACCACCGTGTGGAACGGGCGCTGGCGCAACTCGCCGACCGGGCACTCGAGCTGTGCGGCGAGTGTGTCGTCGGCCCAGATGACGGTGTCCCCGCGATGAGTCAGCGTGCCGGCGCCGGCCAGCGCCAGGGCCTGCCGGCTCAGCTGCTCGGCGTCGATGCGGGCGGGCCGCTCAGTTGTCGTGTTCGAGTACATGGGCGAGAGCGTCGGCATCGGCCAGGGCGGCATTCATTCGCGCCACATCCGGGAGCGGGCGGTCGCCGAGTGCGCGTGTGATCCAGGGCGCCAGTGCCGCCAGCGCGTCGGTGTCGACAGGGTCGAGCCCGGTGTGCGACAGGTGGTCGGCAAGGGCGACGATGGCGCACAGTGGCGACAGCGCCGCCGGGTTGTGGTGATGCAGGCCAACGGCCGTGCACAGGCTGTCGGGGAAGTTCCAGCGGGCGAGGAGGGCCTGACCGACCTCGGCATGGTCGGTGCCGAACACCGTGCGCTCGAGGGCCACGTCGCTGCGCCCGATCCAGTTGATGCCGGCGGCGGCAGGGTCGGACGACGGGGTCTGGGCGATGACGACCTTGCCCACGTCGTGCAGGATGCCCGCGGTAAAAGCCTCCTCGGCCGGAGAGTCGACCGACTCGGCGAGCAAGCGGGCAAGCATGGCGCAGCGGGTACTGTGGTGAAGCAGTGCCCCCATCGAACTGCGCAACGCCGGCGGGAGTTGCATCAGCTGGGCCGAGCCGACGGCGAGCACGAGCATGCGCACGGCCCGGAAGCCGAGAATGGTGATGGCTTCGTGGACGGAGGTGACGCGCTTGCTCAGGCCATAGAAAGGCGAGTTGGCCACCTGCAGGGTGCGCAGGCTCAGTGCCAGTTCGGCGGCGACGGTGTCGGCGATGCGTCGCGCGTCCACGTCGGGCCGGGCGAACAAGGCGAGCAGCTCGGTCATCACCTTGGGCGGCGGCGGGAGCTGTCCGGCGTTGTCGACGATCTCCTGGGCGGTCATGGGCATCGGCTCAGTCTTGTGTACTCGTCCGGAAGGTGCCGGCCGAGAGCAGGGCCAGGAGGTGGCCGCGGCTGGTCGAGTGCTGGCCCAACGGGGCACGGGTGATCGACAGGTGCGTGTCGTCGATGACGGTCTCGGTGGCGCTGCCGAGCAGGTCGGCGGGCAGCGCGGCGTCGGCCCGCTGGCCGAGGCCGATCGGGTAGCCGGACAACTGCGTCATGGCGGTGTCGTTGCAGAAGGCGATCAGGCCTTCGGCATCGATCCCGATCACGCCGATCGGCAGTGCATCAAGGACTTCGTGGAACACGCTGAGCGCCTCCGAGCGGATCTGCACCTGGTCCGAGCGTTCGGCCAGCAGGGTTTCGAGCTGGTCGTTCTTGCGCTTGAGCTCTTCGGTCAGGCGACGGTTTTCATCGGCCATGTGGCGCCGCTCGAAGGCCTCGGCGATATTGGCCTTCAGGTGGGCGTCATCCCACGGCTTGCACAGAAACTTGTAGATGGCACCGTCATTGATCGCCGAGGTGACCGCCTGCAGTTCAGTGTAGCCCGACAGCACGATTCGTACACAGTCGGGTTGCATATCCCTGGCGATGCGCAGGAACTCTACCCCTGCCATGCCGGGCATGCGCTGGTCGGAGATGACGACATCGATGGTCTCCGCCTTCAGGCGCTCGATGCCCTCGGCGCCGCTGTTGGCGGTGAGGATGCGGTAGCCCTCGCTGCGCAGCAGCCGGCGCAGGGCTGAGAGGATGTTCTGCTCGTCATCGACCAGCAGCAGCGTGGGTTGATGTGTGTCGGTCCCGGTCATGGAGCGCTCCCGCGTGGCGGCGCCTCGACCTGCACCGTGATGTGTCGCCCGCTGGAGGTTTCGAGCCGGCGCAGTTGCACGATGGTGTCTTCGTCGCAGACATGGCCCTTGGGCAGCAACAGGTAGCCGTCCGGGTGGATCAGGTCCAGCACCAGACGCATGCCCTGCTTGAGCATGCCGGGGCGCAGGGCGACGCCCGGCGTGGCCTGGCCTGCGGCCTCGGAGATCATGCCCACGAAGGCGTTGGCCAGCTCGGGGTTGTAGCGTTTGCCGGCGTTCTGGCTGATATAGACCAGCGCCTCGCGCGAGGGGAGCGGGCGGGCGGTGAGTTGCCCCTGCATCAGGCCGTCGTAGTCGTTGGCGATGGCCAGGATCTGCGCGCCGAGCGGGATGGCGAGGCCGACCAGGCCGTCCGGAAAGCCGCTGCCGTCCCACATTTCATGATGGTGCCGCACCAGCTTGCACACCGCCTTGAGCTGGCTGACCGCGGTCAGAGCCGCCTCGCCGCGCTCGGCGTGGCGGATGTAGATGCTGCGCTCTTCCGGCTTGAAGGTGTTGTAGGGCTTGGCGAGCAGTTCGTCGGACAGGCCGATCTTGCCGATATCGTGGAGCAGGCCGGCGAGCATCACGTTCTGGGTCGCCGTCTCGTCGAGCCCGACCACCTTGGCCAGCGCACGGGCATGCTGTGCCACCCGCCGGCTGTGGCCGGCCATGTGACCGCTGCGCATCTCGACGAGGTCGCTGAATACGCGCACCGTGGTCAGGAAGTTCTGCTTGAGCGATTCGTTCGCTTCCTTGATCTTGCCGATCGCCATTTGCAGGTCGCGGGTGCGCGCCTGGACGCGGGACTCGAGCGCCGCGTTCATGTCCTTGAGCTGGGCGTTCTGCTCGGTGGTGAGCGCATGCAGCCGCGCCACTTCCGCCTGCAGCCGGCCGCGCTCGATCGCGTCCTTGACGGTGCTGAGGATCTCCTGGTCCTGCCAGGGTTTGTTGAGGTAGCGCGAGATGCCGCCGTCGTTGACCGCCGAGACGGTCGAGTCCATGTCGGCGAAGCCGGTGAGCAGGATGCGCTCGACCTGCGGATGGCGCTCGCGTACGGTCTTGAGAAAGGTCGCGCCATCCATCTGCGGCATGCGCATGTCGGAGACCACCACGTTGACAGGCTCGCTGGCGAGCAGGTCGAGGCCCGCCTCGCCGCTCGGCGCGGTCAGCACGCGCAGGCCGGTGGGCCGGAACAGGCGCTTGAGCGCGCTCAGGATGTTCGGCTCGTCGTCGACGAAGAGCACCGTGCCGGGGCTGGCGGGTGATTCAGGCTGTGTCATGTACGGTCGCCCGGGAAAGACGTATGTACAGGCTTACGGAAGCGTATCGTGAAACTTGAGCCGACGCCCCGCCCCGCCCGGCGGGGGGCGATGTACCCTCAGCCGCCGGTTGCCGGACTGTGGGCGGCGTTGTCGTCGGCCGGCTCGTCGGGCCGTGCCTCGCCCAGCTCCTGCTCGAGGATCAGCACCAGCTCCTCGCTGGCCTCCCGGGCGCTCTGGATGAGTTGGTGCTCGTCGTGATAGAGCGCTTGCTCACGCTTGAGCATGTCCATGTCGTGTGCCGCAAACCGGTCGATGATCTGCTGTGATTTGTCCGGCGCCTTGCCGAGCGCTTCGAAGATCATCCGTGCCATGTCGAGGCTGGAGCGGAAGGTCTCGCGCATCATCAGTTCGACGCCAAGATCCATCAGCCGGTAGGCATGGAAGCGGTTGCGCGCGCGCGCCACAATCGTGACATGCGGGAAATGCTTGCGCACCAGCTCCGCGCAGCGCAGCGAGGTCTCGATGTTGTCGATGGCCAGCACGAACACCTTGGCCTCGTCCACTCGCGCCGCGTGCAGCACGTCCAGATGCGCGGCGTTGCCGTAGTAGGCCTGGATGCCGAAGCGCTTGATGGTTTGCACTTCTTCGTGGTCGATGTCGAGCGCGGTGAAGGGCACGTTGCGCGCCAGCAGGATGCGCCCGACGATCTGGCCGACTCGGCCGAAGCCGGCCATCACCACCGGATTGGGCAGATCGGGCAGCTCGTCGGCCTCGGGCTCGGCGAGCGGCGCGGCGGCGGCCTCGCGCGCGTTGAGGCGGTCGGCGAGGATGAACAGCAGCGGCGCGGTGGCCATCGACAAGGCGACGGACAAATTCAGTTGCGCGACTGCCTCCGGCGCCAGCAACTGGTTGGCCTGGGCCACGCCGAACAGCACGAAGGCGAACTCGCCGCACTGCGCCAGGGCCAGCGCCTGCATGCGTGACACCTGCCGGCTGCCGCGCGCCAGGCGGCGCAGGCCGTACATGCCGCCGCCCTTGACCAGCACCAGGGCGACGGTCAGCCCAAGCACGTTGAGCGGGTGCTCGACGATCATGCCCAGGTTGATGGTCATGCCCACGGCGATGAAGAAGAAGCCCATCAGCAGGCCCTGGAAGGGGGCGATGGCCGCCTCCAGTTCATGGCGGAAGTCCGAGTCCGACAGCAGCACGCCGGCCACGAAGGCGCCCAGCGACATCGACAGGCCGCCCAGTTGCAACAGCAGCGCCAGGCCCAGCGCGGTGGCCAGTGCCGCTGCGGTGAACATCTCGCGGCTGTTGATGCGGGTGACATGGCGGAAGATGGCGTCGAGCACCGGCCGGCCGATCAGCACCACCACGGCCAGGAAGCCGAGCCCGACCAGGGGCGAGACCTCGCCCTCGGCGCGGGCCGCCCCGAGCAGCGGAAGCAGGGCCAGCAGGGGGATCACCATCAGGTCCTGAAACAGCAGGATGGCGAAGGTTTCGCGGCCGTAGCGGCTGTGCATCTCGTGGCGCTCGGCCAGGGTGGGCAGCACGAAGGCGGTGGACGACAGTGCCAGGGTCAGGCCGATCATGATGGCGATCGGCCAGTCGAAGCCCAGCAGATACGCGCCACCGATGAGCAGGGCACCGACGCCGAAGAACTGCAGGCTGCCGAGGCCGAACACCGGCTTGCGCAGCGCCCACAGTCGGGAGGGCTGAAGTTCGAGACCGATGATGAACAGCAGCAGCACCACGCCCAGCTCGGCGGTGTGGAGCAGGTTCTCGCCGTCGGTGACCACGCCGAAGCCCGAGGGGCCAATCAGTACGCCGGCGGCCAGGTAGCCGAGCACGGTGCCCAGGCCGGCGCGCTTGAACACCGGCACCAGCAGGACGGCGACCGCCAGCAGGGCGGCAAAGGTGGCGACTGACTGCATGGGGACTCCTCGCTCGCCGCCCATTTTTTTGGCTGAAACGCTCGGGCGGTCTGGATGCTTCGCGATGTCGGTGCGAGGCCTGCCGACGCACGCACCGGGCGGCGCGCGCGTGGTCTAGTTATACCATTTCACCCGCGCTCACCGGGTGGCCAGGCGCTTGAGCTCGGGCAGACAGGAGCCGCAGTTGGTGCCGCACTGGGTGCGCGCCTGGAGCTGGTCGAGACTCTCGCCGCCATGGAAGGCGGCGAGGATGGCCTCCTCCGAGACATCGAAGCAGTTGCACACCACTTTGCCGCGGGTGGGCTGGCCGGCCGGCGGCTGGGTGAGCGGGGCGAACAGCCAGGGGCGCACAGCGGCGGCGGACTCGCCGCGCACCATCAGCTCGGTCAGCCAGTCGGCCGCGCGGGTCTCGCCCGACAGGCGCACCGCGCTGAGGATGTCGTCGTCCACGCGCGCCCGCTTGGCGATGTCGCGGTGGGTGTCGGCGTAGGCCAGGGTCTGGGCCGGGTCGTCCAGCCCCATGGCGGCATCCACCGCGTCGAGCAAGGCGGTTTCGGCCTCGCCGACACGTGCCTTGAGCACCACCACCGGCACCTCGCGCCCGGCCAGGGTGAGGCTGGCATAGGGCAGGTCCGGCAGCTGTTGGCGCAGCGCGCCGAGCACGGCAAAGGGGTCGTCGCCGGTGACCCGGCGCATGGCCATCAGCGCGTGGCCGTCGGTGAGTTTCTCGACCTGCACGGCGGCATGCTTGAGCTCGGGCTGCTTCGAGGTCGGGTCGGCGGCCGACGGGGTCAGGGCGTTGATGCCGAGGCGGCCGGCCATGGCGTTGCCGCCCCAGTGCATCGGGACGAAGCACTGGCCCGGACGCACGGTGTCGCTGGCGATCACCTTGAGCACCGCCGCACCCTGGCGCGAGCGCACGCGCACGATGTCGCCGTCGGCCAGATCGCGGCGCGCCAGGTCTTCGGCATGCATGTGCAGCTGGGGCTCGGGTTCGTGGTTGAACAGGCGCGGCACCAGCCCGGTGCGCGTCATGCTGTGCCACTGGTCGCGCAGACGGCCGGTGATCAGGTGCAGCGGGTAGCGGGCGCTGGGACGCTCGGCGGTGGCCACGTAGTCGGCGGCGACGAAGCGGGCCTTGCCCGAGGGGGTGGGGAACACGCCGTCTTCGTACAGGCGCACGCGGCCGGTGTCGGCGCCTGCGGGGAAGGGCCACTGCTGCGGGCCGTCGGCCTCCAGCTTGGCGTAGCTCAGGCCGGTGATGTCCAGGTCGCGGCCGCGGGTGCTCTCGCGGTGTTCGTTCCACACCGCCTCCGGTGAGTCGAAGCCGAACATGCGCTCGGCCAGTTCGGCCTTGTCCAGGCGTGCGCCCAGGCGGCGCGCGAAGTCGCAGGCGATCTGCCAGTCGTGGCGCGATTCGCCCAGCGGCGGCACGGCGGCGCGGGTGCGGCTGATGCGCCGCTCGGAGTTGGTGACCGTGCCGTCCTTCTCGCCCCAGCCGGTGGCCGGCAGCAGTACGTCGGCATAGGCGGCGGTTTCCGTGTGGCGGTAGGTGTCCTGCACCACCACCAGCTCGGCGGCTGCGAGGGCGGCGTGCACCACGGCCTGGTCGGGCAGCGACTGGGCCGGGTTGGTGGCGGCGATCCACACCGCTTTGATCTCGCCGCGGCCGATGGCCGCGAACAGCTCGACCGCCGGCTTGCCCGGCACGGCCGGCACGTCGGGCACGCCCCACAGCGCGGCCACCTCGGCGCGGTGCTCGGCATTGCCCAGGTCGCGATGGGCCGACAGCAGGTTGGCCAGCGCGCCCACCTCGCGCCCGCCCATGGCGTTGGGCTGGCCGGTGAGCGAGAAGGGGCCGGCGCCGGCGCGGCCGATCTGGCCGGTGGCCAGGTGCAGGTTGATCAGCGCGGAATTCTTGTGCGTGCCCGAGGCGTACTGGTTGAGGCCCTGGCAGTACATCGACAGCGTGGCCGGGCTGGTGGCGAACCACTCGGCGGCCTGTTCGATGTCGCGCTTGGGCAGGCCGCAGATCGTGGCGGCCATGGCCGGGGTGTATTCGCGCACCAGGCGCTTGAGCGCATCGAAGCCCTCGGTGTGTGCTTCGATGTAGTCGCGGTTCAGCCAGCCTTCCCACAGCATGACGTGGAGCATGGCGTTGAACAGCGCGATGTCGGTGCCCGGCAGCAGCGGTAGGAACAGGTCGGCCGCTTCGGCGGTGTCGGTGCGGCGCGGGTCGACCACCACCAGCTTCATCGCCGGATTGGCCGCGCGCGCGGCCTCGATGCGGCGGAACACGATGGGGTGGGCAAAGGCGGTGTTGGAGCCGGCGATGAACAGGCAGGCGGTGGCGTCGATGTCGGTGTAGCTGCACGGCGGCGCGTCCACGCCCAGGCTCAGCTTGTAGCCGGCCACCGCGCTGGACATGCACAGGCGCGAGTTGGTGTCGAGGTTGTTGGTGCCGATCAGGCCCTTGGTCAGCTTGTTGAAGACATAGTAGTCCTCGGTCAGCCACTGGCCGGAGCCGTAGAAGGCGACGGCGTCGGGGCCGTGTTCGCGGATGATGGCGGCAAAGCGCTCGGCGACATGGTCGAGGGCGGTGGCCCAGTCGGTCGGCTGGCGTGGCGCTGTGCGGTTGGTGCGCAGCTCGGGTACGAGGGCGCGTTGCGAGCGGGTGTCGGGCGCGACCGTCAGGTGCAGCGTGGCGCCCTTGGTGCACAGGCGGCCGAAGTTGGCCGGATGCTCGGGGTCGCCGCGCACGCCGGTGATCCGGTCGCCGTCATGCTCGATGAGGACGCCGCAGCCGACGCCGCAGTAGCAACAGGTGGATTTCGTCTCGGACATTGAATCTCCTTTGTCCGGACAGTAGCAACCGCCATGCCAAGCGCCGGGTGCCGGCGTGGCTCGGTTTTGCTCAGGATCAAGTTTTGAAATGGTGCGGCGCGAAAAACGCGCGCACCATTGTGGGGCGTCAGTCGCCGCGGGCGAGCCGGGCCAGTGCGGCGACCTGGGTGCGAACCGGTTCGGGCACCGGCGTGGTGCCCGCGAGCATGGCGCGGATCAGCGCGGTGTTGCCGGCCACGTCGGGCACATCCGGGACGTCGGCATTGGGCGGGGCGCCGCCGCCCTCGCCCTCGAGCATTTCAAGTGCGCCGTCGCAATACAGCGCCAGCGGCGGGCGGCGGCGCGGGTTGGCGTAGGCCTCGCCCTCGGTGCCGCGCATCAGCATGGCGTGGCCGCCGTCGGCGCGCAGGAATTCGTCCATGCGCTGCAGGTACTCCGGGTGCGTCACCGCCACCACGCGCACGCTGCGCCCGTGCGCCGGGTCGAGCAGCTTGGCCAGGGTGTGGCCGCTGTTGCGCACGCCCAGGCGCGGGCGCAGGGCGAGCAGGCGGTCGAGGCCGGGCAGCAGGGCGTCGAGGGCGATGGCGGCGATGCGGGTTTCGGTCAGCGCAGTGCCAGCCGCGGTAGCGTCGGGGCTGAGCGGCACATCGAGCGCGGCGAGCAGGTCGAAGGGGCTGACCCGGGTGTCGAAGTCGTGCCGGCCCTGGATCAGCACCGGTACGCCCTCGCGCGCCAGCAGCAGGGCCAGCAGCGGCATCAGGTTGGGCTGGCGGCGGGCGCCGTTGTAGCTGGGCAGCACCACACAGCGCGGGCCGTCGGGCACGGCCACCTGGGCGGTGCGCGCGTCCATGGCGCGCTTGAAGCCGATCAGCTCGTCGAGCGATTCGCTCTTGATGCGCAGCGACAGCACGATGGCGCCCAACTCCAGCTCGGGCACGCGGCCGTCGAGCATGTCGCCGAACAGCGTCTCGGACTGGTCGATGGTGAGGGGCTTGGCGCCTTTGGCGCCACGGCCGATTTCCTTGATGAGCGGGGCGTAGGTCATGGCGCGGATTATGGCAGGCTTCGGGTTGGCCGGCGACGGCCTCGCAGTGTGCTCATGACAAGGATCAAACAATGGCTGACCCTGACCGCCGTATCCCGGTAACCGTGCTGACCGGCTTTCTCGGCGCCGGCAAGACCACCGTGCTCAACCATGTGCTGCGTCACCCCGGCGCGGCGCGCACCGCGGTGCTGATCAACGAGCTGGGCGAGGTGGGTGTGGACCATCACCTGGTCGAGCAGGTGGACGAGACGCTGGTGGTGCTCGACGGTGGCTGCGTGTGCTGCAGCGTGCAGGGCGACCTGGTGGCGGCGCTCAAGCGGCTGTTCATGCAGGCCTTCCGCAAGGAGATCCCGCCCATCGACCGGGTGCTGCTGGAGACCACCGGCCTGGCCGATCCGGCGCCGGTGGTGCACACCCTGATGGAGGAGCCTTTCATCGCCGACCGCTACCGCTGCGACGGGGTGGTGACGGCGGTCGACGTGACCCATGCCGCCGGGCAGTTGAAGGCGCACCGCGAGGCTCTGCGCCAGGCGGCGATGGCCGACCGCCTGCTGCTGACCAAGTGCGACCTGGCGGCGCAGGACGACATCGCCGCGCTGCAGGCCACGCTCGCTGCGCTCAACCCCGGCGCGCGGCAGATCCCGATCACCCATGGCGAGGTAGCCATCGACGACATCTTTGGCGGCGGCCTGTACACCGCCATCGGCAAGCTGCCCGAGGTGGCGGCCTGGCTGGGTGAGGCGCAGGTGCGTGCCGCCGCCGCGGCCGCGCCGGCCTGGCGCAAGCCCGGCAAGAAGGCGCCGGCCGGACCGGTCGCGCATCATGCCGACGGCGTCGAAAGCTATGTGCTGCGCTTCGATGCGCCGCTGCCGTGGTGGGAGTTCTCCGACGGGCTGAACCTGATCCTGCAGGCCTACAGCAATCGCATCCTGCGCATCAAGGGGGTGCTCAATGTGCGCGGCGACCCGCTGCCGCGCGTCATCCAGTGCGTGCAGCACAGCATCTACCCGGCGGTCAGCCTGCCCGCCTGGCCCGACACGCCGCCGTTTGACGACCACTGTAGTCGCCTGGTGTTCATCGTGCGCGACCTGCCCAGCGACGCGGTGGTGCGCACGCTGAGCGAGTTCACCGGGCTCCCGGTCACCGTGTTGTAACGTCCCCTGACCGACCGCGGGCGTCGGCGCGCGTAGAATCGGACGTCTGTGGATCGCTTCGGAGACGCGTGCATGAACATCGGATTTATCGGCCTGGGCCTGATGGGGCGGCCCATGGCGCTCAACCTGCGCAAGGCCGGCTTCGCGCTCAGCGTGTGGGCGCGGCGCGAGGCGTCGCTGACGCCAGTGGTGGCCGCCGGCGCGGTAGCGCGCGGCAGCATTGCCGAGGTGGCCGCGGCATCCGACGTGGTGTTCTCCTGCGTGCCCGACGCCCCCCAGGTGGCCGAGGTGGCGCAGGCCGTGGCCGACGGCGCACGGCCCGGGCTGGTGTATGTCGACATGAGCACCATCGCCCCGGCGGCGGCGCGCGAGATTGCCGCGGGGCTGCAGGCGCGCGGCGTGGTGATGCTCGACGCGCCGGTCTCGGGCGGCGAGGTGGGCGCTATCGCCGGCACGCTGACCATCATGGTCGGCGGCGAGCCCGCGGCTTTCGACACGGTGCGGCCAGCCTTCGAGGCCATGGGCAAAAGCATCACCCGGGTGGGCGAGTCGGGTGCCGGCCAGGTGGCCAAGGCCTGCAACCAGATCCTCACTGGTGTGGGCGTGGCGGCGGTGGCCGAAGCGCTCAACTTTGCGCGCAAGAGTGCGGTCGATCCGGCCCGTGTGCGCGAGGCGCTGCTCGGCGGCTTCGCCAACAGCCGTATTCTCGACAACCACGGCCAGCGCATGATCGAGCGCAACTTCAAACCCGGCTTCAAGGCCTGGATGCACCAGAAAGACATGGGCATCGTGATGGACGAAGCCCACCGGCTCGGCCTGGCCTTGCCGGCCGCGGCGGTCACGGCGCAACTGTTCAATGCGCTGGTCGGCAGCGGCATGGGCGAGGACGACTCGGTGGCCATGCTCAAGCTGTTTGAATCCATGAGCGGAGGTGCCGCATGAAGATCGGTTTCATTGGCCTGGGCGACATGGGCCAGTCGATGGCGCGCCACCTCATGCAGGCCGGGCATGACTTGGCGGTGTGGGCGCGACGCGAGGCGTCGGCCGAGGCGCTGCGTGGTGAGGGCGCGACATGGTGCGCGTCGCCAGCCGAACTGGCAGCGCGCAGCGAGGTGGTGATCACCATGGTGACGGCCAGCGCCGATGTCGAAGCCCTGGTGCTGCGCGACGACGGCCTGCTGGCCGGCTTCGCCGCCGGCGCGGTGCATGTCGACATGAGCACCATCGCCCCCGGCACGGCACGTCAGCTCGCCGCCCGCTATGCCGAGCGCGGGGTCGGCTGGCTGGATGCGCCGGTCTCCGGCGGACCGGCAGGCGCGCGCGAGGCGACGCTGGCGATCATGGTCGGCGGCGACGCCGCCATCCTGGCCCGCGTGCGGCCGGTGCTCGAGGTGCTGGGCAAACGCATCGTGCACATCGGCGCGGCCGGTGCCGGCCAGGTGGCCAAGGCCTGCAACCAGATGATCATGGTCGCCGCTATCGAGGCCGCGGCCGAGGCCATGAGCCTGGCCGCCGCCAACGGCGTGGATGTGGCCAAGGTGCGCGCCGCGCTGCTCGGCGGCTCGGCCGGCTCGCGCGTGCTCGAGGTGATGGGCGAGCGCATGGTCAGCCGCAACTTCGACAAGGGCGTCGATGCCCGCCTGCACCACAAGGACTTCGCCATCCTGATGGCCGAAGCGCATGCGCTCGGGGCGCCGCTGCCGGTTGCCGCCGTGGTGTGGCAGCAACTCAATGCCTTGATGGCCCGCGGTGGCGCCCGCCAGGACACCGCCGCACTGCTGACGGTGCTCGAGGCCATGCGCACCGCTTGATCGACCCATCTCACGGAGGTTTGCTCATGACAGTCCCGAATCGACGCCGTGTCCTGACCGCCGCTGCCGCACTGGCCCTGGCCGGCTGCGCCAGCCTGCCCCTCAACATGCAGCCGCCCGAGGTATCGGTGTCCGACCTGCGCCTGCTCGATGTCGGCTTGCTCGAACAACGCTTCGGCCTCAGTCTGCGGGTGCTCAACCCCAACGACGCCGAGATCCCCATCGACGGCCTGAGCTTTACCGTTGAGCTGAACGGCAAGCCTTGCCAAGGGCGTGAGCAACCAGGCGGTCACCGTGCCGCGCCTCAGCGAGGCCATGCTCGAGGTCGAAGCCGTCAGCTCACTCACCGCCTGCTGCGCCAGTTCGGCGCCATGGCCAAGGGGCAGGAGCGGATCGACTACCGGATCCACGGCACGCTGGGCACGGGCCGCCTGTTCGGCGGGGTGCCGTTCGACCAGAAGGGCGAGGTGGATTTCGCCGATCTTGGGGTGCTGGCGGGGACGGGCGTTCTAGGGTTTCGCGCACCGCGGCGCTTCGGGTTTGTTGCCTTCGGTGGAGGGTCGTTGGCCGGGTCTCGCCCTGGCGGGGCAGAATACCCTCGTCGCGACAAAGAAGTAATCAAGAAAACGCCCCCTGTAATGGTTCACACTCATCGGTAACAAATCGGTTCAAAGACATGGGTAACAACTTCTACCCTGCATGGGAGCGGACAGGAGGACAGCCCCATGCCTTGGAACGAGGTCAAACCGATGGACCAACGGATTCTGTTCATCGCCGATCACCTGCGTGATCGCTACAGCTTCAGCGAGCTGTGCTCGCGCTACGGGATCAGCCGCAAGAGCGGCTACAAATGGCTCGGTCGCTATCGGCGCGAGGGCGTGGAGGGGCTCGAGGAGCGCAGCCGCCGGCCGCATCATTCAGCCGCCGCCTATCCCTTCGCCGTGCGCCAGGCGGTCATCGCGCTGCGCACCGACGGGGGCGATGTGCTCGGCCCCAAGAAGATCCAGGCCCTGCTGGCCAGGCGCTATCCCGACATGGACGTGCCCTCGCGCACAACCATCTACCTGATTCTCAAGCGTGCCGGATTGATCGAAGCGCAGCGGCGCCGCCGCCGCGTGAGCCCGCACCCCGGCGCTCTGAACAGCACCAGCACGCCCAATGGGCTGTGGAGCGCGGACTACAAAGGACAGTTCAAGCTGCGCAACGGCCAGTGGTGCTACCCGCTCACGGTCATGGACCATGCCAGCCGTTACCTGCTCGGCTGTCAGGCATTGGCGGGCACCGAATTCGCCCCGACCCGCGCCTGCTTCGAGAGGCTCTTTCAAGAGCACGGCCTGCCCGAGCGCTTGCGCACGGACAACGGCGCGCCGTTCGCCAGCACCGGTGCCGCGGGGTTGTCGCGCTTATCGATCTGGTGGATTCGCCTGGGGATCGTGCCCGAACGGATCGCTCCGGGCCGGCCGCAACAGAACGGCCGTCATGAGCGCATGCACCGCACGCTCAAGCGCGCCGTAACCCGCCCTGTTGCGACGGACATGCCCGGCCAGCAGCGGGCCTTCGATCGGTTCCGCCAGCGCTACAACGAACAGCGCCCTCACGAAGGGCTTGAGCAGAACAGTCCAGGCAGCCGCTACGTACGTTCCGTGCGAGCATTTCCGACCAAGCTGCCCGAGCTCGAATACCCCAGTTACTACGAGTGCAACAAGGTTGCCAGTGGCGGCCTGGTCTATTGGCGCTCCATGCGCATCTACATCGGCTACCTGCTCACCGGCCAGTGCGTTGGCTTCGAGCCGGTCGGCGACGGACTATGGGATGTCTACTTCGGCCCGCTCAGGATCGGGCACTTCGATGAGCGGCTCATGGCGGGAGAAAAAGATGACTACCTCACGCTCAAGGTGTAACCCATGTCTCCGAACAAAACTGTTACCCATGTGCTTGACCCGTACACCCCGACTGTGCCGCCGGCTTCGCCGGTGCCCTCTCTGCGCCCGGCGCCGGCGGGTCGTGTCGCAAACTCTGCCCGTTCCGGGCTCAGACAGCGACACGACAATTCCCGCCGTCCCCGGGCTCCGGTCGGCGGCACAGAAGGGGAGGGGCCGCGGGCTCGGCTTCGCCCTCGCCCGCTCGGGCGGCGCTGCGTAGGGCGGGTTTCAACCCGCCATCGGCATTCGTGCGCAGATCATTGGCGGGTTGAAACCCGCCCTACCAAAACCTGCGCCGCTGTTGCCGGCGGGCAGCCCATCCCCCTCTGTCGTGCCGAGCGCAGCAAGTGCGGGGCGGAAAAAGCGGCTTCGCTGTTTGAGTCCGAAGGGCGAGTTTGCGAAGTTGCCCGCCGGGGCGAGACCCGGCCAGCGCCTGCGCGAAGCCAGTACGCTGGTTGATGAGCGATGATCGTATCGGCGTGCGACCGGCCCGGCCGGCACTTCTCACGCATGCCCCACATCCGGCAGGCCAAACAGCCGCGCCGCTCGTAGTCCGTTGAGCATGGCATTCATCTCGTCTGCCGGCAGCGGATGGCTGCACAGGTAGCCCTGGTAGGCGTCGCAGGCCCAGCCGCGCAGCATGCGCAACTGGCCGGCGGTTTCGACGCCTTCGGCGAGCACTTGAATGCGCAGGGTGTGGGCCATGGCGATGATGGTTTCGGCGATGGCGGCGTCGTCTGGCTCGGTTTCGATGTCGGCGATGAAGGAGCGGTCGATCTTGAGGCGGTCGATGGGGAAGCGCTTGAGGTAGGCGAGGCTGGAGTAGCCGGTGCCGAAATCGTCCACGCCGATCATCACGCCCAGCGCCTTGGCGGCATCGAGCACCTCGGCGGTGAGCTCGGGGTTGCGCATGATGAGCGATTCGGTGAGCTCGAGCTCGAGCCGGTTGGCCGGCAGGCCGGTGTCCTGAAGGATGTCGGCGACGCTGTCGAGCAGGCCCGATTCGTCGAACTGGCGGGCCGAGAGGTTGACCGCAATGGGCACGTCGATGAGGTGGTTGCGCCGCCAGGCCTGGGCCTGGGCGCAGGCGGTGCGCAACACCCAGGCGCCGATCGGGACGATGAGGCCGCTGTCTTCGGCGATGGGGATGAACTCGGCGGGGTCGACCAGGCCTTCGTCGGGGTCGCGCCAGCGGAGCATGGCTTCGACGCCGATGAAACTGCCCGAGGCAATGTCGACCTGGGGCTGGTAGTAGAGCTCGAACTCGTTGCGTTCGAGGGCGCGGCGCAGGCGGTTCTCGAGGGTGAGGCGGGCCGATACCAGTGTGGACAGGCGCGATTCGTAGAACTGGAAGTTGTTCCGGCCGGCGTCCTTGGCGTGGTACATGGCGGCGTCGGCATGCTGGATGAGGGTGTCGGCGGTGCTGCCGTCGTCGGGGTAGATGGCGATGCCGATGCTGGGGGTGACGGTGAGCCGGTGGCCCTTGATGTCGAAGGGGGCGCCGAGGGCCTCGATGATGCGTTCGGCCACTTCGGCGGCCTGGCGGCGGCTTTCGAGTTCGGGCAGGACGACGATGAACTCGTCGCCGCCCATGCGCGCGACGGTGTCCTGTTCGCGCACGCAGTGCTGGAAGCGCCCCGACACCGCCTTGAGCAGGGCATCGCCGGCCTGGTGGCCGAGCGAGTCGTTGACGTTCTTGAAGCGGTCGAGATCGAGGAAGAGCACGGCCAGCGACTGGTCGAAACGGCCGGCGGCCTCGAGCGCGGATTCGAGGCGGATGCCGAGCAGGCTGCGGTTGGGCAGGTCGGTGAGCGGATCGAAATGGGCGAGGTGGAGGATGCGCGTCTCGGCGGCCTTGCGGTGGGTGATGTCTGAGGCGATGGCCAGGTAGCCGGTGATGCGTCCGTCCTGGGCGTCCATCAGCGGCGAGATGGACACGGCGGCGGGGACGTTGCGCCCGTCCGGCCGGGTCAGCTCGAGCTCGACCGGTTCGCTGGAGGACAGGCCGCGGGCGGTTTCGAGCACGGCGGCGAAGCCGCGCTTGCCGGTGGCGGCCTGCATGCGGGCCATGGCTTCGCGGTTGATGAAGTCGATCGGGGTGCGCTGGCCGATGACCATGTCGGCGGTGCAGCCGAGCATGTTCTCGGCGGCCGGGTTGAACACGCGCACGATGCCGTCGGTGTCGGTGAGCACGATGGCGTAGTCGGCGCTGTGCAAGATGGCCTGCTGCAGCACGGTGCTGGCGCGCAGGGCGGCTTCCGATGCGGTGCGCTGGGCCACCTCGGCCTGCAAGGTGGTGTTGGTGTCGGCCAGGATGCGGTTGGTGGCGGCCAGTTCGGCGGTGCTGCTGCGGACCCGTTCGCGAATGACCGAGTTACGGGTTTGCAGGAAGGCGACCAGCAAGGCGGCCAGGACGGTGATGGCCCAGCCGGTGGCGCGCTGGCGAGCGATCGAGGCGGAGGGCGCCAGTTCGAAGTGGTTGGGGGTGGGTGTGGCGATGACCAGCCAGCGGCGCGCGCCGAAGGCAATGGCTTCGACGTAGGCGGTCTCGAAGTTGTCGCCGATCGTGTCGCGATAGACCTCGGGGGCGGTGCGCGGGTCGTCGGTGGCGTCCAGAATGGTGAAGGCCATGTTGCGCGCGTCGGGATCCATCCCGGCCCAGAGCGTGCTTTGCGCCAGTTCGCTCAGGTGCATGTAGATGCCCAGGATGTGGTCGCCGGCTGGTGAGAACAGGCGGATGCCCTCACCGTTCTCGGCCTCCGGGCTTAGGAGCGGGGTGGCGACGACCTGACCGGTGCGCAGTGCGGCCTGCAGACTCTCTTGGGCGACGTGGCCTTCCATGGCCAGATCGGTGCCGGGCCTGGGCCAGGTGGCATGGGTGGACACATGGCGGGTCGGAAAACGCACCGGCGGCGTGGAGGTGTGGTCGATGTCGGCCAGGGCGATGGCCTTGATGAAGGTATGCACCCGTATCAGCGAGCCGCTGATCTGCTCGAAGTCACGCGCTGTGCCAGCGCCGGCGACGTCGACATGGTCGCTGAGCAGGCGCTGCAGGTCGAGCACGGCATCGAGGCGCTTGCGCAGGGTGCCGATGTGCTGGCCGGCGGCGAGCTGGAACTCGGCATACACGCGGTCACGTTGGGCATCGAGCGCGCTCTTGTAGACGGTCTCGGTGGCGGCAGCGAGCACCCCGGCCAGGGCAATGGCGAGGCCGAAGTGCTTGACGAGGCGGCGAAGGTGCCGGATCACGCGCGGTGTGCGCGTCGCGGGTTCATGCGATGCAGCTTCCATTGTGTTGCCGCCCGTGTCAGCGGCGGGATGTGGGCGAGTGCTGCGTTGGCCGGCCACGAATGACTGCACTCAGCATGGTGAGCAAAAACAGCCCGATGGCCATGGCATTGCCCAACGCACCATGGGCCCGCCAAGCGTGGGTCTCGGCGAGATCGCCGGCGACGCGCAGGAGCAGGCTCAGGTGCAGCAGCGCCAAGGGTACATAAAAACCGGGGTGATATGGCAAGCGGACGCGAAGAACCGCTGGCAGGATGATTGGTGCATGGCCGAATACCATGGCAAAAACGAAGCCGACCATCAGGCTGTGCAGGGCAGTGTCCCAGCCGGCCTCGCCCGCGACGGGGGCCAGGATGGCCAGCACGGTGCCGCCGAGCGCCAGCCACAGGTAGCCGGAAAGCAGGCAGATGGCGATGTAGCGGGTCAGGCCGGTGGTCTTGACCGTGCGCCGCGCCACGTCCTGCCGGAACAGCCAGATCGCGAGGCCGAGGGCGCCGACGCCGAACAGGCGCGTGCCGGCGGGCAGGGCAGCGAGCGAGGCGCCGGCAATGAGCAGGCCGATCAGGACGATGAAGACCTGCTGCATGCGCCGGCTGACCCGGACCAGCCGCGACAGCTCCAGCCGCTCGCCGGCGATGGTGACAATGAGGAAGGCCACCCACCACCACTGCGCGAGCGCGACCGTGCCGGTCAGCAGCCACGCCAGCACGCCGACCAGCCAGGCGATGGCGCCGAGGGTGAGGATACGGGCATGCAGGGCGGGTGCCTTGCGCTGGGCATGCAGCGAGGCGAGCACCAGCACCACGCCACCGGCGATGAAGCACAGTGTTGCCGCCGTCGGGGCGGCCCCGGCGATGAGCAGTGCGCTGCCCAGAGCGCCGGCGAGCGGACCGAGGTAGGCCCAGCGCTGGCCGACGGCGACGGCGCGTTCGAGCGAGATGAGCGTACCGAAGAAGGCGCACATCATCAGCGCGCCGTGCGGGGCCCCGGCGACGAAGCCCGGGGTGGGCCAGGCCAGGCGCCACAGGCCGGCGAGCACGCCGGTGATCAGGCCGGCAAAGCCGAGCACCAGCAGCGGGGCGCGCTGCCAGGGGGGCAGGTCAGACATCGTCGGGCTGCCAGCCGAAGTGGGCCTTGGCGGTGTCGCTCATCATGGCCGGCGTCCATTCGGGTTGCCAGACCAGTTCGACGCTGCGATCGAGCTCGGGGGCGAGGCGGCGCAGGGCGGCGTCGACGTCGTCCATGATCATCTGGCCCATGGGGCAGGCGGGGCTGGTCATGGTCATCTCCACCGCGATCCGGGTGTCGGTGAGGCGGACGGTGTAGATCAGCCCGAGGTCGACGATGTTCATGCCGACTTCGGGGTCGATGACTTGCTTGAGGGCGTCGCGGACAGCGGTTTCGTCGAGGGCGTGGGTCATGTCGGGGTGTCGGAATCGAGGGGGCGGGGGCGGCCATACCATCGGAACTGGTCGAGGGCGTCGGCCATCTGGGCGGCGTCGAGCAGCGGCGGTTCGCCCAGGCTGCGCGTGCGCCAGTAGTGTTCGCACAGTGCTTCGAGCTCGATGGCGCGGTCGAGCACGCAGGCCAGGTCGGGGGCCAGCACGATCATGCCGTGGTTGGCCATCAGCGCCGCGCTGCGGTCGGCCAGCGCGGCGACGGTGGCGTCAGACAGCGCCTGGGTGCCGAAGGTGGCGTAGGCGCCGCAGCGCACGCTGTCACCACCGAAGCGCGCCACCATGTAGTGGAAGGCGGGCACGTCCATGCGCTGGCAGGCCAGCGCGGTGGCGAAGGGCGCGTGGGCATGGAGGATGGCGCCGACCTCGGGCCGGGCGGCGTAGATGTCATGGTGCAGCCGCCATTCGCTCGACGGCGCGCGCCGGCCGCGGGCGCTGCCGTCGGCGGCCACATGGGTCATGTCGGCGGCCTCGCAGCGCGCCGGCGCCATGCCCGAGGGGGTGACCAGGAAGCCGCTGCCGTCGCGCACGCTGACATTGCCGGCGGTGCCCACCGACAGGCGGGCGGCGCTCATGCCGCGGGCGGCCTCGAGCAGCGCGTTGGCCAGGGGGCTCATGGGGCGAGCGAGGCCAGCGCGCCGGGGGCGACGACGCCGTGCTCGGTGATGATGGCGGTGATGCGCGCCGCGGGGGTGACATCGAAGGCCGGGTTGCCGACCGCGGTGTCGGCCGGCGCGATGCGCAGCTGCGCCGTGCCGCCGCTGGCGTCGAGGCCGTGCAGCACGCGCACCTCGTCACCGTCGCGATCTTCGATGGGAATGGCGGCGCCGTTTGGGCAGGCGAAGTCGATGGTCGAGCACGGCGCGGCAATATAGAAGGGCACGCCATGGTCGGCCGCCGCCAGCGCCTTGAGATAGGTGCCGACCTTGTTGGCGGTGTCGCCGTTGGCGGCGACGCGGTCGGCGCCGGTGATGACCAGATCGACCTCGCCGCGCATCATCAGCAGGCCGGCAGCGTTGTCGGCGATGAGGCGATGGGCGACGCCGGACTCGCGCAGCTCCCAGGCGGTGAGCAGGCCCTGGTTGCGTGGGCGGGTCTCGCTCACCCACACCTCGACGGCGATGCCCGCCGCCTGCGCGGCATACACCGGCGACAGCGCCGTGCCGTGCCCGAGCGTGGCCAGCCAGCCGGCGTTGCAATGGGTCATGACGCGCACCGGGCCGGGGCGGCGCGCGGCGATGTCGGCGATCAGCGTCAGGCCGTGCTGGCCGATGGCGGCATTGGTGGCGATGTCTTCGGCGATGATGGCGTCGGCTTCGCGTTCGGCGGCGGCCAGGCGCGCCTCGGGCGGCAGCGCTCGCAGCACGCGTTCCATGCGTGCCAGTGCCCAGTGCAGGTTGACCGCGGTCGGGCGGGTGGCGCCGAGGACGGTGAGCGCGTGATCCAGGGTGGTGTCGTCGGCCGTCTCGCGCAGCGCCAGCGCCACCCCGCAGGCGGCGGTGGCGCCGATCAGCGGCGCGCCGCGTACCTGCATGGACCGGATCGCGTGGGCGACCGCCTCGAGGCTGTCGAGCGCGAGCGTGACGCGGTGATGGGGCAGGGCGGTCTGGTCGAGGATGCGCACGCGGGCGCCATCGCGGATCAGGGTGGGGGCGGGGATCGGGACACTCATGGCCCACATTGTATCGCTGCGGCGGCCCGGCTTGGCGTGCCCGGAGCGCTCTGCGAGAATCGGTGTTTTGCTCCGCTGTCAGGATTGCCATGCCCGCTTGCGCCGTTTCCGTGTCGTCCCGCCTGCCGAAGGTCGGCACCACCATCTTCACCATCATGTCGCGGATGGCGACCGAGGCCGGGGCGATCAACCTGTCGCAGGGCTTTCCGGACTTCAATGCCGAGCCGGTGTTGTTCGAGCGGGTCTCGCACTGGATGCGCGAGGGCTACAACCAGTACCCGCCGATGGCCGGTGTGGCCGTGCTGCGCGAGGCCATCGCCGCCAAGGTGGCCGACCTGTACGGTACGACCTACGACCCGGACACCGAAGTCACCGTCACCGCCGGCGCCACCCAGGCGTTGTTCACCGCCGTGGCGGCGCTGGTGCACCCGGGCGATGAGGTGATCATCTTCGAGCCGGGTTATGACTCCTACGCCCCGGCCATCGAGCTGCAGGGCGGCCGGGTGGTGCGCCTGGCCCTGCATGCGCCGGACTACCGGCCCGACTGGGATGCGGTGGCCGCGGCGATCACCCCGCGCACCCGCATGATCATGATCAACAGCCCGCACAACCCCACCGGCAGCGTGTGGTCGGCCGAGGACATGACCCGCCTGGCCGAGCTGGTGCGTGGCACCGACATCGTGATCGTCTCGGACGAGGTGTACGAGCACATCGTCTTCGACGGCCGCCGGCACGAGAGCTGCGCCCGCCACCCGGCGCTGGCCGAGCGCAGCGTGATCGTCTCCAGCTTTGGCAAGACCTACCACATCACCGGCTGGAAGATCGGCTACGTGGTGGCGCCGGCGGCGCTGATGGCCGAGTTCCGCAAGGTGCATCAGTTCAATGTGTTCACAGTGAACACCCCGATGCAGTACGCGCTGGCCGACTACATGGCCGACCCCTCGCGCCACCTTGGCCTGGCCGCCTTCTACCAGGCCAAGCGCGACCGCTTCCGTGCCGCGCTGGCCGATTCGCGCTTCGAGCTGCTGCCCTGCGCGGGCACCTATTTTCAGCTGGCCCGCTACCGGGCGATCCGCGAGGTGCCCGACACCGCCTTCGTCGAGTGGCTGACCCGCGAGATGAAGGTGGCGGCGATTCCGGTGTCGGCCTTCTCGGCCGCCGCCGAGGACGAAGGCGTGGTGCGCTTCTGCTTTGCCAAGCACGACGACACGCTCGACGCCGCCTGCGAGCGGCTGGCCGCACTTTGAGCCGCGGCCGGGGCGGGCCCGGCCGTGCGTGCTAGAATTTTCGCTTCCTTTGCGACGCCCCGAGATCGTGTCGAAACTCCTCGTCTTCCTCCTCGTCCTGTTTGCCATCTACTGGGTGCGCCGGCTGCTGACCAAACCCAAGACGCCTCCGCCGGCCGGGCCGGGTCCGCGCGAGCCGCAGGCCTCGATGCGCATGCTCTCGTGCCAGCGCTGCGGGGTGCACGTGCCCGAGAACGAAGGGGTGCGACGCGGCGGCGACTTCTACTGCTGCGAAGAACACGCCCGCGGCGGCCGCTGAGTTGATGACCCCGACCGGCGTCGCAGACGAGCTCTCCGCCGACCTGGCGCGCCAGCGCTCGCTGCGCTACCTGAATCTGTTCCGCCTGGTGATGGCGGCGATCTTCCTGTTCTTCGGCAAGACCATGGGGCTGGGCGAAGAGGCGCCTGGCCTGTTCCTGGCCTTTGCCGCGTTCTACCTGTTTGCGGTGCTGGCGCTGGGCTTCCCCGACGCGGTGGCGCGGCTCGGCTTCAACCGCGTGGTGACACTGCAGATGGTGGTGGATATCGCCGCGCTGACCTTGCTGATGGCGGTCAGCGGCGGCACCCGCGGCGGCCTGCCGATGTTGCTGATGGTGCTGCTCGCTGGCGGCGGGCTGGTCGGCCATGGGCGCTGGGTGCTGTTCTACGCCGCGGTGGCGACGCTGGCGGTGCTCACTGAAAACACCGTGCGCCTGTTCAACCGGGGCGAGGCCACCGAGTTCTTCGTGGTCGGCATGGTGTGCATCGGCTTCTTCGGTGTAGCGCTGATGGCACGCCTGCTGGCCATCCGCGCGCTGGCCAATGAGGCGCTGGCGCAGTCGCGCGGCGAGGATCTGGCCAGCCAGCAGGCGATCAACGAGCGGATCATCGAAGACATGCACGACGGCGCGATCGTGCTCGACGCCGACCTGCGCATCCGCCAGGCCAACCCGCAGGCGCGGGCTCTGCTGGGTGCGCCCTTGCCGGTCGGCGAGCTGATGACCGACCGCTTCCCGGCGGTGGCGATCGAGCTGGCCCGCCCGCCCGGCAGCGAACCGCGGGTGTGCCAGCCCGAGGGCGGCAAGCCGGTACGCTGCCGCATCGTGCGCACCGAGGGCGACGGCGGCTATACCGTGATCTACCTGCAGGACATCAACGAGATCCAGGCGCAGGCGCAGCAGATCAAGCTCGCTGCGCTGGGCCGGCTGACGGCCAGCATCGCGCATGAGATCCGCAACCCGCTCACCGCAGTCACCCACGCCGCCGAGCTGCTGGGTGAGGAAAAACGGGCCGAGGCGCAGGCCAAGCTGATCCGCATCATCAACAACAACGCGCTGCGCATCGAGCAGCTGGTGCGCGACGTGCTCTCGCTCGGGCGGCGCGACAATGCCTTGCAGGAGGCGCTGCCCCTGCAGGCCTTTGTCGGCGAGCTGCTCGAGGAGTTCACCCTCCATGGCGAGGCCGAGAAGGCGCAGGTGGTGGCCGATGTGCCGGCCGCGCTGACCCTGGCCTTCGACCGGGTGCACCAGATTCTCTGGAATCTGCTGGTCAACGCACGCCGCTACGCCTCGCCGGCGCCGGGGGCGATCCGGGTGTGGGCCGAGAGCGCCGAGGTCGGACCGCGTTGCATGTGGTTGACGACGGTCCGGGCATTCCCGAAGAAAACCGTGGCCGCTTGTTCGAGCCCTTTTTCACTACCCACGCCAAGGGCACGGGCCTGGGCCTTACATCGCCCGAGAGTTGGCAGATGCAAACCGCGCCACGCTGTCCTTGCGCGACAGTGCCAGTGGCGCGCACTTTTGCCTCACCGGAAAGAATCAGCCATGAGCAAGATCGAACGACGTAACCGCCCGGCCGGCCCTGAAGTGCTGGTGGTCGACGACGAAGAAGACATCCGCGAGCTGCTGGAGATGACGCTCACCCGCATGGGCCTGGGCTCGGATTCCGCCGGCTCGGTGGCCGAGGCCCGCGAGCTGCTGGGCAAACGCAAGTACCGCTTGTGCCTGACCGACATGCGCCTGCCCGACGGCGATGGACTGGATCTGGTGCGCTACATCAACGAGCACTGCACCGATCTGCCGGTGGCGGTGATCACCGCCTACGGCAGCATGGAGAACGCCGTGGTGGCCCTCAAGGCGGGGGCCTTCGACTACCTCGCCAAGCCGGTGTCGCTGGAGCAGCTGCGGGCGCTGGTCAAGTCGGTGTTCCGCCTGCCCGACGCGGCCAACGACGACACCCGCAAGGACGCCAGCGCCTTCCTGATCGGTGAATCGCAGGCCATGGGCCAGGTGCGCCAGCTGATCGAAAAGCTCGCGCGCAGCCAGGCACCGGTTTACATCTCGGGCGAATCGGGCAGCGGCAAGGAGCGCGCGGCGCGCGCCATCCACGGCCTGGGGCCGCGCGCGAGCGGTGCCTTTGTGGCGGTCAACTGCGGGGCGATTCCCGAGAACCTGATGGAGAGCGAGTTCTTCGGCTATCGCAAGGGCGCGTTTACCGGCGCCGACAGCGATCGCGACGGCTTTTTCCAGGCGGCCAGCGGCGGCACGCTGTTTCTCGACGAGGTGGCGGACCTGCCGCTGTCGATGCAGGTCAAGCTGCTGCGCGTGATTCAGGAAAAGCGGGTGCGCCGGATTGGCGAGACGGAGGAGCAACCGGTCGATGTGCGCATCGTCAGCGCCACGCACCAGAACCTGCGCGCGCTGGTCGAGGGCAATCGATTCCGCCAGGATTTGTTCTACCGGCTCAATGTGATCGAGCTGAAGATGCCGGCGCTGCGCGAGCGGCGTGAAGACATCGCCCAGCTGGCCGAGGCCTTGCTCGCCCGGCTGGCGGAGTCGGCCGGCATGGCCTTGCCACGCCTGTCCACCCAGGCGGTCGACGCGCTGTCGGCCTACAGCTTTCCGGGCAACGTGCGTGAGCTGGAGAACATCCTGGAGCGGGCGCTGGCCCTGTCCGGCGGCGAGATCATCCACGTGGAGGACCTGGCGCTCGAACCGCTGGTCGGCCAGGAGCCCAGCGTCGGTAACGGCCAGGGCGAGGCCTTGCGCAGCGGCCTGCAGGACTACCTCGACAACGCCGAGCGTCAGGCGATTGTCGAAGCGCTGGCCGAGACGGAGGGCAACCGTACCGCGGCGGCGCGCTTGCTCAAGGTCACCTTTCGCTCCCTGCGCTATCGCATGGAGCGGCTGGGCATGAAGGATTGAGTATGGCCCGGTGTGACGCAGCGGGCTGGCTCGACGGCGCACGCTGGATCGCCTCGCCGAATTTCGACCCGCGCCCGGCGGGTTCAGCGATCCGCCTGCTGGTGGTGCATGCGATCAGCCTGCCGCCGGAGCAGTTTGGCGGCGCCGGGGTGCTCGAACTGTTCGGCAACCGGCTCGATCCGTCGGCCCATCCCTACTATGCCGGCATTGCCCACCTGCGGGTGTCGGCGCACTTCTTCATCCGTCGCGACGGCGAGCTGACCCAGTGCGTGCCGGTGCTGGCGCGCGCCTGGCATGCCGGCCTGAGCCGCTGGCGTGACTGCGAGCGTTGTAACGATTTCTCGATCGGCGTCGAGCTCGAAGGCTCGGACACCCAACCTTTTACCGACGCGCAGTACGCGCAACTGAACCGGCTCATCGACGACCTGGCCGCGCAGTACCCGCTCGAAGACGTGGTCGGCCACAGTGACATCGCGCCGGGCCGCAAGACCGACCCGGGACCTTGTTTTGACTGGGCACGGGTGAGCACGCCGCTGCGCCGCTGAGTGTTACGTTTGTTGTCCCGGCGTGCGCGTGTCATGCCGGTGCCGTATAAGGTGTCTTGAACCGGCGACAGCCGGGCCTGATTCATTACTCGCAGGAGGTGTCATGGGACTGTTCAATTTCATCAAGGAAGCCGGCGAAAAGCTGTTCGGTACGGGTGAGGCCAAAGCCGCGCAGGATGCTGCGGCCAAGGATCCGTCGGCCGACAAGATTGCGGCGGCCAACGCCAAGGCGGCCGAGGCGATCGCGACTTACATCACGACCCTGAAGCTCCCGGTCGAGGGGCTGACCGTGGCCTTTGACGGCGCCGCTGGCGTGGTGACGGTGGGCGGCACGACCCCCGACCAGGCCACCCGCGAAAAGGTATTGCTGGCGGCGGGCAACGTGGCCGGGGTGGGCGAGGTGAAAGACACCATCAGCGTCACCAACCCCGAGCCCGAGGCGGTGTTCCACACGGTGGTACGCGGCGATACGCTGTCGGCGATTGCCAAGACGCACTACGGCAGCGCCAACAAGTACATGGTTATTTTCGAGGCCAACAAGCCGATGCTGTCGCATCCGGACAAGATCTATCCGGGGCAGGTACTGCGCATTCCGGCCCAGGGTGATGCGCGAAAAACCCTGTTGTCAGTAGGGGCTGGAGACAGGGCTGCGGCCCCGTTTTTTTTGTTGGCCTGGAACCCGCGCGGGTATTGGCGCGGCGCACCGAATGTGGTTTTTTAACCACGCTTCGCGCAGCCTGGAAATTGACAAAATCCATATGAATCAATAGAGTGCGTTTCGTGCTGCGTTGCAGCATGTGCGTGGCGATTGCATCCTGACCTGATGGAATCGTCGAATCGAGTGAGTGCGTGGTCGCTTCGATCACGCGGGACACCACTGGCGACCCGACACCCGGGACGGTGACACGACGGACGGCCTGCACGGCGCCCGGCGAACCGGACCCACGCCACCCCGGCCTTTTCTGAGCGGCACGGGATGCGCGCGCGGTGGCGGGCCTCTTGGAGGACCACCATGAAGAACGCAATGGTCATCAAGCGCGCCTTGAGTCGTAGCGGCGCCTTTCTGAAGCATTTCTCCCACGGTGTCGTTGTGGCCATGGGCTTGTTGTCGATGGCGGCGCTGGTGGCCGCAGCGATCGAGCCCCAGTCGGCCGCGCGTGGGCTGCCCCTGATCTCGATCGCGCAGGCCAAGGCCGAGCCGATGCCGGCGGCCGTCGACGTCGCCACCGAGGCGGCCGGCGAGCCCGAGGGGTTGCCGCAGCAGCCGCCGACCGTCGCCGAGGCGCCGGCCGAGTTGTCGCCGGCGCTGGATCGGGTGCGCAGCTATGTGGCGCGCCGCTATCGGGTGTCGCAGAGCGCCTTGCTCGAACCGCTGGCCCGCGCCGAGCAGTCGGCCGAGGAGTTGGGGCTGGACCCGTTGCTGATCGTGGCGGTGATGGCGATCGAGTCGAGCTTCAATCCGCTGGCCGAGAGCACCGTGGGTGCCCAGGGCCTGATGCAGGTGATCCCGCGTTTCCACCAGGACAAGATCGGCCCCGAGGCGACGCCGAACGCACTGTTCGATCCGGTGACCAATGTGCGCGTTGGCGCGCTGGTGATCCAGGAAGGGCTGCAGCGCTACGGCTCGCTGGTGTCGGCGCTGCAGTACTACGGCGGTGCGCTGAAGGATGAGAACGCGCGCTATGCCAAGAAGGTGTTGTCGATGCAGGCACGCCTGGCGGCGGTGGCCGCGGCCGACGCCTGAACACCGGCGCGCCACCGAAAAAGGGACGACCAAGCGGCCGTCCCTTTTTTTATCTGAGGATCTTCGCGATGCGCTCGGCCGCTTCGATCAGCCGGCCCTGGCCCGTGGTGTAGGCGAAGCGCAGGTGCTGGCGGGGGCGGTTGTCGCCGAAGTCGATCCCCGGCGTGGCCGCCACGCCAGCCTCTTCGATCAGGCGGCGGGCGAGGGCTTCGCTGTCGTCGGCCAGCGCGCTGATGTCGCAGTAGATGTAGAAGGCGCCTTGCGGTTCCGTGGCGACGGTGAAACCCAGCTCACGCAGGGCGGGCAGCAGGGCGTTGCGCCGTTCGGCAAAAGCCTCGCGGCGCGATTCGAGAATGTCCAGGCAGCCTGGCGTGAAGGCGGCAAGGGCGGCCTGCTGGGCGATGGTCGAGGCGCTGATGAAGAAGTGCTGGGCGAGGCGCTCGATCTCGCGCGCATAGCCCGCGGGCGCCACCAGCCAGCCGAGGCGCCAGCCGGTCATGCCGAAATACTTGCTGAAGCTGTTGACCACGAAGACGTCGTCCATGCTCTGCAGCGCGGTGCTGGACGCGACGCCGTAGGTCAGGCCCTGGTAGATCTCGTCCACGATGAGTTGGCCGCCGCGGGCGCGGACGGTCTGGCGCAGGGCCTCGATTTCCGGCTGCGTCAGTAGCGTGCCCGTCGGGTTGGCGGGCGAGGCGACCACCAGGCCGCGGGTGTTGGGCTGCCAGGCGGCGTCGACGGCGGCCACGGTCGGCTGGTAGGCGCTGTCGGCATTGACCGGCACCGCGCGCGCGACGCCTTCGAAGGCGCGCACCAGATGGCGGTTGGACGGATAGGTGGGGTCGGGCAGCAGCCAGCTGTCACCCGGATTGGTGGTGGCAGCCAGCGCCAGCATCAGCGCGCCGGAGGCGCCCGGTGTGACGATGATGCGCTCGGGGGCGACGTCCGCGCCGAAGCGCTCCTGATAGAAGCGGGCGATGGCCTCGCGCAGGGGCGCGATACCCAGCGCCGGCGTGTAGTGCACATCGCCGCGGGCGAGGAAGCGGGTGGCCGCCTCGACCACCGGCGGGGGACTGGGGAAGTCCGGCTCGCCGATTTCCATGTGGATGATGTCGCGGCCCTGCGCCTCGAGCTCGCGCGCGCGGCGCAGCAGCTCCATGACATGGAAGGGGCGGATGTCGGCCATGCGGTCGGCGAGGAAGAGTGGCGAGCGGGTCATTGGAGGTGTCCGGGCGGCGCAGTGGCCATCATAGAGCGATGGCGGCACGGTGAAAATGCAACAAGCGCCGACGGGCGGCGCTTGTTGGGGAGCGGGCCGCCCGTGGGCGGCCGGGCGCGGCGGTTTAGACCGACAGCGCCAGTTCGAACAGTTCGCGCTTGAGCAGCATCTGGCGCGGCAGGCGATCCTGCAGCTTGTCGAACCATTCCTTGTGCGAGGCGAGTTCTTTCTTCCAGGCCTCGGCGTCGATGGTGGTCAGGGCGTCGAACTCGGCCTTGGTGACGCCGGCATCGGTCCAGTCCATGTCCTCGAAGCGCGGCATCCAGCCCAGCGCGGTTTCCTTGGCGGCGATGGTGCCCTTGCAGCGATCGACGATCCACTTGAGCACGCGCATGTTCTCGCCGAAGCCGGGCCACATGAATTCGCCCTTTTCGTTCATGCGGAACCAGTTGACGCAGAAGATCTTGGGCGTGTTCTCGACCACATGGCCCATCCTCAGCCAGTGGTTGAAGTAGTCACCCATGTGGTAGCCGCAGAAGGGCAGCATGGCGAACGGGTCGCGTCGCACCACGCCCTGCGCGCCGAAGGCGGCAGCGGTGGTTTCGGAACCGAGGGTGGCCGCCATGTAGACGCCGAAGTTCCAGTTGAAGGCCTGGTACACCAGCGGCACGGTGGTGGCGCGACGGCCGCCGAAGATGAAGGCCGAGATCGGCACGCCGGCCGGGTCTTCCCAGTTGTCGTCGATCGACGGGCACTGGCCGGCCGGGGCGGTGAAGCGGGAGTTCGGGTGGGCGGCCTTGCGACCGGTTTCCTTGGCGATCTCGGGCGTCCAGTCCTTGCCCTGCCAGTCGATCAGGTGGGCCGGGGCTTCCTTGCTCATGCCTTCCCACCACACGTCGCCGTCGTCGGTCAGCGCGACGTTGGTGAAGATGATGTTTTCCTTCAGCGTCGCCATGGCGTTGAAGTTGGTCTTTTCGGAGGTGCCGGGGGCCACGCCGAAGAAGCCGGCTTCAGGGTTGATGGCGTAGAACTTGCCATCCTTGCCCGGTTTGATCCAGGCAATGTCGTCGCCGACGGTGGTGATCTTCCAGCCATTGAAGGACTTGGGCGGGATCAGCATGGCAAAGTTGGTCTTGCCGCAGGCCGACGGGAAGGCGGCCGCCACGTAGGTTTTCTCGCCTTCGGGTGACTCGACGCCGAGGATCAGCATGTGCTCGGCCAGCCAGCCTTCGTCGCGCGCCATGGTCGAGGCGATGCGCAGGGCGAAGCACTTCTTGCCCAGCAGCGCGTTGCCGCCGTAGCCGGAGCCGTAGGACCAGATCTCGCGGGTCTCGGGGAAATGCACGATGTACTTGGTGTCAGGGTTGCACGGCCAGCGGGCGTCTTTTTCGCCATGTGCCAGCGGGGCGCCGACCGAGTGCACGCAGGGCACGAACTCGCCGTCGGTGCCGAGCACGTCATACACGGCCTTGCCCATGCGCGTCATGGTGCGCATGTTGGTGACGACGTAGGGGCTGTCGGTGATCTCGATGCCGATGTGGGCGATCGGCGAGCCGAGCGGGCCCATGGAGAAGGGCACTACGTACATGGTGCGGCCGCGCATCGAACCCTTGAACAGGCCGTTCAGCGTCTCGCGCATCACGGCCGGGTCTTCCCAGTTGTTGGTGGGGCCAGCGTCGCCCTTGTCGGCCGAGCAGATGAAGGTGCGGTCTTCGACCCGCGCCACGTCGGACGGGTCGGAGAAGGCGAGGTAGGAGTTCTTGCGTTTTTCCGGGTTGAGCTTGATCAGCATGCCGGACTCGACCATTTCGGCGCACAGGCGGTCGTATTCTTCCTGCGACCCGTCGCTCCACTCCACCCGATCCGGCTCAGTCAGGGCCGCGATCTCGGCGACCCACTGTTTGAGTTTTTCTTGGCGGACATAGTCCGGAGCGGCAGACAGAGCGGCCTCGGCGAATTGGTTCATGGCGCGGAAATCTCCAGGATTGCAGGTTGTAAACCGTAACGCCCGCCAGCGGCTTGGCAGCCGCAGCGAGCGGTCCTCAAGGAGTGCACTTGTCCGATGGCCGCGGCCACTGCAAAAAACGTCCGCGCCGGTCAGGTGCTGCCCCCGGTGTGTGCGCCACAAGCGGTGATGCGCACATGTGGAAACCACGAAGCGACAAGGCCGCTTCCGAAAGCCTATGATTATGCCACGCCTGCCCCTGGCAAGAAAATCCTGGTGCGGGAAAAGTGCACATCGGGAAAAGATTTTGTCGATTCGGCCGGGCGAGCGACATGGAATTGAAAGCTTATTCCAATAATAAGGTTAAACCCTAGGGCGGCTTCCCGCCCTGACTACCAGGAGACCAGGATGCCCATGGACGACTCGATTCGCGAAGCCGCGCTGGACTATCACCGTTACCCGCGGCCCGGCAAGATCGCAGTGACGCCAACCAAGGCGCTGACCAACCAGCAGGATCTGTCGCTCGCCTATTCGCCGGGCGTGGCCGCTGCCTGCGAGGCCATCGTCGAGTCGCCGGCCGAGGCCGCCAACCTGACCGCACGCAGCAACCTGATCGGTGTGGTGACCAATGGCACCGCGGTACTCGGCCTGGGCAATATCGGGCCGCTGGCGGCCAAGCCGGTGATGGAAGGCAAGGGCGTGCTGTTCAAGAAGTTCGCCGATATCGATGTGTTCGACCTGGAGATCAACGAGCCCGACGCCGACAAGCTGATCGACATGATCGCCGCGCTGGAGCCGACCTTTGGCGGCATCAACCTGGAAGACATCAAGGCGCCCGAATGCTTCTACATCGAGAAGCAGTTGCGCGAGCGGATGAACATTCCGGTCTTCCATGACGACCAGCACGGCACGGCGATCGTGGTCGGCGCCGCGGTGCTCAACGGCCTGCACCTGCAGGGCAAGGACCTGAAGAGCGTCAAGCTGGTGACCTCCGGCGCCGGCGCCGCGGCGCTGGCCTGCCTGGACCTGCTGGTGATGCTCGGCGTGCCGGTCGAGAACATCTGGGTGACCGATATCGAGGGCGTGGTGTACGAAGGGCGCACCACGCTGATGGACCCGATCAAGGCGCGCTACGCCAAGCCCACCGAGGCGCGCACCCTGGGCGAGATCATCGAAGGGGCGGACGTGTTCCTCGGCCTGTCGGCCGGCGGCGTGCTCAAGCAGGACATGGTCCGCAAGATGGCCGCCAAGCCGCTGGTGCTGGCGCTGGCCAACCCGCGCCCGGAGATCCTGCCCGAGGACGTGAAGGCGGTGCGCGACGACGCGATCATCGCCACCGGCCGCTCGGACTATCCGAACCAGGTCAACAACGTGCTGTGCTTCCCGTTCATCTTCCGCGGGGCGCTGGACGTCGGCGCCACCACCATCACCGACGAGATGAAGATGGCGGCGGTTAAGGCGATTGCCGAGCTGGCGCGCGCCGAGCAGAGCGACATCGTGGCAGCCGCTTATGGCGAGAAGGTCGCCGGCTTTGGTGCCGAGTACATCATCCCGCGGCCCTTCGATCCGCGCCTGATCGTGCTCATCGCCCCGGCGGTGGCCCGTGCCGCCATGGAATCCGGCGTGGCGACGCGGCCGATCACCGACTGGGACGCCTACACCACGCTGCTCAACGGCTTCGTGTGGCGCTCCGGCCTGATCATGAAGCCGGTGTTCGCCGCCGCCAAGCGCAACCCCAAGCGCATCATCTTCAGCGAGGGCGAGTCCGAGCGGGTGCTGCGCGCGGTGCAGATCGTGGTCGACGAAGGCCTGGCGCGGCCGATCCTGATCGGCCGGCCGGCGGTGGTGCTGAACCATATCGAGCGCTTCGGCCTGCGCCTGCAGCCCGAGACCGATTTCGAGCTGGTCAATCCGGATTCGGATCCGCGCTACGACACGCTGTGGAAGCACTATCACGGCCTGATGGAGCGCAGTGGCGTATCGGTGGAGTACGCCAAGCGCGAGGTGCGCCGCCGCTCGACGCTGATCGGCGCCCTGCTGCTCAAGTTCGGCGACGCCGACGGCCTGATCTGCGGCACCTACGGCATGCATCACCTGCACCTGAAGTTCATCGACGATGTGCTCGGGCGCAAGCCCGGGGTCAGCAAGTGCTACACGCTGAACCTGATCAACCTGCCGGGGCGCACGGTGTTCATGGCCGACACCTATGTCACCTACGACCCGACGCCGGCGCAGCTGGTCGAGATGACGGTGATGGCCGCCGAGGAGATGCGCCGCTTTGGCGTCGAGCCCAAGGTCGCCTTGCTGTCGCACTCGAGTTTCGGTTCGGACGATTCGCCG
>JAWKYX010000006.1:0-98141 GCA_041396265.1 Rhodocyclaceae bacterium
GGCCGAGGGCCTGGCGCGCCATGACCCCGACAACGTGGTGCTCGACCCGGTGATGGTGGCCAAGAGCGGAGACCATCTGCTGGCACGCGAGGCGGTGGCCATGCTCAAGGAGGCGCTGCTGCCGCAGGTGTTCATGCTCACGCCGAACCTGCCCGAGGCCGGCGTGCTGCTCGAGTCCCGCGCCCCCGAGTCGGTCAAGGAAATGACCCGCGCCGCCGAGCGCCTGCGCGAGATGCTGCCGCACAGCGGCGAGCGCTGGGTGTTGCTCAAGGGCGGCCACCTGCCCGGCAACGAGCTGGTCGACCTGCTCTTCAATGGCGACCGCATGGTCGAGCTGCCGGCCCGGCGGCTTGACACCAAGAACACCCACGGCACCGGCTGCACGCTGTCATCGGCCATCGCCGCCCTGCTGCCGCAGCGCGCCGGCCAGTTCCATCCGGCGGAAGCGGCGGTGCGCGATGCGCGGCACTACCTGCTCGGCGCCATTGCCGCCTCGGGCCAGCTCGGTGTCGGCAAGGGGCATGGGCCGGTGCACCACTTTCATGCCCTGTGGCCCCAGGGCCGATAGGACGGCTCAAGCGCGGAAGGAAATCTCGCCGCCGCCCACCGGGTCGCTGTGCGTCACCGTCGTCGTGCGGAAGCGCAGATCGACCAACGCGCGGCAAAAGTGCTCGCCGTTGCGCCAGCCCAGGTCGACACTCGTGTCGTTTGAATAGCGCAGTTCAAATTCGCCTTCGAAGGCCGGGTGATGGGTGCGCAGGCGCATGAGTGCCAGCAGTCGCTGCACCACGGGCTGCGCCATGGCAATGCGGGCCGCGTCGAGCGTGTAGTAGTGGCGATTGATGTCGCGCAGCTCGCCCGTAGTGGTCATCAAGGCCGCGTCGTTCTGCCCCGCCAGCAGGCCCACGTAATACACCTGCGGGATGCCCGGCGCGAAGAGCTGGATGGCGCGCGCGGCAATATAGGCGTCGTCATCGCGCTTGAGCGCGTCGTAAAAGGTGCAGGTGAGCTGGTAGATGGCGCCCACGCTGTGCACATTGGCCGCCGAACCGCGCAGGATGGGATCGCCACTGCGCTCCGACACATTGGCAATGAGCGCCTCGATGGCGGCCGGCGGCAGAATGCCTTCCACATCGGGAATGCAGATGCCGTCGTGGGTGTCGAGCACGGTCACCATCTGCCGGGGGCACATGCGCAGCCAGGCCTTGAGCGACTTGCTGTCGGCGTCGAGCAGTGAATAGAGCACCAGCGGCGGCAGCGCAAAGCCGTAGCACCACATGCCACGGTCAGCGATGGCATGCTGCCAGCTGGGGTGGTCGTGCACCTCGGGCAAGACCTCGGCCCCGCAGCCAGCGGCCTTGTCGCGAAACCACTCCAGGATCGACCACACCTCCGGCTCGACCAGAAAGCAGCTGGTGCCGATCTGCTTGGTGGTGTAGCCAAAGGCATCGAGCCGGAAGAGCTTGACCCCGCGCGCGCTCAGGTCGCGCAGATTCTCTTCCATGAAGGCGAAGGTCTCCGGCGAGCGGTAGTTCAGATCGATCTGGTGCTCGGTAAAGGTGCACCACACCCGGCCGGTCGAGCCGTCGCCGAAGGTCACGTCGCGGAAGGGCTCCTTCTCCTTGCGGATGTGGATCCTGGACAGGTCGTCCTGAGAGATGTCGCCCATCGACGCCAGATCGATGAACAAGGGCGCAAACGGCGACCCGGCGCCCTTGGCCAGGTAGTCGGTAAATTCGACGGATGCGTCGGCGATGTGATTGAGCACCAGGTCGAGACACAGATCAAAGCGCGCCGCCAGCCGCGACACCTGCGACCAGTCACCATAGCGCGGGTCGATCTGACGATGCGTCAGCGGCGAGAAGCCGCCATCGGCGTTCGACGGGAACGGGGGCAACAGATGCAGGCCGGCGATGGCATCGCCGACCGGTCCGTCGAGGAAGGTTTCCAGATCCACCAGGTCGCGGCCGATCCGGTCCGGATAGACGATGAGTTGGACCCCGTTTTTCAGCCCCATGTCTTGCCCCTCGTGTGCGTTACCTTCCTCGATGGTATCGCCATACGACCCGCAGTCCGCCCTATCGGACAGCCGGAATTGCCGGAGCCGCACTTTTCCATTAACGTAGCGACGTTCGTTGGGGGTGCCGCGCTACGCGGCTGAGAGAGTCCCTTGGAACCTGATCCGGGTCATGCCGGCGAAGGGAAACGACACGCAGACCATCGGTCCGCGTCCGTTCCGACTCTCCCCCAGCGCCTCAACCCGGAGAGCCTCATGAACGCCAACGAAAAATTCCTCGCCGCAAGCGCCCACGTCGACGAAGCGGCCATCGCCCCGCTGCCCAATTCGCGCAAGGTGTATATCCAGGGCTCGCGCCCCGACATCCGCGTGCCCATGCGCGAGATCTCGCAGGCCGACACCCCGCTGATGTTTGCCGCCCCCGGCACCGCGTCCGATGCGCCGGCTGAACCGAACCCGCCAATCTATGTGTACGACTGTTCGGGCCCCTACTCCGACCCGGCGGCGAAGATCGACATCCGCTCCGGCCTGCCGGCGCTGCGTGCCGCGTGGATCGAGCGTGGCGACACCGAGGTGTTGCCGGATCTGTCCTCGATTCCGGTAGCGCCCGCCTCGCCGACCCAAGCTCGACGAGCTGCGCTTCCCCGGCCTGCACCGCAAGCCATCGCGCCAAAGCCGGTGCCAACGTGACGCAGATGCACTACGCGCGGCGCGGCATCATCACGCCGGAAATGGAGTACATCGCGATTCGCGAGAACGCAGATCGCGCCGCCTATGTCGAGTCGCTGAAGAACGCGGGCCCCACGGGCGCCAGATGGCGGCGCTGCTCACCCGTCAGCATCAGGGCAGAGCTTTGGGGCTGCGATTCCCGAGACGATCACGCCGAGTTCGTGCGTGATGAAGTGGCCCGTGGCCGCGCGATCATCCCCAACAACATCAACCACCCCAGTCCAGGCCGATGATCATCGGCCGTAACTTCTGGCGGTGAAGATCAACGCCAACATCGGTAACTCGGCGCTGGGTTCGTCCATTTCGGAAGAGGTGGACAAGATGACCTGGTCGATCCGCTGGGGCGACACGGTGATGGATCTGTCGACGGGCAAGAACATCCACGAAACCCGCGAGTGGATCATCCGCAACTCGCCGGTGCCGATCGGCACGGTACCGATCTATCAGGCGCTGGAGAAGGTCGACGGCAAGGCCGAGGATCTGACCTGGGAGATCTTCCGCGATACGCTGATCGAGCAGGCCGAGCAAGGCGTCGATTACTTCACCATCCACGCCGGGGTGCTGCTGCGCTATGTGCCGCTGACGGCCAACCGCATGACGGGCATCGTCTCGCGCAGCGGCTCGATCATGGCCGGTGGTGTCGCGCATCACAGGAGGCTACTCTACACGCACTTGAGGAGATCTGCCGAAATCGAGGGCCTATGACGTGGCCTTCAGCCTCGGTGATGGGCTGCGCCCGGTTCGATCTATGACGCCAACGACGAAGCTCAGCTGGGCGAATTGAAGACGTTGGGCGAGCTGACGCAGGTGCACGGAAGCACGACGTGCAGGTGATGATCGAAGGGCCGGGCCGTAATGCCGCTGCACCTGTGATCCGCGAGAACATGGATCTGCAGCTGGAGCAGTGCCACGAGGCGCCCTTCTACACCACAGGCCCGCTGACCACCGATATCGCCCCGGGCTACGACCACATCACCAGCGCGGCATCGGCGCGGCCATCGGCTGGTATGGCACCGGCAATGCTGTGCTACGTGACGCCGAAAGAACACCTCGGGCTGCCGAACAAGAACGATGTGAAGGAAGGGATCATTACCTACAAGCTGGCGGCCCATGCGGCCGACCTGGCCAAGAGGCCACCCCGGCGCGCAGATCCGCGACAACGCGCTGAGTAAAGCGCGCTTCGAGTTCCGCTGGGCCGACCAGTTCAACCTCGGCCTCGATCCGGACAAGGCGCGCGAGTTCCATGACGAGACGCTGCCCAAGGAGTCCGCCAAGGTGGCCCACTTCTGCTCCATGTGCGGGCCGCACTTCTGCTCGATGAAGATCACCCAGGATGTGCGCGACTACGCCGCGCAGCAGGGCATCGACGAGCAGGCCGCGCTCAAGCAGGGGATGGAGGTGAAGGCGGTGGAGTTTGTGAAGGCCGGCGCCGAGGTGTACCGGAAGGTGTAAGCCCTCCGCCCCTTGCGTCAGAAACGGGCCGCGGATGCGGCCCGTTTCATTGATAGGGCGCGAACAATTCGCCGAAATCCACCCGCGCCTTGAGCCGGCTCGCCAGCAGGTACAGCCCGCCCAGTTTGCGATGCAAGAACAGCGCATCAACCGGCGGGGTATGCCAGAAGCTGCGATCCCGCCCCAATGCCATGCCAAGCTCGCTGATACGGGTCAGCAGCGTGGTCTGACCAAAATCGTAGGGGCCATCATGCCGGAGCGGTTCGCTCGCGGTCATGAATAGCTCGACCACCGCCTGCCGATGGTGAGCGGCAATGTCGGCCTTGAAGTAACCGATATCGCAGGCGGCCGCCTCGACGCCCGCCCGGTCGGCACGCCGGGCCGCGCGCATCAGCCGCAGATAGGCCTCTGCGGTGGCCGCGCCATAGGCCCGCACGGCGCCGAAGTCCAGCAACACCACGCGCCTGCTGGGCGCATCAAACCGGTAGTTGGCGAAGTTCGGGTCGGTCTGCACCCGGCGGAACACCAGCAACTCTTCGAACATCAACGCAAACAGCCGCGCGGCCACGTCATCGCGCACCGGCTGGGGCGCCGCCGCGAGCGACTCGATCGGCTCGCCATCGAGGTAGGACATTGCCAGGATGCCGGGCCGGGTGAATTCAGGATCGACCTCCGGCAGTGCGAAACCCGCCCGCCCCGCGAGCAAGGCGCCAAAGCTCGCCAGATGCTCGGCTTCGCAGACATAGTCCGCCTCCAGGTGTAGTTGCCGCTTCGCTTCGTCCAGCAGCGGCGCCAGCGCCAGCCCGCTCGGCAGCAGGCCCGACAGGCGCAGCAGGGTCGCGACGTTATCGACATCGCTGTCGATGCTCTCGCGCACGCCCGGGTACTGCACCTTGATCGCCAGTCTCCGACCATCCACCGTCGTCGCCGCGTGCACCTGGCCGATCGATGCCGCCGCCATCGGCGTGAAGGAAAAACGCGGAAAGTGCTTTTCCCATCCCTCACCCCACTCGGCATTGAGGACTGCCACCAGCTGGCTCATGGGCATCGGCCGCGCATCGTTGCGCAGACGGGCGAGGATCTGGCTCAGTTCCGGCGGCAACAGTTCTCCGGCGTCCATCGACAGCAGCTGCCCCACCTTCATGGCAGCGCCGCGCAGTTGAGACAGCTGGTCGGCCACTCGGCGGGCATTGGCCGGGGTCAGCACCAGTTGCCCCAGGGCCGGCCGCTTGCCTTGCGCCAGCTGGCGCGCGCCTTCGCTCAACACCCCGCGTGCGACGCCAGAGGCGAGCGCGCCAAGGCGCGCCAGGCGCGACAGCCGGCCAAACGGAATGGCGCGTGCGTCACTCATGCGCCCCTCCCGCCGGGCTGGACCGGCCGCTCGGCATCGGACACGGGGTAGGCGTCCGCCACATAGGCGGGGCCCTTCATGACCCACACGATCGCCGCCGCGATGGCCACAGTCAGCACCACCGTCCAGTGCAGCACCATGACGCTCGCCACATAGATATCCACCCGCGACACTGCGGCCACATCCAAGGCGCCACCGAACAGCCGCACCAGCAGCGACGGCAAGGCCACCAGGGCACTGCCCAGCCACAGCACGCGCGGCAGCAGGCGCAGCACCTTGCGCTCGGCACCCGGCGGCTCGCGGCGCGACCCGGGCAAGACGGTCAACAAACGATTCATCATGTTCTCCTTGGGGCCCCGGAGGGCATCAGCCGGCGCCACTACCAGCGAGCAGGCACACACAGGCGACCGCCGTCAGACGCAGGCGCAAGGGCAGGTACCACTCGGGCAGGTTGGCGCGCGCGGCCAAGCGGCGATCCTGCCAGTAGTGGGCAATGAAGCCGAGCACCAGCAGCAGGGTAGCCAGGGCTGGCCAGAACATCAGGGCCGGCCATGCCAGCAGCGCCGGCACCGTGCTCCAGATGAAACAGCCCTCGCGCTGCGCCAGCGTCAGGTGCGGCAAGGTCATGGCAAAGCCCCAATGCACCGCCCCGACAAAGCTCAGGATGATGGCGCCGTAGGCACGCAAGGCATCGCCCCACCAAAGCCCGTGCGCCCAATCGAGCACGCTCAAAAGCGCCAGGCCGACAAATGGCAGCAGCCCGCCGTAGCCAAGCCAGGCGACGCTGCGCGGCGAGGGGCGGCCGGGTGTTGTTGCTGAGATCACACTCATCTCTCGCTCCTTATTTCACCAGGGGCCGGATCGCCGAGAACCCGCCGTCGACCGACCAGACCTGGCCGGAGACCCGCGCGGCGGCGTCCGACAACAGCCACGCCATGAGCGGAGCCAGGTCATCCGGCGTGCCGATGCCCTGAATGGGGTACTGCCGGGCTGCGGCGGCCCGGGCCGGATCGCTGCCGATCACATGCCCGGCGGCGGGCGTATCCATGATGCCCGGCGCCACCGCGTTGATCCGGAGGCCCGCGCCGGCGTAGCTGGCCGCCGCGCCGCGCACCAGCCCTTCGACCCCCGCCTTGGCGGCCGAGATCACTTCATGGTTCGGCGTGCCGACCCGCGCCGCCGCCGACGACACCAGCACGGCAGCACCGCCCTGGCGCGCTTCGCGCAGTACCGCCAGATAGGCCTGCAGGCTGAGAATCGCGCTCATCAGATTGGCCCGCAACACGCTGTCGATATCCGCCTGCGACATGCGGTGCAGGGCACCGAGACGGATATTGCCGACGCAGTGCGCAAACGCCGCGGGCACGACCTGATGGTGGCGCAAGGCGTCGGCCATCTGCCGTGCGCCCGCGTCGACGCTGCAATCCGCCTCGATCTGGAGGTGCGCATCACCGAAGACCTCGCTCAGGCGCGAGTGCGCCCGCCCGACCACCACCAGGGACCAGCCCGACGCCGCCAGGTGCTTCGCCAAGACCTGGCCAAGGCCGCCGGTGGCGCCTGTGATCAGCGCGACCGGCTTTTTCTGCGTCATCTCTTCCATCATCGCCACCCATTCCGTCTTGAACAAGCAAAACATCAACCACGCCAGCTTTGCAGTTGTTACTTAACATGCTAGGCGTCGATTCTATTTTTGTCTAGGACAAAAAAGCAAAGCCGCCACAGGAATGTCAAACGACCGGTGGCGACGCCGCAGCGCTCAGGCGGATTTCGGTATGATCGGCGGCGGTCCTCCGGCCCCACCCTCCGAATCGCGTGGGCACTACACATCCCGTGCCGACTCAATGGCACCCCGCTGCGGTGGGTCACAGGCGGCCCCCGGGGGCGGAACCGGAAACTTCCCCGCAACAGACTCGCGCCCCCATGACGATCAACCGCCTCCTCGCCGAGCTGACCGACGACACACTCGCCGAATTCTTCTCCAGCAACGCCCTCTTGCGCGCGCGCAGCTATGTCGCGCGCGTCGGGCGGATCGAGGCGGCCGGCAACACACTGGCGGCCAGCGTCCAGGGCACCCAGCGCCAGCCCTATCGCACCACGGTGCGCCTCGAACGCCGCGCCCTCTTCGGCGAACCGTCGCTCGAGATCACCGCCAGCTGCACCTGCCCGGTGGGCAGCCGCTGCAAGCATGCCGCGGCCTTGCTGCTCGCCGCCCGCCGCCAGGGCAGCGTCGCCGAACAGCCGCGCCGCGACGTGCTCGACTGGGCACGCGCGCTCGGCACCGAGTTGGCCCGCGAGACAAAGCGCGGCCGGTCGCGTCAGGACAAGCGCTTCGGTCTCTTCTATGCCTTGGTCGGTGGCGAGGACGACGCCTTCCACAAGCTGACCATGTACAAGGCCGCCCTCGGCGCCGACGGCGGTTTCACCTCACGCGGCGAGACCTGGCACAACGATGAACAAGCGCTGGTCAAGCCGCCGTCCTTCGTCGTCGACAGCGACCTGGCGGTGTTCCGCGCCTTGCGCCGGATGCGGCGCGAGGGCCTGTATGGCATCGTCCGCTTTGAAGATACGCTGGGGGCGGAGCTGCTCGATGCCCTGCTCGACACCCGGCAGGTCCATATCGCCCCCGACCACCAGCACCCGTTGCGCGCGCTGGCGGTGGGCGAGGCGCGCAGCGCGGCGCTCGACTGGCAACCGGGCAAGCGGCGTGGCGCTGCGGGTGCGGACCGACCCGGGCGATGCCCCGGTGCTGCCACCCGCCCGCTGCGCTACCTGGACAGCGAGATGGCCCAAGCCGGCCCCGTGCGCAGCCAGAATGAAAGCGCCATCCTGTCGCTGATGCGCCTGCCGCCGCTCAATGCCGCGGAGGTGCCGCTGGTGGCTGCGGCCATTGCCGAGCATGCCCCCACGCTGCCCAAACCCGGCAGCGCCGCCGATCTCCTACGATCGACGCCGCACCACAACCGCGGCTGACGCTCGCCTCGGGCCACACCTGGCAGATCGACCCGCATCGCGACTACCCACACAGCTCGTATGGCCTCTACGATTTCGCCTGCGCCGAGTTCCGCTATGGCGAGGCGCTCGTCCCGGCCGGCAGCGACGACACCTTGCTCACGCTGCCCGACGGACGCGCCGTGCGGGTGCAGCGCCGGCCGGACGCCGAGGCAACTGCGATGCGCGCGCTCCAGGGCGCCGGTTTCGCGCCGGTGCCGGTGCGCAAGGTGCATGGTTTCAACCCCCTGCCGCCGCGGGCGCTCGGGTTGGCCAACGAGGCGGCGTGGGAGCGCTTTTTTGCCGAGCAGGCACCCGCCCTCCGAGCGGCCGGCTGGCAGGATCGACTGCGCGCCGGACTTCCGCCATTTCGTACTCCAGGTGGATGACTGGTTCGCCGAGCTTGAAGAAGCGGCGCGGGCTGGTTTGCGCTCACCCTCGGCATCGAGGTCGACGGCCAGCGCCTCGACCTCGCCCCCCTGCTCCACGCGCTGTTCCGCCGCGATGCGCGATGGCGCGACCCGCAGGTGCTGGCGCAGATCCCCGACGACGACGCCATCGACCTGCACACCCCCGAGGGCCTGCGCATCGTGGTGCCGGCCGGCCGCGTCAAACCCTTGGCCACGACGCTGATCGACCTGTTCGACTCAGACGCGGCAGGCCCCCACCGGGTCGCCATGCTGGACGCGCCGCGCCTCACCGACGCGCTCGGCACCGGCTGGCAGCAGGCCGGCTTCGCGCCACTGGCCGCCTGGCAGGCCAAGCTGGCCGGCATGGGCAGCGTACAGCCGGTGACACCACCCGCCGGGCTCGGCCTGGACCTGCGCCCCTACCAGCGCGACGGCCTTGCCTGGCTGCAGCATCTGCGCGCGCACGAGTTGGGCGGCGTGCTGGCCGATGACATGGGGCTGGGCAAGACGGCGCAGACCTTGGCGCACCTGCTCATCGAAAAGGAAAGCGGGCGCATGGACCGCCCCACGCTGATCGTGCTGCCGACCTCGCTGGTGTTCAACTGGCAGCGCGAGGCGGCCCGTTTTGCCCCCGCACTGCGGGTGCTCAAGCTCCACGGCAAGGACCGCGCCGAACGCTTCGACGCCATTGCCGACCATGACGTGTGTCTGACCACCTACCCGCTGCTGTGGCGCGACATCGACGCGCTGAGCGCCCACGATTACCACCTGCTGATTCTCGACGAGGCGCAGACGGTGAAGAACGCCAACAGCCAGGCGGCCCGTGCGGTGCGCCGGCTGACGAGCCGCCACCGGCTGTGCCTGACCGGCACGCCGCTGGAGAACCACCTGGGCGAGCTGTGGAGCCAGTTCGACTTCCTGTTGCCGGGCGTGCTGGGCACCAGCGCCGACTTCACGCGCCGCTGGCGCACGCCGATCGAGAAGCATGGCGACGCCATCCGGCGCGAACTGCTGGCCCGTCGGCTGGCGCCCTTCGTGTTGCGCCGCCTGAAGGATCAGGTGGCCACCGAGCTGCCGCCCAAGACCGTGGTGGTGCGCGGCGTCGAGTTGACCGGCCGCCAGCGTGATCTGTATGAGACGGTGCGGGTGGCGATGGACAAGCGCCTGCGCGAGGCCATCGCCGAGCGCGGCCTGGCGCGCAGCCGCATCCAGATCCTCGATGCGCTGCTCAAGCTGCGCCAGGTGTGCTGCGATGCGCGCCTGCTCAAGACGCCAGCGGCACAGAAGGTGCGTGAGCGGGCCAAGCTCGACTTGCTGATGCAGATGCTGCCCGCGCTGGTCGAAGAAGGGCGGCGCATCCTGGTGTTTTCCCAGTTCACCGAGATGCTCGCGCTGATCGAGGCCGAGCTCGACGCCCTCGGCATCGGCTGGGTCAAGCTCACCGGCCAGACGCGCAAGCGCGAAGCGGCCATCGAACGCTTCCAGAACGGCGAAGTGCCGGTGTTTCTCATCAGCCTCAAGGCCGGCGGCGTAGGCCTCAACCTGACCGCCGCCGACACCGTGATCCACTACGATCCGTGGTGGAACCCGGCCGCCGAAAACCAGGCCACCGACCGCGCCCACCGCATCGGCCAGGACAAGCCGGTGTTCGTCTACAAGCTGGTGGTCGAGGGCAGCATCGAGGAGAAGATTCTCGACCTGCAGGCGCGCAAGGCCGAACTGGCCGAGGGCGTGATCAACGCCGACGGCGGCGCGCTCGCCAAGTTCGACCCGGTCGATCTCGAACGGCTCTTCGAACCGCTGCCGCCGCTTTGAGTCGCGCCTGAACGGCGCCCCGATCAGGCGCTGTGCTGCAGTTCTTTCTCGGCCTGTGCCTCGATATCGGCCAGCGCGGCGGCGGCGCGCTGGAGCGCCGGCAGGCGCGCGATCACCTTCGCGGTCCAGGCGCATCACCGGTGCCTGAATGGCGATGCCCATGTTCGAGCGGGCGTTGTGTCGGGCACCAGCACCGCGGCGCACACCAGCCCGGGCAGGAACTCTTCGTCGTCGAGCGCATAGCCCTGGCGCTTGACCGTTTCGATCTCTTCGAGCGCCGCGAGCGTGGTCAGCGTCTTGTTGGTGAAGCGCTCGAGCGGCATGCGCGAGCAGGCGGCGTCGTTGGGCCGGGCTCATCTGCGCGAGGAAGAGCTTGCCGCTCGCCGAGCAGTGCGCCGGCACGCGTGAGCCGGGGTGCAGGTAGAAGCGCAGCGGCGCGGCCAAGTCTCGACACGGTCCAGATACGAAGACCTCGCTGCCCGAGAAGGCGGTGATGCTTGCAGCTCGCCCACTTCTTCGACCAGCCGGCGCAGCACCAGGTGGCGCGCGCGCCAGGCACGGTGTTGTTCAGGAGCAGGTTCTCGGCCGCGCCGCAGGCGCACGCCGGTGCTGTACTGGCGACCGTCGCCGTCGCGCTGGATCATGCCGGCCGCTTCGAGCCGCTGGAGCATGCGGTGCAGCGTGGGCTTCGGGAGCGCGGTCTCTTCGACCAGGCCGTGCAGCGTGAAGAACTGGTCCTTGGCCGCGATCACTTCGAGCAGGCCGAATAAGGCAGCGTCGGCGTGTCGCCGTCGATGCGCGGCAGCTCAGTGGGGGCGGTATGTCGGCGTGTTCATGGTGAGCCCATCATAGTGAATTGCAGTTATCAAGACAATACGTTTCGTTTTTTTGATTTTTCCTTTGACGGCGCGGCTTCTCCCGGCTTCGTACAGTTCGGACACATCTCGTTTTTCGGAATTCGTATCGCTTTCAACGAGAAGAACCCCAAACCCCGGAGAGAGACAATCATGAGCGATCAGACCCCCAAGCCAACCGTTCTCGGTGCCCGCCGGCCCGACCAAGATGACGCCCTCGGAGGCCTTTGTGGAGACGGCTGGTCTCCAACGGGGTGACCGACATGTTCGGCATCATGGGCTGGCCTTCATGGATGCGATGATATTTTTCGCGCCGGCCGGCATCCGTTTGATTCCGGTGGTGCATGAGCAGGGCGCAGCAACATGGCCGATGGCTATGCGCGCGGGTGTCGGGTCGCCATGGTGTGGTGATCGGCCAGAACGGGCCGGGCATCTCGAACTGCGTGACGGCCATTGCGGCTGCCTACTGGGCGCACACGCCGGTGGTGATCGTGACCCCGGAGAGCGCACGGGCACGATGGGCCTGGGCGGCTTCCGTGGAGTGCAACCAGCTGCCGATGTTCCGTGAGTCCACGAAGTACCAGGGCTACGTGCGTGGACGCATCCGGCGCGGATGGCGGAGTATACTGGCCGTTGCTTCGACCGCGCGATGAGCGAGATGGGCCCGACGCAGCTGAACATCCCGCGTGACTATTTCTATGGCGAGATCACCTGCGAGATTCCGAAGCCTTCGCGTCTGGATCGCGGCCCGGCGGCGAGCAGTCGCTGAACGCGGCGGCGGAGTTGCTGGCGACGGCGAAGTTCCCGGTGATCATCTCGGCGGTGGCGTGGTGATGGCCGATGCGGTCGAGGAGTGCAAGGCGCTGGCCGAGCGCAGCTGGGTGCGCCGGTGGTGTGAACAGCTATCTGCACAACGATTCCTTCCCCGCGAGCCATCCGCTGTGGTGCGGTCCGCTGGGCTATCAGCTCCAAAGCGGCGATGAAGCTGATGGCGCAGGCGGATGTGGCGGTGGCACTGGGTTCGCGCCTGGGGCCCTTCGGTACGCTACCGCAGCACGGGATGGATTACTGGCCCAAGCAGGCGAAGATCATCCAGATCGATGCGGACAACAAAGATGCTGGGCCTGGTGAAGAAGATTTCGTGGGCATCTGGTGGCGATGCGAAGGCGGCAGCCATTGCCCTGACGGCGCGTCTGACCGGCAAGGATCTGGCTTGCGACGCGAACCGCGCCGAGCGCGCGGCGACCATCGCCAACGAGAAGGCGGCGTGGGAGAAGGAGCTGGACGAGTGGACGCACGAGAAGGATGCGTTCAGCCTGGACATGATCGACGAGAACGCGAAGGAGAAGACCTTCCGGTGGCGATTATCTGCATCTGCGCCAGGTGCTGCGTGAGCTCGAGAAGGCGATGCCCGAGGATGTGATGGTCTCGACCGACATCGGCAACATCAACTCGGTGGCCAACAGCTATCTGCGCTTCGAGAAGCCGCGTTCCTTCTTCGCCGCGATGAGCTTCGGCAACTGCGGTTATGCCTTCCCGACGATCATCGGCGCCAAGGTGGCCGCGCCGCATCGCCCGGCAGTCTCTTACGCCGGTGACGGTGCCTGGGGCATGTCCCTGATGGAAACCATGACCTGCGTGCGTCACAACATCCCGGTCACCGCGGTGGTCTTCCACAACCGTCAGTGGGGCGCGGAGAAGAAGAACCAGGTGGACTTCTACAACCGCCGCTTCGTCGCCGGCGAGCTGGACAACCAGTCCTTTGCCGAGATCGCCCGCGCGATGGGCGCCGAGGGGATCACGGTCGACAAGCTGGAGGATGTGGGCCCGGCGCTCAAGAAGGCGATCGACATGCAGATGAACGAGGGCAAGACCACCATCATCGAGATCATGTGCACCCGCGAGCTGGGCGATCCGTTCCGTCGCGATGCGCTGTCCAAGCCGGTGCGATTCCTCGATAAGTACAAGGACTACGTGTGAGGGCGCACCCCCTGCATCTCCTCCCGCCTCGCCCCGCCCTCGCATAACGGGGCCAGGCTTTTCCGGAATGACCGCATCGACCCCCGGTGTGTCGTTCCGGTTTTCTTTTTCTGCACCTGCCGGCGGTCTACCGCCGGCAGGCGATGCTGGAGCCGCTGACCATGAAAGCATTGAACCGCATCATCGCGCAGGCCCGCGCCAAGCCGGGCCGCATCGCCCTCTCCGAAGGCGACGACGCGCGCGTCCTCACCGCCGCCGTACGCGCCACGCAGCAAGGCATCGCCCGCATCACGCTGGTGGGCAGTCGTGCCGCCGCCGAAGCGCTCGCGGCCAAGGAAGGCCTGCCGCTCGACGGCATCGACTTCGTCGATCCGGCCACCTCGCCGCTGATGCCCGAGCTGGCAGACACCCTGTATGAGCTGCGCCGCCACAAGGGCATGACCCGCGAGCAGGCCGCCGAGCAGGCCGCCCAGCCGCTGATCTGCGCCAATCTGCTGGTCAAGGCCGGCCATGCCGACGGCACCGTGTCGGGCGCAGTGCACACCACCGCCGACGTGGTACGCGCCGCCATCCAGATCCTCGGCGTCAAACCGGGTTTCAAGCTGATCTCCAGCTTCTTCCTGATGATGATGTGCGAGCCGTTTCACTCGCTCAAGGGCGGGCTGATCTTTTCGGACTGCGGGCTGGTGGTTGATCCGAACGCGGAAGAGTTGTCGGAAATCGCCATGGCCGCTGCCGACAGTGCGCGCGACTTGCTGATGGAAGCGCCGCGCGTGGCAATGCTATCGTTCTCCACGCGCGGCAGCGCCAAGCACGCCGCGGTGGACAAGGTGGTCGAGGCCTCGCGCCGGGTCAAGGCGCAGCGCCCGGAGATGGCCATCGACGAAGATGTGCAACTCGATGCGGCCATCGTGGCCGAGATCGCCAACCGCAAGCTGCCGGACTCACAGGTCAAGGGCAACGCCAACGTGCTGATCTTTCCCAATCTCGAAGCCGGCAACATCGGCTACAAGCTGGCCGAACGGGTCGGCGGCGCCGTCGCCATCGGCCCCCTGCTGCAGGGCCTGAGCCAGCCGGCCAACGACCTGTCGCGCGGCTGCAGTGCCGAGGACGTGTTCCATGTGATCGCCGTCACCGTGGTGCAAGGCCACACCGCCGCAGGCCAGGCCTGAGCGCCATGCCCGACCCCGCCCTCATCGCCCTGCTGGCCTTCTTCGCCATCGGCACCTATTTCCAGACTGTCACCGGCTTCGGACTGGGCATGATCGTGATGGGGGCGGCCAGCGGCTTCGACCTGGCGCCGCTGCCGGTGGTGGCCGCAGTGGTCAGCCTGATGGCGCTGACCAACAGCGCCGTAGCGCTGCCCGGCAAGCTGCACCATATCGACTGGCCGGCGGCCCGCGCGGTGCTGATCGGCGTGGTGCCGGCCATCGTCGCCGGCGTGCTGCTGCTCGACTACCTCAGCGCGGTCGCCGCCACGGCCCTCAAGCTGCTGCTGGGCGTGGTGATCGCCTACAGCGGCGTGGTCTTCGCCCTGCGGCCGACACAGCTGCCGGCACGCTCGTCCAACCGCAGCTTCTTCGCCAGCGGCGCGCTGGCCGGCCTGTTCGGCGGCCTGTTCGGCATGGCCGGCCCACCGGTGATCTTCCACTTCTACCGCCAGCCGATGGAACTGGCCGCCGTGCGCAGCATGCTGCTGCTGGTGTTCACCTTCACCTCGGCCAGCCGCACGGTGTTCGTGGGCATCCAGGGCGGGTTGACCGCCGAGGTGTGGTGGCTGACCGCTTTCGCCTTCGTGCTGGTCACCGCTGCCGCCTTCGCCGGCCGCCGCTACCCGCCCCCGCTGCCGCCGACAGTCATGCGACGCATCGCCTTCACGGTGCTGATTCTGATCGGCCTGAGCCTGATCGCCTCGGCGCTCTTCGCGCTTCAGTAAGTTGCCACCACGCCGATAACACGGGCAACCAGACGCTCGATCTGGCCCCCTCGAGCGGCCCCCAACGGCGCCGCCCCCATGGAGAGACGCAAGATGAAGATTTCCCACAAGGTCGGCCTGGCGGCCGCGGCCGTGCTGTGCCTGACGGTCAGCCTGCTGTCAGTGATCCAGGTCAGCCAGCTGCGCAGCAGCCTGCGCGCGCAGGCCGAGTCGAGCATCGCCCAATCTGGCAGCACGCTGGCACGGCAGATCGAGAACTGGCTCAACGGCAAGTTGCAGCTGATCGACACGATGGCCCAGAGCATCGACGCCGACTTCACCCCCGAGCACATCCAGCAGGTGTTCGACCTGCCCATCCTGAAGACCCAGTTCCTGCTCATCTTCGGCGGGCTGGAGACCGACGGCGCACGCATCACCAACACGCCGAGCTGGAATCCCGCCGGCTGGGATGCCCGCAAGCGCCCGTGGTATCCGGTGGCCCGGGACACGGCCCAGGCCGCCCTGACCGAGCCCTATGCCGACGCCGCCACCGGCGAGATCCTGATCTCCGCCGTCGCCAGGCTCACCGACAAGGGGCAGTTCATGGGCGCCTTCGGTGGCGACCTGAGCCTGAAGACCATCTCGGAGGCGGTCAACGCGCTCGACCTCAACGGCGCCGGCCATGCCTTCCTGATGGCCGGTAACGGCAAGATCATTTCGCACCCCGACGCAGCGCGCAACGGCAAGCCCTACGACGAACTCTTCGACGGCCAGCGCCCGGCGCTCACCCGCGCGCTCAGCTCGGTCAACAGCGGCGGCAAGGCCTTGCTGGTGTCGTTCACACCGCTCAGCGGACTGAAAGGCATGGACTGGTACCTGGGCGTGGCGCTGGACGAATCGGTGCTCATGCAGGAGGCGCAGGCCGCCACGGTACGCGCCATCATCGGCACGGTGGTCGGCGTGGTGCTCAGCGTCATCGTGCTGGCGGCCCTGATGGGCCGCATGCTCACGCCGCTGCAACGCCTGCATCAGGCGCTGCGCGAGATCAACGGCGGGGCCGGCGACCTCACCCGCCGACTGCCGGCCGAGGGCCAGGACGAGGTGGCCCAGCTGTCGCAGGAGTTCAACCGCTTTGTCGAGTCGCTGCAGTCGCTGATCGGCAACATCATGGGCCAGGCCGCGCGGGTGCGCGAGACCAGCACCGAAACATCGACTCAGGTTCAGACCGCCGCCAGCCGGCTCCATGCGCAACTCGAAGAGCTCGACCGGCTGGCCGCCGAAATGGACGGCATGAACAGCACCGCGGTGTCGGTGGCCGAACATGCGGCCGCCGCCGCCAGCGCCGCGCAGACGGCCAGCGCGCAGACCGAACAGGGCGTCAAGGCGGTGTCGCAGTCCTCCGAGGCGATCCAGCGTCTGGCCACCGACCTGAACGACACGGGCCAGTCGATCAACCGCCTGGTCGCGCTGAGCAAGCATATCGACACCATCCTGGCCAAGATCACCGGCATCGCCGACCAGACCAACCTGCTGGCGCTCAACGCCGCCATCGAGGCCGCCCGCGCTGGCGAGTCCGGCCGCGGCTTTGCCGTGGTGGCCGACGAGGTGCGTACGCTGGCCTCGCTGACGCAGGAGTCGACCGGCGAGATCCGCAGCATCATCGAGCAGCTGCAAAGTGGCGTGAAGCTGGCCGAGAGCAGCATGCACCAGTGCAGCACCACCGCCAGCCGCACGGTCGAAGAGGCGGGGGCCGCCAACGCCATCCTCGACGAGGTGCGCAGCGCCATCACGCGGATCAACGACATGAGCCTGCAGATCGCCGCCGTGGCCAAGACGCAGAGCGACACTGCCGGCGAGCTGAACGCCCGTACCGCGACCATTCGCGACATCAGCCAGGAAGTGGCTGGCGGAGCCAGCCGGCGGGTTGGGCTGTGTTCGTCGATGGTCGAGCACATCGGCCAGCAGCACGCCCTGCTCGAGCGCTTCAAGGTCTGACCCACCGCGCGGGGGCATTGCCCCTGCGCCCCACTACCCCATCGGCGGCAGCAAGACTTCGCGCATACGCTCGGCCGCGGCGCGCAGCTGCGGCACGTTGCCCATCAGCTCGTCGAGCGACAGGCGCGCGCTTGGCGCATGGCAGGCGATCGCCGCCACCAGCTTGCCTTCGCGGTCGCGCACCGGCACCGCCACGGCGATCATGCCGCGCACGAATTCCTCGTTGTCGATGCCGATGCCGAGCTTGGCCAGACGGTCCAGCTCGGCCTCCAGCGCAGCGCGTTCGACCAGGGTGCGCGGCGACGAGCGCGGCAGCGGCAGATTGGCCAGCACCGCCTGACGCTCGAGCAGCGACATCGACGACAGGAACAATTTGCCACTGGCGGTGCAGTGCATCGGCACCCAGGTGCCCGGCTGCACATGCATGCGCAGCGGCTCGGCGGTGTCCACCCGTTCCACGTAGAGCACCCGCCCGGCGTCGGGCACGGTGAGGTTGCAGGTCTCGCCCAGGCGCCGCACCAGCGCGCGCAACACGGCGCGGCATTCGCGCCGCATGTTCGAGCCACGCAGCGTCTTGAGCGACAGCGCCACCGCCCGCGTACCGGTCACATAGCCCCGCTCGGCCGGCATGTGCAGCACATAGCCCTGCGCCTCCATCGAGTGCAGCAGGCGCATCAGCGTGCTCTTGGGCACCTGCATCAGCGCGGCCAGCTGGGCCAGCGTCAGTGGCTGGGGCGACTCGGTCAGCAGCTCGAGCACCGTCAGCGGGCGCAGGCGCCGGATGTCTTCGTTGGTGCCGGTGTGGGCGACATCCTCGACGTCGTCAAACACGGGCTCGATCGGTGTTGCGGTGCGATTTTGATCCATATGACGCGATTTCCGTTTCAGTTTTCGCCCGAAGTGCGAATTGCGCTTGGCTTTTCATGTGACTGCCACAATAGTGCATTCAACGCTTTATTGGAACGATACGTTTCATTTATAAACAGCATCGGCAAGTCACTACGGTGTCATTGGCCGAGCCCCCGGAGACAAGATTCATGTCGATCGACGTTGACTACATTGTGGTCGGTGCCGGCTCTGCCGGCTGCGTACTGGCCAACCGTCTGTCCGCTGACCCGGCCAACCGCGTCCTGCTGCTCGAAGCGGGCGGCCCGGACAACAACCCGTGGATCCACATCCCGGTCGGTTACTTCAAGACCATGCACGACCCGAAGTACGACTGGTGCTACAAGACCGAGGCCGACGCCGGCATCGCCGGGCGCCAGCTGCAGTGGCCGCGCGGCAAGGTCCTGGGTGGCTCCAGCTCGCTTAACGGCCTGCTGTATGTGCGCGGCCAGCATGAGGATTACGACCGCTGGGCCGAGCTGGGCAACGAGGGCTGGAGCTTTGCCGAGGTATTGCCCTACTTCAAGAAGTCCGAAGACCAGGAGCGCGGCGCGAGCGAATACCACGGCGTCGGCGGCCCGCTGAAGGTCTCTGACCTGCGCCTGCGCCGGCCGATCGCCGATCACTTCATTGCGGCCGCCAAGGATATTGGCATCCCCTACAACGACGACTACAACGGCGCCACGCAGGAAGGGGTCGGCTATTTCCAGCAGACGGCGCACAAGGGCTTTCGCTGGAGCACCGCCAAGGGTTTCCTGAAGCCGGCGCGCAGCCGCGACAACCTGATCGTCGAAACCCACGCACAGACCACTCGTGTGCTGTTCGAAGGCAAACGCGCCGTCGGCGTGGAATACATGAAGGGCGGCAAACTGCAGCAAGCCAGCGCCAAGGCCGAAGTCATTCTGGCATCAGGCGCCATCGGTTCGCCGCAGATTCTGCAGAATTCAGGCGTTGGGCCGGCCGAGGTCTTACAGAAAGCCGGCGTCGCCGTGCTTCACGACCTGCCCGGCGTCGGCGAGAACCTTCAAGACCACCTGCAGGTCCGCCTGGTCCTCAAGACCCGCGAGCGCACACTCAATGACGAGGTCAACAACCCGATCAACAAGCTGTGGATCGGCATGCAGTACATGCTCAACCGCACCGGCCCGCTGACCCTCGCCGCCAGCCAGGTGGCGATCTTCACCCGCTCGGGCCCGGATGTGGATCGCCCCGACATCCAGTTCCACATGCAGCCGCTCAGTGCCGACAAGCCGGGCGAAGGCGCGCATCCGTTCTCGGCCTTCACCTCGTCGGTGTGTCAGCTGCGTCCGTTCAGCCGCGGCCATGTGCGCATCCGCTCGAGCGATGCGCTGCAGTACCCGGCCATCCAGCCCAACTATCTGTCGGATGAGCGCGACCACCCGGTGGTGATCGGCGGCATCAAGGTCGCGCGGCGCATTGCCGAGGCGCCCTCGCTCAAGAAACACATCATCGACGAGTTCGTGCCCGGCCGGCAGTTCCAGACCGACGACGAACTGCTCGACGCCGCGCGCCGCTACAGCCAGTCGATTTACCACCCGGCCGGCACCTGCAAGATGGGGAATGACCCGATGGCGGTGGTCGACGCACGCCTTAAGGTGCACGGGCTGGGCAATCTGCGCGTGGTCGATGCTTCGATCATGCCGGAGCTGGTCTCGGGCAACACCAATGCGCCGACGATCATGATCGCTGAGAAGGCAGCCGACATGATCCTGGCCGACAACACGCGCTGAACATCGCGATACCTACAAAACGCTTCACAAGGGCAATCATGCCCGCCCTGCCACCCAGAGGAGACACTCAAATGGCTAACGACAACACTCTTGATCGCCGTGGATTCCTGCGCATTGCGAGTCGCTACGGCCTGACCTCCACCGCCTTCGCCGCGGCCAGCGTCGCCGGTCCGCTGACGCTCAGCAGCGTCGCCCAGGCCGCCTCGCAAACAGCCGACGCCCGCGCCAAGGGCACGCCGCTGGTGACGCTGAAGTTCGGCGCCTCCGGCTTCAACGAAGCCAACCTGAAGATCCAGGAATCGGGCCAGCTGTGGTTTGCCCAGCAACTGGAAGAGCGCAGCAACGGCGCGATGAAGATCGAGTTCATCGGCAGCAACGCCATCTGCAACCAGCTCGACTGCGTCAAGAAGACCCAGCAGGGCATCGTGGACATCTACTCGGCCAGCACGCAGAACTCGGCCGGCTCGGCGCCCTACTACAACGTGCTCGACTTCGCCTACATGTTCCCGTCGCGCGCGGCGCAGCACCACTTCTTCTACCACCCCAAGAGCGAGAAGCTGCTGCGCGAGCCGATGCGCAAGCTGCACAACATCCAGTTCCTCTACACCCACTGCGAACTGCGCGGCCTGATGCTGGGCAAGAAGTTCGCCGACAAGCCGCTGATCACCAGCATCGACGAGCTGGCCGGCACCAAGAACCGCGTCACCGGCACCCAGCTCGGCCGCATCGCCATGCAGCTGATGAACCTCAACCCGGTACCGATCGCCTGGGAAGAGACCCTCGACGGCCTCAAGCAGGGCCTGATCGACGGCGCCGAGACCTGGATGGGCGCGGCCGCCTACGCCAACATGTCGCCGGTGCTGTCGCAGGCGGTGGATCTGAAGTTCTTCTGCGGCACCGAACACACCGCGATGAACAACCGGACCTTCGAGAAGCTGCCCTCGACGCTGCGCGACATCGTCATGGAAACGGCCTACGACGCACAGCAATACACCCAGCGCGAGCAGGAACGTGCGCTGATCGAAGTGGTCGGCGCGGTGCCCAACCCGGGCCCGGAAACGGTCTTCGGCAAGAACGGCGTGCGCGTCGCGACGCTGTCCGACGCCGAGATCCTCAAGGCCGAGAAGATGTGCTCGCCCGAGTACAACCCCAAGCCGTGGGAAGAGTGGCGCGAGCGCCTCAACAAGATGTCCGGCGGCCAGGATGTGTACAAGGAGATCTTCACCATCGCGCGCGAGATCCCCAAGGACCTGCCCGTCGCCGACGTGAAGCCCCGCCGCTGGTGGCAGAGCGCCTGACCGGCGCCTGAATCACTGCGCATCTCAATGCCCAGCCCCGGCGCAGACCGGGGCGGGCTTTTCTCCCTGACTTCGGAGGCCACCTCATGTCTTATCTGATGGCACTACTTCGGTGGCTCGATCGCCACGCCGAGCGCACGCTCATCCTGATTGCCTATACCACCATGGCGCTGATCATTGTGTATGCGGTCTTCGAGCGCTATGTGTTCAGCACCCAGATCCCCTGGAGCTCCTCGATCCCGATCTACCTGTTCCTGTGGGTGACCTGGGTCGGTTGCGCCTACAACGTCAACAAACGCACCCACCTCGTCTTCAACGAGTTCCGCCTACGCATGTCCTACGGCTGGCAGTTCGCCATGATGTGGCTCGACGCCATCCTGTGGATCAGCTTCGGCTCCATGGTGGCCTGGTTCACCATCGAGCAGACCCAGCTGGCCTACATGAACTTTGCCATCGTGCAGGGCACCGACAACGTCATGCAGTGGTGGTTCTACCTCGCCACGCCGATCGGCTGGGGTCTGCTGATGTTCCGCGCGCTGCAGAACCTGATCGAAGACATCGGCCGTTATCGCCGCGGCGAGCCCTTCCTGGTCGACATCCAGACCATCGGCGGAGACTGAGACCATGGACCAGACATTGCTCATCACACTCGTCACCATTGGCGTCGGCGCCCTGTTCCTGGTCGGCGTACCGATCTTTCTGGTCATCGGCTTCTGGGTGACCGGGGTATCGATCGTCATCGACTTCACGCTCGCCAACATCGGCGTCACGCTGTTCGAAGGCCTCAACTTCTTCGGCCTGCTGTCGCTGCCGCTGTTCATCCTCACCGGTGACCTGATCGCCGCCGCCGGCATCGCCACCCGCCTGGCCAACTTCGCCCACGCCTGCCTGAGCTGGATGCGTGGCGGCCTCGGCCTGGCAACGATTGGCTCCTGCGGCCTGTTCGCCGCCATCTCGGGCTCCAACTCGGCCACCACCGCGACCATCGGCGGCATCATGCATCCGTTGCTGGTCAAGGATGGCTACGACACCCGCTTCGCCGCCGCCACGGCCGCCGCCGGCGGTACGGTCGGCATCATCATCCCGCCATCGATCATCTTCATCGTCTATGGCTTCCTGATGAACCTGTCGATTTCCGACCTGTTCGTCGCCGGCATCCTGCCCGGTGCGCTGATGGTGATCGCCATGCAGATCGTGTGCTGGTGGATGTGCCGCAAGCACGGCTGGGGCTCGGTCACGCCGCTCGACATGGGCCGTGTGCTGCGCACCGCGCGCAGTGCCTACCTCGGCTTCTTCGCCATCTTCATCGTCATCTTCGGCATCTACTCGGGCATCTTCTCGCCCACCGAGGCGGCCGCGATCACCGTCGGCTTCTGTCTCATCGCCGGCTTGCTGATCACGCGTGAAATCAAGTGGAAGGCCCTGCCCGACATCCTGCTGCGCTCCGGCCAGCTCACCGGCATGCTGGCACCGATGATCGCCATCTCCATCGTCATGCAGCAGGTGTTCGCCCTGCTCGGCGCAGCCGAGACGGTACAGGCCTTCGTGGCCTGGTTCGGTGACGGCGAGATCGTGGTGCTGCTGGTGTGCATGGCCATTGTGCTGGCCGCCGGCTGCATTCTGGAGAGCCTGCCGGTGACCGTCATCTTCGCCCCCATCCTGGCGCCCATCGCGGTCGCCACGGGGGTGGATCCGGTGCATTTCTCGGTGATCTTCCTGGTTGGCGCGGCCATCGGCTTCATCACCCCGCCCTTCGGCCTCAACCTGTTCGTGGCCAGCGGCGTCACCGGCATCCCCTACGCCAAGCTGGTGCGCTTCGCGGTGATGTACATGACCGGGCTGATCATCTCCTGGCTGATCATCGCCTTCATCCCCTGGCTGTCGCTGGGGCTGATCCCGCAGCCGGGCTGAGGCACCACCGGCGGGCCACACCCCGGCGCGCTTCACGGGCGCCGGGGTGTTTTCATGGCATCAGGCCGGGCGTGCTCTGCTGGAACTCACCCGGCGTGGCATTGAACTGCGCCTTGAACGCGGCGATGAAGGCCGACAGCGAATCGTAGCCGCAGGCCAGCGCCACATCGGTCACCCGCTCACCCTGCGCCAGCGCGGGCAGCGCGCCGAGCAGGCGCATGCGCTGGCGCCAGGCGCGAAAGCTCAGACCGGTCTCGCGCACGAAGCGCCGGCTCAGCGTCTTCTCGGACACCCCGGCCCGCTCCGCCCAGTCGGCCAGCAGGAGGGTGCGCTCCGGATGGGCCTGCACCCGGGCGCACAGCGCGCGCAGTTGCGGATCGACGGGCAGCGGCAGCATCAGCGCCACCTCCGGGGCGGCGGCGATCTGGTCGAACAGCACCGCGGCCAGGCGGCCGTCGGGGCCGGCCTCGTCGTAGGCCTCGGGCACCTCGCTGAAGGCGCGGATCAGCTCGCGCAGCAGCGGGCTGACCGCCAGCACCCGGCAGCGGTCGGCGGCCCAGCCCGGTATCTGGCGCGCCACATACAGGCTGCGCACCTGGGTCTGCGCGCTGCACACCACACGGTGCATCACCCCGGCCGGGATCCACACCGCACGCTGTGGCGGCGCGACGAAGCACCCCGCGTCGCCGAGCACTTCGAGCACACCCTGCGCGGCATAGGCGAACTGCCCCCAGGATGCCGGTGGCGATAACCGAGCACGCGGTTGGGCAGGGATTCGACATGGCCGTAGAGCGGCTGCGGCAGCGTCTTGAGATCGCGCAGCCGGGCCGCGTCGGGCGGCGCGTTCTGTCCGTTGATCGACATTTGATGGCTTTTCTGCGATAGCCGGAAATTTCCGGTCACGGTAACGTGCCTGTAAGTCGAACACAATCCCGGAGCCTTGCCATGAAGCACCTGCGCCGCCTCTTCGATACCTTTTCACCATCGCGCTGATTCGCGGTGGTGGCCGCCGCCACGCTGCTGCCTGCCACCGGGCGCGGCGCCGAGCTGTTCGGCGGCCTCACCCACCTGGCCATCGCCCTGCTACTCCTGCACGGCGCCCGCCTGTCGCGCGCGGCCGTCATTGCCGGCGCCAGCCACTGGCGTCTGCACCTGCTGGTGTTCCGTGCACCTTCGTGCTGTTCCCGCTGCTGGCGCTGGCGCGCTCAAGCCGCTGATGCTGCCGCTGGTGGGCGAGGTGCGCCGTGTACCGCGGCATCGGTGTACCTGTCGGTGCTGCCGGCAACAGTGCAGTCGGCCATCGCCTTCACCTCGATGGCGCGCGCAACGTGCCGGCGGCCATCTGCAGCGCCGCCGCCTCCAGCCTGCTGGGCATCGTCGTCACCCCGCTGCTGGTGATGCTGCTGATGGGCGCCGGCGACGGCAGCGGCTCGGGGCTGGACGCGGTGGGCAAGATCAGGTGCTGCAGCTGCTGGTACCCTTCATGGCCGGCCAGGGCGCCCGCCGCTGGATCGGCGCCTGGGTCACACGTCATCACGGCTGGCTGGAAGTTCGTCGATCAGGGCTCGATCCTGCTGGTGGTGTACACCGCCTTCAGCGACGCGGTCGCCGGCGGGCTGTGGCAGCTGGTGCCGATGACCGATCTGGTCGGCCTGACCTTCGTCTGCCGCCTGCTGCTGGCCATCGTGCTGTGGATCACCCAGATGCTGGCGCTGCGCCTGGGCTTCAGCGTCGAGGACTGCATCACCATCGTTGCCGGCTCGAAGAAGAGCCTGGCCACCGGCGTGCCGATGGCGCAGATCCTGTTTGCCGGCGCGGCCGTCGGCCCGCTGATCCTGCCGCTGATGCTGTTCCACCAGATCCAGTTGATGGTCTGTGCCGCGCTGGCGCAGCACTACGCACAGCGCGACGAGACGCCAGCCGGCGCCGCCGACGCCACCTAGGGTCGGCTACCAAGCATGGCGGGTTGAAACCCGCCCTGCAGGGGGCGCGACAATTGCAAAGCGGCCCCCTGACCGGTCAGCCGACGACCACCTCGCTGATCTGCAGCACCGGCGTCAGGTCGGTGTAGTTGGCGATGTCGGCCAGGATCTCGTCCGCATGCGGGCCGAAGCCGGCCTCGAAATCCGCGACGGAATTGCAGAACAGGTGGCACATGGCGACATAGGTGGGCGGCGTGCCGGCGCCGTCGCCGGCCAGGCCGCGGTCGACAGTGTAGGACTGGCAGGCATCGCCCATGCGCGCCTTGACCAGCGGCATGTGCACATCGCGGTAGTAGTCGTGGTCGAACCGCGCGCCGGGGGTGTTGGGGTACATCACGCTGACTTTGATCAAGATCGCTCTTCCAGGAAGCGGGCGACGCGCCTGCGCACCTGCCGATCGTGCATCAGCACGGCAGGCTGCCGCAAGCACGGCGGCCCTGCGCCCGGACACAAACGTCACCCTCATGACGCACGATTTAACGCGAATGCCATTGTCGGCGGCGGACTGCTTCTAGAGCGCTCCAATCCTATCGAGAGATCGACAATGAAAATCTATGGCGCGGAATTCCTGGGCACCTTCTGGCTGGTGCTGGGCGGCTGCGTGGCAGCGCGGTGCTGGCAGCGGCGTTTCCCGAGGTCGGCATCGGCCTGCACGGCGTGGCGCTGGCCTTCGGCCTGACGGTGCTGACCATGGCCTTTGCCATCGGCCACATCTCCGGCTGCCACCTCAACCCGGCGGTGTCGATCGGCCTGTGGGCCGGCGGCCGCTTCCCGGCCAGCCGGCTGCTGCCCTACATCGCGGCCCAGGTGGCCGGTGCCATCGTCGCCGGTGGCGTGCTCTACGTCATCGCCAGCGGCGCGCCGGGTTTCGACGTCTCGGCCGGTTTCGCCTCCAACGGCTACGGCGCGCATTCGCCCGGCGGCTATTCACTCAGGCCGCTGCGTTACTCACCGAGGTGGTGGATGACGATGTTTTTCCTGCTGGTGATTCTCGGCGCCACCGACCGACGCGCCCCGGCCGGCTTCGCACCGATCGCCATCGGCCTGGCGCTGACGCTCATCCACCTGATCAGCATCCCGGTCACCAACACCTCGGTGAACCCGGCGCGCAGCACCGGCGTGGCGCTGTTCGTGGGCGACTGGGCGGTGGGCCAGCTGTGGCTGTTCTGGCTGGCGCTGATCGCCGGCGCGACACTCGGCGCGCTGGCCTATCGCCTCATCGCCGCGAGGACGCCGTGCTCCACGGCGCGACACGCGGAGCCGCTGGCGAAGGCCTGATCTGCTATGGTCCTCCTCGGGATCGCCGGACACGGCACCACTCGGGGAGGCTTCCATGCAACAGATCAAGGCACTGGTATTCGACGTCTTCGGCACCCTGGTCGATTGGCGCACGTCCATCGCACGGGAGGCCGAGCGCTCGCTGGCGCCGCTCGGCATCGCCGTCGATTGGCTCGCCTTCGCCGATGCCTGGCGCGATCAGTACCAGCCGGCAATGGAAGAGGTGCGCGCCGGGCGCATCCCCTTCTGCAAGCTCGACCGCCTGCACCGGCGCAACCTCGACGTGGTGCTGGCCGGCTTCGGGCTCGACGCGGTCGATGAGCCCGTCCGCCGGCAGCTCAACCTCGCCTGGCACCGCCTCGACGCCTGGCCCGACGTCAGCGCCGGCCTGCACGCGCTGCGGCGCCGCTTTTTCCTCGCGCCCTGCTCCAACGGCAACATCTCGCTGATGGTGGATCTGGCGCGGCGCAACGACTTCCCCTGGGACGCCATCCTCGGCGCCGACGTGGCGCGCGACTACAAACCCAAGCCGGCGGTGTACCTGGCCGCGGCCGACGCCTTCGACCTGCGGCCGGAAGAGACCATGATGATCGCCGCCCACTCCTCCGACCTGGCGGCCGCGGCCGCGGTCGGCCTGCGCACCGCCTTCATCGCCCGGCCGGACGAGTTCGGGCCGGGGCGGGGCGAAGCGGCGGCGACGGTGGCGGTGGATGTGTCGGCGGGGAGCCTGACGGAACTGGCGTGGGTACTCGGTGTGCCGGACGACGCGTAGGGCGTACTTTCAGGGCGCCATCCCCGCGGAACGGATGTCAGTCCGGTCACGAAGGATGTTCGATGATCCGCCGATCAGTCACCACCAGCCGGCCGGCATCGACCCGCACACGGATCACGCCCTCGCTGAGATTGATGTCGAAATGGTAGGCAAAGTCCGTGATACGGCCTTGCGCATCCAGCGAGAGGGTGTAGTAGCAATCGTCCTCGCGATTGCAATCCTCCTGCCACGCCCACTCGGTAAAGGCCGGATCGTAGCTGGCGAAGCGGCGCGTGCCGGTCGCATCGACCAGGGTGATGCCCGGCGCTTGGTCCGCGCACCGGTGCTCGATCAACCAGACGTCCTGATGTCGGTAGCTGCGGTTGCAGGCGCGGTTCTCGGCGGGCATCCCACCATGCGCTGCCCGCGCGATGTCACGCGTCGGCCGCAGGGTGATTTCCGTGGCCTGGCAGCCCGATACGAGGCCAAGGATCACGAAGGGAAGGATCAGGCGTTTCAAGGCGTTTGCGCTCAATGGAGGTTCGGGATGAGAGACTGCGGATCGACGACGATACCGTTCTGCCGGATCTCAAGGTGAATGTGATTGGTAATGCCGGGGTACTTGGCCAGCAGGCTCTGTGCCGAACCGATCGTCTGTCCCGCCGTGACCGATTGCCCCACCATGCCATCGGCAGGTGTCATATAGAAAATCTTGATCTCCAGTCCGCCATGCCGTCTGAGCCCCTCGATCATCACGCTCAGGACGGTGTCGTTCGCGTACGGATAGGGCCATGCGGACGATGCGTTCGTCGACCGGCGACAGCACATCCTGCCCGAACCGGGCAACGATATCGACGCCGTTGTGCCGGCGATCCCTGGGACGCGCCGAAAACGGCCGTCACCCCACGCATCGGAGTCCCTCGTGACGCCGCAAAGAACAGGATTGGTGATGGTGAGCGCTGCCGTGTGCGGCATCGACGCCTCCTGGGGCCTGGACATCGCCGGTTGGCGCACGATGCAGGCGTATACAGATGAAGCTCCTTGGCCCGTTGCTCCTAACAGGGCGATGCAAAAACCGCCCGATGCTGCACCAGCCAAGAGGTTGTAATTGAACTCCACGGCGACTTCACCGCGAGATTTGATTTTTCAATCCGCCCCGATTTGCCGAACCGGGTATTGGCATGTGCCGCAACGGCGCATTTCTGCGAGCGCTTCATACCGCCACCTCCGAATTGCTCAATTTCGCAATTCGGAGCAGGTTGTACGCCGCACCGGAAATGAAGGCCGCCATCTGCGTCTTCGCCTGGCCGATGAATCGTGTCTTTCGCAGACCTCCCACCGTTTTGAGCCAGCCGAAGATCTCTTCGACCCGTTTTCGTTTCCGCTGACTGATTCGGTAGCCTTCGGTACGTGTTGTTCGCCCATCGAGGCCCGGCGTGTTCCGCTTGTCGATGCGCGCGATGTGTGGCCGAACACCGTGTTCGCGCAGGTGCGCGACGAACTCCTTCACGTGGTAGCCCTTGTCCGCCGCCAGTGTCTTGGGGTGGATGCGGCGCCGGCGGGCGCGGGTGAGCATCGAGCGCGCAGCGCGGTGCTCGGCCTGTGTCGATTCGGTCACCAGAATGTCCACGCACAAGCCGTTGCGGTTCTCCATGAGCACATGGCCGCCATAGCTGAGCTTGGCCGGCTGGCCGTTGCCCTTTCTCATGAGGCGCGAGATCGGTCGAGCTTTGATGCGTCGCGTTCGAACGCTTCTCGCCCTTGAAGTCGACCATGCCGGTGCCGTCGCCGCCGTCCCTGGGCGGCTGCCCGTCCTTGCGCTTGAAGCTCGAACGAGGCCCACGCGTCGTGATCAGCGTGCCGTCGACGGTGAAGTGATCCGACGAGAGCAGGCGCTCGCGGCGGGCAAGGCTCACCACCTCATCGAAGAAGCGGCGCGCGCCACATCCGTGGCGACCAGTCGTTCGCGCAAGCGGCTGAAGTTCGATTGATCGAGGCTGGCGCTCTCCAGCCCCATGTCGAGAAACCAGCGGAAGAGAATGTTGTAGTCGAGCTGCTCGCAAAACTGCCGGTCGGAGCGAATCGAGACAGCGCGATCAGCAATTGCCCCTTGAGCAGACGCTCGCGGGACCGACGGGCGGACAACGTTCGAGTACAGCGCATCGAGTTCGCCGAGATGGCGCCGAGCGCTCGGTCGGCCAGGGGTATCTTCACCCCTCGCAACGGATGATCGGCCGGCACCCGCGACTCGGGGGAGAAGTAATGGAACATCGAGGACTGGGGATTGAAGATGAAGCGGTTGGCAAGCCAAGAATAACCAACACCAGAGAAATGACAAACGGATTTTCTCTCTAGTCACTGCATATCCAAAAAAACGGGCCTTTCGGCCCGCTGCTGTTGGCGCCCCTACCGCTTCAACATCCGCTGCACCGCCTCCAGATGCTCGGGCTCGTTGTGGCACATGCCCTGGAAGGTGGCGCACAGGTCGAGGAAGTCCTTCAGCTCCATGCGCTGGGCCATCTTCATCAGCCGCTTGGTCAGGCGCGTGGCCTTGGGAGGTTGGGCGGCGATGCGGGTGGCGATCTCGCCGGCCCGCGTCATCAGCTGGTCGGGCTCGACCACGTCGAGCACGATGCCCAGCGACTTGGCCTCGTCGGCGCCGACGATGCGGCCCGAGAGCGTCAGCTCGAAGGCCTGCTGGTAGCCGATCAGTCGCTGCATGAACCACGCGCCGCCGTCGCCGGGGATGATGCCGAGGTTGAGGAAGGTTTCGCCGAACTTGGCCTTGGTCGAAGCGATGCGCAGGTCGGCCATGTTGGCCAGGTCGAAGCCGGCACCGATGGCCGGCCCATTGACCGCGGCAATCACCGGGATCTCGACATTGTGCAACGCCAGCGGGATGCGCTGGATACCGCGGCGGTAGCGGTCGGCGCATTCGGCCACATCGCCGGCAAAGTCGCCGCCGCGTTCGGCCATGTCCTTGACGTTGCCGCCGGCCGAGAAGGCGCTGCCGGCGCCGGTCATGACCAGCACCGAGATGTCGTCGCAGCCATTGACCCACTCGGCCACATTGACGATGTCATCGATCAGGCCGGTGCCGGTGAGCGCGTTGCGCACATCGTCGCGATTGAAGGTGAGCGTGGCGACGCGGCCGTCGATGGCGAGCGTGGCATCGGTGAGCGCGGGAGTGTTCATGCCTTTTCCTCCTGGTTGACGATGACGCGCGCATCGACGATGGCGTAGCCATCCGGGTAGGCGAGCACCGGGTTGAGATCGAGTTCGGCCAGCTGCGGATAGGCCGAGACGATGCTCGACACCTTGAGCAGCAGGTCCACCAGCGCGGCCTTGTCCACGGCCGCCTCGCCGCGCGCACCTTCGAGAATCTTGCGCGCCTTGATCTGGTCGACCATCGAAACCGCCGCATGGCGCGACAGCGGAATGGCGCGGAAGGCCACGTCTTCGAGGATCTCGACGAAGATGCCGCCCAGGCCGAACATCAGCACCGGCCCGAAGATCGGATCGCGGCTGACGCCGATGATGACTTCGGTGCCCTTCTTGGCCATCGGGGTGACCAGCACGCCCTTGATCTCGGCGGTCGGCAGGTAGGCCTGGCACGAGCGCATGATCTGGTCCCACGCGTCGCGCAGCGCGGTCTCGCCGCGCAGGAAGAGCTTGACCCCGCCGGCGTCGGACTTGTGCAGGATGTCCTTCGACACCACCTTCATGACCAGCGCCTGCTCGCCGAAGTGGGCCGCCACATCGCCCAGCTCGGAGGGGTCGGTGACGAGGATCTCCTCGGCCACGGCAATGCCGTGCGAGCGCAGCAGCGCCTTGGCTTCCACCTCGAACAGATCGCGCCCCTCGGCGCGGGCCTTTTCGAACACCGCCAGCTGGTTGGCATGCGGCACCACGGCCTCGACGGGCACCTGCTCGGCGGCGTTCTTGAGATACAGCCCGCGCTCGCCCAGCGCCGCCAGCACCCGCACGGCGTGCTCGATGGAGCTGTACACCGGCAGACCGGCCTCATGCAGGCGGCGCAGCGCCGGCGGCTTGATCGGCGCATACAGGCTGTAGATGACCAGCGGCTTGTCCACCCGGTGCGCCAGTTCGATCATCGCCTCGGCGCCGCGCATCTCATCGCCCAGCAGCTGCTCGGCAAAACGGGTGCTGTAGCCGCCGAACATGCCGACCAGGAAGATCTGATCCACGCCCGGATCGTCGGCCACGATCTCCATGCAGGTGGCCAGCAAGGCGGGGTTGGCATCGGTGCTACCGGCCACATCGACCGGGTTGATGACCGAGGCCTGGGCGAACAGCACGTCGCGCAGGCGCTGCTGGGTCTCGGCGCTCAGCGTGGCCAGCTCGAGGCCCGCTTCGGACAGACGGTCGGAGGCGATGGTGGCCTGGCCGCCGCCGTCGGAGATGACCGCCACGCGCTTGCCGGGTGCCATCTGCAACTGGGCGAGCCCCTCAGCCACGGGCAATACTTCATCCGAGTCCTGCACCACGCTCACCCCCACCTGGCGCAGCAGGTCGACCGTCATCGCATAGCTGCCGGCCAGTGCGCCGGTGTGCGAGCTGGCGGCCTTGGCGCCGAGCTCCGTCGAGCCCGATTTGTACACCACCACCGGCTTCACGGCGGTCACGTCGCGCGCCACCTGCAAGAAGCGCTCGCCGTCGCGGAAACCCTCGACATACAGCGTGGCCACATGGGTCTGTTCGTCCTCGCCCAGGTAGCGCAGGTAGTCGTTGAAGCCGATGTCCGCCTGGTTACCCGGGCCGACATAGGTGGAGAAGCCCACATGCCGGTTGTGCTCGGCCTCCAGCACCAGCGACAGCAGCATGTTGCCCGACTGCGAGATGAAGCCCACATGGCCCGGCTTGACGTTGGCCAGCGCGAGCAGGTTGACCTTCTTGTGCAGGTTGAACATGCCCGAGGTATTCGGGCCGATGATGCGGACATGGTGCTCGCGGGCGGCGGCCATCATGGCGGCCTCGAGCTTGACGCCCTCGCCACCGATCTCCTTGAAGCCGCTGGCCAGCACCACTGCGCCCTTGACGCCCTTCTTGCCGCACTCGGCAATGAGGCCCGGCAGCGTTGTGGCCGGGGTGCAGATCAGCGCCAGGTCGATCTTGCCCGGAATGGCCTCCAGCGACGGGTAGGCCTTGACCCCGAGGATCATGTCCGCCTTGGGGTTGATCGGATAGATGGCGCCGGCATAGCCGTCCTTGATCAGGCCGACCATGGCCTTGTAGCCGCGCTTGGTGGAATCGGACGACGCCCCCACGATGGCGATGGCCTCGGGCGCCAGGATGTCGTGCAGCGGGCTTCGGCCGCTGAGCGATTGGTGTTTTGCAATTGCCATAGGTCAAACCCCCTTGAAAACCGGTGTGCGCTTTTCGGCGAAGGCGTCGATGCCTTCCTGCCAGTCGCGGGTGGTACCGACAAACATCATGCCTTCGAGCTCGGCGGTGAGCGCCGCATCCAGCGTGCGCTCGGCCGCCATGTTCAGGTGCTCCTTGGCCAGTTGCATCGAGAACGGCGCCTTGCTGGCGATGCGCTGCGCAAACTCACGCGCCGCGTCGAGAAAGCCGTCGTCCGGAAACACCCGGTTGGCCAGGCCGATGCGCACCGCCTCCTCGCCCTTGATCCGCTCACCCAGGAACACCAGCTCGCGCGCCTTGGCCAGCCCCACCAACCGCGGCAGCAGATAGGTCACGCCGCCGCCCAGGTAGTTGCCGATGCTCACCTCGGGCAGGCCGATCTGCGCGCTCTCGGCCATCAGGATGAAGTCCGAGGCCATGGCCACCTCCGCCCCCGCCCCCAGCGCAAAGCCATTGACGGCCGCCACCACCGGCTTGGACAGCAGCATCAGCCGCTTGCACACGATCTGCTCGCCCTGCAGGTACTGCCGGCGGTCAAAGGCGGTGCGGCCGGTCTTGTGCTCCTTGAGGTCGGCGCCCACGCAGAAGGCGCGCCCCTCGCCGGTGAGCAGCACCACGCGCGCGTCACGGTCGGCCTCGGCCACGCCGAGCGCGTCGTTCAACTCGTCATACAGCGTCTGCGTCACTGCATTGAGCCGGTGCGGCCGGTTGAGCCGGATCTCGGCAATGCCGTTGTTCATCTCATACAGAATCGTTTCGTAAGCCATGCCCCTCTCCCAGAATCACCCATCACCTCATCGCATCTCGACGCCCAGTGCGTCGAGAAACCGTTCCTGCCGCTCCAGCGCCTGCAGCGCCTTGCCCCCCAGCTCCTTGGCCACCAGATTGACCAGCCCCTCGCAGAACACCACGTAGGCGCCAATGCTGTTGCTGATAAAGCTGCTTTGATGGGGAATGAAGAACACATGCCCGGCACGCGCGGCCAGCGGCGAGGCGCGCGAATCGGTCAGCGCGATCACGGCAATGCCCGACTCGCCGGCAATGCGCGCCACCTCGGCCACCCGCCGGCTATAGGGCTTGACGCTGGAGACCACCAGCACATCGCCCCGGCTCAGCTGCGCCAGCGCCTCGGCTATGCCCTGTCCTGGCGCATCAAGCAAGGACACATCCGGCCGCACCAGGCTCAAGCCATATGAGAGCAGGCTGGTCACCGCATGGATCTGGCGCACGCCAAAGAGGCGCACCCGCCGTGCCCGCGCCAGTTGGCGCGCCGCCTGGCGCAGTTCGGTCGCATCCAGCTGCGACAGAAAGCCGTCAACGTTGGCAATCGACTCCCGGGCCAGCTGCACCACCACGCCCACGTAGTCGTCCGTGCCCGCGTCGGCATCAATCAGACGGTGCCCCTGCCGGGTGTAGAAGTTGCCATGCCCCGCAGCAATCCGCTCGCGGAACACACCCTGGAAATCGGAAAACCCCGTGTAACCCAGGTTGCGCACCAGGCGCGACAGCGTCGACGCATTCACGCTCAGGCTGGCTGCCAGCTCGGTGATCGAGCGCACCGCGACCTCCTCGGGCCGGTCCACCAGGCGCGCCACCACGTCCAGTGCCTTCTTGCCAAGAGACACCTCGGCTTCGCCGCGGCGAATACGCACCACCAGTTCGCGCAAGGCCTCCACGCTGCGGGGTGGCAGGGGCGAATCGGTCAGATGCGCAGGCGCGAGTGGGGTATTCACGAGTGGAGCAGGCTCCTTGCAACGGCGCGGCGCAACAAATTTTGCGCAACGGCAATTGCCAACAAGAATAATTGCATTCGCCGCCCGCAGGCAAGCGCGCGCCGCCCGCAGCACTCCCGCCCAGGCACCCTGCCGTCATCGCTGCAGCGCACCACCATCGCAGCATGGCCTGGCGCAGCGGTTGTGCCGCACCTGCCACCCTAAAAGCATCACGACATCGACATTGGCATATACTTCGGAGCGACGCCCACACAGATCACCGGCAGGCCATGGCCAGACGACGCAGACACGCCAAAGAGTCCCCCATTGAGATCGCCCTCGCCGCCGACTGGCGCGTCTCGGCTGTCATGGCCGCCGTCTGTTTCTTTGGCCCCAGAATGCTCAGCGCCGTACTCGACACCTCGCCCCTGCTCAAAGGGCTGGAGTTTGTCTTTTCCACGATTGGCGCCGCGCTCGCGGCGGTGTTCGGCGCCATCGCAGCGATCAAACTGGCTAAGCGGCTGCTCACGCGCCACCGCCAGCCTGAGCGGCCCTGCCCCGCGCCAGCGAACGGCCATGTGCTCAACGGCGCGCCACGCAACGAACCCAGCATCCCGACCGCCCCTGGCACCCCCGATCCACCCTCCGCCGCCACGCCGCAGGCCTGGTCCATCGACGTGTTGCGCCGCATTGAATGGAAGCGTTTCGAAGACCTGTGCTGCGCTTTTTATGTTGAAAAGGGCTTTCGCGCGCGCACCACGGCGCTGGGCGCGGACGGCGGCGTCGACATCCATTTGTTTCAGGACGACGCCTCGCCCACCCAGGCCACCGCCATCGTTCAGTGCAAAGCCCACAACAGCCGCATCGGCGTCAAACCGATCCGTGAGTTGCGCGGCGTGATGGCGCACGAAAAGGTCGATAAAGCCTTCTTCATGGCGCCGGGCGGTTTCACCGACGAGGCGCGCACTTTTGCCAACGAGCATCGCATTACCCTGCTCGACGCCAGGCTCTTTTACGCCATGATTACCCGCCTGCCTGTCGCGGCCCGCCAACGGCTGCTCGCACTGGCCACCGACGGTGACTGGACCACCCCCAGCTGTCCGGACTGCGGCAAAAAGCTGGTCGCCCGCGATAGCAAACGCGGCCCCTTCTGGGGCTGCCGCAGCTATCCGCGCTGCAAGGGCACGATGCCGATGCGCAAGGCCGATGCCTCAGCACGCGCGCCCGCCATGGAGATGCATTGATGACAAAAACACTGCTCACCGGCCTGTTGGCCGTCTTGTCCGCCAACGTCATGGCCGAGTCGGTATTTCATGCTGCGGGCAAAGCGCTTGGCCAGATCAGCACCGGGGTCGCCGAAGGCGTGACTCAGCCGCTGCGCGACGCGCAGCCGGAGTGGGTCACGATCTCGCCGAAGTCGAAGAAGGCGTGCATTGCCGAATCCGGCGGCGAACTGAACACGCTCTATATGCGCTGCCGCAATGGCCGACAGGAATATGTTCGCCACGACGCCAACGGCCGCAAGCACGTGCTGTCCGAGCGCCCGATACCGCGGCACTAAAAAAACGGCCCCGACACAGGGTCGAGGCCGGAAGCCACGCAAGCGAGGGGGGCTTGCGTGCTGTCAGCGCTATCCGGAGGACCCGGACGGCGCCATGGGAGCTTTGATCACGGCGGGCCGCCCCGCCGCGACCGGGGTGCTGGCATCAGCCGCGGCGGTCCGCGAAATACGCTTGCGTCAGCTTCGCCACCACCGGCGACAGTAGCAACAGCGACACCAGGTTGGGCAGTGCCATGAAGGCGTTGAGGGTGTCGGCCACCAGCCACACAAAGTCGAGCTGCGCCACCGCACCGAGCAGCACGAACAGCGTCCACACGATGCGGTAGGGTTTTTCGACGGCCGTGCCGAGCAGGTATTCCCAGCATTTTTCGCCGTAGTAGGCCCAGCCGAGGATGGTGGTGTAGGCGAACACCGCCAGCGCGATCGCCAGGAAGGCCGCACCGACGCCGGGGAAGGCGGTGGCGAAGGCGCTGGAGCTGAGCGCCGCGCCGCTCAGGCCGCTGCTCCAGGCGCCGGTGACGATCAGCACCAGGCCGGTCATGGTGCACACGATGAGCGTATCGATGAAGGTGCCCATCATGCCCACCAGGCCGGACTCGACCGCGTTCTTCGACTGCCCCGCCGCCTGCGCGATGCCCGCCGTGCCCAGGCCCGCCTCATTGGAGAAGATGCCGCGCGCCACGCCGTAGCGGATCGCCATCATGATCGCCGCGCCGGCAAAACCGCCGGTGGCCGCCGCCGGGCTGAAGGCGTAGCTGAAGATCAGGCCGAAGGCCGCGGGGATGCGCTCGGCGTAGAGGCCGAGCACCGCCAGCGAGGCAACGATGTAGCCGATGCACATGACGGGCACCAGCTTCTCGGCCACCGCGCCGATGCGCTTGACGCCGCCGAGCAGCACGAAGCCGGTCAGCGCCGCCAGCACCACGCCGGTCAGCCACGGTGCGATGCCGAAACTGGCCTGCATGGCCTCGGCGATGCTGTTGGACTGCACCATGTTGCCAATGCCGAAACCGGCCAGCCCGCCGAACAGCGCGAAGGCCGCCGCCAACCAGCGCCAGCTGCGGCCGAGACCGTTCTTGATGGCATACATCGGCCCACCGATCTGCTCGCCGTTGGCGTCGGTCTCGCGGTAATGCACCGCCAGCACCACCTCGGCGTACTTGGTAGCCATGCCGACCAGGGCGGTCATCCACATCCAGAACAGCGCGCCCGGCCCGCCCACGGCGATGGCCGTGGCCACGCCGGCGATGTTGCCGGTGCCCACGGTAGCCGCCAGCGCGGTCATCAGCGCGGCGAAGGGGGTGATCTCGCCGGGGGCGTCGGCAGCCGGCTTGCGCCCGCTCCACACCATGGCGAAGCCGCTACCGATGCGGGCGATCGGCATCAGCTTGAGACGGATCTGCAAGAACAGGCCGGTGCCGAGGATCAGCACCAGCATCGGCGGGCCCCACACGATGCCGTTGATGGCCGAGACGAACTGGGTCAGAGCTTCCATGAAACGGTCTCCTTGAGCGTCCGCGGGTCAGCGCGCCAGGCGCACGATGGCTTCGATCTCGACACGGGCGCCGGTCGGCAAGGCCGCCACCTGCACCGTCGAGCGCGCCGGGCGATGCTCGCCGAAGCGCTGGGCGAAGACGGCATTCATGGCCGCGAACTCGCCCAGGTCGGTCATGAACACCGTCACCTTGATCACGTCGGACAAGGCCGCGCCGGCGCTCGACAGGATGGCGTCGAGGTTGTCGAACACCTGCCCGGTCTGCGCGGCGATGTCGCCGGCCACCTTCTCGCCGGCGGTGGTCAGCGGGATCTGGCCGGAGGTGAACAACAGCCCGTCGAGCGCGATGGCCTGCGAATAGGGACCGATGGCCTGCGGGGCGCGGTCGGTGCAAATCACATGCATGAAGCGGTCTCCTTTGGTGAGTCGTCTTGTTGTTGGCAAAGTCAGTGGTAGCGGGCCACGGTGAGGCCCTCCATGCTGATCTCGGGCGAGCGCCCGGCCACCAGGTCGGCCATGACACGGCCGGTGCCGGCGGCCATGGTCCAGCCCAGCGTGCCGTGGCCGGTGCTCAGGTAGAGGTTGCGGTAGCGCGTCTCGCCGAGGATCGGCGTGCCGTCGGGCGTCATCGGCCGCAGGCCGGTCCAGAACTCGGCCTGCGCCACATCGCCGCCCTGGGGGAACAGGTCGCTCACCACGAATTCGAGCGTGCCGCGGCGGGTCGGGTTGAGATTCAGGTCGTAGCCCGACAGCTGCGCCGTGCCGCCGACGCGGATGCGGTTGCCCAGCCGCGTCACCGCCACCTTGTGGGTCTCGTCCATGATGGTCGACTCCGGCGCCATGGCCGCGTCGCGGATCGGCACGGTGATCGAGAAACCCTTGACCGGATAGACCGGGATGTCGATGCCGATCGGCTTGAGCAGCTGCGGCGAATAACTGCCCAGCGCCAGGATGATCCTATCGGCCGTCAGCACGCCGGCATCGGTGCGCACGCCGGTGATGCGGTCGCCTTCGCTGTCGAGTCCCTGGATGTTCACCCCGAAGCGGAAGTCCACGCCCAGCCCCTCGGCCATCGCCGCCAGGCGCTGGGTGAACTTGAAGCAGTCGCCGGTCTCGTCGCCCGGCAGGCGCAGCGCGCCGACGAACTTGTCCTTGACCAGCGCCAGCGCCGGCTCGTACACCAGGTAGGCATCGCCTTCGAGCACTTGGTAGGGCACGTCGAACTCCTTGAGGATGTCGACGTCCTTGCCCACGCCGTCGAGCTGCTTCTGCGTGCGGAACAGCTGCAGCGTGCCCTGGCTGCGCTGGTCGTACTCGATGCCGGTGTCGGCGCGCAGCTGCTTGAGGCAGTCGCGGCTGTACTCGGCCAGGCGCACCATGCGGCCCTTGTTGAGGTGGTAGCGCGCCGCCGTGCAGTTGCGCAGCATGGCCAGGCCCCAGCGCCACATCGCCGGATCGAGCATGGGCTTGATCACCAGCGGGCTGTGATGCATCAGCATCCACTTGATCGCCTTGAGCGGCACGCCCGGCCCCGCCCACGGCGCCGAATAGCCGGGCGACACCTCGCCGGCGTTGGCATAGCTGGTCTCCAGCGCAGGCCCTGGCTGGCGGTCCACCACCGTCACCTGGTGCCCGTCGCGGGCCAGGTAATAGGCCATGGTGGTGCCGATCACACCGCTGCCGAGAACGAGAACATGCATGAGGCGACTCCCTTGCCGTCGGACGATGGCGCGGCCCGGGCGGCCGCCACTCGCCTCACCTATTGCAATGTGCATGCCAGATGCGTGATTGCTTGAAAATCAACGACTTGGAACACACCGCCGGCATACGCCGCCACACTGTCGTATCGATATGCAGACACATCCGCAGGACGGCCGCTCAGTCAAAGCAATCACGCTAATAAAATCAATGCCTTGTGCAACTCGTTCGGATTTCAATACACTGTCTTCAAATCGATACGGAGACCGCGATGCGCATCGCCATCCGCTTTGCTGACCGCGTCGGCATCGCCCAGGAAATCCTCGCCGTGCTGGCCCAGCGCGCGCTCAGCGTGACCGCCGTCGAGGTCGAGCCGCCGCATATCTACATCGAAGCCCCGGCGCTGGATCAGGCCGATGTGGTCAAGCTACGCAGCCAGCTGCTGGCCGTGCCCGACGTGCGCTCGGTCGAGCCGGTCGACATGCTGCCCGGCGCCCGGCGGCGGCTCTACCTCACCGCCCTGCTCGCCTCGCAGGCCGACCCGGTGTTCGCCGTCGACGCCCAGGGCCGCATCATCGTCGCCAACGGCGCCGCGGTCACCGCCAGCGGCATGCCCGAGGCCGACTTGCTCGACACCACCATGCCCGCGCTGATCGGCGACCCCAGCCTGCTCGACGCCCTGGTCGATGGCGGCTTCCACCTGCCGGTGCGTGAAATCGAAATCCACGGCGAGCCCTACATGCTCGAAACCCTGCCGCTGCACGAAGCCGGCGGCCGCGCGGCCGGTGCCGTGCTCACCCTGCACGCCCCCAGCCGCATGGGCGAACGCTTGAGCGCCCTGCAGAACTACAACGCCGGCGGCTTCGAAGCCATCCTCGGCCAGTCCCCCGAGATCGAGCAGCTCAAGCAGCGCGCCGCGCGCATGGCGCTGGTGGACGCACCGCTGCTCATCACCGGCGAAACCGGCACCGGCAAGGAGCTGCTCGCCCATGCCTGCCATGCCGCCAGCAGCCGCAGCGCCGAACCCTTCTTCGCCCTCAACTGCGCCGCCCTGCCCGAAAGCCTGGCCGAGAGCGAACTGTTCGGCTACTCGCCCGGCGCCTTCACCGGCGCCCTGCGCGGCGGCAAGCCCGGCCTGCTCGAAATGGCCGACGGCGGCACCGTGTTTCTCGACGAAATCGGCGAAATGTCGCCCTACCTGCAAGCCAAGCTGCTGCGCTTCCTCAACGACGGCAGCTTCCGCCGCGTCGGCGGCGACCGCGAAGCCAAGGCCAACGTGCGCATCATCAGCGCCACCCACCGCCCGCTCGAAGCCATGGTGGCGGCCGGCCGCTTTAGGCAAGACCTGCTCTTCCGACTCAACGTGCTCAACGTGCACATGCCCGCCCTGCGCGAGCGCCCCGGCGACATCCTGCCCCTGGCCGACACCTTCCTCGCCCGCGCCTGCGCCCAGGCCGCCCGCCCCGCAATGCGCCTCTCCCCCGCCGCCAAATCCGCCCTGCTCGCCAACCACTGGGTCGGCAACGTCCGCCAACTGCAAAACACCATCTTCCGCGCCGTCACCATGGCCGAACGCCTGGTCATCGACGCCAGCGACCTCGAACTGGCCGACACCGCCACCCCGGCCGAACAAACCGCCGACGGCGACATCACCACCCTCGAAGCCGCCGTCGCCGACTTCGAAAAATCACTGCTCCAGCGGCTGTATCGCGACTACCCCTCCAGCCGGCGCTTGGCGAAACGGCTGGCGGCGTCGCATTCGGCGATTGCGGTAAGGCTCAGGCGGTACGGAATTGGGTGAGTCGTCGGTGCAGATATTGATCTGACTCACTTGTCGTGGGGAGGGAAGTCGCGTTTAATCCTTGGTTCATATAGTTGCCCGATGGGCATGCAAAGGGATCGAGCCCAGGGCAGCGGTAGGCAGCGCCGAGAAGTCGAAGCTGCGACGCGCACGCGAACCAGGACGATACGGATGCACGAATCGTTGATGCAGCGGTTGCGAGATGGAGCCATCCACAAAAGGACGATGGCAACCGCAGCGATACGGGCGGCGACCTCGCGAATGCGGATGGGGGCATATCGAGCAGGTGGAATTCTGCCAAATCGCGCAAGCAAGCGGACCAAGCCCTGCGGTATGTTATTGGACAAATGGTGTCATATTCGGGAATCAGCCAGTGAAACCGCCAGCATCAGCGCTCAGCTGTCAGGATATCCACCAGTCCCGTAAACGTCTACGACACCATTTGGCGTCTACTTATAGTTGGACGGCAATAGCTTGAATCTCCCAGAACACCTTGACGGAGTTAGGGCGGCAGCGAGAAAGGCGCTCGAACCGATCCTGCCTGCTGGCGATTCGACGGCCGCCCCTAAAAATCTACTGTTCTCAGCCCAACGTACGAATGCGGGTAGGCAGCTGCCGCCGTACTACCTCGTATACTTTCTTCTGGTTGATCTTCTCAAATTTAAAAATCTCGGCCAGTTTGAAAAACTGGCGTGGTCGGTGCCGATTGACTACAACGGCAAAGCCTTTCTAATCGAGCACCGTAAGTTTGGGCTTGGCATCTTCGTCGACAACCCAGAGGCCAGTGAAGCAGCTGCGACTGAAATTGCTAAACGAATTCACAAAGCAACGAAGGTTGCTCGTCCGTACTTTGAATGGCGTGCTGAAATCGCTGTTGACGAATCGAAGCTAAATGTCAAAAACCATACGAATGGATTAAGCGAACGCTTCAATTACTTTTTAAGAGAATATCGAGCGGCAGTAGAAGAAATTCGCGTTGAGGAAGATCGGAGAAAAAACCTTACTCCTGAGGAACGCATGTCAGAGTGGAGCGCGTTTTTTTCTAGTCCCTTCACCCAAACCAAGAAAGCGGCTTGGCTGACCAGCTCCGTGATTGATGCGTTCTACAGTTTCACTGAGCATGTCTTTATCCATCTCGCAATTCTCCAGGGCAAGATATCTACTGGCAAAGAAGTCGCGGCGCTCGCCGGGGCAGATTGGGGCGCCAAATTTAAGGCAGTTTTCGATCTAAGCGACCCAACGGCAAAGCTTTTCTACGATGACTTGACCGAAATCCGTAGGCAGCACAGAAATTTCGTCGCTCACGGCTCCTTCGGAAAACAAGGTGAGGCATTTACCTTCCACTCTGGCGCGGGCGCGGCTCCGGTGCTGCTACCGCACCTGCGAGGACAGAAAAAATTTGCTTTGTCTGGGCCGCTCACTGTTAAAGACCCTGAAGCTATTCAAACCATACTTCGGTTCATGGACTTCCTATGGGAGGGCGAACGAGAACCTGCACGTATATATCTTCAACGAACCAGTCTGCCGCTGATCTTGACTATGGTGAACGACGGTACTTATGCAAAGGCCATGCAATCATGTGAAGAAATGGAGAGTCTGGCGGAGCACCTAGTAGGCGAGTGGGATCGCTCAGCAAATATGGATTGGTGATGGTGGAGTTGCCGTCCAACAAATCGTTGCAGCGGACGTTTGGCAATGACGACACGTAGCAAGGTGCTTATCTTTTGGACACTCTTGGGCCTATTTGCGGTTGCCCCACTCATCCTCGGCAGCATCAGCATTGGAGCGGAGAAGCTCGGCATATTTCATAAGCATGAAATCTGGCTGGCGATGGCATGGGCACCATTTCTCATCTTTTACACAGTGCCAATTAGCGTTGTGATCGGGATCATTGGTGCCATCGTCTCGGCAGTTGCACTAAATCGTTCATCTCGCGTAGATAGGGACAAAAAATAGCGCACAGACCACGATTTTCCGTCACCCACTCCAAGATCGACGTGCTTACGACAAAAATCCGTCGCCTGTCCCCGTACTTATTCGAAGCATCCTGAAGGCAGCCTGAATCCAATCACCAGGAGCCCCCGCCATGCCCCCCAGCGCCCCGAAACTCGCCGAAGTCTTCGCCGTCCTGAATCCCGATCTGTCGGTCAGCACGGTTCCGGTCACGCCGTCCATCTACACCGATCTGGACACGAACTTCGATCACTTCAAGGGGCGCGTGCTGATCTCCGAATACGCCTTCACCGCAGACTGGCCGACCTGGGAGCGTCATCCGGCCGGGGATGAGGTGGTGGTTTTGCTGGCGGGTCGGGTGGAGATGGTGCTTCGTACGGCGGAGGGGGACGCGTGCATTTGCCTGGATCAGCCGGGCAAGTATGTGGTGGTGCCGGCCGGCACCTGGCATACGGCGAAGACCTCGGTGCCCACGCGGATGCTGTTTGTCACGCCGGGCGAAGGGACCGAGAACCGGACCGAGCCGTGAGCTGTGATGTCGGCAACAGCCATCCGTAAAATACCCGCCCATGCCCGATAGCCTCCTCACCTACTTCGCCTACGGTTCCAACATGTCGGTGGCGCGCTTGCGCGCGCGCGTTCCGGGGGCACGCCGGCTCGGGTTGGCGACGCTGGCGGGGCATGCGCTGCGTTTTCACAAGTGCGGTGCCGACGGCTCGGCGAAGCTGGACGTGGTGGCCACGGGCGATGCGGCGGATCGGGTGTTGGGGGTGCTGTTTGGTCTCACGGCGGCGGAAAAGGCGGTGCTCGACGCGATCGAGGGGCCGGGCTACGCGGGGGTGACGGTGGCTGTCGGCAACGCGGATGGCGCGGTGATCGAGGCGTTCATGTATCGCGCGCTGCGGGTGGATGCAACGCTGCGGCCGTTTGCCTGGTATGTACATCATGTGCTGACCGGCGCCCGCGAGGCCGGCCTGCCGGCGGACTATGTGGCGCGCATCGCAGCGGTGGAGACGATCGACGATCCGGACGCCGAACGGGATGCGCGTGAGCGCGGCGTTCATCGCAACCGGCAGCAGGCGCCGGAGTAGCCCCCTGTAGGGCGCAATAACCGAAGGGCATTGCGCCGTATGTCTCGCAAAGACCGCGCGGTGCAGCCGGAGCGGCACGCCTTGCCCAATTCCCTGAACCACGGCTCGCCCGCGAAATTTCGAAGCGGGTGAATCGGCAATCGTTTCTTTTCGACGTGCGTCGCAGTAAGAGCCGTTGATTGGTGCAATGCCCTTCGGTTATTGCACCCTACGAAAGGCGCTCTCCTCGGTTGGTCACTCCCGACCCTTCAAAGCGTCTGCACCGGCGCTGCCCGCCCAATCCTGCGGATAGACGCCGGCCGCCACCAGCCGATGGAAGGTCGAATAGGGCCAGTCGGCCACGCATGACACGTAGCCGTGCTTGACGGGGTTGAAGTGCAGGTAGTCCATGTGGGCCGCGAAATCGCGCTCATCGCGAATCAGGTGTTCCCAATAGCGCCGTTGCCACAGCCCGCGCTCGCCTCTCGCCTGCCGCACCTTTGAACGGTGCTCGACGACAGGCAGGCGCTTCGAAAAGGCGGCCTTGATCAGGCGCCATCGGGTGGCGAAGTTGGCGTCGCCCGATGGCAGCTCGATCACGCAGTGCATGTGTTCCGGCAGCACGACCCAGCCGTGGATGATGAAAGGATGTCGTTGGCGGACCTCGCGCACCGCGTCACGAAGCGGTTCGATGTGGCGGGTGAGGACGTCGTTGCCGTGCCGTTGCAGGGCATTGACGGTGAAGAAGTAGGTGCCGCCGGGGTGCCAGGCGCGTCGGTAGTCGGGCATGCGGGGATGATGACGTTGGCAAACTGGCGAGGCAATGGTTTTTGGGGCATCGCCTGGCATTCGACGGTATTGCAGCGAACAAGCGTTGGGTGGTGCAATGCCCTTCGGTTACTGCACCCTACGTCCCCTGCTCTGCTCAGCAGTTGCCCTTCTTGGCCTGACCCGGCGGACAGTGGTAGCCCTTTTTGCCTTTGTGATGGTGGTGGTCGTAGTCGTGGGGATGGTGCTTTTTCCAGTACACCGGGTCACGCCAGACGCCGCCGTCCCAGTAGTAGCCGCGGTGGTCGCGGTCGCCGATGGAGAGCGTGACGCCGCCGGCCTGGATGCGGACGCGGTCGACGTCGACGCGCAGTTCGGTGGCCTGTGAGAGCACCGGCAGGGCGGCCAGCACCGTGGCCATGAGCAAGGCTTTTTTCAATGTCATCTCCGGATCGATCGTCGAGTCTTGCGGGGCGCGGGGGCGGGCGGCGCCTGCTTTGGCAGCGCGCCCCAACCCGCCGGGCGGCCGGCGAGCGCCGACGTTAACACCGTTTGCCCGCGCTGTCGGCGGTGTTTCGTCTCACGATGTATCGGTCGGCCGGCGGTCGCTCAGGCCAGGCTGTCGGCGATGTAGTCGGCCAGGCGCAGCGCCGCTTCGGCCGGTTCGGGGGCGCGGTGCACGCGCACGTCGAGGCGGCCCATGCCGGGGAAGCCTTCGCGCTCGCCGAGGCGACGCACGCCCTCGGGCACGGTGCTGCCGGCCAGCACGGTGACGCCCAGCCCGGCGCGCACGGCGGCGAGGATGCCGCTGTAGCTGGAGCTGGTGTAGGCAATCTGCCAGGGCAGGCCCTGGCGGTTCAGCGTGGCGAGCACGCGGCTGCGGTAGATGCACGGTGGCGGGGCCACCACCAGCGGCAGCGGGCGCTCTTCGTGGCGCGTGTGGTCGGGGCTGCCGACCCACACCAGCGGCTCGCTCAGCACCGGCGTGCCGCGCCCGTCGCCGGGGCCGTCGTGCAGCGCCACCACCAGGTCGAACTCGCCCTGCGCCAGCCGGCCGAGCAGGTTCTTGGAGAGATCGCAGGTCACCTCCAGCGACACCTTGGGATGCGAGCGCGCGAACTTGCCGAGGATCTCGGGCAGCAGCGAGGCGGTGTATTCGTGCGGGGCGCCGAGGCGCACGGCGCCGGCCACCTTGGCGGGGCGCAGGCTGCCCACCGCTTCATCGTTGAGCGCCAGCATGCGTCGGCCGAAATCGAGCAGCACCAGGCCCTGCTCGGTGAGGCGCACACGGTGCGAGCCGCGCACGAACAGCGGCGCGTCGATCAGCGCTTCGAGCCGGCGGATCTGCAGGCTGACGGCCGATTGCGTGCGCCCGACGGCCTCGGCGGCGCGGGTGAAGCTGCCGGTATCGACCGTCTTGACGAAGGTGCGCAGCAGGTCGGTGGGCAGGTTGAGCATGGCGGCCATCCATTGACGTTGCCAATGATTTTATTGGAACTATCAACAATCGCAATGACCCACCCATCGTAGGATGGCCGGATCGCGGGCCCGGCGCCCGCACCGTCCAACGCACCCGAGGAGCTCGTCATGTTCGACCCATCCATGCAGATCGCCGATTACGATACCGCGCTGTGGGCGGCCATCGAGGCCGAGCGCCAGCGCCAGGAAGACCACATCGAACTGATCGCCTCGGAGAACTACGCCAGCCCGCGCGTGCTCCAGGCGCAGGGCACGGTGCTGACCAACAAGTACGCCGAGGGCTATCCGGGCAAGCGCTACTACGGCGGCTGCGCGCATGTGGACGTGGTCGAGCAGCTGGCCATCGACCGCGCAAAACAGCTCTTCGGTGCCGACTGGGCCAATGTGCAGCCGCATTCCGGCTCGCAGGCCAACGCGGCGGTGTATCTGGCGCTGCTGCAGCCGGGCGACACCATCCTCGGCATGAGCCTGGCGCATGGCGGTCACCTGACGCACGGCGCCAAGGTGAATTTCTCGGGCAAGCTGTTCAACGCGGTGCAGTACGGCGTGACCGACGACGGCGAGATCGACTACGACGCGCTCGAAGCGCTTGCCGTCGAATGCCGGCCGAAGATGATCGTGGCCGGCTTCTCGGCCTATGCGCGCCGGCTCGACTTCCCGCGCTTTCGCGCCATTGCCGACCGCGTCGGCGCGCTGCTGTTTGTCGACATGGCGCATGTGGCCGGGCTGGTGGCCGCCGGGCTGTACCCCAACCCGGTGCCGCATGCCGACATCGTCACCAGCACCACGCACAAGACGCTGCGCGGCCCGCGCGGCGGCGTCATCCTCGGGCGCCCCAACGTGGAGATTGAAAAGAAGGTCGCCTCGATGGTCTTCCCCGGCACCCAGGGCGGGCCGCTGATGCATGTCATCGCCGCCAAGGCGGTGGCCTTCAAGGAGGCGCTGGAGCCCGCCTTTGCCGACTACCAGAAGGCGGTCATCGCCAACGCCCGCGCCATGGCCGGCGTGTTCATCGAGCGCGGCTACCGCATCGTCTCGGGCGGCACCGACGACCATCTGTTCCTGGTCGACCTGATCGCCAAGGGCATCACCGGCAAGACCGCCGACGCCGCGCTGGGCGCCGCGCACATCACGGTCAACAAGAACACCGTGCCCAACGATCCGCAGTCGCCCTTCGTCACCAGCGGGGTGCGCATTGGCACGCCGGCGGTCACCACGCGCGGCTTCGGGGTGGACGACGTGAGCGCGCTGGCCGGCTGGATCTGTGACATCCTCGACGATATCGACAACCCGGCCGTGATCGACGCGGTGCGCGCCAAGGTCGCCGAGGTGTGCGCCCGCTTCCCCGTCTACGGCCGCTGATCCGGAGCGCACCGCCATGGCCATCAGCGTTTTCGACCTGTTCAAGATCGGTATCGGCCCGTCGTCATCCCACACCGTGGGGCCAATGCGCGCGGCGCTGCTCTTTGCCACCGCGCTCAAGGACGGCGGCGCGCTGACCCGGGTGGCGCACGTCAAGGCCGAGCTGTTTGGCTCGCTCGGCGCCACCGGAAAGGGCCACGGCAGCGACAAGGCGGTGCTGCTGGGGCTGGAGGGCGAAGCGCCCGACGTGGTCGACGTCGAGCAGATCGAGGGCAAGCTGGCGCGCATCCGCGGCGAGCATCGCCTGCTGCTGGCGGGCGTACACGCCATCGACTTCATCGAACGCGAGCACCTCATCCTGCACCGTCGCACATCCCTGCCCTACCACCCCAACGGCATGCGTATCAGCGCCTTCGATGCCGCTGGCGAGGTGGTCAAGGAAAAAGTGTATTACTCGGTGGGCGGCGGCTTCGTGGTCGATGAGGCTGCCGCCGGCGCCGACCGCATCGTGGCCGACACCACCCGCCTCACCCACCCCTTCAAGAGCGCGGCCGAACTTCTCGCCCACTGCAGCGACAAGCGCATCCCGATCAGCCAGGTGATGCTCGACAACGAGCGCGCCTGGCGCAGCGACGCCGAGACCCGCGCCGGCCTGCTCAATATCTGGGACGTGATGCAGCAATGCGTGCGCCGCGGCTGCGAGCAAGAAGGCGAGATGCCCGGCGGCCTGCATGTGAAGCGCCGCGCCGCCGGCCTCTACCGCACGCTGTCGAGCGCCCCCGAAGCCGGCATGCGCGACCCGCTCACCACCATGGACTGGGTCAATCTCTACGCGCTGGCGGTGAATGAAGAAAACGCCGTCGGCGGCCGGGTGGTGACCGCGCCCACCAACGGCGCCGCCGGCATCGTGCCCGCCGTGCTGCACTACTACACCCGCTTCATCCCCAACGCGACCGAAGACGGCGTGGTGCGCTTCCTGCTCACCGCGGCGGCGATCGGCATCCTGTACAAGGAGAACGCTTCCATCTCGGGCGCCGAGGTCGGCTGCCAGGGCGAGGTCGGCGTGGCCTGCTCGATGGCCGCCGGCGCGCTGGCCGAGGTGCTCGGCGGCACGCCCGCGCAGGTGGAGAACGCCGCCGAGATCGGCATGGAGCACAACCTCGGCCTGACCTGCGACCCCATCGGCGGGCTGGTGCAGGTGCCCTGCATCGAACGCAACGCGATGGGCTCGATCAAGGCCATCAACGCCGCGCGCATGGCGCTGCGCGGCGACGGCACGCACTATGTGTCGCTCGACAAGGTGATCCGCACCATGCGCCAGACCGGCGCCGACATGAAGACCAAGTACAAGGAAACGGCGCGCGGCGGGCTGGCGGTGAACATCATCGAGTGCTGAGAACTTGTGAATAAATCTACTGCGCGTGCCGATTGCTGTGTTGCTTACTCGCTCACGCCTCGCCTATCTAATGATATGTCTCGTCGTTCGCTCGCGCAGTTGCCAAATGCGGCCTTGCACTCGGCCCTGCTCGCGACGATCTATTCACAAGTTCTGAGCGGCACCCCGCCTGGCCCCCCCGCAGCCAGCATCGCATCCTTTTCGGCGCGCACGCGCGGGTGGTAGCAGTCGGCCGGCTGGGCGCCGAGGTGTCCAACGCAGCCGTTGCAGTCCACACAGCGCGGGCCGGGGTCGCCGTCGCGCAGGTGGCGAAACAGCCACGGGTCGGCAATGAAGGGCCGCCCGGCCGACACCGCGTCGCACAGGCCGTTTTTCAGCGCCGCCTCCATGGTCTCGCGGGTGCGAAAACCGCCGACACAGATCACCGGGATGTCCAGCGCCGCCTTGAAACGCGGCGTGTAGTCGAGGTTGAAGCCCTCGCGAGCCGGCCACAGCAGGTCGCTCGCCACCGTGACCAGCGGCCGGAACACGCGCAGCAGGTTGCGCCGCAGCGGCGGCAGGTGCGCCATGCTGCCGCGCATCATGTGGCCCAGGCAGCGGCGGAAGCTGCCGCACACCATCGGAAAGCCCGACTCGTAATGCCCCACCGAGATCTCCACCGCGTCGATGCCCTCGGTCGCCATGATGCGCGCCACGTCGACCAGCTCATCGGTCTTGAGCCCATCGCGCAGCGGCAGGCGGTCGGCGCCGTTCATCTTGAGGATGATGGGGTAGTCCGGCCCGACGCGCGCGCGGATGGCCTGGTACACCTCGCGGCCGAAGCGGGTGCGGCGCTCCAGCGAGCCGCCGTAATCGTCGGTACGTCGGTTGGTGTAGGGGGTGAGGAACTGGCACAGCAGATAGCCGTTGGCCGAGTGCATCTGCACGCCGTCGAAACCGGCCTGCTGGCAGCGCGCCGCGGCGGCGGCGAAGTCGTCGATCACCTGCCGGATCTGCGCCACCGTCATCGCTTCCGGCCGGGTGCCGGTGAGCAGGTCCTTGACCGCCGAGGCCGACACCACCTCGCGCGCACCGACGAAGTCCGGCACCACCTGGCGGCCGCAGTGGTTGAGTTGGGCGAAGAATTTTGCGCCCTGTGCATGCACCGCGTCCACCATGCGCGCCAGGCCGGGGATCTTGTCGTCGGTATCGGCCCCGAGCTGGCGCGGCGCCGACTTGCCCTGGCGGCTGATGTAGAGGTTGCCGGTGATGATCAGCGGCACCCCACCGGCGGCGATGGGGCGGTAGAAGTCGATCACCTCGTCGGTGACGAAGCCGTCCGCATCCGCCCGAGTCTCGGCGGTGGCGGTCTTGAACAGCCGCGCCGGCAGCGTGAGCGAACCGATGGTGATCGGTGAAAACAACAAGCCTGGGTCGGTCGTCATCGTTCATCCCCCTGTGCGTCAGAGATGCCCCTGCTAGTGTTGTAGCCCATGACGACGGCAAACGCGCCTGCCCGTCACACACCCGGGCGCGTTCAAGGGCCGTTTCCAGGATAATCGCGCGCATGGCCCGCCGCTCTCGCTCCTTCGCCCCGTCCCGCCCTGTCGGCCCCCAGCGTCTGTCGGCCCTGCGCGGGCTGTGGCCCTTCCTGCGGCCCTACCGCGGGCGCATCGCGGCGGCCTTTGTGCTGCTGTGCCTGGCCTCGGCGGCCATCCTGCTGGTGCCGCTGGCCTTCCGCGATCTGATCGATGCCGGCTTCGGCCATGCGTCTCCGTCCGCTGGCGGCCTCAGCCTCGACGGCCGCTTCCTCGCGCTGTTCGCGCTGGCCAGCGTGTGGGCGCTGGCGGTGGCCGGGCGCTACTACATGGTGTCGTGGATCGGCGAGCGCGCCACCGCCGACCTGCGCAGTGCGGTGTATGCGCGGGTGCTCGGGCAGTCGCCGCAGTTTTTCGAAACCCTACAGACCGGCGAGGTGCTGTCGCGCCTGACCGGCGACACCACGCTGATCCAGACCGTGGTCGGCAGCTCGATCTCGATGGGCCTGCGCAGCCTGTTCCAGTGCGTGGGCGGCATGGTGATGCTGGCGGTGACCAGCTTCCACCTGTTCTCGCTCAACCTCGGGCTGATGGCCCTGCTGGCGCTGCCGATCTTCGCCATCGGCCGCAAGGTGCGGGCGCTGTCGCGCGAGTCGCAGGACCGCATCGCCGACGCCTCGGCGCTGGCCGGCGAGATCCTCAACGCCATGCCCACGGTGCAGGCCTACACCCAGGAGGCGGCCGAGGCCGGGCGCTTCGCCGCGCGCACCGAGACCAGCTTCGTCACCGCCATCCGCCGCACCCGGGTGCGCGCCGCGCTCACCGCGCTGATCATCACCGCGATCATGGGCACCATCATCTTCGTGCTGTGGATCGGCGCACGCCAGGTGGCCGCCGGTGCCATGACCGAGGGCCAGCTGTTTTCCTTCGTGCTGTATGCCGCGCTGGTGGCCGGCGGGGTGGGCACGCTGGCCGAGGTGTGGGGCGACACCATGCGCGCCGCCGGCGCCACCGAACGCCTGCTCGAACTGCTGCACGCCGAACCGGCCATCCGCGAAGCGGCCACACCAAGCTGCCCGGCCCCCGCAGCGCAGGCGGCGATCCGTTTCGCGCATGTGCGCTTCGCCTATCCGGCCCGGCCACAGCTCAACGCGCTGGAAGACATCTGCCTCGACATCGCACCGGGCGAGTCCGTGGCCCTGGTCGGCACCTCGGGCGCCGGCAAGACCACGCTGTTCCAGCTGCTGCTGCGCTATTACGAGGTGTCGGACGGCGCCATCCGCATCAACGGCCAGGACATCCGCGAACTGCGCCTGCACGATCTGCGCCGCGACATCGCCATCGTCCCGCAGGACCCGGTGATCTTCTCCGCCAGCGCCATGGACAACATCCGTTACGGGCGCAGCGACGCCAGCGACGAGGCGGTGATGCAGGCCGCACGCGCCGCACGGGTCGATGAATTCATCGAGCGCCTGCCCGACGGCTACGCCACCTTCCTCGGCGAGCGCGGCACGCGATTGTCGGGCGGCCAGCGCCAGCGCATCGCCATTGCCCGCGCCATGCTCAAGGGCGCACGCCTGCTGCTGCTGGATGAAGCCACCAGCGCGCTCGACGCCGAATCGGAGATCCTCGTGCAGCAAGGCCTCGCGGCCGCCATGGCGGGGCGCACCACGCTGGTCATCGCCCACCGCCTGGCCACGGTGCAGCAGGTCGATCGCATCGTGGTGATGGACAAGGGGCGCATCGTCGAGATCGGCACGCCCGACGACCTGCGCCGCCAGGGCGGGCTGTATGCCCGGCTCGCTTCGCTGCAGCTGGATCTTTAAGCCGGCTCGAAGCCCCCTTAGACATTTGATACCCGCCTTGTCGGGAGACTTTACAGTCATCTTGTGACCAGCCCCCGGCACGCAAGGCCGCACAGCCAACATCCCCCGCCCGTCCAGCATATCAGGCCTGCCGGCACACCCCTTGCTTGGCATTTCCCAGCCAAACCATTTGATGTCTGCGCTCGGGAGAAACAGAATGATTCGCCGTCTTACTACCGCATTTGCATTGTCGCTCGGCCTGTCTTGCAGCGTTGCCCAGGCCGCAGCCGTGGTGCTCTATAACCAGGACTTCGAATCGCCAGTCAATTTCGTCAACGACGGCGGCGATGTGAACATCCACCGCACCGTCAATCAGCTCTACAGCAACCAGCCCGTCGGCTTCTCCTTTGCGCAGACCAATACCGTTGAAACCCTGCTGGTGGGCGGCACGCAAGCCTGGGCCGTCGCTCAAAGCGGCAATGGCGGTTTCAAGGACCCACAAGGCATCGCCGGCAACTACGTCATCGGCATGCTATCCGATCGACAGAACGATCTCCTGGGCCTGGCATTCGATGTGGGCGCCAACCAGTTTCTGAACTTCAACTTCAACATCTCGAGCATCGACCTCGATCGCTGGGGCGGCCCGTTTGTGCCGACCAATGGCCTCGCACCGATCTTCCGCGTCTCCCTTTTTGATAATCCAAGCGGAGGCGTCGGTGTCGGCGGTGGCACGCTGCTCGATTCGCACGACGTGACAGGCACGGTGGCGCCTAACAAGTGGACCTTCGACTGGGCGGAATACACCTTGGCGCTCGATGCCACGGGCAACACCAACGGCAACGTGATTTTGCAGATCGATCTGCTTCAAGGCGGTTACGCCGCGATGGACAATTTCCTGATTGCCGCGTCGGATACTGCTGGGGATGTCGGCGGCGGCGGCGGAGGTCAGGGCGTCCCCGAACCCCTGTCGATTACGTTGCTCGGTATTGGTATCGCAGCGCTCAGGTTGTCGCGCCGCCGGTACTGAGCGTCAAACGCCAGTAACGTCAACAAAAATGGCAGCCGTTGGCTGCCATTTTTTTATCTGCGACGTTCAGGTCAGGCCGCCAGCATCACCCGGTTGCGGCCACCGGTCTTGGCGTCGTAGAGCGCCTTGTCCGCCCGCTGGAAAAGGCTGTCGACATCGTCGCGCCGGTCGCGGCGGGCCACGCCGATCGAGATGGTGAACTGCGAGATGGCCATCTTGTCGGTGCGGCGCACCAGACGCAGTTTCTCGATGGTCTGGCGAATCGATTCGGCGATCCCCGTGGCCCGCTCGGTCGAGCAGTGCGGCAGCAACACCGCGAACTCTTCGCCGCCGTAGCGCACCGGCACGGCCTCGCCGGGGATGAGCTTTTTCACGGTCTGGGCCACCTTGCGGATCACCACATCGCCAACGGCATGGCCGTAGGTGTCGTTGATCCGTTTGAAATGGTCGATGTCGAGCACCAGCATGGCCGATTCGCCCTCGGGGTCTTCGGTCAAGGCGCGGGCCATTTCCACTTCCATGCCGCGCCGGTTGAGCAGGCCGGTGAGCGGGTCGGTCATGGTCTCGCGGCGGTGCTTCTCCAGCTCGTTGCGCAGCTGGCGCGCTTCCTGGTCGGCCGCTTCGAGGTTCTGCTTGAGTGCCGCATTGGCCTCGCTGGCCTTGAGAGCCGATTCGAGCAGGCGTTGCGCCACCTGTTTCAAATGCACCGCATCGCTCGCCGTGTCGATGTTGCCGATGTTCTCCTGCAGCGCCTCATGAAACTCGGCCGAGCCCTCGTCGGCGGCGCGCAAATTGTCGAGCAGGCCGTCGAGCAGACGCTCGACGTCGGAGCCGACGCCGCGATAACGCCGTATAGCCTCGGCGGCGAGGTGTTCCTCGTACAGTTCAGCGACAAAAAACGCATCGAGCGGCTTGGCAGCGGCCAACTGGCTGTCGATCGCAGCCGCAATCTCCGCGTGCTTGCCATCGAAATAGGCATGGGCAACGGCGTAGTGAACCGGCGTCGTGCTCAACTGATGATCGAACAGGAAGTCGATGACCCGAAATGCGATGTCATCCTGTCGCACCGCCACATCCATCGGACTCACTGGCGCCTCTACCTCGGACGTTGTCATGCCGGCCTCGTCGTATATCGCTCAACCCTAATGAACGCGCGGATCTGCACGCAGGGCAGTCACCCATAGGTGATAGCACTTTCGGATCGCGGCATTATGACAGACATCTCTGCGCCATAACCACTATCCTGGCACGGGTACTGCACTGCAACGCACCAGCAGACCGGTCTGCTCTATGCTATGGGTGATCCTGACGGCCGAGGCAGCCATGGCTCCGCATACACCCTATCTCGACACCCCGATCCGCCGCACCGACATCGATGCCTTCGACACCCCCGCCGTGCTCGACTTCGGCACCAACTGGTGTGGTTATTGCCAGGGCGCCGCGCCGCGCATCCTCGCCGCCCTCGCCCGCCATCCAAACGTCCAGCACCTGCGCATCGAAGACGGCCCCGGCCGGCGCCTCGGGCGCAGCTTTGGCATCAAGCTGTGGCCGACGCTGGTATTTCTGCAGCGCGGCCAGGAAGTGGCCCGCCTGGTGCGCCCCGACGACGACGATGCGCTCGAACAGGCCCTGGCACGGATCGACCCTGACGCATGAGCGGCACCGATTTCAGCGAACTCGACCGCGCCGGCCTCAACCTGCAGGCCGTGTTCGACCTCGCGCGCCTGCCTGCGGATCTGCGCGGGCGCCTGCCCGACACTGCGGCCGCTTTCCGCCAGCTCATCCTCATCGGCAATGCTGGGCCGGCGCTGTGGCGCGCGGTCTGCGCCGAGGGTATCCGCAGTGCCGACCCGATCGACGACTTCAGCATCCGCCATGTCACGCGCTGGTTCGCGCAACACTGCCCGGGCCGCCACAGCCACCGCCTCTACCCCGGCAACGCCCCCGCCGACCTGCAAACCCTCGGCCGGCTCGCCGGCTGGCACCACCCCAGCCCGTTCAAGGTCGGCATCCATGCCGAGCTGGGCACCTGGTTTGCCTACCGCGTCGCGCTGCTGGCCGACACCCACCTGCCACTCACCACCGCGCCCGCCACCGCCTCGCCCTGCCCCCGTTGCACCGACACCCCCTGCATCGCCGCCTGCCCCGCAGACGCCATGGCCGGCGGCAGCTTCGCCCTCGACGCCTGCATCCGCTACCGGCGCCAACCCGACTCACGCTGCGCCAACACCTGCCTCGCCCGCCTTGCCTGTCCGGTCGGCACCGCACACCGCTACGACGCGGCGCAGATCCACCACGGCTATGCCAATTCGCTCAGAATGATCGAGCACTACCAAGCCCTGCGCGAGACCAACGACGGTCGCGCCTGACCCACCGCCGATACCACCGCCGATACCACCTCACTGGCACCTCCCCGGCGCCAGCGCCGTGAGGCGCTGATATCCCGAGCCGTCCATCCCGTAGGCCTGGATCCACGGCGAACCGCGGCCGATCAGGCAGCCCGCCACCTCGGCGCGACAATCGCCGCTGGCGCCGCACTGGGCGTAGCAGGTCTTGCTGCTGATGCCGCACACCTGGCCCGCCAGCCGGCACTGGTTACCGGAATTGATCTGGTACTGGCGTCCCGTGCCGCGCGCCTTCCAGGTAATCACGTACTTGTAGGTCGCCTTGCCATCGCACATCGACTGGCTCTGCGCCATGCCCAGATCCACCCTCGGCACGGCCGCCACTGCCACCTCGCCCCCCAACACCAGGCCCAGGCACAGCGCACCGAGGCCCCACCGCCAACGCTTCATGTCGCTCTCCTCATGTCATCCGGCCGCGGACAGGGCGTCCGCCACCGCTGTCGAGGGCACGGCCAGGGGCCGCAGAGGTCGATGGTCATGGGCTCGATCAGGCCGGCGCCCGAGCGCGCCGGGCACCTGCTTCTACTACTAGATCACCGGTGTGAGAGATGCCAGTGCGACATGCGCAGGCAGGGCGAGTCTCAGCCCGGCCGCCTCATACGGAACAGCTGCGCCGGCCCGACAGTGAAGTAGTCCCCCGCCCCCCCGCCACGCAGAATGTGGCCCGCATTCGCGGTATCGTAGATGCCGTCCTTGAGCAGCGCGCGGTCGATGTGCACCGCCACCACCTCGCCCAGCACCAGCCAGGTCGGCACTATCTCGCCGGCGGCGCTCTGCAGCTGCATGACCTGCGTGCGGCGGCATTCGAACGACACCGGACTCTCCGCCACCCGCGGCACGCCGATCAGGCGCGAGGCGACCGGCGTGAGCCCGGCCAGCGCAAATTCGTCGACCTCGGGCGGCACCGCGGCACAGCTACGGTTCATCGCCTCGGCCAGCTCGCGGGTGGCCAGGTTCCAGGCAAACTCGCCGGTTTGCTCGATGTTGCGCACCGTGTCCTTGTAGCCGGTGGAGGCGAAACCGATGATCGGCGGCGTGTAGTTGAAGGCGTTGAAGAAGCTGTAGGGCGCGAGGTTGAGGATGCCGTCGGCGCTGCACGACGAGATCCACCCGATCGGCCGCGGGCCGACGATGGCGTTGAACGGATCATGCGGCAGGCCGTGGCCCAGACGCGGTTCGTAGAAGTGTTCGGTGTCGGACATGGCGGGCTCGCTGCGGGGTCTGGACGGTACGTTACCAGTTCGGTGCCCCCATGGCGCTACTCGGCCGCCGGCCGTCGCGCCAGCACGACGCCGCACGCCAGCGCGCTGAACACCCCACCGGCCCAGAAGGTGGCGGCAGCGCCAAGGCTGTCCCACAGCAAGCCGGCCAGCGCACTGCCGGCGAGCATCATCACCCCGCTGGCCAGGTTGAACATGCCGTAGGCGGTGCCGCGCAGATCGGCCGGCGCTGCGTCGGCCACCATCGCCGCCAGCAGGCCCTGCGTCATGGCCATGTGCAGGCCCCACAGCATCACGCCCAGCCAGGCGACGGCGGCGAGCCCGTCCCAGGCCAGCGCCGCATCCGCCGCCACCAGCACCAACAGGCCACCGGCCAGCAAGCGCGCGTGATCCACCCGATCCGCCAGCCGGCCAAAAGGATAGGCGGCCGCGGCATACACCGCGTTCATGACGATCAGCACCAACGGCGCCAAGGCCAGCGGCAGCCCGCCCTGCTGCACGCGCAGCACCAGAAACGCTTCTGAAAAGCGCGCCAGCGCCACGATGGCGCCGATGCCCACCACCCACCAATAACCGGCCGGCAGCCGCCGAAGTTGCTCGCCGCGGATCGGATTGACGCGCCGGCCGGCCGGCGCGTGCGTCGGCTCCCGCACACCGAACCACAGCAGCGCCACAGCCAGAAAGGCCGGAATCGTCGCCACCCAGAACACCGCACGAAAGTCGTCCGCCCAGGCCAGCATCAGCCCCATCGCCGCCAGCGGGCCGAGAAAAGCCCCGACGGTGTCGAGCGCCTGGCGCAGCCCGAAGGCCGCACCGCGAATCTCCGGCGGCGTGATGTCGGCCACCAGCGCATCGCGCGGCGCCCCGCGAATGCCCTTGCCCACCCGGTCGATCAACCGCGCCGCCACCACCAACCCCAGTCCACCGGCCATCGCGAACAGCGGCTTGGACGCCGCCCCCAGCCCGTAGCCCAGCACCGCCAGCGGCTTACGCTTGCCCCACCAGTCCGACAGCGCCCCCGAAAACACCTTGACGATCAAGGCCGTCGCCTCGGCCGCGCCTTCGAGCAAACCGATGGCAAAGGCGCTCACCCCGAGCGAGGTGAACAGAAACACCGGCAGCAGGCTGTGGATCAGCTCGGAGGACACATCCATCAGCAGGCTGACGAACCCCAGCGCCCAGATGGCGCGGGGAATGCGCTCGCGCTGAGGTTGGGAATCCGTACTCACGCACATCTCCTGGCCAACACAGCGTCATGCCACCGACTGTCGGCGACGCAATTGCAGCCACCGCAGATGGGCGCCGCATCCAGAACGCCATTGTGCGCCGATGCGATCCGCCGCGCAGAACGCGGCAAGGATTGCACCCCGCTCCCATCCTCACCACGGCGCTACCAGCGGCCGGTGTTCCGAGAACGGCCGCTTTCGGTCAGGAGCGGACGTTCGGATGTTGGGCGAAATAGCCGAAAGGCATCACGCCGAATATTGCACCAAGGCACCATGGGAGCGTTTTCCCAAGCTGTTTGATATGTGCGAGGCGCAATGATGCGTCCACCTCACGGGCGCGTCGCGACCGTCATCCGGCGCAATGCCCTTCGGCTATTGCGCCCTTGTATTTTTTTTATGCAAGATCGGTTGGTGTGCGGTTTGCCGTGTTCGGCCCCTACGCGGGTTACCGGGAATTGGCCAGAGTTGCCAACCACTCGCCGGCCTCGATAAACGGGCGTGACGATCGTTCGGCGCGGCAGCGCACGTAGGCGCCTTCGATCGCGGTTAGCAACAGTCCGGCGTAGGACCGCGTACGGTGCGCGTCCCCAAGGTCGACATGCGACGCAATCGTTTCCGTCCAGTCCTCAAGCAGGGCGGCAAGACGGGGCCGCAGCGCCACGACCTCCGGCGTCAGGTCGAGACTGACGGCACCGACGGCACAACTGCGCGCGAAGTTCCCCTCCTCGACGCGTAGAGCAAACGCCTCAAACAGCGCCCGCACTCGGGCCGCCGAGGTTCGATGCCCCTCCATCGCGGCGACCATGAAGTCGCGGACACGGATCGAGTACACATCCAGCGCCTCGGCTGCAATCTGCATCTTCCCCTGCGGGAAATGATGATAGACCGACCCTTTCGGGGCGCCGCTCTCGCGCACGATCTCGTTGATGCGGGCTCCGTCGAGTCCCGATGTCCGCATCAGGGAAATTGCGGCCTCGATCATACGATCCCGGTGCCGCTGGAGTGTCGCCGGTGACGCTGAAGGATTCATATTGACCTGCTAACTAGACCGGTCTATATAATCTACATCAAATCAAGTGAAGGGGCGAGATCATGAATCAGCCGACTTTCGCGCCACCCACAGTGTCTGACTGCCCACCGCACATCGCCGCGGACGAATGGCGATTGCGGGTCGATCTGGCGGCATGCTATCGCCTGGTCGCGCTGTTCGGGTGGGACGACCTGATCTTCACCCACATTTCGGCGCGACTTCCAGGTCCTCAACACCATTTTCTGATCAATCCTTACGGTTGGGGCTTCGACGAAATCACAGCCTCCAGTCTGGTGAAGGTCGACCTGCAGGGGCGAAAGCTCGACGACTGCCCACACGACATCAATCCAGCGGGGTTCACGATCCACAGCGCAATACACGCGGCGCGCGATGATGCGCAGTGCGTTCTGCACGTACATAGTGTCAACGGCGTCGCCGTGTCTGCGCAGGAGCACGGTGTGCTGCCGCTGTCTCAGCATTCGATCTTCGTGCTCGCCTCACTCGCCTACCACGATTACGAAGGTGTCGCGCTGGTGGAGGACGAGAAGCCTCGTCTGGTGAGCGATCTCGGCGAAAAGCGCTTCCTGATGTTGCGCAACCATGGCCTGCTAACCGTTGGGCGCTCGGTCGCTGAGGCCTTGGTCGCCATGTACTTCTTCGAGACGACCTGCATGATCCAGGTACGGGCAATCTCGGGCGGCGGCCCGCTGCGGAACATCGGGCAAGCCATTGTTAGTGGTGCGCAAGCGCAGTGGGAACAGGTAACCCGAGGCGCTGGTGGTGGCTTGGCTTGGCCAGCGCTGCTGCGCCGCCTGGACCGTTGCAATCCCGGCTACGCGTCATGAGAAGCCGCGCCAGGAGCATGAGCTCATAGAATCGGAGATCGGTCGCTTGAAGATCAAAACGCCGGCGTAACGCTTGCGAACGTCATTCGGCGGCTGAGCGTCGTTCGCCGACAGACACCGCAATCGCAGATTGCCCGAACAGGACGGCCCCCTTGGGCCATCACCCCTCCTCGCTCAAGCGCCACGCCCCCTCAGCCAAGGGCACAAACGCCTCCACCGCCGCCGCGGCGATGACATGCGTGGTGCCCTGCTCGGGGTCGCGCACGTTCAGCCCGCCCTTCACCGCTTTCACTTCGGCGTAGCCACGCGGCAGGGTGGCGGCAACGGCCTCGGTGTCGACCTTGTCGGGCACCTGCACGCCGATGGTGACCTGCACGCGCATCTGGCGGTGATCGATGTCGAGGCTGCGGAACAGCAGGATGGACGAATGGTGCAGCGCGTCCTGCACGGCGCGGCAGGCGGCCTTGGTGTAGTCCTCGCCGTAGAGGTCGTTGCCGGTACCCATTTCAAGGATGATGCGTTTTTCAGGCATGGGTAGCCTCCATGTCGAAGGAGACGGTGATGGCGGCGTTGGCGATGACGCTGATGCTGTCGCCGCTGGGTTTGGGTATGTCGAGGCCGCCTTCGATGACGCGCACGCTGACCTGGCCATAGGGGAAGACCTTGATCAGCTCGGCCTCATCGACCAGGTCGGGCCGCTGCACGGCAACGACGGCGTCGATGACCATGGCGGTGCGGGGGAAGCCGAAGGCGTCGGCGACGTTGAGCGAGTGGTGCCAGAGCGCGTCGCGGATAGCGCGCACGCCGGCCTGGGTGTAGTTGCGGCTGCGGATCGAGGTCCCCATGCCGAACTGCACCACCATTTTCTTGAGGGCCATGATTCAGTCCTTGGAGGCGGGGTAGCTGCGGATGACGTAGTGCTTGGTGGTGGTTTCGACCACCTCCCAATAGCCGCGAAAGCCGTTGGGAATCATGAAGGCGTCGCCAGCCTTGAAGCTTTTGGCGGTGCCGTCTTCGGCGATGAGCCGGCAGTGGCCGGCGAGGATGACGCAGAACTCGTCGCGGTCGGCGAAGGCGTGCCAGCGGCCGGGGGTGCTGGTCCAGGTGCCGGCGATGAGCTCACCGTCGGCGCTCTCGAAGCAGGGCTTGTTGCGGTGTTGCGGGTCGCCATCGACCACGCGGCCGGGTTGGTCGGCCAGGCGGCTGTCGGCCCAGTCGGCGGGGCAGGACGCAAAATCAATAACGGGGTTGGGCATGGAACGCTCCGTGGTTTTTTGCGGGGGCGGCGTCAGCGCCGATGTCGCCCGCCGATGAGTTGCACGATGTCCTGAAACAGCGCGTTGTCGAGCGCCTGGCTCATGTCGGTGGCCAGGCTGCGGCGGTAGAAGGGGCTCAGGTCGAGGCCCACACCGAGGCCGAGGATCTCCACCGCGCCCTGCGCCTCGCGCCGCGCCACCACGTCCTTGAGGTGGTTGTCGAGGTAGAAGTCGTCGTTGGCGCGGCCGGTGGCGCTGTCGGCGGGGCAGCCATCGGAGATCACGATCAATATCCGCCGTTCTTCGCTGCGCGCCAGCAGGCGGTTGCAGGCCCAGTCCACCGCCTCGCCGTCGATGCCTTCGCGAAACAGGTCGGGCTTGAGCAGGGCCATCATGTCGATGCGGGCGCGGCGCCAGTGGCGGTCGGCCGCCTTGAACACCATGTGAGTGACTTCGTTGAGCCGCCCCGGATGCGCCGGCTTGCCATGCGCCATCCATTCCTTGACCGCCCGGCCGCCGTTCCAGCCGCCGGTGGTGAAGCCGAGCATCTCGGTGCTCACGCCGACCATCTCGAGCGCGCGGATCAGCAGATCGACCATCATCGCCACCGGCTCGGCGTGGGTCTTCATCGAGCCGGAGCAATCGACCAGAAAGGCCACCACGCAATCGGCCGTGGGCAGGTACTGGTCTTGCCGGAACAGGCGGCGTTCGGCCGGCGAGCTGATCAGCTGCGACAGGCGCGCGCCGTCGATGCGCCCTTCTTCCTGCCCGAACAGCCAGCCGTCGCGCTGCGGCTGCGCCAGGATGGCGCCGAGCATGCGTGCCAGCCGTGGCAGGTTGATGCCCTGCTCGCTGATGCGCTTGTCGACCCGCTCGCGGTAGTCGCGCAGCAGTGCCCTGCGCACCAGGGTGCCGGCGGCCACCTCGGTGTCGAAGCGGGTGGTGTAGACGTGGTAGGTCTGTTTGGCGTCTTCGAACACCTTGCTGTCGCCGGTGGTGGCGGCGGCGATGGTGTTACCGTCACCCTCGTCCTGGTCGAAGTCGAGCAGCAGCGCGAAGCGGCTCTTGGCTTCGTCCTCTTCGTCGGGCTCGGGGGTGCTGTCGTCGTCACCGGCCTCGGCGCGGTCGGAACGCATGGTCTCGTCGACCACGCGCGCCACTTCCAGCGCGTGCCGGGCGAACTCGGCCTGGTCGTCGCGGTGGCGGCGCATGCCGGCCAGCGGGGTGCCGAGCACGCCGACCAGCGAGGCGCGGGTGCCCTCGATGTAGTCCTCGGTCTCCTCCAGCACCTGCCGCGCCATCAGCCGCGACCAGGCCATTTGCGCCATGGTGTAGAGCAGGATGCCGAGCCGCCCTTCGGTGAGGCCCTCACGGTAGAAGTTGCGCGACCAGTCCTCGAAGCGGTGCACCAGGTTGTCGGCCATGCCGGGCATGTCGGCCGGCACCATCGTCTCCACGCGCAGTTGCTCCAGCCACTCGAACACCAGCCGCTCGACGCCGCCGGCCGGGCACAGCCGGCGGTGCAGTTCGGGGTCGGAGTGCAGCAGCCGCAAGGCCATGCCGTCGGCCGCCGCGCGGCAGGCGTCAAAGCCATCGAGGTCGGTGTCGACACGCTGGTGCGGCGCATGCATGGGCAGCGGTCGGGCGCCGCGGTGCAGGCGCCGGCCGCGGTAGTGCAGCTGGGCATCGCCGGTCAGTGCGCGCAAGGTGGCGGCGCACAACTCCTCGACCTTCTGCTGCCGCTTGGCGCGCTGCTGCGCGGTGTTCACGCCTGCGCCTCGCGCATCCACGATTCGTCCAGTTCCTCACCAAAGCAGCGCTGGTAGTACTCGGCCACGATCGGGCGCTCGGCCTCGTCGCACTTGTTGAGGAAGGACAGGCGGAAGGCCAGCGCCGGGTTGCGGAAGATCTCGCAGTTCTCGGCCCAGGTGATCACCGTGCGCGGCGACATCAGCGTGGACAGGTCGCCCGCGGCGAAGCCCTTGCGGGTGAGATCGGCCAGCTGCACCATCTGCGCGATCAGCTTGCGGCCCTTGTCGTAATTCTTGGCCGGCACGCGCGCCAGCACGATGGCCACCTCTTCGTCATGCGGCAGGTAGTTGAGCGTGGCGACGATGTTCCAGCGGTCGATCTGCGCATGGTTGAGCACCTGGGTGCCGTGATACATGCCCGACAGGTTGCCGAGGCCGACCGTGTTGGAGGTGGCAAACAGGCGGAAGTACGGGTGCGGGCGGATCACGCGGTTCTGGTCGAGCAGGGTGAACTTGCCGTCGCGCTCGAGGATGCGCTGGATGACGAACATCACGTCCGGCCGGCCGGCATCGTATTCGTCGAAGATCATCGCCACCGGGCGTTGCAGCGCCCAGGGCACGATGCCTTCCTGGAACTCGGTCACCTGCAGGCCGTCGCGCACCACGATGGTGTCCTTGCCGACCAGGTCGAGCCGGCTGATGTGGCCGTCGAGGTTCACCCGCACGCAGGGCCAGTTGAGCCGCGCGGCGACCTGTTCGATATGCGTCGATTTTCCGGTGCCGTGCAGGCCCTGCACCATGACCCGGCGGTCGCGGGTGAAGCCGGCCAGGATCGCCAGCGTCACATCGGGGTTGAAGCGGTAGGCCTCGTCGATTTCCGGCACATGGTCGTCGCGTTCGCTGAACGCCGGCACCATCAGGTCGGAATCGATACCAAACACGCTGCGCACGGACACTTGCTGGTCCGGCGCGGTGATCACATTGTCTGTCACGGGCTTCTCCATGTCGGGTTGCGCGCCGCGGGTCTTTGCCCACGGCGTCCTTGTTCACCCGAACGGAATCCCCCGCTCAGGCGCTGTGCTGCAGTTCTTTCTCGGCCTGCGCCTCGATGTCGGCCAGCGCCTCGGCGGCGCGCTTGAGTGCCGGCAGCTGCGCGAGCACCTTCTCCCGGTCCAGGCGCATCACCGGCGCCTGAATCGCGATGCCCATGTTCGAGCGGGCGTTGTGTCGGGGCACCAGCACCGCGGCGCACACCAGCCCGGGCAGGAACTCTTCGTCGTCGAGCGCATAGCCCTGGCGCTTGACCGTTTCGATCTCTTCTTCGAGCGCCGCGAGCGTGGTCAGCGTCTTGTTGGTGAAGCGCTCGAGCGGCACATGCGCGAGCAGGCGGCGTCTTTGCGCCGGGCTCATCTGCGCGAGAAAGAGCTTGCCGCTGGCCGAGCAGTGCGCCGGCACGCGTGAGCCGGGGTGCAGGTAGAAGCGCAGCGGCGCGGCCGTCTCGACACGGTCCAGGTACAGCACTTCGCTGCCCGAGAAGGCGGTGATGTTGCAGCTCTCGCCCACTTCTTCCATCAGCCGGCGCAGCACCAGGTGGCGTGCGCCGTGCACGGTGTTGTTCAGGAGCAGGTTCTCGGCCAGACGACGCAGGCGCACGCCGGTGCTGTACTGGCGACCGTCGCCGTCGCGCTGGATCATGCCGGCCGCTTCGAGCTGCTGGAGCATGCGGTGCAGCGTGGGCTTCGGGAGCGCGGTCTCTTCGACCAGGCCGTGCAGCGTGAAGAACTGGTCCTTGGCCGCGATCACTTCGAGCAGGCCGAACAGGCGCAGCGTCGGCGTGTCGCCGTCGATGCGCGGCAGCTCGGTGGGGGCGGTGGGGCTCGGTGCGTTCATGGTGGTCCCATCATAGTGAATTGCAGTTATCAAGACAATACGTTTCGTTTTTTTGATTTTTCTCTTGACGGCGCGGCTTCTCCTGCCTACAGTTCGGACACATCTCGTTTTTCGGAATCTTTCGTATCGTTTAACGAGAAGAACCCCAAACCCCGGAGAGAGACAATCATGAGCGATCAGACCCCCCAAGCCAACCGTTCGGTGCCCGCCGGCCCGACCAAGATGACGCCCTCGGAGGCCTTTGTGGAGACGATGGTCTCCAACGGGGTGACCGACATGTTCGGCATCATGGGTTCGGCCTTCATGGATGCGATGGATATTTTCGCGCCGGCCGGCATCCGTTTGATTCCGGTGGTGCATGAGCAGGGCGCGGCGCACATGGCCGATGGCTATGCGCGGGTGTCGGGTCGTCATGGTGTGGTGATCGGCCAGAACGGGCCGGGCATCTCGAACTGCGTGACGGCCATTGCGGCCGCCTACTGGGCGCATACGCCGGTGGTGATCGTGACCCCGGAGACGGGCACGGGCACGATGGGCCTGGGCGGCTTCCAGGAGTGCAACCAGCTGCCGATGTTCCAGGAGTTCACGAAGTACCAGGGCCATGTGACGCATCCGGCGCGCATGGCGGAGTACACGGGGCGTTGCTTCGATCGGGCGATGAGCGAGATGGGCCCGACGCAGCTGAACATCCCGCGTGACTATTTCTATGGCGAGATCACTTGCGAGATTCCGAAGCCTTCGCGTCTGGATCGCGGCCCGGGCGGCGAGCAGTCGCTCAATGAGGCGGCCGAGCTGCTGGCGACGGCCCAGTTCCCGGTGATCATCTCGGGCGGTGGCGTGGTGATGGCCGATGCGATCGAGGAGTGCAAGGCGCTGGCCGAGCGCCTGGGCGCGCCGGTGGTCAATAGCTACCTGCACAACGATTCCTTCCCCGCCAGCCACCCGCTGTGGTGCGGTCCGCTGGGCTATCAGGGCTCGAAGGCGGCGATGAAGCTGATGGCGCAGGCGGATGTGGTGGTGGCGCTGGGTTCGCGCCTGGGGCCCTTCGGTACGCTGCCGCAGCACGGCATGGATTACTGGCCCAAGCAGGCGAAGATCATCCAGATCGATGCGGACAACAAGATGCTGGGCCTGGTGAAGAAGATTTCGGTGGGCATCTGCGGCGATGCGAAGGCGGCGGCCATTGCGCTGACGGCGCGTCTGACCGGCAAGGATCTGGCCTGCGACGCGAACCGTGCCGAGCGCGCGGCGACCATCGCCAACGAGAAGGCGGCGTGGGAGAAGGAGCTGGACGAGTGGACGCATGAGAAGGATGCGTTCAGCCTGGACATGATCGACGAGAACGCGAAGGAGAAGACCTTCCAGGGCGGCGATTATCTGCATCCGCGCCAGGTGCTGCGCGAGCTGGAGAAGGCGATGCCGGAGGATGTGATGGTCTCGACCGACATCGGCAACATCAACTCGGTGGCCAACAGCTATCTGCGCTTCGAGAAGCCGCGCAGTTTCTTTGCGGCGATGAGCTTCGGTAACTGCGGTTACGCCTTCCCGACCATCATCGGCGCCAAGGTGGCCGCGCCGCATCGCCCGGCGGTCTCTTACGCCGGTGACGGTGCCTGGGGCATGTCCCTGATGGAGACGATGACCTGCGTGCGTCACAACATTCCGGTCACGGCGGTGGTCTTCCACAACCGTCAGTGGGGCGCGGAGAAGAAGAACCAGGTGGACTTCTACAACCGCCGCTTCGTCGCCGGTGAGCTGGACAACCAGTCCTTTGCCGAGATCGCCCGCGCGATGGGCGCCGAGGGGATCACGGTCGACAAGCTGGAGGATGTGGGCCCGGCGCTCAAGCGCGCCATCGACATGCAGATGAACGAGGGCAAGACCACCATCATCGAGATCATGTGCACCCGCGAACTGGGCGATCCGTTCCGCCGCGATGCACTGTCCAAGCCGGTGCGATTCCTCGATAAGTACAAGGACTACGTTTAATGCCTGACCCCGGCACGCCCCTGAACGGGGGTGTGCCGGCAAGTCCCCGGCACCGCCGGGGCACCCAGACAAACGGACGGGGCCGGCCATGACCGGCTCCGCCAGACGCCCCCCGGCCCCAACAGAGCCCAGACACACGCCCCCGAGCCCCAACAGAGCCGGACGGAGACACCATGAGCACATCCACTACCGCCGCCCAGCCGGCCATGTTTGCCGGCACCCGCAAACTGGTGCCCGGCATCCTGCTGTGCGCCGTCATCGCCGTGGCCGCCACCTTCGTGTCGGAGCACTACGGCGGCCCGCAGTTTCTCTACGCGCTGCTGATCGGCATCGCCTTCCACTTCCTCTCGGATAACGACAAGTGCATTCCGGGCATCGAGTTCTCGGCCAAGAAGCTGGTGCGCTTCGGCGTGGCCCTGCTGGGTGCGCGCATTGTCGCCAGTGACGTGAGCGACCTCGGCCTGCTCGGCGTGGCCGCGCTGGTCGGTGCGGTCGGCTTCACCATCGGCTTCGGCCTGTTGATGGCGCGCATCCTCGGCCTGCCGAGCAAGCTCGGCCTGCTCTCCGGCGGCGGCACCGGCATCTGCGGCATTTCGGCCACCATGGCCATTTCCGCCACCCTGCCCTCGACCCGAGAAAACGAACGCTACACCCTGCTCACCGCGATCGGCGTGGCCATCTTCTCGACCGTGGCGATGGTGCTCTACCCGCTGGTGGTCAAGACGGTCGGCATGAGCACGGCCGAGGCTGGTCTGTTTCTCGGCGGCTCGATCCATGACGTGGCCCAGGTGGTCGGTGCCGGCCTGATCATCTCGCCGGAAGTGGGCGATGCCGCCACGCTGTCGAAGATGTTCCGTGTCGCCATGCTGATGCCGGTGGTCGTCATCCTCGCGCTGACCTTCCACAAGGAGCGCAAGCAGACCGAAACGGCCGGCGCCAAGGCGCCGCCCATCCTGCCGCTGTTCCTGGTGGCGTTCGCGCTGCTCGCAGCCGCCAACAGCATGGGCTGGCTGCCGGCCCAGGCGGTGGCGATCAGCTCCGACGTGTCGCGCTGGTGCCTGGTGACCTCGATCTCCGCCCTTGGCGTGAAGACCTCGCTCGAGAAGCTCGCCGAACTGGGCTGGAAGCCCATCGCCCTGATGTCGAGCGAAGCGCTCTTCGTCGCCAGCTACATGCTGATCATCGTCTATATCAGCCGCGCCATCGCCTGAACACCGGAGACCTGAAATGAACGCGCCAGAAAAATTCCTCGCCGCAAGCGCCCACGTCGACGAAGCGGCCATTGCGCCGCTGCCCAATTCGCGCAAGGTCTATATCGAGGGCAGCCGCCCCGACATTCGCGTGCCGATGCGCGAGATCTCGCAGGACGACACCCCGCTGATGTTTGCCGCCCCCGGCACCGCGTCCGATGCGCCGGCTGAACCGAACCCGCCAATCTATGTGTACGACTGTTCGGGCCCCTACTCCGACCCGGCGGCGAAGATCGACATCCGCTCCGGCCTGCCGGCGCTGCGTGCCGCGTGGATCGAAGAGCGTGGCGACACCGAGGTGTTGCCGGATCTGTCCTCCGAGTTCGGCCGCGCCCGCGCCGCCGACCCCAAGCTCGACGAGCTGCGCTTCCCCGGCCTGCACCGCAAGCCGCGTCGCGCCAAAGCCGGTGCCAACGTGACGCAGATGCACTACGCGCGGCGCGGCATCATCACGCCGGAAATGGAGTACATCGCGATTCGCGAGAACATGAATCGCGCCGCCTATGTCGAGTCGCTGAAGAACGCGGGCCCCACGGGCGCCAAGATGGCGGCGCTGCTCACCCGTCAGCATCCGGGGCAGAGCTTTGGGGCTGCGATTCCCGAGACGATCACGCCCGAGTTCGTGCGTGATGAAGTGGCCCGTGGCCGCGCGATCATCCCCAACAACATCAACCACCCCGAGTCGGAGCCGATGATCATCGGCCGTAACTTCCTGGTGAAGATCAACGCCAACATCGGTAACTCGGCGCTGGGTTCGTCCATTTCGGAAGAGGTGGACAAGATGACCTGGTCGATCCGCTGGGGCGGCGACACGGTGATGGATCTGTCGACGGGCAAGAACATCCACGAAACCCGCGAGTGGATCATCCGCAACTCGCCGGTGCCGATCGGCACGGTGCCGATCTATCAGGCGCTGGAGAAGGTCGACGGCAAGGCCGAGGATCTGACCTGGGAGATCTTCCGCGATACGCTGATCGAGCAGGCCGAGCAAGGCGTCGATTACTTCACCATCCACGCCGGGGTGCTGCTGCGCTATGTGCCGCTGACGGCCAACCGCATGACGGGCATCGTCTCGCGCGGCGGCTCGATCATGGCCAAGTGGTGTCTGGCGCATCACAAGGAGAGCTTCCTCTACACGCACTTTGAGGAGATCTGCGAAATCATGAAGGCCTATGACGTGGCCTTCAGCCTCGGTGATGGGCTGCGCCCCGGTTCGATCTATGACGCCAACGACGAAGCTCAGCTGGGCGAATTGAAGACGTTGGGCGAGCTGACGCAGATTGCCTGGAAGCACGACGTGCAGGTGATGATCGAAGGGCCGGGCCATGTGCCGCTGCACCTGATCCGCGAGAACATGGACCTGCAACTGGAGCAGTGTCATGAGGCGCCCTTCTACACCCTCGGCCCGCTGACCACCGACATCGCGCCGGGCTACGACCACATCACCAGCGGCATCGGCGCGGCCACCATCGGCTGGTACGGCACCGCCATGCTGTGCTACGTCACGCCCAAGGAACACCTCGGGCTGCCGAACAAGAACGATGTGAAGGAAGGGATCATCACCTACAAGCTGGCGGCCCATGCGGCCGACCTGGCCAAGGGCCACCCGGGCGCGCAGATCCGCGACAACGCGCTGAGTAAAGCGCGCTTCGAGTTCCGCTGGGCCGACCAGTTCAACCTCGGCCTCGATCCGGACAAGGCGCGCGAGTTCCATGACGAGACGCTGCCGAAAGAGTCGGCGAAAGTCGCCCACTTCTGCTCCATGTGCGGGCCGCACTTCTGCTCGATGAAGATCACCCAGGATGTGCGCGACTACGCCGCGCAGCAGGGCATCGATGAACAGGCCGCGCTCAAGCAGGGGATGGAGGTGAAGGCGGTGGAGTTTGTGAAGGCCGGCGCTGAAATCTACCGGAAGCAATGACATGAACGCGATCCAGATCGAACTCAACGGTCGGCCGCATCCGGCCGACGCCAACGTCACCTTGCAGGAACTGGTCGCCAAGCTCGGCCTGAGCGGCAAGAGCCTGGCCATCTCGATCAACCGCGAGGTGATCAAGCGCAGCGACTGGTCGAACCGCCGACTGAAGACGGCCGACCGTATCGAAATCGTCCACGCCATTGGCGGCGGCTGAACCGGAGACTTCTGCATGAACCTCAACGACCTGCCCGCGGGCGCCAACACTGATCACCAGCTGACCATCGCCGGCAAGACCTACGACTCGAAGCTGCTGGTGGGCACCGGCAAGTACAAGGACTTCCAGGAAACCCGCGACGCGGTGGTGGCCAGCGGCACCGGCATCGTCACCGTGACGGTGCGCCGGGTGAACATCGGCCAGCACCAGGACGAGCCCAACCTGCTCGACTTCGTGCCGCCAGGCGAATTCACCATCCTGCCCAACACCGGCGGCTGCTATAACGCCGCCGACGCGGTTTACACCCTGCAGATGGCGCGCGAGATGCTGGGCGGCCACTCGCTGTGCAAGCTCGAAGTGCTGGGCGACGAAAAGACGCTGTTCCCCAACATGCCCGAAACCCTGAAAGCGGCCGAGACGCTGATCAAGGACGGTTTCGACGTGATGGTCTACTGCAGCGACGACCCCATTCAGGCCAAGATGCTCGAAGACATGGGCTGCGTGGCGATCATGCCGCTGGCCTCGCTCATCGGCTCGGGCATGGGCATCCTCAACCCGTGGAACCTGTCGCTGATCATCGAGCAGACCCAGGTGCCGGTGATCGTCGATGCCGGCGTGGGCACGGCCTCGGATGCGGCGATCGCCATGGAACTGGGCTGCGACGGCGTGCTCATGAACACCGCCATCGCCAAGGCGCGCGACCCGATCCGCATGGCGCTGGCGATGCGCGACGCGGTGCGCGCCGGCCGCAACGCCTACCTGGCCGGGCGCATGCCCCGGCGCTTTGCCGCCTCGCCCTCGTCGCCGATGGCCGGCCTGATCACCTGAACCGGATGGCGCGGCGACGCGCCACGGTTTGCGCGCCCGGCACAAAGCATTAACCTCGGAGTCTGACCGCCCGGAGCCGACCGCATGTCCGTCAAGCCGCACACCACGCAATGGCACCAGTTCTTCCAGCGCTGGGCCAACACCGGCCTCAGCCTGCAGGGGCAGATTCGCCAGATGCTGGTGTCGGTCATTCTCGACGAGCAGCACCCGGTGGAGGCGCCGATCCCCTCCAGCCGAGAGATGGCGACCCAACTCGGCGTGGCGCGCAACACGGTGGTCATCGCCTACCAGCAACTCGTTGACGAAGGCTATCTGGTCTCGCGCGAGCGCAAGGGCTACTTCATCAACACCAACATCCTGGCCGGCCGGGTCGAGCGCACCACGCCGCCGCGCCAGTCGCCGCTGGTACCGCCGGAGTGGTCGCGGCGCTTCCGCTTCCGCCCCACCGAGCAACGCAACATCCAGAAGCGCGCCGACTGGCAGCGCTTCCCCTACCCCTTCCTCTACGGCCAGTTCGACAGCGCGCTCTTCCCCATCGCCGACTGGCGCGAATGCTGCATGAAGACCCTGAGCGTGCTCGAGATCAACGAGTGGGCGCAGGACATGATCTTCCGCGACGACGCCTCGCTGGTCGAACAGATCCGCACCCGCGTGCTGCCACGCCGCGGGGTGTGGGCCAGCAACGACGAGATCATCATCACCGTCGGCGCACAGCAGGCGCTGTATCTGCTGGCCGACCTGCTGGTCAGCAGCGACACCCCGGTGGGCCTCGAGTCGCCGGGCTACCCGGACGCGCGCAACATCTTCAGCAGCCGCAGTCAGCGTATCGTCAATCTGCCGATCGACGCGGGCGGGCTACAGGTGAGCGATGCGCTGTATGCCTGCGACTACATCTATGTGACACCCAGCCACCAGTGCCCGACCACGGTCACCATGCCGATCGAGCGTCGCCACGCCTTGCTGGAGATGGCCGAGAAGGCCGACTTCATCCTGATCGAGGACGACTACGAGAGCGAGAACCGCCTGCATGGCGACCCGCTGCCCACGCTCAAGAGCCTGGACCGCAGCGACCGGGTGATCTACGTCGGCAGCCTGTCCAAGAGCATCGCGCCGGGCCTGCGCCTGGGCTATGTGGTGGGCCCGGCGGAGCTGATCACCGAGTTGCGCGGCATCCGCCGGCTCAACCTGCGTCACCCCACCGTCTACATGCAGCGCGCCTTTGCGCTGTTCCTGTCGCTCGGCCACCACGACGCGCTACTGCGCCGGCTCTCGGCCGCCTACCGCCAGCGCGCGCAGCGACTCCTCGACGCATTGTCGGCGCATCTGCCCGAAGTGCAGGCCACGCCGGTGTCGGGCGGCGCCTCGTGCTGGGTGCGCGGCCCGGACTGGCTGGACGCAGCCGAGCTGGCCCGCGCGGCCGCCGAACTGGGCGTGCTGATCGAACCCGGCAGCGTGTTCTTCAATCAGGACACGCCGCCGACCAACTACTTCCGGCTGGGCTTCTCGTCGATCGACGATGAGCAGGTGGCGCCTGGCATTGCCTTGTTGGGCCAGGCGCTTCGCGCCTTGGCACCACGCGAAAAAGGCTGACGGAACGCATATTTTTATCGTTTTCTGTCAATGCATTACGGCGCATGTCTGCCGTCGTCGCCTCGCCTTCAGCGAGCCTGATCGGCCGGACGGCGACACCTCTGGCCATGTCGGCGCATCGGCTGGACCAAACGATTCCATCCAACTGGCTCTAAGGGATTGGGCCAGCACCTCGTAATCTGAACTCCACAACATATCCGGCGATATCGCCAGAGCGCCCCCACAGAAGCGCCCGGCCATCGTCGCAGCCCAAGGAGATTCAGATGTCGAACGCAGCCCAACCCACCGCCGAATTTCTTGCCGCCTTCGCCGAGGCCTGGAACCGTCACGACCTCGACGCGCTGATGAGCTTCATGGCCGACGACTGCGCCTTCCACGCCACCGCCGGCCCGGACGAACTGGGCCGCAGCTTCATCGGCCGCGAGGCCGTGCGCCAGGGTTTCGAGCTGGCCTGGCAGACCTTCCCCGATGCCGCCTGGCTCAATGGCGACCATTTCGTGGCCGGCGACCGCGGCGTGTCCGAATCGACCTTCTGCGGCACCAAGGCCGACGGCACCCGCATTGAGGCGCGCATGGTGGATGTGTTCACCTTCCGCGACGGCAAGATCGCGGTGAAGAACGCCTACCGCAAGGACCGCCCGCCGGTCGCCACCGCCAGCCGCTAAGCCCCGCCCCCGAACGCACCGCGAAGGACACGACACCATGGATGCCAACGCCGTATTGCGCGAGGCGGCCGCCGCAACTGCCACCGCGCCGTCCCGCCCCTATGACCCGGCCTACGACCCGCTGGTCAGCCCGACCCCGGGCCAGGGCCGCGACTATGCACCCACCTACTGGATCGGCACCGCCGGCGAGCCGCCGGCCGACGACGGCCCGATCACCCATGACATCGATGTGGATGTGGCGATCATCGGCTCGGGCTTCACCGGCCTGAGCACCGCCATCCACCTGGCGCAGGAATACGGCATCAAGGCCACCGTGCTCGAGGCCAACCGCTCGGCCTGGGGCTGCAGCACCCGCAACGGCGGCCAGGCGCAGTGCGCCTCGGGCCGGCTCAAGCGCTCGCAGTGGATCACCCGCTACGGCCTGGAGGCCGCCCTGGCCCTGCACCGCGAGTGTGTCGACGGCATGGATACCTTCAAGGGCCTGATCGCCGACATCGACTGCGACCCGCAGCCGGGCGGCCATCTCTATGTGGCCCACCGCCCGCGCATCATGCCGATCCTGGAAAAGGAAGCGAAGCTGCTGCGCGAGACCTTCAAGTACGACGCACGCATCTTCGATGCGGCTACCGTCAAGAATGAATGGATCGGTGACACCGAAGCCTGCGGCGCCATGCACGAGCCCGAGGGCATCGGCATCCACGCCGGCAAGCTGGCCTTCGGCTACCTCAAGAAAGCCCGCGCGCTGGGCGCCACGGTGCACCCGGCCAGCCCGGTACAGGGCTGGGAGACGCGCGGCGGCGTGCACTACCTGAAGACGCCGGGCGGCGTGGTGCGTGCCCGGGCGGTCGGCATCTGCACCGGCGGCTACACCTCAAACCACCTGCACCGCGAGCTGAAGAACCGGCTGCTGCCGATCCTCTCCAACTCGATCGTCACCCGCCCGCTGACCGCGCAGGAGATCGAGGCCTGCGGCCTGCGCACCACCCAGGTGATCACCGACACCCGCGTGCTGCGCCACTACTACCGGCTGATGCCCGACAACCGCCTGCAGATCGGCAGCCGCAGCGCCATCACCGGCCACGACGCACCGCAAAAGCAGTTCGAACAGCGGCTGATCGCCGACATGGAGCGCAAGTTCCCGGCGCTCAAGGGCGTGCAGATCGACTACTCGTGGTGGGGCTGGGTGGACGTGAGCCACGACATGATGCCGCGCATCCACCAGCCCGATCCGAAGGAGACGATCTACTACGCCCTCGGCTACGGCGGCAACGGCGTGATGTATTCGGCCCAGGCCGGCAAGCGCCTGGCGCAATGGATCGCCGGCAAGGGACAGGACCTGACCCTGCCGATATTCACCTCGCGCCTGCCCTTCCCGAACATTCGCGAGATGGTCGAATCGCAGGCCTTCGCGCCCTTCCGGCGCTTCGGCCAGCGCTTTTTGTACCGCTGGTACGCCTACAACGACGAGCGGCCATAAGCCGCCCGACGCCCCCGGCCACTGGCATCACCCAAACGGCTACACCGCGCGACCGACGCAGCGGAAAAGGCAGTCAGACCCCGTAGTCAGGCAACACAAGCACCATGAATCGGACAATACTCAGACCCTTGCAGGAGACAATCATGAACCTCAAAAAGACCGTATTGCTGCCCCTGATCACCGCCGGCCTGCTGGCCGCCGCCCCTGGCGTGATGGCCGCAAAATTCAAGATGGCGCTCGGCGACGCTGCCGGCGGCACCCAGTGGGAACTGGGCCAGACCTTCAAGGCCCTGTTCGAAAAGAAAACCGGCGGCAAGCACACCGTCGACCTCTTCCCCAACGGCCAGCTCGGCGACGAGCAGAACACCGTCAACAATGCCGCCCTGGGCACGCTGGACTTCTCGGTGCTGGCGATCAACAACGTCACGCCCTTCTCGCCCTCGGTCGGCGTGCTGACCCTGCCCTATGTGATCCAGAGCGCGGAAGACGCCAAGAAGCTGACCCAGGGTCCGATCGGCAAGGAGCTGACCGAGAACACCATCCGCGACGCCGGCGTACGCATCGTCGGCTGGGCCTACTCGGGCTTCCGCGTGCTGACCAACTCCAAGCGCCCGGTCACCTCGCTGGCCGACCTGAAAGGCCTGGTGATCCGCGTACCGAAGAACGAGATCATGATCGCCACCTATCAGTCCTGGGGCATCAACCCGACGCCGATGGCCTGGTCCGAAACCTTCACCGCCCTGCAGCAAGGCGTGGTCGACGGCCAGGACAACCCCTACATCACCGTCTCGGCGATGAAGTTCAACGAGGTGCAGAAGTACATCACCAACGTGCGCTACCTGTTCTCGCTCGAGCCGCTGATCGTCAGCGAGTCGGTGTTCCAGGACCAGAAGCCGGAAGTGCAAAAAGCCATTCTGGACGCCGGCATGGAAGCGACCGAGCACAGCTACACCTACCTGCTCGAGACCGAAGACAAGATCAAGAAGGAACTGGCCGCCAAGGGCATGCAGATCAGCGATGCCGCCAACGGCGAGAAAGAGTTCATCGAAAAGGCCACGGCTGCCGTCTGGCCGAAGTTCTACGACAGCATTGGCGGCAAGGCCAAGCTCGACCAGGCACTGAAGAGCCTCGGCCGATAAACGTCGATCGCCGGGGCGCCCTGCCCCGGCCCGGCGAAGCTGCCGGGGGGCCGTCCCCCGGCAGCGCCACCGCCCGGAGCGATCGCCGCATTCGCGTGTTCACGACCCCGTGGAGCCTGCCATGTCCCTCAAGAAATTCATCCTCAATCTGCTCGGCAACATCGAGGAGTATCTGGCAGAAGCCCTGCTGGCCTGCTTCGTGGTTCTGCTGTTCGTCCAGATCCTGTTGCGCCAGTTCTTCCAGTATTCCCTGCCCTGGGGCGAAGAGCTGGCCACCTACATGTTTGTCTGGTTCGCCTACCTGGGCGCCACCGTGGCGGCCAAGATGTCGGCCCACAACCGGGTGACCTTCCAGTTCAACTTCACCCCGCCGATCGTGCGCAAGGTGTGCATGGCCCTGGCCGACCTGCTGTGGGTGTGCTTCAACCTGTACTTCGTCTATCTGAGCTATGACTTCGTGTTCAACCGCATGAACCTGTTCTGGAAGTCGCAGACCCTCGGCCTGCCGATGAAGTACTTCTACATGATCCTGCCGATCGCCTTCACGCTGATGTCGATCCGCATTCTCTGGAACAACTACCTCACCCTGGTCAAGGGCGTGAACCTGGTGGATCCGGAGACCGAAGAGATCGAGAAGCTCAAGCACAGCGCCACAGCACAACAATAAAACGCGGCCCACCGCAGAGAGACAGTCATGGACGCTTATATCGTAGAGATCCTGTTCGGCAGCTTCTTCTTCCTGATGCTGCTGGGCGCGCCGATCACCATCGCCCTGGGCGGTGCGGCGCTGGCCACCTTCATGGTGGTGGAAAAGAACCCCATCGCCTTCGTGCAGATCGCCTTCACCTCGGTCGGCAGCTTCCCGCTGATGGCCCTGCCGGCCTTCGTGCTGGCCGGCGCGCTGATGGAAGCGGCGGGCATTTCGAAACGGCTGGTGGATATCGCCGAAGCCTTGGCCGGACCGATCACCGGCGGCCTCGGTGCCGCCACCGTGCTGGCCTGCCTGTTCTTCGGTGCCATCTCCGGCTCCGGCCCGGCCACCACGGCCGCCGTCGGCATGCTGATGATCCCGGCGATGACCAAGCGCGGCTACGCCCGCCCCTATGCCTCGGCCGTTACCGCCGCCTCGGGGGGCCTGGGCATCATCATCCCGCCGTCGATCCCGATGGTGATCTTCGGCATCGCCGCGCTCGGCCTGATGCCCCCGCCCGAGGCCGTCGCCAAGCATGGTGAGTTCGCCTCGATCTCGATCCCCAAGCTGTTCATCGCCGGTGTGATCCCCGGCATCGTCATGGCCGGCAGCCTGCTGATCATCAACTACTTCACCTCGAAGAAGCACGGCTATGTCGGCCTGACCGACAAATGGGATTTCGGCGAAGTCCGCGTATCGCTGCGCCGCGGGATCTGGTCGGTGCTGGCGCCGGTGATCATCCTCGGCGGCATCTACACCGGGCTGTTCACCCCGACCGAATCGGCCATTGTGGCGATCTTCTACACGCTCTTCGTCGGCGTCGCCCTGCACCGCGAGCTGAAATTCCCGGCGCTGCTCAATTCGCTGCGCACCACCACCTGGATCACCGGCCGCGTGCTGCTGATCCTGTTCACCGCCACCGTCTTCGGGCGTCTGCTGGTCGAGCAGCGGATTCCGGCGATCATTGCCGAGTCGATGCTGAGCCTGACCGACAACCTCTACCTGATCTGGGCGATGATCATCTTCTTCCTGATGTTCGTCGGCATGTTCATGGAAACCCTGGCGGCGATCATGATCCTGGTGCCGGTGCTGCTGCCGGTGATGTACACCATCGGCGTCGATCCGACGCACGTGGGCATCGTGGTGATCTGCACCCTGTCGGTCGGCTTCATGACCCCGCCGCTGGGCGAGAACCTGTTCGTCGCCTCGGGCATCGGCGGATCAAGCATCGAAGCCATCGTCTCGCGCATCCACCCCTTCGTCTTCGTCTCGGTGATCGCCATTTTCCTGATCGCCTACTTCCCGCAACTGTCCCTCTGGCTACCCGGCCTGTTGGGCTACTGACCAGTACGGCCGGGCCGCACCACGGCCCGGCCGCGCCCTTTGCATCCGACCCTCGCCGCCACACCAGCCGCGAGACCGCTTCCAGGGAGAAACCCATGTTCCCAGCCCCCCGCCACCATCTTCGCAGCTTGCTGCTCGCTATGGCCTGCCTGAGTGCCAGTCTGTCACTGGCGGCAGCCGACGACCCGCCGCGCGAGGCGCTGCACGGCTCCCGCGTCGAGCAACGCGCCATGGCACTGCTCGACCGAGCTGTCGCCCATGTCGAGGCCAAGGGCGAGGCCGGCACGGTCGCCTTCAGCCACGGGCCGGCATTCATCGATCGCGACCTGTACGCCTACGCCCTGAAGACCGACGGCACCTTCCTGGCCAGCGGCGGCGATTCGGCCGCACTGGTCGGGCAGAACGTGCTCAAGGAGGTCGACCTCAACGGCAAGCCCTTCTTCCGCGAGATCATCGAGCAGGCCAAGGCCTTCGGCGCGGGGCGGGTCGAGTACCGCTGGTTCAACCCGGCAGACGCCCGCGGCGAGCCCAAGGTGGCGGTGTTCCGCGCGGTGGGCGACATCATTGTCGCCGCCGGCTACTACCCGCCCCGCGCCACGCCCATGCAGGCGCGGGTGCTGCTGCGCGACGCGGCCAAGGCGATGGCCAGCAACCCGTCGGCCGCGCTGGAACACTTCCAGCGACTCGATGGGGCCTTCATCCGCGACGACCTGTACGTGTTCGTGGTGCGCCTGTCCGACGGCACCTTCCTCGCCCATGGCGCTACGCCGTCGCTGGTGGGCACCAACAGCTACGAACTGGTCGGCCCCGACGGCAGCCATGTGGTGCGGCGGATGGCCGAGATGGCTAGGGACAGCGCCGAGGGCGAATCGGACTATGCCTGGCGCAACCCGGCCACCGGCGCGGTCGAAAAGAAGCACACCTATTTCAAGATCGTCGGCAACACGCTGGTCGCCGTCGGCTACTACCGGCGCTGACGCTCAGCGCAGCAGCTTGTTCAGGTAGCGCACCGGGATAGCGTAGCTGATGCCCGAGGGCTTGCTCAGCACGTTCTCCTTGGTGTCCTTGACGAAGACCATGTTGAGCACGCCGATCACCGCGCCGGAGTCCGGGTCGAACAACGGGCTGCCGCTGTTGCCGGGATAGGCCGTGGCGTCGAGCTGATAGACCGAGAACGGATCGCTGCCGAGGCTGCGGATCTGGCGAGCATTGAGTTCGCGGGCATTGCCGCGGGGGATGCTGATCGGCGTGATCGCCGAGACGATGCCACGATGGGTGGCCGGCTTGAGGCCCAGCGCACTACCGATCGGGAAGCCGGTAAAGGCCACGGACTGCCCCTCATCCACGTCGCCTCCCGACAAGGCCAGCGCCGGCAGAGCCGGCCCGACGATGCGCAAGGTGGCCAGGTCATGGTCGGGATCGGAGCGGAGCTTCTCGGCCGAGCGCACATTGACCTTGTCGCCCATCGGGATGGCGACGGCGAGCGTCTCGCGCCGTGCCGCGTCGAGCGTGGCCGGCAACACATGGGCATTGGTCGCCACGGTCAGCCCGTCGGCCACGGCAAAGCCGGTGCCAAGGAAACGGAAGGCCGGGCTGCGGGTGGGTTCATAGGTGCCGACGGCCACAATGGACGGCTTGATTCGCGCGACGGTTGCCGGCAGGTCGGCCAGCGCCGGCGCACTCGTCACACTCAGGAGCAGCACGGACGCGGCAAGTCGGAGCCAACGGCTCATGGGCAATTCCCCTTATCGGTCGGCCATGAACACAGGCGTCATGACTGCAGACGATTCAACCACACTCGCGTCATAAGGGTGTTGCCGTTCGCTGAAAAACCCGAGGATCCGTGTCACGTAGGCCTGGGTTTCCGGGTAGGGTGGCACGCCCTTGAAGCGCTCCACGGCGCCTTCTCCGGCATTGTAGGCGGCCGCCACCAGGCGCACATCACCACGAAAATAGGCCAGCAGCCAGCGCAGGTAGGCCAGGCCGCCACGGATGTTCTGTGCCGGATCGTAGGCATTGCGGACATTGAAGCGCTCGGCCGTCTCGGGGATCAGCTGCATCACCCCCATGGCGTTGCGCGGCGACAGCGCCTGCGGATTGAAGGCCGACTCGGTCGCCGCAATGGCCAGAGCAAAGCGCGCGTCCACCCCGAAGTCGGGCGCGGTGCGGGCCACCTGCTCGATGATCGGATGACGATCGGCCGGCAAGCGGGCCATCAACCGCGTGATCAGCCCCGCGTCCTGCTCCCAGGCCGGCGCGTGCAGGCAGTCGGGGACGTTGCCGGTATAGGGGCCGGTAAAGCGCCGCATCTGGTCGGCCTGCGGATGGGCCAGCATGGCCGCCATGGCGAACAGCGTGCCGGCGTAGGCGTCGTCGCGCGGCACGCCGCGCCCGTTGGCGTACATCCAGCCCAACGCATACATGCCATCGGCGCTGCCCTGCCGGGCTGACTCGCAGTAGCAGGCCGCGGCGCGATCCGGCTCGCGCGGCACGCCCTCGCCATGCTCGAAACGCAGACCGGCCTCGTGCAGATAGTCGGCATGCTGGCGGAGCGCATCCTGCTCAGCCGGCGTGAGCGGGGTCTCGCCCATCCGTGCCGCTTGCGCGGCCCCCGCCAGCAGGGCCAGCGAGGCGCAAAGGACGAGCCCGCGGCGCATCATCACATGCCTTACAGACGCCAGACGCGCACGCCGGCTTCGGCCAGCGCCTGGCGGTCGAAGGCCGACTTGACGTCGACGAACACACCATTGTCGTCGAGCGGCCCGGTCAAGGTGGCCAGGTCCATCTGACCATATTCGCGGTGCGACACGGTGGCGACAATCGCCTGGGCACGCGGAAGATCAGCCCAGTCAACCAGCGTCACGCCGTATTCATGCATGGCTTCGGGCGCTTCGGCCACCGGGTCGTGCACCACCACCTCGCAACCGAAGCTTTGCAGTTCGCGGATGACGTCGATGACCTTGCTGTTGCGCAGGTCGGGGCAGTTTTCCTTGAAGGTCAGGCCCAGCACAATCACCTTGCAGCCCTTGATGGAGTGGCCGGCCTGGATCATCTGCTTGACCGTCTGCTCGGCCACATACTTGCCCATGCCGTCGTTGATGCGGCGACCGGCCCGGATGACCTCCGGGTGCAGGCCCAGCATCTCGGCCTTATGGGTCAGGTAGTAGGGATCGACGCCGATGCAGTGGCCACCGACCAGGCCCGGCCGGAAGGGCAGGAAGTTCCACTTGGTGCCGGCCGCTTCGAGCACGTCGAGCGTGTCGATGCCAACCTCGTGGAAGATGACCGCCAGTTCGTTGATCAGCGCGATGTTCAGGTCACGCTGGGTGTTTTCGATGACCTTGGCCGCCTCGGCGACCTTGATGGTCGCGGCCGGATAGACGCCGGCCGTGATCACCGCACCGTACACTTCCTTGACCTTCTCGAGCGTGGCCGGGGTGTCGCCCGACACCACCTTGACGATCTTGGTGACCGTGCGCTCCTTGTCACCCGGGTTGATCCGCTCGGGCGAATAGCCGACGAAGAAATCCTGCTTCCACTTCAGCCCCGAGGTCTGCTCCAGGATGGGGATGCACACCTCTTCGGTGGCGCCGGGGTAGACGGTGCTCTCGTACACCACGATCGCGCCCTTCTTGAGGTACTTGCCAACCGACGCCGACGACTTCTCCAGCGGCGTCAGGTCGGGCTGGCGCGCGGCGTCCACCGGGGTGGGCACCGCCACCACGATGAAATCCGCCTCGCCGATCACCGACGGATCGGTATGGCATGTCAGCTGGCTGGCCGCGCGCAGATCCTCGCTGCTGACCTCGCCGGTTGGATCGCGAAAATCGCGATAGGCCGCCACTTTCTCGGCGGACAGGTCGAAACCCAGGGTCTTGAACTTCTTCCCAAATTCAACGGCCAGCGGCAAGCCGACATAGCCCAGCCCAATCACGGCAACGGTGGTCACGGATGTCTTCCTTCAGATACAGAGTTTCAATTATGGCTTATAGCGTTTTGCGCAGCGCATTGGCTTCTTCGTAGAAGCGGTTCCCCACGGGGTATTCGCCGGTCAGCGCATTCAGAATCGTCCGGGCATCGTCCTTGCGGCCCGCCTTGATATAGCCCTTGGCCAGGTTCAGGGAGATCAGCGCCGCCTTGGGGGCAATCTTGTGCGCTTGTTCAAGCTTCTTGACCCCCGCCTCGACAGTCCCGTCTTCGACTTCGATCATGCCGACCGTGTCGAGTATGGCGGGATTGTCCGGCGCCAGCTCCAACGCCCGCCGCCCATACTCCAGCGCCTTCGGATCCTTCTTCTGGCTGGCGATCCATGCCAGGTTGTTCAGCACCAGGGGTTTGTCAGGCGTCATCTCGTTCAGATGCCGATAGAGCGTATAGGCCTGATCAAGACGCCCCTGAGTCAGGGCATGTTCGGCCACGTAGGCCGTCACAGGCACATCCTTCGGGTTGGCCGCCAGCCAGTCGTTCGCGAGTTTGTCGCCTTCCTTGCCTCGCTCGGTGCGCGCCAGCGCCGCATGCAGCTTTACCACGGTCTGCGATGTCGGCGTCAAGGCGTGGGCCTTGCGGAACGGTGCCACCGCCGATGCCCAGTCGTCCTTCGAGACATGGACATCGCCCTCGAAGATGTAGCCCAGTCCGGACTTGGGCAACTGCTTTTGCAGGTCGCGGGACATGGCAAAAGCCTCATCGAAGCGCTTGCTGTCGATCAGAATGGAAATGAGCACCCGCTGGACCTCGTAGAGATCCTGCCGCACCGCGAGCGAGCGGCGCAGATTCGCCTCCGCACTCTTCGGATCGCCATTCATGAACTGCGCCCGACCCAAGTCCATCAAGGCCTCGGCATTCTCCGGCTCCTGCGCCACGCGCTTCTGGAAGGTGGATACCGCTTGCTGAACATCGCCGTTGGCCACTTGCGCATGCCCGAGCAGTTTGAGCAAGGTCGGATTCTCGGGAGCGATGGTCGCCGCCTCGCGCAACAGGGTCAGCGCCTCAGCCTGGCGCTGGCTGCGCAGCAGGAAGTCCGCCAGTTGCAGCTTTGGCGCGAGCAGTTCGGGAGCGTTGCTCACCGCCTTGCGCAGCAAGTCGTTGATCGTATCGAAGCTCCCGCCCGCGGCCTTTTCGAGCTCGGCAGCGGCCAGATAAACGTCGGCCCGCGCTGGCGCCTTGTCGAGCATGCGTTTGTAGATCGCCCGCGCCGCCTCGACATTGCCGGCGCGAAACTCGATGCGCGCCAGGTTGGTCGCAGCGGGGAGGAAGTCGGCCTGGATCTTGAGGGCCTCTTCGAAGGCCTTGCGTGCGCCTTCCGGATCCCCCTTGCCCAGCAAAATGCCGCCGCGCAGGTTCTTGGCCAAGGCATTGTCCGGCAGCTTCTTTTCAAGCGTCGCCTGGGCCTTCAGGGCCTCGTCAAACTTCCGCTCACGCAGCAAGGCGGTCACCCGGGCGAAATCGGCGTAGCCCTCCGTGGCATCGAGCTCGCTGGCCTCCCCGAGATTCTTCAGCCCGGCCTCGACATCGCCCGCGGCCAGGCGACTGATTCCCAGCCGGGTCCGCGCGCGCGCGTCGTCAGGCTGTTGATCGACCTGCTTGGCGAAGTAGCTGGCAGAGCGCTCGAAGTCCCCGGCCAGCAGGTAGGCCTGCCCGGCCAGCGTGAGCACCTCCGGCACATGACCATGCGATTCGAGCAGGGGCAGCACGGCCTCGACGGCACGCGCGCCATCGCGCTGAGCGAGGTAGGACATCACCAGCAGACGCCGCGCCACCGGGTTGCCCGGATTGGCCGCCAATACCCTCTTCAGGTTTACCTGCGCTTGCAGCTGATCGTTCAGGCGGTAATAGACGGAACCGGCCAGCAGATTCGCCGGCAGGTAGTCGGGCGCCAGCTTCAGCACTTCCTGCACACCATCGCGACTTTCGGTGAGGCGGTCTTCCTGAAAGTCGACATAGGCCTGGAGATAGGTCACCACCGGCGATACACCGATGGCCGCTTTCATGTCGGCCAGCCGCGCCTTGCCCTCTTCAAGGCGCTGGCTTTGCAGCAATGTGCTGACCTGCGCAAAGCGATAGTTGGCGTCCTTTGGCCGCAGGTCGATGGCTTTTTGCAGCGCGGCCAGGCCGTCATCGAGCCGGCCGCGGGCAAACAGCACCTCTGCGCGGCTGGCATGGGCCTCGGGCACGTCTGACGATGCGGCCAGCACCTCGTCGAGCGCCTTGAGCGCGTCGTCGTACTTGGCGTCAAGCGCCATGACGCGGGCCAGGCCGACCTTTGCCAATGCATTGTCACCATTGGCCTTGAGCGCTTCATGATAGTCGCGGGCCGCTTCATCCCGGCTGGTGCCGATGCGGGCGTCGCCGAGCACCGTCAACAGATCCGACAGCGCTTTGGGGTCTTTCAGTGCCGTGCCGGTATAGGTCTTGATCACTTCGTCGCGCTGTCCCTGGCGCACCAGCGCACGCGCCAGCATCGGCGTCACCGCGGCCTCGTCGTAACCGAGCCGGAGCGCAACTTGCAGTTCCTTGACGGCATTGGCCAGTTCGCCGCGGTCGTAATAGATCTTGCCGAGCAGATAGCGGGCTTCGGGCAGGTCGGGCTTTTCCTGCAACGCGTTCTTGAGCTGGATGATCGCGGCACTGGCATCGTTCTTGTCGAGATAGCCGCGGGCCGATTCGAGCATCTCGTCCGGGTTGCTGCCGCAACCGGACAACAGCGCCGCGGCCAGCAAAAAAGTCATCAAGCGGCTGGGCCGCACCCGGCGCGGCGAGAGAGGGGACACAGGCACGATCAGGCCTCCTTCTTGATTCCGAAACGATTCATGAGGTCGTACAGCGTCGGCCGGCTGACGCCAAGCACTTCCGCCGCACGCGCGATGTTTCCGTTGACGCGCGACAATACCTTGGTCACCGCCGACCGCTCGGCCGCTTCGCGCACCTGCCGCAAGTTGAGCATCTCCAAGTCGTCGTCGGCGGCCTCCAGACCGAGATCCTCCGCCGTGACCCGATTGCCGTCAGCCATGATCACCGCACGCTTGACACAGTTTTCCAGCTCACGCACGTTACCCGGCCACCGGTGAGCCTCAACGGCCGCGACCGCTTCGTCGCTCAGGCGCATGCTGCCCCGACCATTCTCGTCGGCAAAGCGCTGGACGAAGGCATGGGCAAGCAGGCTGGCGTCGCCGGGCCGGTCGCGCAGGGGCGGAATCTCGATCACGATCTCGGCCAGACGATAGTACAGGTCTTCCCGGAACCGGCCGTCTTCGATCAGCCGCTTGAGATCTTGATGGGTGGCACAGACCACGCGCACATCGACCGGAATTTCGCTGCGACCGCCGATACGCTCGATCACCCGCTCCTGCAGGAAGCGCAACAGCTTGGCTTGCAGCGGCATCGGCAGATCGCCGATCTCGTCCAGGAACAGGGTCCCCTTGTCGGCGGTTTCGATCTTGCCGGGGGTTTGCTTGACGGCACCGGTAAAGGCGCCCTTCTCGTAGCCGAAAAGCTCGGCTTCGAGCAAGGCGTCGGGGATGGCGGCGCAGTTGATGGCAACGAAGCGTTGCTTGGCACGGGAGGACAGTTCGTGCAGGCCGCGCGCCACCACCTCCTTGCCGGTGCCGCTCTCGCCGAGCAAGGCCACCGTCACGTTGTTGGCCGAGGCGACCTTCTCGACGGTGCGACAAACCTTGAGCATGCCGGGGTCACGGGTGAGCATACCGCTGAGTGCGGTGCCGCGCTCAGCCTGCAGGCGCTGGTTCTCCCGCTGCAGGTCATACAGCCGGAACGCCCGGTCGATGGTCAGCGTCAGGAACTCGGGCTCGAAGGGCTTGGCGAAGAAATCGTAGGCGCCCATGCCGACGGCGCGCACCGCGTTCTCGCGGTCGTGCTGGCCGGTCAGCACGATGACCTTGGTGTCGGGCGCCAGCGCCAGCATCTCCTGCAGCAGCGCAAAGCCTTCGCCGACGCCGTCGGGTTCGGGCGGCAGGCCGAGGTCCATCGTCACTACCGGCGGCTCGTGACGACGCAACTGGGCAATGGCACTTTCCCGGTCGCTGGCCAGGATCGTTTCGAAATCGCCAAAAGCCCAGCGCATCTGCTTTTGCAGCGCCGGGTCATCCTCCACCACCATCAGGGTGCGTTGCTTCTCGGTCATGGTCATGAATCAGTCTGTGCGACGGCCGCCGAATTGCTGACGGCCCGTTGGGGCGCCGGGAGCACGAGTTGCATGACGGTACCGACATCGGGGGTGCTGTCGACCCGGATGTCACCGCCCAACTCGCGCAGATACTGCCGTGCCTCGAAGACGCCGATGCCCATGCCACTGGTCTTGGTCGTCTGGAACGGGCGGAACAGCTGGTCGCGAATGAACTCGGGCGACATGCCGCATCCGTTATCCCTGACCTCGATCAGTGCTCTGGCGTCATCAAGGCGTCGAAGGCATGCCGTTACCATACCATCGTCCTTTGTGGCGTCGAGGGCATTTTGCACGATATGCCCCACCACCCGCTCGAGCCGCTCGGCGTTGGCCTGCACCACGACGGGCGAGGCCTCGATCACGACCGAGACCGGCGGCTTGAGCTGCACGCGCTGCTGGCGAATCCGCTCGAGCATCTGCCCCAGGTCGACCGGACGATCCCGCTCAATGGCCGTCTTATTCTGCAACTGCTGCATCAGGTCGCGCATCTTCTGCTCGACATGGGCCACCGTGTCGAGCATGTCCGCCTGGAACTCGGGATTGTCCTTGTGGCGCTCGGCGTTCTTCAGCATCAGCGACAACTGGGCGACAAGGTTTTTCAGGTCGTGCACCACGAAGGCGGACATGCGGTTGAAGGCGTCGAACTTGCGCGCCTCGATCAGCGCCTCGGCCGCCTGCATGCGCGCCAGGTAGCTGGCTGCCTGGCGCTGCGCGCTCTTGAGCAGATCGAGCACTTCCCAGTTGACATCGAACGGTGTACGCGGCGACAGCAGCACCACGAAGCCGATCAGCACTTCACCGGCGGTCAAGGGCACGACGAGCCAGGCATCGTCCATCTCGGACAGCCAGCGCGGCGGCGTCAGGGCACCATAGGTCTTGGGCCGCATCCGGTATTCCTCGAGGTTGAAGACCCAGCCTTCGTCAGCCAGAAAGCGGCACAGCGGGTCATCGGCCGACTCCTCGATCGTCGACTCCGGCATGTTCAGACGGGCGCGCATCACGAAGCGCCCGTGGCCATCGTCCAGCCACAGCCCGCCGCCGGCACTTTCGACCAGATCGGCCAGCGCACCGATGGTCGTCTGGCCGAGGTCCTGGTGGTCACCGCTGGCCGACAGGGCGCGGGTAAACTTGAGCCACTCGATACGGTAGTCGTAGCGATACGGAAACAGATGCTTGTTGAGCCACACTCGCAGGCGCGCCCGCTGGGTGCCTGACACGGCCACCACGCCGAGCAGCAGCAACGCAGCGAAGAACAGCGTCACCTGCAGCGCCCGCCCCCAATCGCCGCCAAAGTAGCGTACGTAGTAACCGGCCGCCGCCACCAGCAGCAGATACAGCCCGGAAGCGGCCAGCGCGGTGGAATGGAAGACCATCTCGCGCGACACAGACAGGCGGATCGCCCAGCCCGGCACCCGCGACGCCGAAATGGCGATCAGCGGCAACACCAGCGCATGCGCCAGGCCTCGGATGCTCCAGATGTCTCGGTCAATGGCGCCGAACAGGAAAGCATCGGCATACAGATAGAGGTCGAACACCGCCGACGCCGCCATGGCCAGGCAGAACGGTTTGAGCCCCCAGCGCGACTCCGAGGGCAACAGGCGATAGAGTTGCTCGACCAGCACCAGGGCATAGACCGCGGCAACCAGGTGCAGGAAGATCAAGGCGCGCAGCGGATCCACCGGCCAGGGCAGCGACAGCAGGGTCATGCCTGCGGTCGCTGCGCGCAAGGCCACGACAGCGATCGCCACTCGTTGCGGCCAGGTGCGCCGGCTGCCATCGATCTGCCGGATCAACCCGACGACAAAGGCAAGCCAAGCCGCGTCCCGCACCACCGACAGCACGGCAGCCAGCGCGCCCGCGTAGGCCAGGCCGGAAATCATTGCCGCGCAGGCGACGCACCAGGCCGCACTGGCCCCAACGGCCAGCAGCAGGCGGCCACCCGCGCCCTTGCCGCGCCAGGCGGCCGCGAGATACACGCCGAACAGCCCGAACGCCGCAGCGGCCAGGGCATAGCCCCAGACCGCCACGCTCGTCAGTTCAAGCATCTCGAATCACCTTGGCCGGGAACCCGGCCAGCAGGGAAAGGGCGCCTTACTGCGCACCCTCGCCGGTAAGCACCACGCGAACCGTCTCGGCCAGGACAACGATATCCAGCAGCAGCGTATGGTTCTTGACGTAGTACAGATCGTACTGGAGTTTTTGCACGGCATCATCCACCGACGCGCCGTACTGGTAGCGCACCTGGGCCCATCCGGTCACGCCGGGCTTGACGCAGTGACGCACCGCATAGAACGGGATCTCGGCGGTGAGCTGGTCGACAAAGAACGGACGCTCGGGCCGCGGCCCCACGAGGCTCATCTCGCCCATGAACACGTTGAACAGCTGGGGCAGTTCGTCGATGCGCAGCTTGCGGATGATCCGGCCGACCCGGGTGACCCGGTTGTCGTTCGACTGCGCCCAGCGCGGCTTGCCATCCTTCTCGGCGTCGGTGCCCATGCTACGGAACTTGATCACCTTGAACTGACGACCATTCTGGCCAACACGCAACTGGCGATAGAACACCGGGCCGCCGTCTTCGAGCAGGATGAGCAGCGCGGTCAGCAGCATCACCGGCAAGGCCAGCAGCAGCAGCACCAGCGAAGCGGCCAGGTCGAAGCAGCGCTTGACCAGACTGCGCCAGAAACCCTGGCGGAAGCCGTCGCCGAAGATCAGCCAACTGGCCTTCAAGGTGTCGATGCGCACCTGACCCCGCACTCGCTCGTAGAAGGTCGACAAATCGTAAACCTTGACGCCGCGCATCTTGCAGTCGAGCAGTTCGCGCAGGGGCAGCACACCGCCACGACGCTCGCGCACGGCGACGATGACTTCATTGACGCCCAGTTCATCGACCACGTCGACGACCGCGCCACGCTGGGCCAGGATCTGATCGGCGGCCACCGAGGGCGCATCTTCGTCGCCAGTCGGCAGAAAGCCAACGAACTTCAGGCCACGCGAGTCTGGGTCGCGCAAGACCCGCTCGACCGACTCCGCCTCGGCGCCGGTCCCCAGCACCAGAACCCGCCGCGACAGGAGTGCGCCGAGGCGCCCACGATTGGCAAATCCGCGCATCAGCAAGATCAACCCCAGCAAGAGAATCACCGAGACTTCAACCGCTTCCGAAGCGAACTCGCCCCACGGAAGCACCCGGAACACGCCGTAGGCTACCGGAATGCTGACGATGATGCCGACCAGGACCCGCGCCACCACATCTTTCGTCTGCCGCCCGGCCACCGGGCGATAGAAGCCGGTCAGCGTGTTCAGCACGACCATGGCCACGGCAAAGAACAAGGCTGACGGCACAATCGTACGCCAGGCCTCGATGCCGACATCGGGCTGCAGCACGATCGCGATGACCACCCCCGCGAACAGCACCACGGCGTCGAAGATGATCTGGTAAAGCGTGGTGGCAGGAAAGTAGTGGCTGAACACTTTGAGCATGATTCGTCCTTGCCGGCCCAGTGTGCGCCGGCATGCAGCGACGCTTGGCACCAACTTGATGTGGACGAAACAATACCCGAGCCCGCCTCAGCAGTGCGTGACCCAGATCACACACCAGATTGTCATGGCCGGGCGGGGCGACGGAAAGCGGTCAAAGAATCATTATTTTTCAATAACAATCAACAACTTGGAAGCCATCACGCTCAGTGACTCGTTCCCGACGAGCGTGTGATTTTGTTGTGCAGGTTGTACTTGCCGACCGGTCGCCGGGCCGGCAAGCGCTTCACTTCCTTGAGCGTGACGGCGTCATAGACGATCAGCGCACCGTCATCCTCCCAGAGGCTGGCGAGGGCATAGCGCCCGTCGCGGGTGAACTCGATGTGAGCCAGCGTCTTGCCGGGTTCGGGGGTCAGTTGCGCGACGACTTCGAGGCTATCCTTGTCGATGACCTGCAAGGTATCGCGCGCGGTCGGGCTCATCATCGAATCGGTCCAGGCGTAGCGCGAGTTCTCATGGCTGCGCATGAAGAAGCCCGGGCCCAGTGTCTTGATTTCCTTGACCACCGACCAGTCCTTGACGTCGATGACCGTGATCTTGCCGTCTTCGAGATTGGGCGAGGCCATGACGGTGCGCCCCTGCCATTCCCAGGTGATCCCCGAGCCGAGGTGCGGCATGCCGCCCAGATCGAGATCGGCGATCTTCTTGCGCACATCAAGATGCACGACCTGGCCTTTTTTGCCGGCGCGGGTGGCCCCGATCAGCTCCGAGTAGTCCTGGGTGAAGAAGAAGTCGTCCAGCACATCGGCCAACGGGGTGCGGCGTGGGTTGAGGTAGCCGCGGATGAAGGCGCCCTCCTTGTACTTGAAGTCGTGAATCAGCCCCACGGGGATGTCCTCGACGGTCGGGTCATAGCTGATCTCCCACACTTCCGGCACATCCTTGAGCGCGGCGACAAAGCTCTTGCGCGGCGCGGCGTCATACACGGCCGACACCCGCGAGGAGCGCTTGCCTTCCTTGTCGGTCACGTCCATCACCTTGATCAGGTTCAGGTCACTGTCGAGCAGCACCAGTGAATGCGGCAGGTAGTTGGCCACCGCCACCACCTTGCCGTCGGACGACACCGCCAGGTTGCGGGTGTTGATGCCGGCACGCACTTCAGCCACCGGCGTGAGGTTCCAGATGTCGTACTTGGTCACCCAGCCGTCGCGCGAGGCGAAGTAGACGAAGCGCCCCTCGGGGCTGAACTTGGGGCCGCCATGCAGGGCGAAGCGCGACGGAAAGCGGTGGATGCGCTCGAGCTTGTCGCCGTCGAGGATCGATACATGATGGTCGCCCGCCTCGACCACGATGAACAGGTTCATCGGGTCGGCGTCGAACGCCGGCTTGGCCGGCAAGGCATTCACCTCGGCGTGGACGAGGCGCGAACCGTTGATCTGCTCCCCCCCCCAGACCGGCGGTGTGTCCGTGGGCTGATAGATCCAGGCCACCAGCGCGTCGATCTGCGCATCGTCCAGGGTGGAGCCAAAGGCCGGCATCTGCGTGGCCGCCCGGCCATTGACCACCACCTCGCGCGCGGCCTTCTTGCGCAGGCGGGACAGGTTGTCGGGCAGCAAGGCCGGCCCCATGGCGCCAAGCCGGTCCGCGCCATGACAGCTGGCGCAATGCTGGCCGAACAGGGTGGCGGCCTCGGCGGGTGCGGGAGCGGCGGCCGAGGCATGGCTGACGAACAGCGACACCGCGAGCAGGATGGCAACGTGGATCAGTGTGTGCATGGCAAACTCAGGCGCGACGGCGCGCGAAAGGGGTCACGGTCAGGCGGGGGCGGATGGCCTCGTCCGGGTTGAGGCCGATCTCGGCGTCGTCCAGATAACAGGCGGGATCCTCTTCCCAGGCGTCGCCGCTGGTCTGCTGGGCGCGCACGCGCGTGTTGCCGCCACAGATGTCGAAATGCGCACAGGCGCCGCAACGCCCCTTGACCTGACGCGGCCGCGCCTTGAGCCCGGCCATCAGCGGATCGGAGGTGTCCGACCAGATCTCCGAGAACGGGCGCTGGCGCACGTTGCCGATGGTGTGGTGCCACCACATGGTGTCGGGGTGCACATTGCCGAGGTTGTCGATGTTGGCCACGTTCACGCCGCTGGCGTTGCCGCCCCACTGCACCAGCTTGGCGCGAATGTGCTCGGCCTTGTCGGGGAAGCGCCGCGCCACCCACTGGTAGAAGTACACGCCGTCGGCATCGTTGTTGCCGGTGGTGAACTCGCGCACCCGGCCGGTTTTCAGGTCGTCCAGACAGGTCTCGAAGAGCAGGTCCATGGCCCAGCGGGTGAGCTGGTGCTGGGCGTCGTCCTTGCGGTTCTTGTTGCCCCGACCGGCGTAGTTCAGGTGCGAGAAGTAGAAGCGGTCGATGCCCTCGTCGGCCACCAGTTGCAGCAAGGCGGGCAGGTCGGCGGCGTTGTCCTGGGTCATGGTGAAGCGCACGCCCACCTTGAGCCCACGGTCGCGGCACAACCGGATGCCGTCGAGCGAGGCCTCGAAGGCGCCCTTCATGCGGCGGAATTCATCGTGCGTCTCGCGGATGCCGTCGAGGCTGACGCCGACATAGTCGTAGTCGATCTCGGCGATCTGGTCGATGTTGTCCTGGGTGATCAGCGTGCCGTTCGAGGACAGCGCGGTGTAGAAACCCATCGACTTCGCGCGGCGGGAGATCTCGAAGATGTCGGGCCGCAGCAGCGGCTCACCGCCGGAGAGGATCAGCACCGGCACCCGATAGGCCTTGAGGTTGTCCATCACCGAGAACACCTCGGGCGTATCGAGCTCACCGGGGAAGTTGGTGTCGGCCGAGATCGAATAGCAGTGCTTGCAGGTCAGGTTGCAGCGCCGGATGAGGTTCCAGATCACCACCGGACCGGGGAGGTCACGGCGCGGCCCCACGGCGGTGGGGTGCTCAAGTTCATGCATGTACTGCGACAGTCGGAACATCGATACGACTCCTGATTCGGGCTTCGGGCATTCTTGCCCGCCCCCCCGTCCCCTGCGTTGATTGCGGTCAACCGCATGGTCAGAAGCCGGCATTGGTGCTAACGTGCCTGCACGCCAACAAGACGTATTCGCACTACCGGACCCTCGCCCCATCATGGACCCACGGCGCCTGTCGCCCATCGACCACATCGATCACGCCTTGCTCGACGCGTTCGTCCAGAACGCGTTGCCGGCCTTGCTCGAGCCACTGCAGCGCAAGCTGATCGAACGCCTGCCGCACCCCTGCCGGCTGGCGGTCATCTGGTTCGACGACGGCGGCACGCGCATAGCCGCGAGCATCGACTCGATGGGGCGGCGCAAGACGCCCGGCGACAACGACACCACGCATGTCAGCGACAGCGCCACCCTGCGTCAATGCCTGGCCAAAGGGCGCCCGATTCGCACCCCGTCACTCAGCGACCCGCTCATCCGCTGGGTGGCCGAAGACACCTGCGAGCCGCTGCTATGCCTGCCGCTGACGCGCAGCGGCGAGCACCTCGGCGCCCTGGTCGTCATGCAGCGCGCCGGGTCCCGCACAGCGCAGGCCCGGCTGACCGAACTGGCCTGCTGGGCGCCCCTGATGGCCGACATCCTGGTGCACGAGATCGACGCCATTCACGGCCTGTTTGGCGCCGTTCGCTTCGCTCGCGACTTCACGCTCATGCGCGACACCGAGACCGGCCAGCACCAGCTGCGCATCGGTGGCTATGCCGGCCTGCTGGCCCAGGTGATGGGGCAGGCGCACGGGCTGGACGAGAGCTTCTCGCAGGAGATCGCGCTCTACGCCCCGCTGCATGACATCGGCAAAATCGGCATCCCCGACGAGATCCTGCTCAAGCCGGGCAAGTTCGACGACGCCGAACGCGAGCGGATGAAGATGCACGTGACCAATGGCGCGGCGCTGATCGACCGTTTGGTGGAAGACTTCCGCCTCGAGCACAACCCGCGCATCAAGGCCCTGCGCGCGGTGGTCGCCTGGCACCACGAGTATCTCGACGGCAGCGGCTACCCCGAGGGGCGCACCGGCGACGACATTCCACTGGAAACCCGGGTCATCACGGTGTCGGACATCTTCGATGCGCTCACCAATGTGCGCGCCTACAAGCAGCGCTGGTCGCTCGACGAAGCCTTCGACCTGCTCAGCTCGATGGCCGGCAAACAGCTCGACAAGGAGTGCGTGCAGGCCTTCATCAGCGAACGCAAGCAGATCACCGAGATCTGGCAGCACTACGCCGCCAACGGCGCCTAATCACGCCGAGACCGGGCGCGGTCGATCGCCCCACTCAGCCGACCAGGCGCAAGCCGGTCTTCTTCAGGATTCGTGAACTGAACAGCACATCGCGGGCACGCACGGCATCGCCGAGCCGCTGCGCGATCAGCGCCGCCTGTGCCAGCACCTCGTCGCGGTCATGGCCATGCACCATGGCGAACAGGTTGTAGGGCCAGTCGGGCAGGTGGCGCGGGCGCTGGTAGCAATGCGTCACGCAGGGCATCTGCCCCACCGCCTCGCCAAGCGTGTCGATCAGGGCGTCATCGACATCCCACACCGTCATGCCGTTGGCGACATAGCCCAGCGCATAGTGGTTGGGCACCGCACCGATGCGGCGGATGATTCCGCGCTCGAGCAGGCCGGCCAGCCGCCGCTGCACCTCGGCCGCCGGCATCCCCAGCGTCTCGCCCAGCGCGTCATACGGCCGGCTCACCAATGGCAAGCCCCCCTGGGTGGCCACGATCAGGGCCCGGTCAATCGCATCGATGGCTTCCATCGTCAGGCCTTGAGCTTCATTTCGACAAAGTATTCCTTCAGCTTCGGGAAGGGATAGACCGGCAAGCCGGTATCGGCTTCGATGCGCGCCACGGCGGCGTCGATCCCGCCCGGCGTTTCCGTCGCCAGCACGAACCACATGTTGAAGGCATGCTCGCGGCGATAGTTGTGCGCCACTTCCGGCAAGGCATTGACCTGCGCATTGACTGCCTCGAAGCGCGCCTCGGGCACCGCCATCGCCGCCAGCACGAAGCGTCCGCCCATGCGCTCGACCTGGAACATCGGGCCGAAGCGGGTCAGCACGCGGGTATCGAGCATCGCGCGCAGGCGTTCGAGCAGCGCCGCCTCGCCGATGCCCAGCGTCGCGGCAACATCGGCGTACGGCGTGTCGGTCAGCGGAAAGCCCCCTTGCAGGGCGTTGATGATCTGCCGGTCGAGATCGGACAGCGCCGCGGGCGCCTGGCGCTCAGTCATTGCGCGCCCGATCGGCGGCATAGCGCGCGCCGCACTGCTTGAAGCGACGGGTGGAGAACAGCACTTCGGCCGGGAACCGGCCCAGGCCACACTGCGCGACGATCGTCGCCAGTTGCTCGCGCACCGCGGCCTGGTCATGGCCGTGGATCATGCAATACAGGTTGAACGGCCAGGCCTCGGCCCGCGCGCGGCGGTAGCACAGGTTGACTCCGTCGGCCGCCGCCAGGCGCTCGCCCAGCGCATCGACCTGATCGTCGGGCACATCCCACACGCACATCGCGTTGGCGCGGTAGCCCAGTTCATGGTGACGCACGATCACGCCGAAGCGTTTGACGATGCCGCGGGCAATCCAGTCGCGCACCGTGCCGAGCACGATCGATTCGCTCACCCCGGCGCTGTTGCCCACGCTGGCAAACGGCCGGCTGACCAGTGGCAGCCCGGACTGCAGCACCTGCATCACCGCCACCTCAGTATCGGTCAGCACCTCCGGCTCGACCGGACCGTAGCTCACCTGCGAGGTCGTACGTCCATTGCCCGCCAGATCAAAGCCGAGATCGATGTGATATTCGACGCGCAGCGGCAAGGCAATCACCGGGCATCCCGTCTCGCGACGGATCTCGCGCAACACCCGCGCCAGCGCCACGGCGTCGGGCGCGGCGACGACGAACCACAGATTCCACGCGTGTTCCCGCGCGTAGTTGTGGTTGATTTCAGGATGTGCGCTGACCACCGCGGCGATGTCATCGAGGTGATCCGGCGGCGCCTTCAGCGCGGCCAGCGTGCTCGCGCCGATGCGTCGTGGCGAAAACACCGGCCCCACACGGCTGACCGTGCCGCCTTCGCGCAGGCCATTGAGCCGGGACAGTACGCCCGCCTCAGTCACCCCCAGGTCCGTCGCAATGCGTGCAAACGGGCGGGTCACCAGCGGAAAGTCACGCTGAAAATCGTTCAGCAAGCGAAAATCCGCTTCGTCGGAAAATACCGGCTTGAGTGTCATCATGGGCGCACGGCCATCGAGCAGCATGGTCATTCCTCAGAATCCGATCCGCGCAGCCCGATGGCTGAAGAAAATGCCCGACGGTGCCGTTGCCGGCAGCGTCTGACGCACCTCGAAGCTGGCGGTGTCGAACACCGTCACCTTGTTGTCATCACGCGCCGACACCCAGACCTCGTCACCGCGCGGGGTGAACTCCATGTGCAGCACCGCCTTGCCCGGCGCCAGCGTCTTGACTACTTCCCGCGTCGGCGTGTCGATGACCTGCACCCAGCCGTTGTCGGGGAAGGCGAAGTTTACCCACACCTGGCGGCCATCCGGGCGCGCCATCACGAACACCGGCTGCCCCTTGACCGGCACCCGCGCCGCCTCGGTCCACGTCCGCGTATCGACCACCAGCACCTCGTGGCGACCGATGGCCGGCAGGAAGGCGAAGCCCCCCGCCATTGCCCAGCCACGCAGATGCGGCATCTTGTACACCGGCAGCTTCTCCTCGCCGCGGCCATAGCCATCAAGGATCTTGCGCACGCCCTTCTCGGGATGCCACAGATCGAGCAGTGCGATGCCATCCTCGCCGAACAGGCCGGCCATGAAGTAGCGACCGTCCGGGGTGACCAGGCCATCATAGGGCTGCTTGCCCGCCGGGTAGCGGGTGGTCCTGGGCTGCCTGGGGTCGGTGAAATCGGTCACCCAGATCTCACCCGCCTCGAACAGCGCATAGACGAATTTCTGCCCCGGCACATCGGCCAGGCCCACCACCTTGGAAAACTGGCCTGGCGCGTACTCGGCCGGCACCTCGGACACCAGTTCAAGCGTCTCGGCGTCAAAGGCCTTGATGCCGCCGGGCTGGTAGTTCTGCGCCACCACCAGGCGACCGTCCTGCGACACCGAGCCGCCAATCGAGTTGCCGGCCTGGATCACGCGCTTGACGATGCGCTGCGTCAGCAAGTCGACCTTGGTCAGCCCGCCGTCGCGGCCGAACACGAAGGCATAGCGCGCATCGCGCGAGTAGGTCACGTGCGCATGCGACAGGTCGCCCAGGCCGGGCACCGAGCCGAGGCGCGTCCGGCCGCTGTGCTCAACCACCTGCACCGTCCCCGTTGCGCGCTCGATCACCACGCCCATGTCGCCCGTGCCCCGCAGCGCCGGTGTTTGTGCACACCCCGCCAGCAACCCGAGCGAAAGAAGTCCAACCCCCAGCATCCGACCCATCATTTCGACGACTCCAACTGTTGTGCCACAGGCGGAAAGCCCTGCATCAGGCGGGCCACAATCCATTCGGCCTCCTGCTCGCTCATGAACGGCGCCCAGCCCGGCATGGCCGTGCCCGGACGGCCCATCATCACCGTTGCCACCAGCGACTCGGCCGGCTTGCCCTTGAGGTCCGACGGCAGCAGCGCCGGCCCAAGGCCGCCCTGCAGCGTCAGGCCATGACAGGAGCCGCAGTCCTGTCGCACCATGTTGACGAGCTCCTTCTGCCGCGCAGCGGCCGGCTCGGCCTGTGCCGTGGCCGCCACGGCGGCCACACCCAGCAGCACGACTACATGAACCCACAGGGATCGATCGACGGCCATCACAGCCTCCTCGCTTGCAATGCCCACACATTAGGGGATGCCTGCGGGGGCGCCCTTGACAGTTGTCAAAGCCCACACCTTTGACGAGGACGTCGGGCGACGCGAACGCGGCGGGCAAGAAAAAGGGCGCCCGCAGGCGCCCTCGTGCCACTTGCCGACCGCCGATTACTGCTTGGCGGCGACGATATCCGCCTTGGCATCGATACCCAGGGTGTAACCCATGGAGACCTGGTGGAAACGGCCCTTGGCGTGGTCGTCATGCACCGCGAAGCCAATGTTGTACGTCTTGCCCGTGGCCAGGGCGATGTCACCCTCGCCGCCACCGGCGAGCTTGCGAGTGAACACCACGGTCCAGGTGTCGCCGTCTTTCTTGCCTTCGGCGCTCACCAGGCCCTTGCCGCCATCCATGACGCGCTTGTCGGCCACATAGCCGTCGTGCATTTCGCCCTTGCCGCTGCGCCACTGGATCAGGTCGTAGAATTTGCCGCTGGCCAGGTCACCGCCTTTGACATACTTGGTTTTCTTGTCATCGGCGCCA